>NZ_JBWKDP010000008.1:0-23984 GCF_056435905.1 Streptomyces sp. NPDC043861 | reverse complement strand
GAGGAAACAGCGGAAAAGGGCATAAAGCAACACCCGAAAAAAAAAACAGAAGAAGCACCCCCCCCCCCCCCCCACCCCCCCACCCCCCCCCCCCCCCCCCCACGGCCGTGCGATCCGCCGGGTGGCGGGGGCTGCCGCTACTTCTTGCGACGGCGCCCGCCCGTGCTCTTCTGCGCCTTGCGGCGCTCCGCCCGCGTCATCCCGTCCGACTCGGACCGCGCCGCCCCTTCACCGTTCGTGAAGTCGCCCTCGACGATGCCGCCCTCACCGTCGACCGTCGGTGCGGAGAAGTGCAGCCGGTCCGGGCGCTGCGGTGCGTCCAGGCCCTTGGCGCGGATCTCCGTACGGCCGGCACCCGCGGGCACCGCGTCCTCCTTGGCCAGGGAGGTCTTCTCGGCCGCGTCCTGCACCGGGATCTCCTCGACCTGCTGCTCGACCTGGACCTCCAGGTTGAACAGATAGCCGACGGACTCCTCCTTGATGCCCTCCATCATCGCGGTGAACATGTCGAAGCCCTCGCGCTGGTACTCGACCAGCGGGTCCTTCTGGGCCATCGCCCGCAGGCCGATGCCCTCCTGGAGGTAGTCCATCTCGTACAGGTGCTCGCGCCACTTGCGGTCCAGCACGGAGAGCACGACACGCCGCTCCAGCTCGCGCATGATGTCCGAGCCGAGCTGCTTCTCGCGCTCGTCGTACTGCTCGTGAATGTCGTCCTTGATGGATTCGCCGATGAACTCGGCAGTGATCCCGGCCCGGTCTCCCGCGGCCTCCTCCAGCTCCTCGATCGTCGCCTTCACCGGGTAGAGCTGCTTGAAGGCACCCCACAGCCGGTCCAGGTCCCACTCCTCCGCGAAGCCCTCGACGGTCTCCGCCTGGATGTACGCGTCGATCGTGTCGTCCATGAAGTGGCGGATCTGCTCGTGCAGGTCCTCGCCCTCCAGGACGCGGCGGCGCTCGGCGTAGATGACCTTGCGCTGGCGGTTCAGCACATCGTCGTACTTCAGGACGTTCTTGCGCGTCTCGAAGTTCTGCTGCTCGACCTGGGACTGGGCCGACGCGATCGCGCGCGTCACCATCTTGTTCTCGATCGGCACATCGTCCGGGACGTTGGCCATGGCCATGACCCGCTCGACCATCTGGGCCTTGAACAGGCGCATCAGGTCATCGCCGAGCGAGAGGTAGAAGCGCGATTCGCCCGGGTCGCCCTGGCGGCCGGAACGACCGCGCAGCTGGTTGTCGATCCGCCGCGACTCGTGCCGCTCCGTACCCAGGACATAGAGCCCGCCGAGCGACTTGACCTCTTCGAACTCCGACTTGACGGCCTGCTCGGCCTTCTCCAGTGCGGCGGGGAGGGCCGCGGCCCACTCCTCGACGTGCTCGACCGGGTCCAGACCGCGCTGGCGCAGCTCGGCCTCGGCGAGGTCGTCCGGGTTGCCGCCGAGCTTGATGTCCGTGCCACGGCCCGCCATGTTCGTGGCGACCGTGACCGCGCCCTTGCGGCCGGCCTGGGCGACGATGATCGCCTCACGGTCGTGCTGCTTGGCGTTGAGGACCTCGTGCTGGACGCCGCGCTTGCTGAGCTGCTGGGAGAGGTACTCGGACTTCTCGACCGACGTCGTACCGACGAGGATCGGCTGGCCCTTCTCGTGCTTCTCCGCGATGTCGTCCACGACTGCCGCGAACTTGGCGACCTCGGTGCGGTAGATCAGGTCCGACTGGTCCTTGCGGACCATCGGCCGGTTCGTCGGGATCGGAACGACGCCCAGCTTGTAGATCTGGTGGAACTCGGCGGCCTCGGTCATGGCCGTGCCGGTCATGCCGGAGAGCTTGTTGTAGAGGAGGAAGAAGTTCTGGAGGGTGATCGTGGCGAGCGTCTGGTTCTCGTCCTTGATGTCCACCCCTTCCTTCGCCTCGATCGCCTGGTGCATGCCCTCGTTGTAGCGGCGGCCGGCGAGGATACGGCCGGTGTGCTCGTCGACGATCATGACTTCGCCGTCGATGACGACGTAGTCCTTGTCCTTCTTGAAGAGCTCCTTGGACTTGATGGCGTTGTTCAGATAGCCCACGAGCGGGGTGTTCACCGACTCGTAGAGGTTGTCGATGCCCAGCCAGTCCTCGACCTTGGAGACGCCGCTCTCATGAATGGCGACGGTCCGCTTCTTCTCGTCGACCTCGTAGTCGCCGGTCTCCTCGATGCCCTTCAGCGGGTTCCCGGGCTCACCCTTGGTGAGGCGGGTCACCAGCTTGGCGAAGTCGCCGTACCACTTGGTCGCCTGGTCGGCCGGACCCGAGATGATCAGCGGCGTACGGGCCTCGTCGACGAGGATGGAGTCGACCTCGTCGACGATCGCGAAGTTGTGGCCGCGCTGGACGAGCTCGTCCTTGGACCACGCCATGTTGTCGCGCAGATAGTCGAAGCCGAACTCGTTGTTCGTGCCGTACGTGATGTCGCACGCGTACTGCTCGCGGCGCTGGGCGGGCGACATGTTGGCCAGGATGCAGCCGACCCTCAGACCGAGGAATTTGTGCACTCGGCCCATCATCTCGGAGTCGCGCTCGGCCAGGTAGTCGTTGACCGTGATCAGGTGGACGCCCTTGCCCGACAGGGCGTTGAGGTACGCCGGGAGCGTGCCGACGAGGGTCTTGCCCTCACCGGTCTTCATTTCGGCGACATAACCGAGGTGGAGCGCGGCGCCGCCCATCATCTGGACGTCGTAGTGGCGCTGGCCGAGGACACGCTTGGCGGCCTCGCGGACCGTCGCGAAGGCCTCGGGCAGCAGGTCATCCAGAGTCTCGCCGTTGGCGTAGCGCTCCTTGTACTCATCGGTGAGCGCCCGCAACTCGGCGTCGGAGAGGCTGACGAAGTCCTCTTCGATGGAGTTGACCTGGTCCGCGATGCGTTGCAGTTTGCGCAGGATCTTGCCTTCGCCTGCACGCATGAGCTTGTTGAAGACGGACACTGAGGCGGGTCTCCTTGCCGGTCGGGCCTGGCACTGGGTCGTGTGACGGACACTGGCGCGGGCACGGCAGGTGGACCCCACCGCATCGGCCATCGTAAGCGAGGACACCGCCGTGCCGGGAGGTCCTCCCCCTCAGGGGTGCCCCGGGCCGTGGCCGACTGCCGCGTACCAGGAGAACGCTCGGGGGACGCGGAAGGTGCCGCTGCCCCCGAAAAGTGTTCGCACCACCGACGGAGAGTCACCAGAATCCCCGCATGGAGCCCATCACTCTCACCACCGAGCGGCTGGAACTGCGGGCCTTCCGGCCGGACGACGCCGCAGAGGTCCACGCGGCGTGTCAGGACCCCGACATCCAGCGCTGGATTCCCGCCGTACCCGTGCCGTACGAACGTCAGCACGCGGACGAGTTCGTCGGCCTGATCGTGCCGGACGGATGGGGCAACGACACGGCGTACACCTTCTGCGTACGCCCACTGGGCGGTGGACCGCTCCTCGCCTCGACAAGCCTCCACCATCCGCGCGACGGCGCATGGGAGATCGGCTTCTGGACGGCCAAGGAGCACCGGGGCCTCGGCTATGCGGCGGAGATGGTGCTCGGGCTGGCGCGCTGGGCCTTCGACGAACTGGCGTGCACACGCCTGGAATGGCGCGCCGAGCTGGGAAACAGGGCGTCCCGCGCCGTCGCCGAGAGGACAGGGTTCACTCTCGAGGGCGTCCAGCGCGCCGGCATCCTGAGCAGGGGGACGCTCCGGGACTGCTGGGTCGCCTCGCTGCTCCCGTCGGACCTGGGCCTGGTCCCGGCGCTCCCCTATCTGCCCGCGACGGCGTGGGACGACAGCCGGGCGTGAGGGGAGGGCGTCCCTGGGGCGACCGGGGGCAACGGGCACAGGCCGAGGGCCGCTATGGAGGTTGCCGCCGGTGCGACCAGCAGGGCTGCGCTGTCCGGGCCGATTCCATGGGCGGCCGGCCGGCCCGGGTCGTATGCGGTGACGTCGGCGTCCAGGGCCCCGCTGAGCGCCTCACTGTCAGTGCCGGCCTCTAGGGTGCCGGACATGACCACTGCGCCACCCGCCACCGAACTGTCAGCCGACGAGGCCCGTCGCATAGCCCTGCGCGCCCAGGGCTTCCTCGGCGCTCCCGACCGCCGGGGCGGCGTGCGCGGTGTGCTCCGCCACCTCGGCGCGGTCCAGCTGGACACGATCTCGGTGCTGGCCCGCTCGCACGAGCTGGTCCCTTACGCCCGCCTGGGCGCCGTCGGCCGCCGTACGGTCGAGGACGCCTACTGGACCGAGGGACATGCCTTCGAGTACTGGTCGCACGCGGCCTGCATCCTGCCCGCGGAGGAGTGGCCGCACTTCGCCTTCCGCCGCCGCGCCTACCGCTCCCGTCCGCACTGGTACCACGACCTGCCGGACGGCTCGTACGACGCGGTGATCAAGCAACTGCGCGCCGAGGGGCCGCTCACCGCCACCGAGCTGGGCGGCGCCAAGAACGGCGGGGAGTGGTGGGACTGGTCGGCGTCGAAGGTCGCGGTCGAGCGAGCCCTGATGTACGGCGAGGTGGTGTGCACCGAGCGACGCGGCTGGAAGCGGGTGTACGACCTTGCGGAGCGTGCGATCCCGGACGAGTTCCTCCATGACGAGCTCGACGACCGCGAGTGCCTGGAGCGGTTGGTGCGGCTGGCCGGCCAGGCCCTGGGGGTGGGCACGCGCGCGGACATCGCGGACTACCACCGGCTCAAGGGCGAGCAGTTCGACGCCGTCGTCGCCGCATCCGGTCTGGTGCCGGTCCGTGTCGAAGGCTGGGACAAGCCCGCGTGGGCGGACCCGGAGGCGCTGGCGAGCGAGCCGCGCGGCCGTCACCGTACGACGTTGCTGTCACCGTTCGACTCGCTGATCTGGGAGCGTGCCCGCACGGAGCGGATCTTCGGATTCACCCACCGGCTGGAGGCGTACGTCCCCAAGGCGAAGCGGGTGCACGGCTACTTCGCCATGCCGCTGCTCTCGGGCGGCAGGCTGCTGGGCCGTGTCGATCCTGCGCGCGAGGGCGCGACGCTGGTCGCCCGGCAGGTCTCTCTGGACACCCCGAAGGCGGTCCGCCCCATGGCGCAGGCCCTGCGGGAGGCTGCCGAGTGGGTGGGCTGCGACTCGGTCCGCGTCGAACGTGTCGACCGACCCGAGCTCGCCGCGCCTCTGGTGGCGGCCATCGGCTGATCCCCCCGATCGAACGCCACCCGGTCCCACCCGCCCCGGCTCAGCTCCACGGCAGAGCTGCGGGGACCAGCGCCCCGGTCCCGGCGGCTCCGCCGGGACGGCTCGCTCGGCCGGCTACCGGATCTCGAGAATCTTCTCGCGCATCGCGTACACCACCGCTTCCATCCGAGAGTGGAGCTGGAGCTTCTCCAGGATGTTGCGTACGTGGTTCTTCACCGTGTTCTCCGAGATGAACAACTCCTTGGCGATGTCCCGGTTGTTCATCCCCGTGGCGACCAGCTTGAGGACCTCCAGCTCCCGGTCGGTCAGCCGGGGCGCCGGCACCAGCCGACGCTCGTCGGTGCGCTGGATCATCGACTTGAACTCGGTGAGCAGTTTCGAGGCCATGGAAGGACTGATCTGCGACTGGCCGTCGGCAACGGCACGGATCGCGGTGGCCACCTCGTCCGTGGAGATCTCCTTGAGGAGATATCCGGTCGCACCGGCTTTGATCGCGTCGTAGAGGTCGGCCTCCTCGTCGCTGATCGTCAGCATGATGATCTTTGCACTCGGAGCCACCTCCTTGATCGAGGTGCACGCCTCGATCCCGCCGCGCTTCGGCATCCGTACGTCCATCAGCACGATGTCGGGCAGCAGGTCCGCGGCCTTGTCGACAGCCTCCGCGCCGTCACCGGCCTCCCCGACGACCTGGATGTCCTCCTCCTGCGCGAGGACGATTTCCAGCCCACGGCGGAAGAGGGCGTGGTCGTCCACCACGAGCACCCGGATCGGCTCCTTGCGTGAGACTTCCGTCTCCGCGCCTTCCATGCCGTCCGCGCCCTCGGTTTCGTCCCTGCCCTGCACCGGCCCGAAGCTGTCCGCCATCGTTCCTCCCCCTGAGGCCATGGCCCTGGTCATCTGCGGTCTGCCAACCGCAGTCGACAGTGCATCGGTTGGCTCGGACCGCCATGATTTCATGCCCGCACGACAGCGTGTTGTTTCCTTGGTGGCACAGAGGTGCCCCTGGGGGCGCAGAGGGCGCTCCAGGGGCACCACGGGAGGACGGGGTCAGCCGCCGAGCGCACCACCGGCGCCGCCCGACTCGCGCGCGGCGAGCGGGTCGGTCTGCAGGTGGATGACGCCGTAGTCATAGGCGTGCCGCCGGTAGACGACACTGGGCTCCTTGGTCTCGGAGTCGACGAACAGATAGAAGTCGTGCCCGACCAACTCCATTTCGTAGAGCGCTTGGTCGAGCGTCATCGGGGCGGCGACGTGGTTCTTCTCGCGGACCACCAGCGGGCCTTCGCCCTGTACTTCGAGCGAACCGATCCTGGTGGTGGGAATGGCGTCCGAAGGTTCCTCGGAGACGGGCTCCCCGCTCCCGTTCAACTGGGCCACGCCGGGCACGACATCGGCGACCTCCGCCGCCGACAGCCGGCCGTTGCCCCGGCGGGTGTGGCGCTTGTCGTGCTGCTTGCGCAGCCGCCCCTCCAGCTTCGCTGTGGCAAGGTCGAGCGCCGCGTACGGGTCGGCGGCCGCAGCTTCCGCCCGGATGACCGGGCCACGCGAGTGAAGTGTGATCTCCACGCGGTCGGAACGGTCTGCCTGCCGCGGGTTGTGCTCCTTGGACACCTCGACGTCGAGGCTGATCACCTTGCCGTCGAGCTTCTGGATCTTCTCCAGCTTCAGCTTCTCGGCCACGTGCTTGCGGAACCGCTCGGGCACCTCGGTCTTGCGGCCCTTGACGACGATGTCCACGCAGAACTCCGTTCCCGGATTGCTTCGCATCCCTCGCGAAGCGTCTCCCTTTTGCACCAGGCCCCGGTGAGCACCGGAGCCTCGGACTTGGCGACTTTCACCTCCTCCTCCCCCATCGGCAAGATCCCCACCCCACCAACTTCGAGGTTTTGGGCTCCTTCATGAACACCTGGCCTTAACCGGGCCATGTGTTCGATGAAGGCCAGAGTTCACCATTCCTCACAACCCGAACATAGCTCGCCCCGGCCCTTGTCGGCACCCGCTACCAGCGCGTACGTCCATTCAGGGGAACTCGGCCTCTCACTACCTGCAACGTTGCAGCTCCTGTGTCGGTTCCGGTCGCTTCCGGGTCAGTTCGAGCCAGTTCCGGGTCGGCGGTCCGTACGCAAGGACAAGGCGTCCGTACGGAAGGACAAGGGCGGTGCGGCGACCACTGCGGCGCTCGGCGGGAGGGCCCCCGAACGCCTGGCGGTGAGCGCGGCACACAGTGCCCGTGATGCCTCCGCCAGCGTGGCGCCCGTCGTCATCAGATCGTCCACGAGCACCGTTCTGCGGCCCTCCAGCAGCTGCTCGGTACCGGACGTCACCGCGAGGGCTCCGGCCATGTTCACCAGCCTCCCGCGGGCCGTGAGACGGGACTGGTCCGCCACCGGACGGCACTGCCGCAGCAGGGGAAGCGCCGTGGCGTGTACTCCGGACCGCCGCAGCACACCTGCCGCTGCCACGGCGACACGCCGTGCCGCATCGTGGCCCCGTGCCCGCACCGCACGCCGAGCCGACGGCACCGGTACGAGCAGCAGCGGCCCCGGGTCCCGGGCCCCGGCTGCGTCGGGCACCGCCGACAGCACGGCAGCGGCCAGGGTCGCGCCGAGCGGACCGGCCAGACCCAGGGCACCCCGCTCCTTGTGCGCCAGCAGTACGGCCCGCACCGCGTCCTCGTAGCGGGCAGCTGCGAACACCACGGGCAGCCCAGCCGGCTCGGGGCACGGCCGCACCCGCTGGGGTCCGGTACCTGCCAGCTGCCCTGCACACTCGTCGCACAGGGGCGTACGAGGGCATCCGCAGCCGGCACAGGCGACCGGCAGCACCAGCCCGGCGATCTCGTGCCACCAGCCCCGCATGACCTCACTGTGCCGGTGTCGGCAGAGGCCCGCCACCCCTGTGGAGAACCGGCACGGCGCGCGGAACCCGGCGAAACCCGGACCGGGACCGGACCGCAGGTCAGGCCGCGGCCCGACCGGGGGTCGGGTCGGGGTCAGGGCAGGTCGGGGGCGAGGTCGACGCCGGAGAAGAACCGAGCGGGCACGGACGCACGGCCCGGGCGACCGTCCCGGACACGGACGCCCGGCCGTACTCCGGCCGGACCCCTCCGGATTCAGCGTTCAGCATCAGCCGGCCGTCCCCCGATGCACGCGCTGTCCGGCGCTATCCCGGATAGACGGGAGAGGAACCCTTGTCGATCATCGTCTGCCAGTTCGCGGCCGGCGCGAGCCGCACCAGTCCGTCGTCGGAGACGGCCACGAGCGGCTGGTTCTCGTCCTCCGTGGCGGCGACCGCGGAAACCTTGTTCAGGCCCGGCACACCCCCTACGGGCGAGAGGGAGCCGTCGGTGGCGATGTAGCGCACCTGCTGGACACCGCCGGCCTCCTTGCCGACCACCACGAGCCGGCTCGGCCCGGCCCAGGACACCGCGGTGACCGACTCCAGCCGCGGCGCCGCGGACTGCAGATCCACGACGGAGACCGTGACGGCGCCCTCGGCATCCACGTGCCGCTCGATCCGGCCGATCCTCAACGAGCTCCTGCCGTCCTTGGAGAGCAGCAGTGCCATCCGCACGCCGTCGGCGGACACCCTCAGGGACTCGATCCTGGCACCGTCGAGCCCGTCGACCGCAACCTGCTCGGGCTCGCCCTTGCCGCCCGCGAGGCGCAGCAGCCTCGGCCCGGCCGGGTCGCGGTCGGCGACCCACAGGTCGTTCCGGTCCCAGCTGGGCGCGGACAGCCGGTCCTGCGGCCTTCTGGCCGCGCTGACCACCAGCGGGGCGGCGAGCTCCTCGTCGGACATGATCGACGAGGTGTAGAGACGCTGACCGTCGTGCGAGACGGCCGCCGCGCGCTGCTGGCTGCGTGCGACCGCAACCGTGCTCAGACGCAGCTCGCCGGTGCCGAACGGCCCTCGGACCGTGGTCTTGTCCACGGTCTTGGCGTCTGCTCCCACCACGGCCATCCGGCCGTCGTCGTCGACGAAGTACACGTTGTCGCGGCTCACCGACGTCCCGGCGGCCGGATTGGATGCTTCCGCCTGGTCGGCGCTGAGCACGCACAGCAGGGAGCCGCCCGCTCCCTGGATCCGCACCTGATCGACGCGGGGCGACGTGAGCTCACGCAGGCTGAGCAGCATGAGCGTCGCCATCCGGTGGCACGCCGTCCGCCCCGCGTCGGAGGCCTTGTCGTTGAGCGGCACGGTCAGGACGTTCTGATCGTCCGGCGTCAGGGACGTGACGCCCTTCTTCAGCGCCGTACCCGCCGGGAAGGGCGAGACCACCGCCGGCTTGAGCCAGTTCGTCGGCCCGTGGAACAACGCCGAGACGGTCTGGGCGACCGGGTCCATCCGGGTCATCGGATCCTGCCGCTGCCGGATGTAGACCGGGTCGGCCACAACCGACTGCTGCCCGGAGGCGAAGTAGTACCGGTTGACGGGCCCGTAGTTGCGCTGGAAGTCGCTCTCCCCGAGCACAAGGCCCTGCGGAGGGGAGTCGATGCGCCACTCCTTGCCCTTGCCGTCCGGTCCGCTCTGCCGGACCAGACGCAGCCCGCCGCTGTACTGACTGGGGGCCGCTGCCTGATAGGCGTGCCGGTCCACCGTCGCGATCAGCTCGCCGGACAGCGGATAGGTGCGGCTGTCCTCGCTCTCCCCGACAGTCGCAGGCCCCGGGTCGGGCGCCTCGGTCAGCACCGTCGTGAGCTGCTCCGGCCGCCACTCCTTCGCGGCGCTCTTCGTCAGGTACTTGCGCGCCGTGGCAAAACTCGGATCGTCACTGGTCATGGCTTCCAGGAAGCCGACGACAACCTCATCGGGCTCGGCGCCCTCGCGAGGCGGCACCGCGAGGACCCGCACCTGCGAGTCCGCACCCTTGGTGGCCTTCACCTGCTCGACGTCGCCCCGGTCCGGCATCGACGCGCAACCGGCCAGCAGGACTGCGGCGCAGGTGGGCAGCGTGAGCGCCCGAAGCGCCCGCCCACGGCCGTGGCCCAGACGCTCAGCGCCCACGAGTTGTGTCCTCCCGCTCCGAGATCCTTCCGGCCGTCTCGCCGTCCCCCAGCCGCTCTCCGGCCTGGCGTGCCACGACGCGGGCACCGCTGCCCGGCAGGGCCGCAGGGTCCACCGCCCCGGTGGGGGGCGTCTTCGGCGGCACCGGTATCGGCGACCGGTTCGCTCCGGGCTGCAGCGGCACCGTGGCCAGCCGCAGAGCGGTCTCGTTCACCTCGTCGGCCGCGGCACGCTCACGGGCGCGCCGGGAATCCTTGGGCTCCAGGGGTATCGGTGATCCGCGCAGCGGTTCGTCCGCGGTGCGCGGCAGGGTCAGGCGGAACTGCGAGCCACCGCCGGGCTCACCCCACGCCTGCAGCCAGCCGCCGTGCAGCCGTGCGTCCTCGACGGCGATGGACAGTCCGAGACCCGTGCCTCCGGTGGTGCGCGCACGCGCCGGGTCGGCCCGCCAGAAGCGGTTGAACACCCGGGTCGCCTCGCCGGGCTTCAGCCCGACGCCGTAGTCGCGCACGGCCACCGCGACGGCTCCGCCGGCCGAGGCCAGTCGTACGACCACATCGCGTCCCTCGCCGTGCTCGACCGCGTTCACCACGAGATTGCGCAGGACCCGCTCGATACGGCGGGCGTCCGCCTCGGCGACCACGGGCTGCTCGTCGCCGACCACGCGGATCCGGGTGCCCTTGCGTTCGGCCAGCGGCTCAGCCCCGCCGATCACTCGGTGCACGACCTCGCGCAGATCTATCGCCTCGGCCTCCAACGCAGCCGCGCCCGCGTCGAAGCGGCTGATCTCCAGCAGATCGGAGAGCAGCGACTCGAACCGGTCCAGCTGGTCCCCGAGCAGCTCTGCCGAGCGCGCTGTCACCGGGTCGAAATCGCTCCGCGCCTCGTGGATGACGTCCGCCGCCATCCGCACGGTGGTCAGCGGGGTGCGCAGCTCGTGCGAGACGTCCGAGACGAACCGCCGCTGCATCCTGGAGAGCTCCTCCAGCTGCTGGATCTTGTGCTGGAGGTTCTGCGCCATCTTGTTGAACGCCTCGCCGAGCCTGGCGATGTCGTCCTCGCCGGTGACCTTCATCCGTTCCTGGAGCCGCCCTGCCGAGAGCCGCTCGGCAATCCCCGCGGCCATCCGCACCGGCGTGACGACCTGGCGCACCACCAGCCATGCGATCGCACCGAGCAGAACGACCACGAACAGTCCTGCTGTCGCGAGAGTTCCCTTGACCAGGCTCAGCGACTCCTCCTCCTGCGTCAGGGGGAAGAGGTAGTACAGCTCGTAGGCGTTGCCCTCGACGTCGTTGAGGCGCTTGCCGACCACCAGCCCGGCCTCGGCCTCCTTCGGAGTCGAGTACTTGATCTTGACGTACGTCTGGAACGTACCCGTCCCCTGCGCGACGGATCCGCGCAAGGACTCGGGAATGCTCGTCACATCGACATCGCCCGACGCCCGGGGACCACGGCTCGTGCCCGCGTCCTCGGAGTCCGGGCTGAGCGCCACCACGTGGTAGGCGCCCTGGCCACCGCTGGCCAGCTGCTTCACCAGTTCGGACCGCCAGTTGACGGCGCCCCGGCCGGGCCTGCCGTCGGTGGCGTCACCATCCGGCCCGCCGAGGGCCGGCGTTGCGCTCGCCGTGTCCTGTGCCGCAACGAAACCGCCTGCGGCTTGGCTCTGCGCCGCCTGCTCCTTCGCATCCAGCAGTCCGTTGCGGACCTGGCCGATGACGACGAGCCCGAGCAGCAGCACCACGCCGAGCGACATCAGCAGCGTGCTCACGACCACCCGCAACTGAATGTTGCGGCGCCACAGCCGTACGGCGGGCAGCAGGGGTCGGCGGACCCAGCGCATGGCCATCCGGAGAACCGGTCCGCCCGGCGCTCCGTCCTGGAGCACCCTGCCTACGCGTGAAGGCCCACGCCCTGGTCCGGCAGCCCGCCCCGTACGGACTCCCGGCCCCCCGGGTTTCGGAGCAGCACTGCCCACGGTCATGTCAGCTCGGCCCTGCCTTGTATCCGACGCCACGGACGGTCACCACGATCTCGGGCCGCTCCGGGTCCTTCTCGACCTTGGAGCGCAGCCGCTGCACGTGGACGTTCACCAGCCGGGTGTCGGCGGCATGGCGGTAGCCCCACACCTGCTCGAGCAGCACCTCGCGGGTGAACACCTGCCACGGCTTACGGGCGAGCGCCACGAGCAGATCGAATTCGAGCGGGGTCAGCGCGATCGACTGCCCGTCCCGCTTCACGGAGTGACCGGCCACATCGATGACCAGGTCCCCGATAGCGAGCTGCTCGGGAGCCGGCTCCTCCGACCTCCGGAGCCGCGCCCGGATACGGGCCACCAGCTCCTTGGGCTTGAACGGCTTGACGATGTAGTCGTCGGCACCGGACTCCAGCCCGACCACCACGTCTACGGTGTCGCTCTTGGCCGTGAGCATGACGATCGGCACACCCGACTCGGCCCTGATCAGCCGGCACACCTCGATGCCGTCCCGACCGGGCAGCATGAGATCCAGCAGCACCAGGTCCGGCTTGGCCTCCCGGAATGCCGCAAGAGCCTTGTCGCCGTCTGCAACGAACGACGGTTCGAAACCTTCACCACGCAGCACAATCCCGAGCATCTCGGCCAGTGCGGTGTCGTCGTCGACGACGAGGACGCGTCCCTTCATAAACGACATCATCCCATTCTCGTAACGGTCGCTGAGGTGCAGGTGAGGGAGGTCACTGCGCCGTGACGATAGTCGTATCCGATCGTCACTGTCTGCCCTCGTCCGCTGGCGTAGGTGTCAGTAACGCATGTCAGCCCATTGTGCAGGTCGACCTGCGGAGGGGCACGGGGCGACGACTCGATACGTCTGAGCGGCCGCCTCGATCGGCAGATTCTCCAGTGCTCGGGCCGGAACGATCTCCAGAAGACTACGACCTATGACGCAGCACCCGCCCGCCCGGTCAGAGAAGCCCGAGGTGAGCAGCGGCTCACTCCTGGAGATGCTCTGGCACGAGTGATCATGGCCCCTTGCGCTGCCCGCGGATCGTCAGCTGTGCACCGCGCGGCGATCCTCGAGGGTGTCCGTCGCCGAACCCGTGCGCTGCATCCGCTGCCACCGCAGACGGTTGCCCAGCAGGGCCGTGACCACGGAGTGGACGACCACGAGGTACATGAGCTGGCGGTAGACGAAGATCTGGAGCGGCAGGGTCCACAGGGGCTCGAACTTCTCCCGGTCCAGCCGCAGCGCGTACACCGCGCTGAAGACCTGCACCGCTGTGAAGGCGATCCAGACTGCCGCCGCCTGCTCCGCGCCGTGGAACAGCAGTCCGTACAGTGCGAAGACATCCACAAGCGGGGCGATCAGCGGCAGGACCGTCTGGAACAGCAGGAGGTAGGTCAGGCCCCGGCGGCCCAGCTTTCCCGCCGCGCCCCGCTGCAGCACCGCACCGCGGTGTTTCCACATGGCCTGGAGCGTGCCGTAGCACCAGCGGTAGCGCTGCTTCCACAGCTGGCGCACCGTGGAGGGAGCCTCGGTCCAGGCGATGGCCGATTCCTCGTAGACGACGCGCCAGCCGGCCCGGCACAGGGCCATGGTGAGGTCGGTGTCCTCGGCGAGGGTGTCCTCGCTGAGTCCGCCGACGCCCACGACGGCGTCGCGGCGGAACGCTCCGATCGCTCCGGGTACCGTCGGCATGCACTCCATGACGTCGAACATGCGGCGGTCGAGGTTGAAGCCGATGACGTACTCGAGGTGCTGCCAGCGGCCGAGTACTCCCTGGCGGTTGCCGACCTTGGTGTTGCCGCTGACCGCGCCGACACGGGGGTCGGCCAACGGCTGGATCAGATTGAAGATCGCGTCGGGCTCGAAGACCGTGTCGCCGTCGATCATGACGACGATGTCGAAGTGGGCCCAGGCGAGTCCTGTGTTGAGGGCCGCCGCCTTGCCGGAGTTGGCCTGGCGAATGACCATGACCCGGCGGTCGTCGATCGCCTCGGCGATCTCGAAGGTCCGGTCGGTGGAGCCGTCGTCGACGACGATGATCTGGACGGCCTGGTGGGTGGAGGCGAGCAGCGAACGTACGGTCGCCGCGATGCCCGCCTCTTCGTTGTACGCGGGAATGATCACCGACACCGGGTCGGTGAGCGGAGGAACGGGTGGGCCGGTCCGGCGGCGCAGCCGGCGGGAGCGCTTGGCGCGCACGCGCTTGACATGCAGACGGGCGACCGTGAACAGCATCACCGTCCGCGCCGCCGTGATCACGCCGGCCGCGAGCAGGAACCAGGTCATGCCATCGGCGAAGGCCCAGGACGCCTGCTGGGCGCGGATGACCGCGGCCCCCCTCCACTCGGCGGCCGTGGAGACGCCGTAGGTGGTGCCGGGAAGGCCTAGACCGTCCCCGACGCTCGTGTACGTCACCCGCTCGCCACGGTCGGCGGTCAGTAGCCGTTCGGTCTCGGCGACGGCCGGGGGCGAACCGGTGAACTGACGGACAGCACCCTGCCCTGGGCCCCGGCCAGAGGGGTCCGCGGCGACGAGAACGTAGCCGTCGGAGATGACCTGCCGGGCGGCCTCGGCCATGTCGCCGCAGAGAGTCGCGGAATCGGCGGTGTGCGGCAGACGGAGCAGATGGGTGCCAATGCCCGCGGCCCCGGCCAGGACGTTCTGGGTGAGCGCGAGCTCCAGGCGGATGCGGGGTCCGGAGAGATCGGCGAGATTGGCGTCCGTGTAGGTGTGCGAGCCGATCTCATGGCCCTCGTCCTTGATCCGGCGGACCAGGTCGGGGTGGGCGGCAGCCTCCGTGCCGGTGAGGAAGAACGTGGCCTTGGCCTTGTGCTGTTTCAGCACGCTGAGCAGACGCGGGGTCCAGGAGGGGTCGGGGCCGCCGTCGTAGGTGAGGGCGACGGTGCCGGAGGGCATGCGGGCGCCGGCCACTTCGCCGGTTCCGGGCGCCTGACGCAGGACGGGCCCGTCCGCGAACTCCGGCGGCGCGGTGGTCCTGCACTGTGGTGCGGGCAGGGACGCCGGGGCTATCTCGTGCCGCCCGTATCCGCTGAAGAGCAGTGCGGTGGCGGCGACCGCCAGTGTGAGCACCAGCAGTACCCAGTGGGCGCGGGGCTCCCGGCGCAACGCGTGACGGGTCACTTCGGCCCCTTACCGCCCACGGTGGGGCTGTGCCGTGGGGCATTGCCGGAGTTTCCGGGCGGGGTGTCCGTCGTGGGGTCGGCCCCCGGTGGAGCGTGGGTGCCGGCCGGGGCAGACGTAGTGCTTCCGGCGGCGCCCGGGCTCTGGGAAGCGCCGGAATCCCGAGTGGAGGAGGCCGCGGGAGAGGCCGCGTCCGAGACCGGTTCGGCGTCAGCCTTACCGTCGGCGGGCCTCCCGGACCCGGCGGTGGACGGCGGCGGGTCGTCGGCGGCCGGGGACTGCTTGTGCCGGCTCTCGCTCCAGGGCAGCGGCCCGTCGGCAGGTCCCGCACCGAAGAGTCCGACCAGAACGATGGCGACGAAACAGACACACGCGGCACCGACGACAACGAACACATACCTCATCAGGCGGCGCCGGCGCCCCGAGGCGTCGACGAAAACCGCGTTCTTCTGTCGTGTCACAGCCGCGGATTGTATGGAATGGAGGGCTCCATTTCGAAGCCATGTGCCAAAAGGGACATCGAGACACTCATTTCTGCTATTGGCGACGGGCGGGAATCTCCATGCGTCACCAGGCTCTTGGAACACCCGGCGACCCCAGGCCTCCGGCGCAGCCGGCAGCCATGGACGGACGCGAGCACCCTGCCCGCTCCAGGACCACCCGGGTGGTGGGGATATCGCCGCCTTGGCCGCCCTCGCACTCAGCGCGCCCTGGGCGGCCCCCTGGAAGAACGGGAAGGACAGGCAACGGGCCTGAGGTCGGCGGAGGGGCTTCGGCCGGTGTCCTGCCCGGTTCGGGGTCATGATCAGGGGGTCGTACGATTGCCCGCTGCTCGGGCAGGCTTCACCCCTGCCGCACTGTGGAGTGGCCCTGGTCCTGCTCGACGCGGGACCCGAATCGGGGAGCGCGGGCAAGCCGTGGAGCTGTCCGCCGCCACCCCCGGCCTGGTTCTTTCGCCCCCTTGTGGGCGCGGGCGGGCGATGACGCGCGGCCGCACCGGCGTAGACACGATGCGAGCCGGGCGGCGGCGTCCGGCCGGCGCCGCCGCGCTGTGCGCGGCACCTCTGACCGTGCGTCAGACTGCCATGCAGTTCAGGAGGCCGGGAAAGCAGACGCTCGATGCGTCACATGTGGTGCTCTCCCGAGCTTCCACCGCGGTGTCCCGGTGCTGGTGGCCTTGCGCTGTTGCTGCCTTCCGGGGCCACTCTGGTGCATGAGGGGCAGGGATGGGGTTGGGCTGAGCGCGCGTGGCTGGACTGCGGTGCGGAGACCGGATGGGCAATGCCCTCGCCCGCTGGCCGGGAAGCGGTCGGGCAGCAAGCGCAGCGAGCCTTGATCGACTGTTGCGACAGCCCGCTCGGCTGCGGCAGCTGGAGGCCGCTCGATCGGACTCCGAGATCGCTTGATGCGGCCGTTGATGCAGCCGTTGGATGTCACGACCCCTCTGCCTGCGAATCACCGCAGGTGGAGGGGCCGTTTTCGTCGATTAGGTCGACATCATCCCATTAGCCAATCGCTGCCCGGCGGGACCTGGCACACAGATCCACTAGCGCAGCCTGCGTGACCGGCGAAATCACACCCTCTTCGGTGACTACGGCAGTGACGAGTTCGGGCGGTGTGACATCGAACGCCGGGTTGTAGGCCGAGGCCCCCGGCGGCGCCGTCTGCAGCCCGCCTGCCGTGCCGACCGCGGTCGGCACGCTCTGCGGCACGTTCATCTCCGTCACCTCGCGCCCCGACCTCTGCTCGACCTCTATCGACGCCCCGTCCGGGGTCCTCAGATCCACCGTCGTCGTGGGCGCCACGACGACGAAAGGCACATGGTGGTACTTGGCGAGCACCGCCAGCGGATAGCTCCCCACCTTGTTCGCCACCGAGCCGTCGGCGGCGATGCGGTCGGCTCCGATCAGTACCGCATCCACCTGCCCGGCAGCGAACAGCGACCCCGCCGCATTGTCCGTGAGCAAGGTGTACGGCATTCCGCTGTCTGCCGCCTCGTAAGCGGTGAGCCGGGCACCCTGCAGCAGCGGTCGCGTCTCGTCCACCCACAGCCTGCGCAACCGGCCCTCCCGGTGCGCGGCGAGCGCCACGGCGAACGCCGTGCCCTCGCCGCCCGAGACCAGCCGTCCGGTGTTGCAGTGCGTCAGTATCCGGTGGCCGCCTCCCGGCAGCAGCTCGTCGAGCAGCGCGAGCCCATGCCCCGCCATGCGGGCACTGGCCTCGGCGTCCTGCCGATGCAGATCCTTCGCCGCGGCGAGCGCGGCTCCTGCCGCCGCCTCCTCACCGGCGCCAGCGGCAACCGCCTCCCTGTACGCGGCGGCCGCCAGCCGCACTCCGTACCCGAGGTTCACCGCGGTGGGCCGCGCCCCCTCCAGCAGCGCCGCGGCCTCCACGACGTCGTACCCCCGCGCGGCAGCCAGCGCCACCCCGTAGGCGCCCGCGATACCGAGCAGTGGCGCCCCGCGCACGGCGAGCGTCCGGATCGCCTGCACCAGTGCAGGAACGTCCGTGCAGACCAGCTCGACCTCCTCGGCGGGCAGCCTTGTCTGGTCAAGAAGGACCAGTACGGGCCCTTCGGGCGGTTCGTCCCACCGTAGCGACGGAGGCGATGCGGGTCCCCCACCGGCCGGAGCCTGAAAGTGCTGATCAGCCATCCGCCCAGTCTGCCTGCTGGAACAGTCACAATGAAGCCAAGAAGGAAGCCGAGAAGGAGATCCGGGGCCCCGCCCACCGGCGGACGGCGCGTGGCACGATGGCTGCCAGCCTTCCGCCGCACCGTGCGGTCGGTCACCGAGACAGCACCGGCTCGCCGAGCCGGCCGCCTGAGCATTCCACGAGGTGGATCACTGTGAACGACACTCCGGGCTGGGCCTCGCCCGGATCCGCGCCCTCCGACGACGGCCAGGGATCCGGAGTGCCGCGGCCCGCCGAGCCCGCCGACACGGCAGGGCCCGACTCGAAGTGGTCCAAGCAGCAGCCACCCGCCGGCCAGTGGACGTCGCCCACCGCCCCCGGCGGCGGTCCCGTACCACCTGTCCAGCCCGGTGGCTGGGGCGGCGGCCCCCAGCACGGTGGCTGGGGCGGCCCTCCGCCGGCAGCCAAGCCCGGAGTCATCCCGCTCCGCCCCCTTGGTGTCGGCGAGATCCTGGACGGCTCGGTGTCGACGCTGCGCGCGCACTGGCGAACGGTCCTCGGCATCACCATCACCGCCTCCGTCATCAGCCAGACAGCCGACATCCTGATCCAGCGCTATCTGCTCCCGCCGCCCCCTGCCGCGAACCCCGACGCCTCCCCCGAAGAAGCCCTCAGCCAACTCGTCGAATCGACGCAGTCGAGCCTGATCGCCGCGATCCCCGCGCTGGGCATCGCACTGATCTCCGCACTCTTCATCACCGCGCTGCTCACCGTCGTGATCAGCCGCTCCGTGCTGGGGCGCCAGGTCAGCCTTTCCGACGCCTGGAGCGAGGCCCGACCCCGGCTCCTCCAGCTCCTTGTGCTGACTGTGCTGGTCGTGCTGATGTGCGCAGGAGTCATCGTCGTGGGCATCCTCCCCGGCGTACTGCTCGACTCCGCTGCTCTCCGGGCCCTGGGCGGCTTGGCGGGCGTCCTCGTGGCCGTATGGCTCTGGGTCCGCTATGCCCTGGCCTCCCCTGCGCTGATGCTGGAGCGAGAGAGCGCCCTGCAGTCGATGCGCCGCTCCGCCAAACTGGTCCGCGGCGCCTGGTGGCGGACGTTCGGCATTCTCGTGCTGGTGCTGATGCTCACCCTCATCGTGTCGATGATCATCTCGGTCCCCTTCAGCGTGCTCGCCTTCATAGCGGACAGCGACGGCTTCGAGGGACTCCTCAAGGGCACCGGCCCCGAGTTCGGCTGGCCCTTCCTCATCATCACGGGCATCGGCGCAGTGATCGCCTCGTCCATCACGTACCCGATCTCGGCCGGCGTCACGGTCCTCCTCTACGTGGACCAGCGCATCCGCCGGGAAGCCCTCGACCTCGAACTCGCCAGGGCCGCAGGCGTCCCCTCCTACGCCCCACCCGCACCCGGCGACGACCCCTCCAGGGGCTGATGCCGTGTCCGTCACGGGGGGAACCTTCACGCCGCGGCCACTGATCCGCTTGATTCGCGCATACCACGGCGAACCCGATGTACCCGTGGAAATCCCGCGCGTCCCCGCCCGCGAAGCGGCCGAGCGGGAACTGTCCAGGCCGATGTACCACGAGAACGACCCGAACCTCCTCCAGCGGGGACTCGACCGTTTCTGGGAGTGGGTCGACGGCATCTTCACCAGCGCATCCGGGGTCACGCCGGGCGGGATGCTCGGCCTCGTCGTCATCGCCCTGATCGTCATCGCACTGATCGCCGCCCTCTGGTGGCGTCTGGGCACCCTGCGCCGCACGCTCACCACCGGCGACGCACTCTTCGACGACAAACCGCGCAGTGCACCGGAACACCGCGCCGCCGCCGATGCGCACGCCGCCGCAGGACGCTTCAACCAGGCGGTCCAGGAACGGATGCGCGCCATCGTCCGCTCTCTTGAGGAGCGGGCCCTGCTCGACCCGCGCCCCGGACGCACCGCCGACGAGGCAGCCGCGGAAGCCGGGCGGTCCCTGCCCGACCACGCCGACGCACTCCGCACAGCCGCACGCGCCTTCGACGACATCACATACGGCGGCCGCTCGGCCGACCAGCAGATGTACACGAAACTGAAGGAGCTGGACGGCCAGTTGGAACGCGCCAAGCCCCAACTCGGCACTGCGGCCCAGGGAGCAGCCGGATGAACGCGGCCACGGCCGGAATCACATCGACGTCCCTGACTCCCCAGCAGATCTGGCGGCGGAGCCGGGGCGTGCTGCTCGCGCTCGTCGTCCTCGTAGCCGCCGGGATCGCCATCGCCGCCGTGCGTTCGGGGGACCAGCACGGACGCCTCGACCCCCGCTCGGCAGACCGTCCCGGCAGCCGCGCCGTGGCCGAACTGCTCAAGGCCCGGGGCGTCGACACCCGTGTGGCCACCACCCTCGACGAGGCCACCACCGCCACCGGCCCCGACACCACCCTTCTGGTGGTCACACCCGACCTCCTGACGGTGCGTCAGCAGGAGCGTCTGCGGGCAGCGATGGTGGCGTCGGGCGGGCGGACGGTCCTCGTCTCCGCCGGCCCACCGTCCGTCGGCGTCCTCGCCCCCGGCGTGCAGGCGGAAGCGCCCGCATCCGTGTCCGCTCGCGCACCCCGGTGCAGCTTCTCCGCCGCCGAGCGAGCGGGAAGGACCGACATCGGCGGCGAGCGCTACCTCACCGAGGACCTCCTCGACGCCGACTCCTGCTACCCCAGCGACGAACTGCCCACCCTGGTCAGGATCAACGATCCGGGCAACGGCGACACCGTCCTGCTCGGCTCTCCCGACATCCTCTACAACGAGCGCCTCGCCGAGCAGGGCAATGCCTCCCTGGCGCTCCAACTCCTGGGATCCCGGCCTCATCTGGTCTGGTACATCCCTTCACTCGGTGATGAATCCGCCGTCCCCGAGAACGACGACGAGGGCGGCGGCAACCTTGCCGACCTGATCCCTTCCGGCTGGCTGTGGGCCACCCTCCAACTCCTCTTCGCCGCAGTCCTCGCCGCCGTCTGGCGCGCACGCAGACTTGGACCGCTGGTGGCCGAACGCCTGCCCGTCGCCGTCCGCGCCTCCGAATCCACCGAGGGCCGCGCACGCCTCTACCGCACGGCCAGGGCCCGCGACCGCGCCGCCTCCGTGCTCCGCTCGGCGACCCGCACCCGGCTCGCCCCCCTCCTCGGCATCGCACCGGTGGACGCCCACTCCCCCGAAGCACTGCTCCCTGCCGTACACGCCCATCTCGACGCCGGTGACCGGGACATCCGGGCCCTGCTCTTCGGCCCAGCACCCACCGACGACTCCGCACTTGTCCGCCTGGCTGACCAACTCGACGCCCTCGAAAGAGAGGTACGCACTTCATGAGCGCCCCGACCCCCGAGACCCCAGAGAACTCGGACCGCGCACGCGCCTCCCTGGAGGCTCTGCGAACCGAGATCGCGAAGGCCGTGGTCGGCCAGGACTCCGCCGTCACCGGACTCGTCGTCGCACTGCTCTGCCGAGGCCACGTGCTCCTCGAAGGAGTACCAGGCGTCGCCAAAACGCTCCTCGTCCGCGCTCTCGCTGCGTCTCTCGAACTCGACACCAAGCGCGTACAGTTCACGCCCGACCTCATGCCCAGCGATGTCACGGGCTCGCTGGTCTACGACGCGAGGACCGCAGAGTTCTCCTTCCAGCCCGGCCCCGTGTTCACCAACCTGCTGCTCGCCGACGAAATCAACCGGACACCTCCGAAGACGCAGTCGTCGCTGCTGGAGGCCATGGAGGAACGGCAGGTCACGGTCGACGGCACACCGCGCCTGCTCCCCGATCCGTTCCTGGTCGCCGCGACCCAGAACCCGGTCGAGTACGAAGGCACGTATCCCCTCCCCGAGGCTCAGCTCGACCGCTTCCTTCTCAAACTGACGGTGCCGCTGCCCTCGCGCCAGGACGAGATCAACGTCCTTTCCAGGCACGCCGAGGGCTTCAACCCCCGGGACCTGAAGGCCGCAGGGATCCGTCCCGTCGCCGGAGCGGCCGACCTGGAAGCCGCACGCGCCGCCGTAGCGAAGACCGTGGTGTCGCCCGAGATCGCGGGCTATGTCGTCGATATCTGCCGTGCCACCCGTGAATCCCCCTCACTCGCTCTCGGCGTCTCTCCCCGAGGCGCCACCGCTCTGCTGTCCACCGCGCGGGCCTGGGCCTGGCTCACCGGCCGGGACTACGTGATCCCCGACGACGTGAAGGCACTCGCGCTTCCCACACTCCGGCACCGCATCCAGCTGCGCCCCGAGGCGGAGATGGAAGGAGTCACCGCAGACTCCGTCATCACCGCGATCCTCGCCCACGTCCCCGTCCCCCGCTGAGGCAGTGCGCCATGGCCCTCACTGGACGAGCAGCTCTCCTGGCCGCCCTCGGCTCGATCCCCATCGGATTCCTTGAACCCAGCTGGGCGGGAATCCTCGCCGTCAACGCACCACTCTCAGTAGCAATTCTGTGCGACTACGCCTTGGCCGCACCAGTGCGCAGGCTCCAGTTCACCCGAAATGGCGACACATCCGTTCGACTCGGTGACAGCGCGGAGGTGGAGCTCACCGTCACCAACCCGTCGAACCGCCGTCTGCGCGCCCAACTCCGCGACGCCTGGCCCCCCAGCAGTTGGCCCTCCGGCACCGAACAGGCCGCGTCGCGCCACAGGCTGACTGTGCCGACCGGTGAGCGTCGCCGTATCTCCACGATCCTGCGCCCCACCCGCCGCGGCGACCGCCACGCGGAACGCGTCACCGTCCGCTCCTACGGACCGCTCGGACTCGCCGCCCGCCAGGGAAACCACAACGTGCCGTGGACCGTCCGCGTCCTGCCGCCCTTCACGAGCCGCAAGCATCTCCCGTCCCGACTCGCCCGACTGCGCGAGCTCGACGGCCGCACCAGTGTGCTGACACGCGGTCAGGGCACCGAGTTCGACAGTCTGCGCGAGTACGTCCCCGGCGATGACACCCGGTCGATCGACTGGCGCGCCACGGCTCGCCAGAACTCTGTCGCGGTACGCACCTGGCGGCCAGAGCGCGACCGGCACATCCTCATCGTCCTCGACACCGGCAGAACCTCGGCCGGACGTGTGGGCGACGTCCCGCGCCTCGACGCGGCCATGGACGCCGCGCTGCTGCTCACCGCGCTCGCGACCCGCGCTGGTGATCGTGTGGATCTCCTGGCCTACGACCGGCGTACGCGTGCCCAGGTCCAGGGCCGCGCGGCCGGTGAGGTACTCCCCGCAATGGTCAACGCCCTCGCGCCGCTCGAACCCGAGCTCGTGGAGACCGACGCCCGCGGACTCAGCGCCGCCGCGCTCAAGCATGCGCCGCGCCGATCTCTCGTGGTCCTGCTGACCAGCCTGGACGCTGCTCCGATCGAGGAGGGCCTGCTGCCGATCCTTCCTCAGCTCACACAGCGCCACACGGTGCTCCTGGGTTCCGTTGCCGACCCTCACGTCGATGAGATGGCCAAGGACCGCGGCACCCTGGATGCCGTGTACGAGGCCGCTGCCGGCACCCAGGCCCAGAACCAGCGTCATCGCACTGCCGAACAGCTTCAACGGCACGGGGTAACCGTCGTCGATGCCACACCCGACAACCTGGCTCCTGCAGTCGCGGATGCCTATCTGGCATTGAAGGCAGCGGGGCGCCTGTAACTCCTGCAGCCTCCGGCACCCCCAGCCCAGGCAGCGACACCCAGGACCGACTCACCGTGCCCGAACCGGCCCCATCCATCACAGCCCCGCATGACGATGCCCGCAGCCTTGCCGGCCACAGTCGACGGCAAGGCTTCAAGATACTCGTCTCTCGCAGCAACTACACGAGGTCCGTTCAGCGAGAGACGATGCAACACACCGATTTCAGGGCTCGATGGATTGGCCTTCGACCCGGTCTCTCTGGAACGCCTTGAAGTCAGGTCGAGGGCATGAGGGCGGCACGGAAAAGCAGGGCTCTTCCTCGGGGGTGGGGTGGTGGTGAACGCAGAAAAGCCCCGGACCATAAGGTCCGGGGCTTTCCCGAAAGAATTGTTCGGCGGTGTCCTACTCTCCCACAGG
>NZ_JBWKDP010000007.1:0-363896 GCF_056435905.1 Streptomyces sp. NPDC043861 | reverse complement strand
CCCACAAGGTGCCGGCCGTCAAGAAGTGGCTGGCCGCCCATCCGCGCTTCCACCTGCACTTCACACCGACCGGATCCTCCTGGCTGAACCTGGTGGAACGGTGGTTCGCCGAACTCACCACCAAGAAACTCCGCCGGGGTGTCCACCGCTCCGTCCAGGCCCTCGAACGCGACATCCGCACCTGGCTCGCCGACTGGAACACCAACCCACGGCCCTTCACCTGGACCAAAACAGCCGACGAAATCCTCGACAAAGTCGCAACATACTGCCGACGAATCTCCGACTCAGGACACTAGCTGGTCTCCCTGGCTGTCGGGTGAAGTGGCGCGCAATCGGTTGGGCTCGGTGCGGTGTTCCGGATGTGCCCAAGCCGTGCGTTTCCCCTGACACGGGCCTGTGTTGGGGGAAACCCGGCAGGGTGCACCGGGGTGGATGCACGGCATCGTCACCGGCGATGTTGTGCACTCCGGGACGATGTCGTGTATCCATGCGGAGAGTGAGTCTCCGTCAACTTGAAGTCGCGCATCAGAGGGCTGGTGTGCCGGCTGTCGGGTGCTCGCGATGGTCGTGGGCGGCAGTCTGCGCAGGAGATCGTCTGTCACCTGGCTTCGTTCACTTCTCGGGGCTCTGGCTCAGTCGGGTCAGCGGATGGCACCTCCCCTCCACGGCGGCAGCTTGTGAAGTGCCTACCGACCTCGCTCAGTCCGTCGCCATTGTCGCCGCTGCCTCCCCGACGGGCGGGTGACACGCTCCATCCCCGAGCGGTGCGCAGCAGGTTGGTGCGGCGGGGGCGAGAACCGTTTGCACCACAGAAGACGGCAGAATTCCGTACCAGCCCAGCACCCGTGCGGACGTCATCCCACCGACGGTGCGCACGAGCAGTCCGGGCACCTGGGTGTCGTACCAGCGGTGACGGTCATCGGTCATGGCCCATCCTGCCCCGGCCCGCGGTCCGTACGGGGCCAAGTCAAGGTCGTGTCGCCGTCCATTTTCCGCGCTTCGCGTTCACCCGTTGGGTGATGTCAGCCTCGTCGCAGCGGCGGGCCGGGTAGCGTGGCCGGCCTGCCGCTTCGGCAGTGCGAAGGACCGGGTTTGCGGGCTGTGGGCCCGCATGGGTGGGAGTGCAGGCGATGTCTGATCGTTTCGACTGCTCGGATCACTCCGGGCACGTTGCGGGTGTGCGAGAGGCCACCGACGCGGTGCGCCGTGGTGAGCTGGTGGTGCTGCCCACCGACACGGTCTACGGGGTGGGCGCCGACGCCTTCAGCCCGTCGGCCGTGGCCCTGTTGCTTGCGGCCAAGGGCCGGGGCCGGAGCATGCCCTCACCGGTGCTGGTCGGCTCGGCCGACGCTCTGGAGGGGCTGGTCATCGACCTGAGCGAGCAGGCCTGCCAGCTCATGGATGCGTTCTGGCCGGGTGGGCTGACGCTGGTCGCCCGCCACGAGCCGTCGCTCGAGTGGGACCTCGGCGAGACGCACGGCACGGCGGCCGTGCGGATGCCTTCCCACCCGGTGGCCCTCGAACTGCTCGCCGCGACCGGGCCGCTGGCCGTTTCCAGCGCCAACCTCACCGCAGCGCCCTCTCCGCAGGACTGCGACGCCGCGCAGCAGATGCTCGGTGCCGCGGTGAGCGTCTACCTCGACGCCGGCCCCACCACCGACGCGGTGGTGTCCTCGATCGTGGACGTCACTGGCGATGTCCCGCTGCTGCTGCGGGCCGGTGCGCTCAGCGCCGATCGGCTCCGCGAGGTCGTGCCGCAGCTGCGGGAACGCTGGAGCGCCTAGGCCGCGGGGCCTTCGGGCTGGTCGAGGCCGTGGGCGGTGATCAGGTGGGCGGTGCCGTCGGCCAGCCGGTAGGAGAGGCCCACCACGGCCGCCCGGCCTTCCTCGACCGCCTGTGCCAGGGTGCGGGAGCGCTCGAGCAGCAGATCGACGGTGTGCCGGATGTGCTCGGTGATGAAGTCCGCGTCCTCGGTGTGCCCGGCCGCACGTGCGGCGAGCACGCTGGGGGTGACCCGCTCGATCACGTCCCGTACATAGCCCGGCGCGGTGGCGCCGTCCTGGACAGCGGAGCGGGTGGCCGCGACCGCGCCGCAGGCGTCGTGGCCGAGCACGACGACCAGCGGGGCGCCGAGCACACTCACGGCGTACTCGATGCTGCCGAGCACCTCCGGACCCATCACATGCCCGGCAGTGCGGACCACGAAGAGGTCGCCCAGCCCCCGATCGAAGATGATCTCGGCGGCCAGGCGGGAGTCGGAGCAGCCGAAGAGCGCGGCGAACGGGTTCTGCGACGGTGCGACCTCGGTGCGGCGGGCGGCGTCCTGGTTGGGATGCTCCACCGAACCGTCGACGAAGCGCCGGTTGCCGGCAAGCAGCATCGCGAAAGCCTCAGAGGGCGTCGGGGGCTGGGTGTCGATCATGCCCGCAGGCTACGGCCCCGATCCCCCCGCCGCGCGACCGACCCCCCGGAAGCCCGCCCCTGCCTTGCGGGCTACCGCCGGAAGTTGCGTCGGAACAGGGAGAGGTTCAGGGCGGTGGCGAACAGGCACCAGGCGGCGTACGGGACAAGCGCTGCAGCGGCCGAGCGGTCAGCGGCGGCCATGCGGCGAATGAGGTCGGCATTGCTGGCGTCCAGCAGCACGGTGCCGGCCAGAGCGGCCCACAGGCTCCTGTAGCGGAAGAACAAGTGGTTCCACGCCGCGTTCAACGCCAGATTTGCCCCCAGACTGGCTGCCAGGCGAGCGCGCTCGTCGCCGCGGGCGTGGCTGAGCCCCCGACCGGCGGCCCACGCGATCGACGCGTACAGCGGCGTCCACACCACGCCGAACGCCCATGAAGGCGGCTGCCACGGCGGCTTGTTCAGCGATCGGTACCAAGTGCTGTCCGCGTCGACCGCGCGGGCACCGGCCACAACCGTCGCGGCCACGGCCGCCGCGGAAGCCGCGTGGCTCCCCCACCGGCTGCATGTGACCGGCTGCGGACGCTCGCTGATGATCCTCATGACGGTACGTATGCCCACAACCATCTGGATTCCCCGTCACCTCAGGGCCTTTCACGACAATGTCGCGGTCGGGCAGCACGCCCTTGAGTCGTTCATCGTCCCGCAGATAGGCAAAGCTCCGACCCCGAGATCGGTCAGCCTCTTCGCCGCGTCCAGGACGGATCCTTCGGCGCCGGTACACGGGGCATCCGGAGCCATGATCTCTCGCGCGGTAGTCACCTGAGCTCTTCCCACCATATGCGGAACATCTGCCACATCAGCGCCTGCCCACACAGACGCCGCGCACGCACAGGAAGGATCAGATGCTGCACCTGATCGGAACACCGGGCAGCGCAGCGCCCGGAAACGTGCTTCGCTCCGTGCCGCTGGTGATGACCGCCCCCCACGAACAGGCACCACCAGCGGCAGCCCCTCCTCCGCACCCGCACAGAGAAGGTTGGGGGCCACAGCGGGGAGGCCGGCCCTCGGCACGCGTACCCGAGACCCACGGGCGAACACTGCCGGACCGATACGGGGCCGAAAGTGCCTCATGCGGCGTCGTGGAGCTGCGCGTAGACCTTGCCTTGCTCCGAGTGCTCGCGCGTTGGGGACGAAGGCCCATGGAGCGCGTGCACTGCCGGGTCGGCGCAGTTCGCCGATCGCCGTCCTGATCACCGGCGCGGCGATCACGATGGCCGCGTCGGAATCGACGCGGCGCCGTTCACGACGCACCAGTGATGGGCTCGAGCAGGTGAGTGCCGGCGGAAGATCCTGGGGCAGGCAGGCAACGTGGGCTTCCTCAGTGGCCGAGTCAGCCGCTGCCCTGCCCCGGCAGATGTCTGCTGATAGATGTCGGGGATGCCGTCGGCGTCGTTGTCGCAGGTCTCCTCCTCGTACAGGCGGCGGTAGACGACGTTGCGACGTTTGACCAGCAGCGCGGCGAGGACGGCGGCGGTGAGCGATCCGACGAGGACGGCGGCCTTGATGTGCTCGGACTGTGTGGGATCGGGAAAGGCGAGTTCGCCGATGAGCAGGGCGACAGTGAAGCCGATGCCCGCCAGGGCCGCCAGCGAGAAGACGTCCGCCCACTCCAGGTCGGGATTGAGGCAGGCGCGGGTGAAGCGCGCCGCGAGGTAGGTACCGGCGAAGATGCCGATCGTCTTCCCAGCGACCAGGCCGAGCACGACGCCGAGCGGTTCGGGCTGGGTGAAGACGTCACCCAGTGCTGCTCCGGAAACACCCACGCCCGCCGCGAAGAGGGCGAACAGGGGAACGACGACACCCGCCGAGACGGGCCGCAGCAGGTGCACGGTCCGCTCTCCAGGGGAAGCCTTCTCGCCGTCGTCCCGGGTGATGCGCAGAATCAGCCCCATCGCCACGCCCGCGACGGTCGCGTGGACTCCGCCGTTGTACATCAGAGCCCAGATGACGACGCCGAGAGGTGCGTACCACCACCAGCCCCGCACCCGGAGCCGCTGAAGGGCGTAGAAGACGATCAGCCCGGCAAAGGCCCCGGCCAGTGCCCATGCGTTCAGATCACTGGTGAAGAAGATCGCAATGATCAGGATGGCACCCAGGTCGTCGACGACGGCGAGCGTGAGGAGGAAGGCCCGCAGGGCAGCGGGGAGGTGCGAGCTCAGGACGGCCAGGACCGCCAGGGCGAACGCGATGTCGGTGGCCATCGGCACGGCCCAGCCGTCGCCGCTTCCCCCTCCGGCCGAGGCGACTGTGAGGTAGACGAGCGCCGGCACCACCATGCCGCTGACCGCGGCGATGACCGGCAGGGCGGCTGCGGCGGGATTGCGCAGCTCGCCGACGACGAGTTCCCGTTTGAGTTCGATCCCGGCGACCAGGAAGAAGATCACGAGCAGGCCATCGGCTGTCCAGTGCTGAACGGACAGGTCCAAGCCCAGGGCGGGTATGCCGAAATGGAGGTTGCGGATCTGCTCGTAGACGCCGCTCCACGGGGTGTTCGCCCACACGAGCGCGACCATCGCGGCGACAAGGAGCACCAGGCCACCGATGGTCTCGGTGCGCAGAGCTTCGGCAACGGCGTTGCGCTCCGGCAGGGGCAGCAGGCCGAGGAAGGTGCGGCGCTGTCGCGGGGCGTCTGACATGCGGGGAAGCCTCCGGGCCGTGTCGATGGAACGGGCGCACTGTGCCCTTTGACGCCGACCAGACTTCCCGGCACACCCCGCGTCGTCTTGACGCGTTCTTTACACCCTAACCAGAAGCAGGTCCGCGCCACCAGACGACATCCGACCTGCCGGAATGTGGTAAGGGGGCTCGCATGCGCAAGGCACGGGCTGCGCGAGCCCCCTGGGCGGTTCGTGAGCTGCCGGGATAAGGGAAGCGCAGGATGAAGTTCAGGTGATGGTCACGCTCGGGGCCACCGGAGCGGTGGAGCGGTGGAGCGGTGGAGCGGTGGAGCGGTGGAGCGGTCAGAGGGTCTTCTGGCCCGGTTCCCGCTGGTACAGCGCCCTGGCGATGGATTCATGTGAGCAGTAGATGCAGGAACAGTCGGTCGGAAGCGGGCCCACCAATCGTGTGAGCTGCTCCCGCGGGGTGGTGCGAGGTGCAGTGCTGAGAAGTGATTCCAATGCGTCGAATCAGGCGGCTGTTCGCGCTGGAGACCAGTCCCGCCATGTGCACCAGGGCAGTTCGGATGACCGGGACCATGGGGTCACGTGCCGATACGCCGGACGCATCCGGGCATGGTCAACGGGCCGAACTTGTACTTCCGGTCGAGGGTAAGGCTTCCGCTGCCGGACCGGCTCGAGCCCTCAATCCGGTAGCTCTGTGTGGCTTGCTGCGTCCTGGTGATGGTCAGCATGCAAAAGTTGTCGGCAGCCAGGAAGGGTGGCGAGGTCTTGAACCATCGGGCGCGGCGCCCGTGTATGAGCAGCTGCGGGCGATGCGTGACCTGTTGGCCTCACATCCGGTCGGCCCCCAATCTCGCGAGTACCAGCAACTCTCGTGGCCGTCCTTCAAGGACCTGGAGGCTCGGCAGCAGCTGATGCGGGCTGACCTCCGGCCACCATCACCCTCTCGCACCCGGATGATGAGAAGCGCCAGTCAGTGATGATTGATGGTGCCGTTGGCGCGGCCGAAGGGCCGATGACGGTGATGGTCTGGGTAATCTGCGCGGGGCCGTCCGGCCCCCTGCGGCAAGCACCAAGGAGGAGCGGGACGGCGATGGCGCCGACGGCGCGCTACGCAACGTTGTCGAAAGAACACGCCTCTGTGCGGGGTTCAGTTGCGCGGGCTGTCGCGTGACGCCCCTCCCATCGACACAGGCACGGTACTGCTGCTCACCTGCTGCGAAATAGTTCACTGTTTCATCGACACCGAGCGCTGGGTGCTGTCCCGGTGTGTGCTGGCCCGGTCATGCCTCGTGATGGCGCCATGCGCTGGGTACGAGGCCGGGGATTCGGCGGTCGACCTGGTGCTCGCCCGCGAATGGGCCCATGGAAAGACGGAGCTCCGGATGCAGGGATCGAGATGATCGCGGTGCCACACGGAAGGTCCGATGTAACCGCAGGTGACCGGGTCGGTCAGCTCCTGCCAGGCCAGCCACGCCGCATGCAGACGGGCGATGGCCACGGAGTGCACCCATCACAGATGGCACCCGTGGGCATCAGCGCTCGGCTCGGCAAGGTAGCCGGGCACCAGCACCCACCGCGCTGCGTGGTGCGCTCGCGCACCAGGCCGGCCTCCTTGAGGCGGGCCAGCGCGAGGTCGAGGAGGCGGTCAGCACGATCCCCCTCGGCGAGACGGTCGCGGAAGTCAGCCAGCACGCTGTGATGGAAGCCAGGGTCGTCCAGCTCCATGGCCATCGCGTACTTGAAGTCGATACGGCAGCGGACCGCCTCGGCCTTGAAGTCGATACGGCAGCGGACCGCCTCGGCCTTGAAGTCGATACGGCAGCGGACCGCCTCGGCGGCCTGCCGGTCGGACAGGCCGAGCAGGAACTGCAGCACACAGACGGTGGCCAATTGAGCAGGCGAGAGACCCGGACGCCCGTCCCGCGGGTACCAGTCGGCGAAGTCCTCGTCGCACCACAGCCCATCCAGCCGGTCGCGCACCCATATCGCCGTCGTGCCACCCCGAGTTGCTCACCCGCGCGACCTGCGCAGTCAGAGGCGGGACGTGCTCACCGGAACGCGGGCGGAGGGACAACGGGCACCTCGACAGCTGCATCAGTCAACGGAACTACCCGAGCATGCCCCCTTGACCACGCTGCCGCACCGCGAAACTCCAAGATCCCCGACAGAGTCAAGCTGAAAGAGCATTTTGTTTTTTCAGGGGTGTTTGACGGCAGTTTGCGGGGTGGGCTGCTCTGGGGTTGCCGGGTCGAATGTGGCTTGATGCATCTCGTGTGACCGCGGGCATGGTGAATCAGTCCGTTTCCGCTGGCTCGCTCCTGTCTGGTCCCAAGGCGCCCCCGCCTGGCACCATTTGCGCCCTGGAGAGAGACCGTGCCCGGCGGTACTACCGAAACATGCGAGCGGAAACCGCGCGGCGCGAGGGGCAGGCGCCTCTGAGCAGCGTGGAGGGTTCCGTCCGGCAGATCGCCAGCCGGCGTGAGTACGTGTGGCACCTGCATTGGTACTTCGGCGAGGACTACCGGCACGTCAACGAGCTGGATCACACCACTCCTCTGACCGACTGGTGGAACGACCTCGACGCGGACGCCGTCAGGGCCCACTGCCTGCGCACCGTGCTGGCCCAGGTTCGCGACACCAGGTGGACGCACCACATTCCCCGACTGATGATCGTCGGCAGCCACGCCCTCCAGCGGGGCTGGGACCCGGCGGCGGTCACGGACTGCTTCCACCGGTGCTTCGTGGAAGCCTACGACTGGGTCATGGTGCCCAACGTCGTCGGCATGTCCCAGTACGCAGACGGCGTCCGGATGACGACCAAGCCCTACACGTCGGGCGGCTCGTACGTGAACCGCATGAGAGCGACCTGTGCGGACCCTGCGCCTACCGGCCCGACCGTACCGGCTTGCGTGCCTGCCCCTACACCGCCGGCTACTGGGCATTCCTGGACCGCCACCGGGACCGGCTCGCGGGCCAGCACCGCATCGCGCAGCCGGTCCGGCAGCTCGACCGGCTCACCGACCTGGCCGAAGTCCGCCGACAGGAGCGCGCCAGAGGTGACACACCGCCATGAGTCGGACATGGCTGGGCCGCTGGAGTGAGTACCTCCGTGGGGCGACCGCGCTGAGGGCAGAAATATGCGCATCCATAGCAGGCCACTCGGTGGAAGCACGGGTGTGCAGCGTGACCGGGAGCGAGAAGGGGTTATGCATGCTTGGACTGCGGCCGACGGCGGCCGGACCGGCGGAACCGGGCGATGTCCCGCTCACCGCTCCCGAGGCCACGAAAGCGGTGGAGACCGTCCTGGAGCGGGTGCTCGACGCGCGACTTCGGCAAGCCCGCGAAGCGGATCCGGTGTTCGCCCACGACGTGGCGGAACGCGTCGCCGCATTCGTACTGCGCGGCGGCAAGCGCCTGCGTACGGCGTTCGCGTGGTGCGGATGGCGGGCCGTGGGCGGCTCGGGCGACGCGACGGCCGTCCTGCGCATGGGAGCCGCCCTCGAACTGCTCCAGGCATGCGCCCTCATGCACGACGACGTGATGGACGGATCACTGCTGCGCAGGGGTTCGCCGACTATGCACGTCGACCTGGCCCGCAGGCACTGGGCCGCACGAATGACCGGGTCCGCGAAATCATTCGGAACCTCCGCCGCCGTGCTCGCCGGTGACCTGGCGCTGGCCTGGGCCGACGACCTGCTGACGGAGACGGCACTCGGTTCGCCGCAGGGCGCTCGGCTGTACGGCGAGTGGCGGGCCATGCGCACCGAGATGGTCGCCGGGCAGTACCGCGACCTCCACGCGCAGGCAAGCGACTCGTCCAGCGTCGACGAAGCGCTGACCATAGCCACCCTCAAGAGCGCCCTGTACACGGTCGTGCGGCCCATGGCGCTGGGCGCGTCGCTGACCGGCGCAGACCAACACACTCTGGGCGCGCTGCGCGCCGCCGGCCGGTGCACGGGGCTGGCCTTCCAGCTCCGTGACGACCTCCTCGGTGCCTTCGGTGACCCGTCGCTCACCGGCAAACCGGCCGGCGACGACCTGCGCTCACGCAAGCTCACCTATCTCCTCGCCGTCGCCCTCAGGCTCGCCGACACGGCCGGGGACCACGACGCCGCTGCCGTGCTCGGCCCAGGGGCGGACTCACGGTCGGAGCACACCGTCGAGCGGATGCGGGCGGCGCTGGAGCGGACGGGAGCCAGGGCCGTCGTGGAGGCGAAGATCGCAGAGCTGGCGACCACCGGTCTGCGGCACTTCGAGACCATCGGCGCCGAGCCCTCCGTGCGGCGGGAGTTCGCCGCCCTGATCGAGCGGGCGGCGGGGGTCGCCCCACAGCACGCCGAGGAGCTCGTGTGAAGACGGTGACGGGACCGACCGACCATGTCGTCGTAGTGGGCGCTGGACTGTCCGGCCTGGCATGTGCCCTCCACTTGCTGGGTGCCGGCCGCCGGGTGACGCTCGTCGAACGGGACGCCGAGCCGGGCGGCCGGGCCGGCCGCCTACGGCTCGGCGGGTACCAGGCGGACACCGGCCCCACCGTGCTGACGATGCCGCACCTGGCCGACGAGGCGTTCGCGGCCGTCGACGACAGCCTGCACCGTCACGTCGAGCTGGTGGCCCTGCATCCCGCCTACCGGGCAGGCTTCGCGGACGGGACCTGGATCGACGTACACACCGACGGCGAGGCCATGGAGGCGGAGGTGCGGCGGTTCGCCGGGCCGGCGGAGGCGGCGGGCTACCGCAGGCTGCGGGACTGGCTGGAGCGGCTGTACCGGGTACAGATGCGCCGCTTCATCGACACCAACTTCGACTCGCCTTTCCAGCTCGCGCACCCGGACCTGGCTCGTCTGGCCGGCCTCGGCGGCTTCGGTCGGCTGGACAGCCGGATCGGCCGATTCCTCTCCGACGCCCGCCTGCGCCGGGTCTTCTCCTTCCAGGCCCTGTACGCGGGAGTCGCCCCGGCCAGGGCCCTCGCGGCCTACGCGGTAATCGCCTACATGGACACCGTGGCCGGCGTCTGGTTCCCCAAGGGGGGCATGCACGCACTCCCCCGCGCAATGGCGGATGTGGCGGCCGACGCCGGTGCCGACCTGCGGTGGTCGGCCGAAGTGACCACGCTGGAACGCTCGGCGGGCCGCGTGCGTGCCGTCCACCTCGCATCGGGTGAGCGCATCCCATGCGACGCGGTGGTGCTGACCTGCGAGCTGTCCGCCGCCCACCGGCTCCTGGGGCGGGCGCCCCGGCGCCCGGTACCGCTGCGTCATTCACCGTCCGCGGTCGTCCTCCACGCCGGGACCGACCGCACCTGGCCCCAACTCGCCCATCACACACTGTCGTTCGGCGCTGCTTGGGAACGCACCTTCGACGAACTGACCCGCTCCGGAGCGCTGATGAGCGACCCGTCCTTGCTGATCACCCGGCCGACGGCGCACGATGCCTCCCTGGCGCCGCCGGGACGCCATCTCCACTACATCCTGGCGCCCTGCCCGAACACCACCGTCGGCCCCTCCGCCGCAGCGTGGCGGGATCTGGGCCCGCGCTACCGCGACAGCTTGGTCGCCGAGTTGGAACGACGCGGCCTCGACGGGTTCGCGCACAGCATCGAGGAGGAGTCGCTGGTGACCCCACTGGACTGGACGGCACACGGACATGCGGCGGGCAGCCCCTTCTCCGTCTCCCACACATTCGCCCAGACCGGGCCGTTCCGGCCGCGCAATCTGGTGCGCGGAGTAGACAACGTGGTGCTGGCCGGCTGCGGGACCACGCCCGGCGTCGGCGTCCCGACGGTACTCATCAGCGGCAAACTCGCCGCCGCGCGCATCACTGGCACTACCGGCCGCACTCCGGTGACCCGGCTCGGCCAGGACACGGATCGCCTTCCGAACGCCCCGACCGCCCCGACCGCCCCGACCGCCCCGACCGCCGCAGGTGCCCATGACCCGTCGTGAACTGGACGCTGCAGGTATCACCGACCCTTCACTGCGCAGCGCGTACACCCGGTGCCGGCAGCTCAACGCCCGCCACGGCCGCACGTACTTCCTGGCCACACGTCTGCTGCCGCTGGAACGCCGCTCGGCCGTGCACGCGCTGTACGGCTTCGCCCGCTGGACCGACGACATCGTCGACGACCTCGACCGGCGTCTGACACCCGACGAACGTGACCGGCTGCTGAAGCGGCTGGAGAACGACCTCGCCAACGGGCTGCGCACCCGCGGCGGGGACGAGCCCGTGGTCCGTGCCCTGACCGACACGGCCCGCCGGTACAGCATCGACCACACCCTGTTCACCGACTTCATGGCCTCGATGCGCAGTGACCTGAGTGTCACCGACTATCCGAGCTACGCCGACCTACGGTCCTATATGCACGGTTCGGCCGCGGTGATCGGCCTGCAGATGCTGCCGGTGCTCGGCACGGTCGTCCCCAGCGAGGAGGCTGCCCCGCACGCGGCGGCTCTCGGGGTGGCGTTCCAGCTCACCAACTTCCTGCGGGACGTCGGAGAAGACCTGGATCGCGGTCGCGTGTACCTGCCCGCGGACCTGCTTGCCGCCCACGGGGTGGACCGGCCGCTGCTGGAGTGGAGCCGCCGCACCGGGCGCAGCGACCGGCGGATCCGTGCGGCGCTCGTCGCTGCCGAGGCCATGACCAGGGACGTGTACCGGACAGCGGAACCGGGCATCGCCATGCTCGACCCACAGGTGCGCCCCTGCATCCGCGCCGCGTACACGCTCTACGGCGGCATCCTCGACGCGATCGCGCAGCACGACTACACCGTGCTGCATCGCCGCGCGGTGGTGCCACGCCGTCGGCGGGCGGCAACCGCAGCGGCCGGTGCCCTGCGGGTGGCACGCGCCAGGTGGCGGGCCCGCGCGGCGCACTCACCGCCCGCGGCATGCACTGCCGGGCTCCAGTGGAAGGGACCTGGGCAGTGAATGACCGAGCAGACAGGGCACGCTGGACATCACCGCTGCGGCGGCACCGCGGCCCGCGGTGGGCGCAGCAGACGCCGACGTGGCGCCAAGCACGCCCGGCCCTGATCGCCGACGCGCTCAAACGGGCGTCCGCACGGCCCTCCGGCAACTGGTTCGTCGTCGGTGCCTCCAGGGGCGTGCGCGCCGACGGAAGCCCGTGCAGCAGGACCATCGGCGGCGTCGAGGTGGTGCTGTGGCGCTCGGAGGAGGGCGAACTGCGGGCGGGTCCAGGCGCCTGCCCGCACCTCGGCGCCCCTCTGCGGGACAGCCGCGTGGTGTGCGGCATGCTGGTGTGCCACTGGCACGGGCTGGCGCTGGACGGTTCTGCGTTCGCCGGCTGGGCGCCGTACGCCGCCCATGACGACGGGGTTCTGGTGTGGGTGCGGCTGGATGCGGTCGGCGGCGAGAAGCCGTCCGAGCGACCTGTGGTGCCGGTGCGGCCGGCGGTGGGCAGCGGGGTGGACGCCGTGTTTACGTCCATGGGCCGGTGCGAACCGCAGGACGTGGTGGCCAACCGGCTCGACCCGTGGCACGGGTCCTGGCTCCACCCGTACTCGTTCGTCGATCTGACGGTTGTGCGGGAGCCGCAGGGCGAGGAGGACGATGCCTTCGTCGTCGATGTCTCCTTCCGGGTGGCGGGCCGTCTGGTGGTCCCCGTCCGGGCGGAGTTCACCACGCCGGAGCCCCGCACGGTCGTCATGCACATCACCAACGGCGAGGGAACCACCTCGGTCGTGGAGACACACGCCACGCCGCTGACCTCCGCGGCCGACGAACGGCCGCGGACGGCCGTGATCGAGGCGGTCGTCGCAACCTCGGACCGGCGCGGCTTCGCTCTGGCCCGGGCCGCCGCACCCGTGCTGCGCCCTCTGATGCGGTACGCGGCCGGACGTTTGTGGCGTGACGATTTGGCCTATGCCGAGAGGCGCTGGGCGCTGCGCAGCACCGGACGGTTCCCCGGCTGACCCCACCGGACACATCGGTCCAAGCGGTAGGGCGTCACCGGCCCGCTCGACGTCCTGCGAGCGAGCCGAGTGCGCGCAGCAACGGAGAGCGGCCCGCCCGGGGAACGGTCCACAGCACCTGGCCTCGGACGCCCCAGCGGGCGAGCAGGGCGCCCGCGGCCAGGAATCCGGTGGTGGCGGCACGTTCCATGAGGGCCACGGGCAGGTCGCAGCGGATCGCGTCCCCGGCCAGCGTCAGCCACGGGTGAGGGGTCCCTACGGTGGGGCGCCTGTGGTGGGTACCGACCGTGAAGAGCGGGCAGTCCGAGTGCCACTCGTGCCGGGCGTCGACGAGGCGTGCCTCGCGGGTCTCCGGGTACACCTGCCGCAGCTGGTCGAGGAGTTCGTTCTGCACGGTGTCCTGCTTTGCGTCGGGGGCGACGGCGTAGGCGTGGAGTTCGACCACCGAACCGGCATTCCGCGCGGCCCAGCGGGCGGCCTCGCCTTCGTACCGGTCCAGGACGCTGACGTTGTCGAGACCGCCGTACCCGCTGGTGCCGAGGAACCCGGGGCGCTCGGCGCGCACCGGCCGGTCGAGCCAGAGCCGGGAGACCAGGAACGGCGGGGCGGTGCGCAGAGCGGCGATGTCGTCGCGCCAGGGGGCGGTGCCCAGGCGGGACGAGGCGGCGACGACCTGCCTCAGTCCCCTCGCATCGAGGGCGAGCACCACCGCATGGTGCCGCACTGCACCGGTGTCGGTGCGCACGTCGGCTCCGCCACCGTCATGGGGATGGACTGCGAGCACGGGTGTTGCGGTGCACACGTTCGCGCCGAGGCGTTGGAGGTAGTCGCCGAGCGGCTCCCACAGTGCCTGTGGAAAGGGCTCGTTCGGCACGTCGAAGAGCAGGCCCTCCGCCGAGCCGAGGAAGTAGATGTGGAACATCAGCAGCAGTTCCGCGGCGGACAGTTCGCGCGGGTCGGCGAAGAAGCTGCGCGAGAACACCTCGAACGCCAAATGGTGCGCGGCCTCGGGAAAACGGACCCGGTCCAGGAAGCTGGTCGCGCTGATGTTGTCGAAGCGTTCGTAGATCTCGGGCACGCGGACATCGAGGAGCGGCAGCGCGGCCCTGGCGTCCATGGCACCGAGATCGCGCCAGCCGAAGGTGGGGCTCAGGGCGACGAATCCGAGGGCACTCAGCGGCGGTGTTCTGGGGACGCGGGCGAAGCTGTCGGTCAGGCCGCCGCTGTGCCGCAGGGGGTAGTCGGGCAGCGCGGTGAGCCGCGTGAGGGCGGGATCGGTGCGTCTCAGCAGGCCGCGAAGGTTGTAGTACTGGCGGAAGAAGGCGTGGAAGCCGCGGCTCATGGTCACCACGGAACCGTCCGCGAGTCGGGTGCGGTGGCCGGCGAGACGGCCGCCGAGGGACTCCCCCCGCTCGTAAAGGGTCACGCGGGCGCCGCGTTCGGCCAGCCCGGTGGCAGCGGCGAGACCGGCGATTCCGCCTCCCACCACGGCGACCGACGGCACGTCCCCGCGCGCGAACCGATCCCGGCCGGGCACGGGCATCAAGACCGCGGCCCTGCGGTCGCGGCCGCGGCGGACGGTGCGGTGGGAACGGGTGTTCATCGGGCGGCCTCCGCTGCCGTGGCGGCGCCGCTGCGGGCGACGAACGTGTGCACGATGCCGGTCTGCCAACCCGCTACGGGAAGGGCACGCGCGCCCGTGAACCCGGTCCGCGTCAGCCGGTCGGTGAAGTCGGGAGCGGTGTCGAAATCGAGGACGCTGTGCCACAGATGGTGGTACAAGGCCCGGTCACCGGTGAGCGTGCCTGCCGGGATGATGACTCCCTGGCATACGGCCGTCCACAGGGCGCGGTGCACGGGCGAGCCGCCGAGGCTGTACTCATGGACGGCGAGGCGCCCACCCGGCCGCAGCAGAGCCCCCGCCACCCGCAGGATCCTGTCCGGGTCGGTGACGTTGCGGAACAGGTAGGCGGCGAAGACCGCGTCGAATGGGCCTTCGTCGGCCGTTGCCAGTTCCTCGGCACTCAGGTGCACGAAGCGCACGCGGGACGGCCACGGCTTGGCCAGCGCCCGGCGCAACATCCCGGCGGAGGCGTCCACAGCGGTGATCCGGGCACGGGGCGCCGCCCGCAGCAAGGCCCGGGTGGAAGCACCGGTGCCGCAACCGAGGTCGAGAAGGTGCAGACCGGCCCCGTCCCTTGGCAGCCGCAGTCGGCGCGCCGAGCGCAGCAGGTCGGTGCGGTAGCCCGGGTTGAGGGCCGTGAGACGGTCGTAGGTGTGGGACGCGTGGTCGAAGGCGCGGGCCAGGTCGTGGTCACGCAGCAGTGTCATCGGCAGCTCTCTCCGATTCGTGGAGCGGCATGGGTGCGGCGGGGCAGGAAGGGCAGTTCGACCGCGGTACGGAGCATCGGGCCGACCGGGGTGCGCAGTCCGATGCCCCACTCCTCCCTCAACGAGGTGGCGCCGTCGAGGAAGCGCAGCAGGCGCTGCGTCGGCGTACGGCGGAACAGGTCGGTGAAGAACGCGGGGCCGTCGATCCGTCCGGTTTCCAGGGCCCGCAGCAGGACCGCGTCCATGGCGAGAGCCCGCCGTCCATGAGGTGGGGGCACGCTGCCGCGGCCGTCCAGCAGGGCGGCGGCGATGGCCCGGCTCTGCCGCTGTACTGCGGCAAAGGTGTAGCCCGTGGCCGGGCGGGTCGCGCCGCCCGCGGTCCCGATCCGGAACACGGCTGCCCCGATCCGCTGCGGGAAGCGGGCGTCGGTCATGGGGATGACCCCCTGTTCCGCCGTCTCCACGGTAAAGGCGCCCAGGCCAAGAACGTCGCGGGTGTAGTGACCGAGCGCCGCCTCGTACGCCTCGGTGGTCAGGGGGCTACGGGAGAACTCGGTGTACTCGACGAGTGCCCGGTCGGTGGCGAGCGGGAGGACGTAGCCGAAGGCGAGCCCGTGATTCGGCTGCGGCACCCGGAAGTCCATCAGTTCGGCGACCGCCGGGTCGAACCGGTCGGCGCCGGTACGCACGAACCAGCCGCGGAAATGCTGCAGCAGCTGCGTCCGGGCCGGCGGCAGGGCGTGCAGGGGCCGCGAGTCGAACACGTACCTGGCCTGCAGTGTCAGCGTGCGGCCGTCGGGTGTCGCGCACCTGACCTCCGCGCCTCCGGGCACGTCGCGCACCGTGTCCGCCGTCGCGCGCAGGACACGTCCGCCTGGCGAATGCGCCAGACGCATGTGCACCAGCCGTTCGAATGCCGCAGAGCGCACCATCCGGTAGCGCAGTGGGGCCGGATCGACTGTGAGCGCGCTGCCGTCTCGGCCGTGGACCCGCAGCAGGGACCAAGAGGCCGTGACTGCCTCGTCGGTGTCATCGCCGCCCTGGTCCCAGTAGCACCAGGTACGCTCCGCCGGACGCGACGGACCGTCCGGTTGCTCCACCACGGTCACGGTCGCAACGCCGGTCTCGACGATCCGGTGGGCGAGGCTGAGGCCTGCAGCGCCGCCCCCGACAATCACCACGTCGGACGTGTCACAGGTCTGCCGGCTCACCGGGCCCACCGTTCGATGACGGGCATGGCGTCCGGGGCCGTGGCAACGAAGGCGGCGTCCACGCCACCGAGGGCGGTGGTCCGGTGCACGTCGCGAGCGCAGGGCCCGGCGCCATAGGCGTCGAACAGGACTGCCGAAACACCCTGGCACGGCCGTGGGGCGAGGGCCGGGCTTCTCCGGCCGCGCCCGGCTGGTACCGGGCGTGCACCACAGCCGGTCGGTTCGAGGGTGATCGCGTCACGGAGGACGGCGGTGGTGTCGGCCACCAGAGCACGCGCGCCCTTCATGTCCACGTTCCGCTCCCGGCCACTGTGTCGACCACTCTGTTCCGTTCCTCAGCGCTTCGGTCCGTCAACCGAGTTCGGATGCAGTCGATCAAGGCTGACACGACGTCAATCCCCTGCCAGGTCCGCGAGGACCTCCCGTGCGGCGCGCGTGCCCGACGCCAGCGCGCCCTGCACCGATCCGGTCGCCCGGTAATCCCCGCAGACATACCTGCCCGGACCGAAGCGGCTCGTGCGGCTCAGGGGCCAGGGCGGCCGCATCGCGGGCAGCGCACCCTCGACCGTGTACACGGCGATCTGCCGCCAGGCACTGGTGTCAGTGCCGTACAGCTCCTCCAGGCGGCGGAGCACCGCGTCGGCCCTGCCCGGCCAGTCGGTACCGAGGACGGAGGTGGAGACGAGCGCGGTGCCGGGCGGGGCGTAGGTGGGGGCGACCTCGGTGAGTACGCAGGTGTTGAGCACTGCTCCGGTGCTGTCCACCACCAGTGTCGGTTCGGCCAGCGGCGGGCTGTCGGCTGCGTGGTAGTACGTGGTCGCCGTCCGACCCTCCGGCATCGGCAGCCCTGGCAGGAGGCGGGCCGCCGTGGCGGCGTCCGTGGCAACCACAACGACCGTGGCCGGCACCTCGGCGCCGTCCGAGAGCACCACTGCCGAGTCGGTGATCTCGGCGACAGTCGTCCGAAGGCGCAGCACGCCCTCAGGCAAGCCGTCGGCAAGCTGGGCAGGCACCGCGCCGATGCCGTCGGCGGGAAGACCGAGAGTCCCGCGGACCATGCTGCGCCAGACCAGGTGGAAGAACCGGGCGGAAGTCTCCATACGGTCTTCCAGGAATACGCCGGACAGGAACGGCCGCAGAATGCCGTCAATCGCCGCCTCCGACAGTCCTGTCCGGGAGAGAGCGGCCGAGGTGGGACGATCCGGACGTCGTTTGAGCGACATCGCCGGCAGCACGGCGTCCCGCGCGGTGAGTGCTGCCAGTGAGGCCAGGTCACGGGCCGCGAGTCCCCGCCCCGGCAGCAGGGCTCCTGCCGCGCCGGGCCGTCTGGTCGGGTCGGCGAGGCGAACCGGTCCGGTCGGGGTGTGCGCGACGAAGCCCGGAGTGAACGGCCGCAGCCGGAGACTTCGCAGGTCGATCCGCCTCTTCACCTGGGGATAGGAGGTGTTGAACACCTGGAAGCCTCGGTCCAACAGGCATCCGTCCCGCCGGTCGGTGCGCATCCGGCCGCCGGGGCCATCGGACGCCTCCAGCAGGGCCACCCGCCGTCCTCCGCGGCACAGATCCAGGGCGCAGGCGAGGCCGGCCAGTCCGGCACCGATGACGACGGCGTCGGGCGCATGGTGGTGAGGGACGGTCATGGAGACTCCTCTTTCGGCACCGGCCTTCGACTGAGGGTCGGGGCTGCTTTCCGGGCCGGCTGCCGACGCGCCGCCCGCCCGTCCAGCGGACCATGTCCACCCGTGTGATGCCAGGCGCCACACGCTCCGGTGGCCCGCTCCGCGTCGCATCACCGCGATACGGCTGCCTCCAATGCCGCAACTGCCTCTTCGAGCCCCGCCGGGCGCGGCAGGCCGGGCACCGCCTGCCCGGCCCAGCCGGGCCCGAGCGTCAGGACCACCGGTGTGCGGTGGGCACCGCGCACACCCCACTGCATCGCGGCCAGTGCCGGGCCAGCGGCCGGCTGGCGGTGGCTCGGGACTGCGCCCACAGTCCCACCGCGGCCGGCCCGGTTCTTCGTACAGCCGCGACAAGCGACTCGGCGGGCAGGGCACCACCGAACATGCGTACCGGCAGGCCGCGTTCGGCCAGTGCGGCGGCCAGCGCCTCCAGCGGCAGGGTGTGGTTCTCCCTCGGTACACAGGCGAGGACCGTGGTGGCGCCGGGTCGGCCGTCCGCCGCGGGAGGAGCGCTGCACCGCAGCGCGGTGGATACGTGCCAGGACAGGAAGTGCTCGACTTCGACGTACCTCTCCCCCGCGGTCTCCCATTTGCGGCCCACGGCCTGGAGCGTCGGCATGATCACCTCGGTCCAGGCGGTAACCAACCCGTGCTCGGCGATCGTGTCGTGGAGCAGCCGACCCAAAGCGGCGGCGTCCAGGCGCACGGCGGCACGCGCGACGCCCATGCACCCGTGCCGCACGTCACCGAGCCGCAGGCCGCTGCCCGCCCGGCTGCCGACAGCGGCGGGTCGCCTCTGGGGCACAGCCGAAGGCCGCCACGTCACGGCCTCCTTTGGCGACGCTTCGCCCAGAGCCATCCGCGCCGCCTCGGCAGGCGGCAGTCCGGTGGCCGTCAAGGCACACATGCGCTCCAGCCGTGCCACATCCGCGGGCGGTCCAGCGTCGGTGGCGACCACCCGTGTGCGCGTCGGGACCGAGACCGTAGCGACCGTCCCACGAGCGGACCGTGGTGGGCGCCACCCCCAGGCGCCTGGCCACCTCGCCGGTCGTCAACCCGCCACCGCGCGGCGCGCCGTCGTCCCGGTCTTCGCCATGTCGTGAGCCCACACCCATGAAACCCACCTTACGACGCATAAACGACGCATGTTGCCTGCGTCGTTTATGCCGTCCAACACTGAGGACGACCCCACAGGCGCCCTACCGCACAGCGCGGTCCGGCCAAGGGCCTTCACTCCCCGCGCGACGCCCGGAAGGCGGAGATCCAGGCATGAGCACGAACACACTGCCCGCCGCCCTCACCACGCCCCGGCGCGAGACGCGGTACGAGGACGAGCTGGCCCGTGGTCTCCTGGCCGCCGACGAGGAGGCGTTCGCCGCGATCTACCGGCGCTGGGGCTCCCTCGTCCACACCATGGCCGCCCGTTCCCTCGGAGACTGTTGGGAAGCGGAGGACGTCACCCAGCAGGTCTTCCTCGGCGCTTGGCGCGGGCGGTCCGGATTCCGCCCTGAGCGGGGTCCACTCGGCGCCTGGCTGGTCGGCATCACACGTCGCAAGATCGTCGATGCGCTGAGCGCCCGGACAAGGCGTCTGACGCTCATCGACTCCGTCGGCCACGACGCCGGCACCGCCTGGTGCGAGCACGAGGCACCGGACCGTGTCCTGGACCGGGTGCTGCTCGTCGACGCCCTGTCACGACTACCGTCCCCACAGCGAGAGGTGCTCCGTATGGCCTTCTACGAACACATGACCCAGATCCAGATCGCGGAACACACGGGCATGCCTCTGGGGACCGTGAAGAGTCACGTCCGCCGCGGCCTGCACCGGTTGCGTCGCGCGATCGAACAGCCCGGCGTCCACGCCGTCGTCGACAAGCCGCTGTGAAAGTTCGGCCGCAGCGCATCCAGCGCAGCCCCGGCACCCGAAAACCACCCAGAACGAGCGCATCACACGCAGACTCCCTACGAAGGGGTGATCCCCCGTGACCTGTCGCACCCGCCTCGCCATCGCCGCCTCGGCAGGCGCCTGCGCCCTGACCCTCGGTATGGCCCCACCCGCCACGGCCGAGGATCAGGACACAGCCATGGTGTCCGTCTTCCACGGCATCCCCGAGACGACCGTGGACGTGTACGTCAACGGCGACGAACTGCTCAGCGATTTCAAGCCCGGCACCGTCACCGACCCACAGTCCCTGACCGCCGGAACCTATGACATCCGGATCTTCCCGGCGGGCAAGGGACCTGAGGGCACTCCCGTCCTGGAGGAGAAGGTCGAGGTAACCGCAGGCGCAAACGCCACCGTCGCCGCTCACCTCTCCGCCGACGGCAAGCCCGAGATGACGGCGTTCGTCAACGACGTCTCCAAGATCGGCGAGGGCAAAGCGCGACTGACCGTCCGCCATGTCGCCGCGGCACCCGCGGTCGACGTCCGGGCCGGCGGACAGCCGGTCTTCACCGACCTGACCAACCCCGAAGAAGACATCACCGAGGTCGAAGCAGGCACCGTCGACACCGACGTGGTGCTCGCCGGCACCGACACCGTGGCCATCGGCCCGGCCGACCTGAACCTCAAAGACGGCACCAGCAACGTCGTCTACGCCTGGGGCAGCGCCGACGACAAGGATCTGGCCCTGAAGACCCAAACCTTCAGCGGCTAGTCGCCACCCGACATCCTCCCGGTGTCCGGTCCCGCCAGTGGCCGGTCCGGCCTGAGCCGGACAGTCGCCGACGGCAGCCATGTCAGCCGGGGCCCGGATCACAGTGCGGCGAGAGCAGGCGTCGCCGGTGATCTCGGCTGCCACGGACCGAGTACACCGCGCCTGCGCCGGTTCGTCCGGCCACGGCAACGCGGTACCTCTCGCGGAAAAAAGGTGAGGCAGAGCCAGCCGATCGCTGCGGCCAGTCGGGCTTCGGGGGCTTCTGTCCGGTCTTGCCGCCGCTTGCGGAACCGCGAGGAGATCGGCGGGTGTGCGTGGGCCCGGGTGGCCTCGGCGACGGCGAGGAGCAGTGCGGCGCGGACCATAGCGTCACGCTCCGTGGCGAGCCTGGTGTCGAAGGCGGTTCGGACCGTGCGGTCGGGGTCGGCGGCGGTGGCCAGAGCGCAGGCGGCGTCGATGCGGATGGTGGGGTCGGGGTCGTCGAGAAGGGGCAGGAGCACGGGTGTTCCGGCAGTGATCGCGGCGCGGGCGGCGGCCACCGACCAGCCTGCTGGGTAGCCGGTCACCTCGACGCCGTAGTCGTCCGGTGCGTGGCGCTGGGGGTCGGTGCGGTGGAGGAGGAGTTCGTCGCGGGAGGCGACGCCGAAGTGCCGGGCGCGGGCTGGGGCGGAGAGTACGCCGAGGGCGTCGGCACGGTGTGGGCGGGCATCGGTGGCGATGGGGATCAGGAACGGTACGGCGAGGGCGGCGGCGGCCCGGCTGTCGTCGGTCGGTGCATGGAGCTTCTGCAGACCTTGAACTTGCCGCCTCAACGTTGCGGAAGGTTATCGCGGCCATCGAGCAGTTGTTCGTGGATCTTCCGGAACAGGCACCACGGCTGCACGAACTCGTCAACCTCGCGCACCCGAGCCAGAACGAGGCTAACGAAGTCGCAAGAATCACCGACCCGCGGGCCATCATCTACTTCTTTGAGAAGGCCACCAGTGCCGCGTGGCTTGACCTGCTCCCGGATCACAGTCTGCTGCCGGAGAGCGACAGGTGGGCAGCGGCCCCGTACCTCGAACGCCTCGCATCTGAGGATCCCGAGCGAGTACGGGCATGGCTCAGTGACAAGTTCGACGCAATCACCGAAGCCGGTCCAAAGGCCACGGCGCGAACAGTGCGTCTGGCACGCAGCCCAGGACGGGCGAGGCACTGCGGCCTTCCGCGGATGATTCTGCGAGAGGCCGCTGGCCTGTCCCCCTGTACGGGATCAAGTGCGGTTCATCTTCTGCTCTCCTCGGCGAGGGTATGCGCGACGAGCGCGTTGGCGTGGCCGTGGCCCAGGCCGTGCTCGGCCTTGAGCCAGGAGACGAGCTCCATGTGCTTGGTCAGGGGCGAGGACCGGATGAGGTCCTGCCAGTGCGCGATCGGGTGGCCGTACTTCTTCTCGATCGAAGGGAAGTAGCTGGCAGGGCCCTTCACCGGGTCCGTCATGTTGTTGACCCCATCTGTCCGTGCTGAGTGATCTTGGATTGTCATCTTCCGGTACGGGCCGGCGAAGGCGGGGGTGGTTACTGCTGCGCCGACGGCTGCGTGGCCATCAGCCGGACGGTGACCACGGTGAGCCAGAGGAGGCCGAGCCCGGCTCCGGCGGTGAACGCCAGGATGGTGGCGGAAGAGCCCGCGAAGCCGACGAGGATGCCCACCGGCACGAGGCGACAGGCGACAGCCCACCCGCGGCGGCGCTGGGCGGCGAACGTGCGGGCCAGTACGAGGAACGCGGCGCACAGCGCCAGGTAACCCACCATGCCGCCGAGCATGTGGATGGCGCCGTGTGCGCTCAGGGAGGCGGCCCGGGACTCGGGGGCGCCGGCGGGGAAGCCGGCACCTGGGTCGGCAGCGAAGGCCGCGGCGAGCAGGAACGAGGCGCCGAAGACACCAATCAGCCGCGGCGCCCAAATGCCGCCGGACGCGTCACGCAGCACCTGGTGTATCCCGATCGCGCCGGCGATGACCAGAACACCCGTCAGCAGGAAGGCGGTGACCTGGATCCAGCCCAGGTATCCGAGGCTGAGCTGGCTGAGGGCATTGCGGGCGAAGTCGAAGCCCTCGCGGGTCAGCCCCTGCACCAGGCCCGCACTCAGAAAGAGCGGGCCTGCTCCGATGGCGCCGGCCAGCAGGGCTCGCGTCGTCGGCCGGGCCGGGGCGGACGCGGTGAGAGGAGCACTGATCGTCTGGGTCATGGGTGTCTCCCTCGATCGGAGTGAGCACGGCGGGAACTAGACGGTGTGGTACCAGTGGACTGGACGGTACAGTACTCACGCAGGAACTAGACTGTCCAGTACCGATCTCGGGAGGCGGCAGCATGGAAGCGAACGAGCAAGGCCGGTCGGCACGCAAACGCCAGGCGATCATGGAGGCCGCGACCAATGCGTTCATGGCCAAGGGCTACTCAGGCACGAGCATGGACGACATCGCCAAACTGGCCGCGGTGTCGAAGCAGACCGTCTACAAGCACTTCTCCGACAAGGAGAAACTATTCGCCGAAATCGTCCTCGCCACCACCGATCGGATCGACGGCATGGTCGACCTGGTGGCCGGAATCCCGGCCGACGCTGATGCCCTGGAAGCGAACCTGGCCCGCCTCGCCCGCCAGTTCCTGACCGCCCTCACCCAACCCCAGGTCCTTCAGCTGCGGCGCCTGGTCATCGCCAACGCCGACGCCTTCCCCGACCTCGGCGCCAGCTGGTACGAGCAGGGCTTCGAACGGGTCCTGGCCACCCTGGCGGCCACCTTCCAGCGCCTGACCGGCCACGGAGTGCTCCGATGCGACGAACCGCTCCTGGCCGCCAACCACTTCTCCGGCCTCCTGCTGTGGATCCCCGTGAACAAGGCCATGTTCCACGGCAGCCCCCAGCACACCGAAGCCGACCTCGACCACTACGCCACCGCCGGCGTCCGCGCCTTCCTCGCCGCCTACCGCTGACCGGCGCCTCGACGACACATCACCCCGGACAAGCCGGTAAGGAGTCCCCATGACATGGTCCGAACGCACCGTGGTACGTGACGGCGTACGCATCTCCTGCCGTGACTGGGGCGGGTCGGGACCGCCCGTCGTCCTGCTGCACGGCCTGGCCGGCCACGCAGGCGAATGGGACGCGACAGCCCAGCACCTGCGCGCCCGGCACCGCGTGGTAGCCGTCGACCAGCGCGGTCACGGCGCCAGCGAGCGGCACCCCAAGGACCGCTCACGCGCCGCGTACGTCGCAGACATCGTCGCCGTCCTCGACCAACTGGGGCTCCACCAGCCCGTACTGATCGGACAGTCACTCGGCGGCCATACAGCCATGCTCACCGCCGCCGCCCACCCCGGCCTCCTCAGCGCCCTCGTCCTCGTCGAAGCCGGCCCCGGCGGGTCCACCCCAAGGGCCGTCGCCGAGATCGGCAACTGGTTCGACTCGTGGCCGAAGCCCTTCCCCTCCAAAGAGGCGGCCGTGGAGTTCCTCGGCGGCGGCCCGGTCGGCGAGGGCTGGGCGGCGGGACTGGAGGAACGCGACGGCGGATGGTGGCCGCGCTTCGACCGCCACGTGATGGTCGACTCCTTGGCCGAGATTGCCCAACGCTCCTACTGGGACGAGTGGGCGGCTGTCACCTGCCCGACCCTGGCCGTCCTCGGCCAGTCCGGCATCATCGCCCCGGAGGAGTCCACCAGGATGCTCAAGGAGCGAACCGACACGATGGCCATCAGCGTCCCGGGGGCGGGGCACGACGTCCACCTGGAGCAACCCGAGGTCCTGCGTCAAACGCTCCAGAGCTTCCTCCGAGACATCACCGAACCTTCCACCTACTGATCCCGTGCACACATGCGGCATGTCGCAGTGTCAGCAGACGACCGTACAACGACACTCACCCCCGCGGCCCTCCGGCAGCCCAGGATCGGGAGCACCTGCTGCGCCTCACGGAGCATGCTCTCGGCCGGGCCGTCGCCCAGCTCCCGCCGCAGCTGAACGGCGTCGGCGACCCACAGCTGGTGGAGCCGCTCCCACATAGCGGGCTCGCCGGGCCGCTCATCCAGGTGTTCCTGCGTCAGTCCGGCTGCGGCGACTCCCGCTTCGGCGGGAGGCAACGCCCAGGGGGGCCGGGGTACCGCTCTTCGGCGAGCGCCGCAGCCACCCAGGTGACAGGGAGTTCGACGACCGGTGGTGCCGGATTGCCCGGTCGCACGCGCCTGTGTGAGTCCGCCTCGGTCCAGGCCGCCGAGAACACGGGACCCGATTGGCTGGTCCCACCCTGCGCATGACGCGGTGTTGGCGAAGCATTGCGGTGGCGCTCCGGTTGTGGTTCGCCAACCCGATCCGACGATGGAAGCAGGTCACTCATGCGTGCTGGACCAAGAAGCGTCCACCTCCCCCGCTACACCAAGGTGCTGACTGGAGGCCTTGTGGCTTCCACGGCCCTGTTGACCCTGGTGACTCCCGCACTGGCCACCCCGCCGCTTGACCCCGCCGCGGGCCCGGGTCATGACAAGTGCAGCAATACCGCCCAAGATCTCGCTGCCGCTCACACGCTGGGCGGCTGGGACAGGTGCAAGGGCCCGACCGGACCCACAGGCCCGACCGGCGCAACCGGCGACACAGGCCCGACCGGCCCGACCGGCGACACAGGCCCGACCGGCGACACTGGCCCGACGGGCGCAACCGGCGCAACCGGCGCAACCGGCCCGACCGGCCCGACCGGCCCGACCGGCGCAACCGGCGCAACCGGCGCAACCGGCGCAACCGGCGCAACCGGCGCAACCGGCGCAACCGACATCACGTTCGAGAGGGTGTCCGCCACCGGACCTGCCTGTGATAACGACACCTTCTGTGAAGCCACGGTGACCTGTCCGGATGCCGGTCAGGTGGTGACCGGCGGAGGCGGTCGCTACCTTCCGGCCAATCTCTTTGCCACCAATGTCCGCATCCAGAATTCCTGGCCGTCTGCTGACAACGCGTGGAGTATCCGCGCTGAGAACGACTCGGGTGGCACGATCACGTACGAAGCCTGGGCCATCTGCGCCACCGTGTCGTAGCCGTAGGCAACGGTAGACAGCCTCAACGTGGCGACTGCGTGGGTGACCCTTCGAAGGCCACTCACGCAGTCGGGGTCGGTCCGAACCGCGCGGCCTCAACAGCGGCTTCTTGATGCCGCCACCGTCCTTGGAGGGCCACCACCAATCCGAGCCGCTGGCCGCCACAGAGCCGCCTTCGCGTAAGCGGGCGAAGCGCCGAGATGGGTCGAGGCACCCCCCGGGCGCAAGCGCGCTCTCGCAGCCATCTGGCTCCCCGACCGCGACCTGCACCACTACGCACACCCCGCCGTGCGCTGGAACTGCCTACCCGCTCTCGAACGCCGCTTGTAGCAGCCGCACCTCCCGACAGCCTCCTGCTTGGCTCCCGGTTCTTCGTCCGCCGGCATCACCGCGCACTCGCCAAGCCAATGGCGACACGTGGTCAGCAGCGCGTTGCGAACCGGCGCTGCAGCCGCGCGGGTTTTGAAGGGGGCCGCCCCCTTCACCGTTTCACTCGTCCGTCTGGGCCATCAGCTTGAGCAGGGCCTTCCTGCTCCTCGCCCCACCGCCGGCCCCGCACCACGGGGACATGACCGGCACTGAGTCAGGTTGGTCCCCAAAGGCTCGACGGGTACCCGAGTGAGAATGAGCGAAGGACGGCGCCCCGGCTTCGGCTTCTGACAGCGCCACGCCGGTCGCGAGACCCGAGACTCCTGCGCCACGACGACGACCGTCACGACTCGACCTGGCCCAGCTCATGAAGGCGAGGAAATGCTCGGCTTTGCGCTCGTCGCGGCGGTGGAGGCGGCGGCATCCGGTGAGCCAGGCCATGGTGCGTTCAGCACTCAAACGGGCCTTCTACCTCGCCGTATTCGCCTCGCTCTCGCAACCTGAATCACGCGCCTACTACGAGCGAAAACGCCGTGAAGGGAAACACCACATCGCAGCTCTCATTGCACTTGCCCGACGCCGCGTCGACGTCCTCTTCGCCATGCTCCGCGACGGCACCTTTTGCCAACCACCCGCACTCGCTACGGCTTGACGAAAGCCATAGAGCCCCGTTACTTACAGCCGGAACCGGAGCCGGCAGACCACCGCATCGGTGTCTCTGCGCAGGGCGTGGGCAACGACGGCGCCGCGCTGGTTCTGCAGCACGCGCTGCCACAGGCGACCCGGTTCGGCTTCGGGGATGAGGACCGTGATCCGAGAGCCGGGGCGTTCCACGGCGGCCTTCCGGACGTACCTGGCGATGGGCCGCCCCAAGGCACGGTGGGCGGAGGGAATGCGGACCAGCGGCACGCCCGGGTTCCACAGGGCCCAGTCACGCTCAAGGGCCTCCGTCTGTTCCCGGTCCTCCGCGTCGGTGTGGCAGACGGTGACGGCACGTACCTCGTCGCCGAGCGACACCGCCGCGGTCAGCGCCTCGCTGGTGAGCAGGGTCAGGGAGGAAACCGGGACGATCACCAAGGAGCGGGCGCGGTGCGGGGGATCGGGGATGCGGCCGATGCCGAGGCACTCTCCGATCCTCGCGTACGCCTGGTGCACGGATTCGAAGGCGGCGACCAGGAGCGGCAGGGCAACCACGATCAGCCAGGCGCCGTCGGGGAACTTGGTGGCGGTGACGACGATCGCGCTGACGCCGGTGAGGACGGCACCGAGGCCGTTGAGTGTGGCTTTGCCGACCCAGCCCGGTGTGCGCTGATCCCGCCAGTGGAGGACCATGCCGGTCTGGGCGATGGTGAAGCCGACGAAGACACCGATCGCGAAGAGCGGTACGAGGGTGTTGGTGTCCCCGCCGGAGAAGACCAGCAGCGCTGCCGAGACGGCGGCCAGCGCGAGTACTCCATGGCGGTGGACCTGGCGGTCGGCCTTCAGCCCGAACACGTGCGGCAGGTAGTTGTCGCGGGCCAGCAGCTTCAGCAGCACAGGCAGGCCCCCGAACGAGGTGTTGGCGGAGAGCGCGAGCAGCGCCATCGTCGCGAACTGGATGATGTAGAAGGCCGCGTTGTGTCCTACGGATGCGTCGGCGAGCTGGGCGAGGACGGTGACGCCTTCGACCGGCTGGAGACCGAAACGGGAGATCAGCACCGACAGGCCGATCAGCATCACTCCGAGCAGCACGCCCAGCGCGACCTCGGCGTGCTGGGCGCGGCGCACGGCCGGGGCGCGGAAGGACGGGACGGCGTTGGCGATGGCCTCGACGCCGGTCAGGGCGGAGCAGCCGGAGGCGAACGCCTTGAGCAGGAGCAGCGCGCCGACGGTGGTGGCGTTGTCGGAGAGAACGGAGGCGTGACCGGCGGCCGCCTCGGTGGAGACGGGCGCGGACCGGAAGAGCCCGACCACGATCAGGACGAGGATCGAGCCGACAAAGACCGCGGTCGGCACGATGAACGCCTTCGCCGAGTCCACGATGCCGCGCAGATTGACGGCGGTGATGAGTACCAGGACCGCGAGACAGAGCCAGAGCCGCTCGTCGTACAGCTCAGGGAAGGCCGAGGTGAGCGCGGCCACACCCGCGGTGACGGCGACGGCGACGTTGAGGACGTAGTCGAGCACGAGCGATGCGGCGGCGACCAGGCTGGTGCGGCGGCCGAGGTGGGCCTTGGCGACCGCGTAGCTTCCGCCTCCGTCGGGGAAGGCCGCGATGACCTGGCGGTAGGAGGCAACCAGTACGGCCAGCAGGGCGGCGATGGCCAGGGTCACCGGGAGGGTGAAGCCGAGCCCGTACCCGCCCGCCGCCGCCAGGACCAACACGATCGCTTCCGGTCCGTAGGCGACGGACGCCATCGCGTCGAGCGAGAGCGCGGCGAGGCCGGTGACGGCGGTCAGCTTGTGGCGCGCATCGGTATCGGGGGGTTCCTCAGCGCCGGCGGCGCTGTTCTCCGTGGTCAGAACTGTCATGCCCGTCAGCGTGCAGGCCTGTCCCGGGTCCGACGAGCAGTGCTGTCGTGTTCTTGGCGCCCGCCACGTTCTTCTTCACGCGTTCTTGATGCCGGGCGCAAGCAACGGGCGTCAGGCGGGCGTCAATTCTGCTGCTGCCGGCGTCAGCGGCGCGTCAGGATTCCCGATGGCCGAAGGCAGCAGGCATAGCGTCGTCTCATGGGACGGCGCATCACATCACACCATTCATGGCGTTCGGCCCCCACGTCCGACGCCGTGGCGCAGGACCTGGAGTGGGTCGGCGATCTACGGCATGCTCGCGGCTGTGCGGTGCTCCTTCTCGGGCTGCTGCTCGTCATCGACGCGGGCGCCGGCACCTTCAGCGCCGCACGCGCCGCACTGTGGGCCGGGCCGGCGCTGCTGTTGTTCCTGTTCCTCCTGCCGCCGAGGGTGGCTGCAGGTCCGGGCTGGCTCGAGGTACGGGGAATCGTGAGAACCTGCCGTGTGAGGACCGATCATCTGGCCTCGGCAGCCTGGTCCGACGGCGTCGCGCGACTCGTCCTCGGCGACACCGAGGGCGGACTCGTCCACATCGATCCCCGTGTCCTGACCGCCAACCCCCAGCTGTGGCACGTCCTGGACGCGGACGTCCGTCTCTCACAGGTCCGCGGGACTCTGCGGCACGGAGGCACAGCGCTGCGTCGGCTCTCCCGGCAAGTGGAGGGGGAGAACGCCAGAGCCGTCTTCAAGGTCTCCGGACTGGACACCTGATGGCGCCGGCGGCCTTCGGACCGCCGGTGGCTCATGAGACGGCGCTGCTCGGCAGTTCGGGACCGGGTAGTTCCTGGCCTGGGGCGGTCCGCACCGTGAGGATCATGGTCAGGCCGCCTCCGGGTGTGTCCTCGGCGGTCAGTGTCCCGCCCGTTGCCTCGGCGAATCCGCGGGCGACGGCGAGGCCGAGCCCGACTCCGGCGCCGCGCGGGGCGTCGCCGTAGCGCTGGAAGGGCGCGAAGATCCGTTCCTTGGCCTCGTCGGGGACGCCGGGCCCGCGGTCCACCACCCGCACTTCGACGCGATCGCCGAGGACGCTGGCTGACACGCGGACCGTCTTCCCGTCCGGGCTGTACTTGACGGCGTTCTCCACGATGTTGGCGACCGACCGCTCCAGCAGCCCGCGGTCGACGGCGACCATGGGGAGGGTCTCCGGGATGTCCAGATCGATGCTGGCCTCCGGTACACCCACGAGGGCCATGGGAACCACTTCGTCGAGGTCGGTCTCGCGGATCAGGGGCGTGACGGTGCCGGTCTCCAGTCGGGACATGTCGAGCAGGTTGCCGACGAGGTGGTCGAGGCGGTCGGCGCCGTCCTCGATGCCTTCGAGGAGTTCGGCCCGGTCCTGCTCGGACCATTCGACGTCGTCGGAGCGCAGCGAGGTGACGGCGGCCTTGATGCCGGCGAGCGGGGTGCGCAGGTCATGGCTGACGGCGGCGAGGAGGGCGGTGCGGATGCGGTTGCCCTCGGCGAGTTTGCGGGCCTCCTCGGCCTCTGTCACGAGGCGTTGCCGGTCGAGTACGACGGCGGCCTGGGCGGCGAAGGCGCCCAGCACGCGGCGGTCTTCGGCGGGCAGGGGCCGACCGGAGAGTGCCAGGGCCATGTGGTCGCCCACGGGCATGTCGACGTCGGCGTCCTCGGGGCGCTGGAGCGGGCGGGCGTTGCCGACGGTTCCCGTGCAGGTCCACGGGTCCACGTCGCTCGCGCGCTCCAGCAGGGCGACGGACTCCATCGCGAACGTCTCGCGCACCCGCTCCAGAAGGGCTTCGAGGCTGGTCTCGCCTCGCAGCACGCTGCCCGCGAGGAAGGACAGGATCTCGGACTCGGCGCGCAGCCTGGCTGCTTGCTGGGTGCGGCGGGCGGCGATGTCCACCACGGAGGCCACCGACACCGCGACCGACACGAAGATCACGATGGCCACGATGTTCTTCGGGTCGGAGACGGTGAGCTGGTGCAGCGGCGGGGTGAAGAAGTAGTTCAGGAGCAGTGAGCCGAAGGCCGCGGAGGCCAGGGCCGGGAGCAGCCCCCCGAGCAGTGCCGCGGCCACCGTGAGCGTCAGGAACAACAGCATGTCGTTGGCGAGGCCGAGTTCGGCATCGATGTTGGTCAGGAGCAGGGCCAGCAGGGCCGGTCCCAGAACACCGGCCACCCAGCCCCAGATGATCCGGGAGCGTCCAAGCCGGGCGCCACGCGACACCGGCAGGCCCCGGCCCTTGGCGACCTGCTCGTGGGTGACGATGTGCACGTCGAGGTCCGGCCCGGACTCGACTGCCACCGTGGCGCTGACGCCACGCCCGAAGACGTACTGCCATCCTTTGCGGCGGCTGGCCCCGAGCACGATCTGCGTGGCGTTGACACCCCGCGCGAACTCCAGCAGGGCTTGCGGGATGTCATCGCCGACCACATGGTGGAAGGTCCCGCCCACGTCCTCGACAAGGGTGCGCTGGACCGCCAGCTCCTTGGGCGAGGCCGCCGTGAGCCCGTCGCTGCGCGAGATGTACACAGCCATGACCTCGCCGCCTGCGCCTTTCTCGGCGAGGCGGGCGGCGCGGCGGATGAGGGTACGTCCCTCAGGGCCGCCGGTGAGACCCACGACGATCCGTTCACGGGAGCCCCAGATCTTCGAGACCCGGTGTTCCGTCCGGTACTCCTGCAGGTACTCGTCGACCCGGTCGGCGACCCAGAGCAGGGCCAGCTCACGCAGCGCGGTCAGGTTCCCGGGGCGGAAGTAGTTGGAGAGGGCTGCATCGACCTTGTCGGACTTGTAGATGTTGCCGTGCGCCATGCGGCGGCGCAGCGCCTGGGGGGACATGTCGACCAGTTCGATCTGATCGGCGCGGCGGACGACTTCGTCGGGGACCGTCTCCCGCTGCCGTACCCCGGTTATCGACTCCACGACATCGCCGAGCGACTCCAGGTGCTGGATGTTGACCGTCGAGATCACGTTGATGCCTGCGGCGAGCAGCTCTTCGACGTCCTGCCACCGCTTGGGGTTGCGTGATCCGGGCACGTTCGTGTGGGCGAGCTCGTCGACCAGGGCCACGGCAGGTCGCCGCTCGAGTACCGCGTCGACGTCCATCTCGGTGAAGACGGTGTCGCGGTACTCCAGATGCCTGCGAGGGATCTGTTCCAGCCCGTGCAGCATCACCTCGGTGCGCGGCCGGCTGTGGTGCTCGACGAAGGCGACCACGCAGTCGGTACCCCGCTCAATCCTGCGATGGGCCTCGGAGAGCATGGCGTAGGTCTTGCCGACGCCCGGCGCCGCACCGAGGTAAATCCGAAGCTTGCCGCGTGCCATGGTTCCGATCTCTGTGTCGAGGGGCGAGGGGTTGCTGGGCGGTCGAGAGGGAGGGTCCGAAGGGGCTGTGGCGTGTGGTTCACGCCTCGAAGCGGTATCCCATGCCGGGTTCGGTAATCAGGTATCGAGGGCGCGAGGGGTCCGATTCGAGTTTGCGACGCAACTGCGCCATGTAGACGCGGAGGTAGTTGGTCCTGTTCCCGACGGAGTGGCCCCACACCTCTTCCAGCAGCTGCCGCTGGCTGATGAGACGTCCGGGATTGCGGATCAGGAGCTCCAGGAGGTGCCACTCGGTCGGTGTGAGGCGTACGTCGCTGCCCGAGCGGTTCACCTTCTTCGCCGCAAGATCGACGGTGAAGTCGTCGGTGGTGACCAGCCACGTGTCGTCTGTGACGGGCTCGGCGGTTTCCACGCGCCGTACGGCGGCGCGCAGCCTGGCCAGCAGCTCGTCCATGCTGAACGGCTTGGTGACGTAGTCGTCGGCTCCGGCGTCCAGCGCCTCGATCTTCTCGTCGGAGGTGCGGCGGGCGGAGACCACCACGATCGGCACTCTGCTCCAGCGACGCAGTCCCTTGATGACTTCGAGCCCGTCGACGTCCGGCAGGCCCAGGTCGAGCAGCACCGCGTCCGGCGGGCCCGCGGCGGCGAGTCGCAGAGCGGCAGCGCCGTCGGTCGCAGCCTCCACCTCGTATTTGCGGGCCTTCAGATTGATCGTGAGAGCCCGGACGAGCTGTGGATCGTCCTCGACAACGAGCACCTGGGTCATCGGCGTGCGGCCTTCCTTCTTCGCTGCGGGGTCTGGGGCCTGTTCGGGAGTCATGCGGTGGAACGCGCAGACGGGAGCCGACGGCCCGAGGTGGAAGTTCCCAGGCTGTCGGCTCCCGCGTGGTGCCCCATGGCTCAACCCTTGATCAGTTCTTTGAGGGCGATGTTGAGTTCGAGGACGTTGACGTGGGGTTCGCCGATGAAGCCGAGGGCGCGGCCCTGGGTGTGATCGGCGACGAGCTGGTCGACCTGCGCGATGGTGAGGTGGTTCTTCTCCGCGATCCGGTGGACCTGGAGCTTCGCGTAGGCGGGGGAAATGTGCGGGTCCAGGCCGGAGCCGGAGGAGGTGACGGCGTCGGCCGGCACGTCCGAGGGCTTGACCTTGTAGGTGGCGGTGGAGTTGTCCTTGACCACGGCCGCCTCGGCGGTGACGACCTGGGCGCAGAGAGTGCCCTCCTCGGCGTTCTCCGGGCACTTGCCCTCGACCGCGCCGTCGTCACCGGAGCGGTTGGTCGCTCCGGACAGGATGAGCGAGTACTGGGTGTTGACGCTGTTGCCGCCGAGGCCGTTGGACGGGCGTGGTTGGAACCATTTCAGGTCCGGGGCCGGGGTCTCTTCGGCGTCGTCCGGGTTCTTCTTCGGCAGGTTGTAGCTCTGGCCGATCAGTGACGAGCCCACGACCTTGCCGTCGCTCTTGATTTCCGAGCCGTTCGCTTTGTCGCGGAACAGGCCCTGGGCCACACCCGTGACCAGCAGCGGGTAGAGGACGCCGGTGACCAGGGTGAGGACGAGCAGCGCGCGCAGCCCGGCCCAGGTCAGCCGTGCGGCGTTTCCCAAAGATGAGTTCATGGCGATCAGCCGATTCCGGGGATGAGGGAGATGAGCAGGTCGATGAGCTTGATGCCGATGAACGGGGCGATGAGGCCGCCGAGTCCGTAGAGGGCGAGATTGCGGCGGAGCATCCTGTCCGCGCTGGTGGGCCGGTACTGCACGCCCTTGAGGGCGAGCGGCACCAGGGCGATGATGATCAGCGCGTTGAAGATGACCGCGGACAGGATCGCGGACTCCGGTGAGGCCAGGCCCATGATGTTGAGCTTGTCCAGGCCTGGGTGGACCACGGCGAACATCGCGGGGATGATCGCGAAGTACTTCGCCACGTCGTTGGCGATGGAGAACGTCGTCAGGGCGCCCCGGGTGATGAGGAGTTGCTTGCCGATCTCGACGATCTCGATGAGCTTGGTCGGGTTGGAGTCGAGGTCGACCATGTTCCCGGCCTCCTTGGCGGCCGAGGTGCCGGTGTTCATGGCCACGCCGACGTCCGCCTGCGCGAGGGCGGGGGCGTCATTGGTGCCGTCGCCGGTCATCGCCACCAGCTTGCCGCCGGCCTGCTCCCGCTTGATGAGCGCCATCTTGTCCTCGGGAGTGGCCTCGGCGAGGAAGTCGTCGACACCTGCCTCCTCGGCGATGGCCTTGGCGGTCAGCGGGTTGTCGCCCGTGATCATGACGGTCTTGATGCCCATGCGGCGCAGCTCGTCGAAGCGTTCGCGCATGCCGTCCTTGACGACGTCCTTGAGGTGGATGACCCCGAGGATCCGGGCACCCTTGTCACCGTCTTCGGACGCCACGAGGAGCGGGGTGCCGCCGGCCTCGGAGATCCGGTTGGCGATGGTGTCGGCATCGTCGGCGACCTGGCCGCCGCGTTCCTGGACCCAGGCGATGACGGATGCGGTGGCGCCCTTGCGGACCTTGTGCCCGTCCACGTCCACGCCCGACATACGGGTCTGCGCGGTGAACGGCACCCATGTGGCCTGGGTCAGCTCGCCCTGGTGGCGCTCGCGCAGACCGTACTTCTCCTTGGCCAGGACGACGATGGAGCGGCCCTCGGGGGTCTCGTCGGCCAGCGAGGAGAGCTGGGCGGCGTCGGCGACGTCGGCGGCGGTGACGCCCTTGACCGGGACGAACTCGGCGGCCTGGCGGTTGCCGAGGGTGATGGTGCCGGTCTTGTCGAGCAGCAGCGTGGAGACGTCCCCGGCGGCCTCGACCGCACGGCCGGACATCGCCAGCACATTGCGCTGGACCAGACGGTCCATACCGGCAATGCCGATCGCCGAGAGAAGTGCACCGATGGTGGTCGGAATGAGGCAGACCAGCAGCGCGACGAGCACGATCATTGTCTGCGGGGCCTTGGCATAGGTCGCGAAGGGCTGCAGGGTGACGACCGCGAGCAGGAAGACGATGGTCAGCGAGGCCAGCAGAATGTTCAGCGCGATCTCGTTGGGCGTCTTCTGCCGGGCGGCGCCCTCGACCAGGTTGATCATCCGGTCGATGAAGGTCTCGCCCGGCTTCGTCGTGATCTTGATGACGATCCGGTCGGACAGCACCTTCGTGCCGCCGGTGACGGCCGAGCGGTCGCCGCCGGACTCACGGATCACCGGGGCCGACTCACCCGTGATGGCGGACTCGTCCACGCTCGCGACGCCCTCGACGACGTCACCGTCGCCGGGAATGATGTCGCCGGCCTCGCAGACGACCAGGTCACCGATGCGCAGGTCGGTGCCGGGCACCCGCTCCTCGGACTTCCCGTCCTTGGTGAGACGGCGGGCGACGGTGTCGGTCTTGGCCTTGCGCAGGGTGTCGGCCTGCGCCTTGCCGCGGCCCTCGGCCACCGCCTCCGCGAGATTGGCGAAGATCGTGGTCAGCCACAGCCAGGCGGCTATCGCCCAGCCGAACCAGTCGGACGGTTCCATGACCGCGAAGACCGTGGTCAGCACGGACCCGACCAGGACCACGAACATGACCGGCGACTTGATCATCACCCGGGGGTCGAGCTTGCGGATCGCGTCCGGGAAGGACTTGATCAGCTGCGTGGGGTCGAACAGTCCCCCGCCGACGCGTCCGGTCTCGGGCTTGTGACCGGTCGGCACATCGCTGTGCGGCGCCCGGGTCGGAGTCGTGGTGGGCATGGAGCCGGGCTCCCCTTGCTTCGTTGCTTTCTTCACGTCGATGGTCATGACGCCAGCCCTTCGGCGAGCGGACCCAGCGCCAGCGCCGGGAAGTAGGTCAGACCGGTGATGATCAGGATCGTCCCGACCAGCAGACCCGCATACAGCGGCTTGTCGGTCCGCAGAGTGCCTGCCGTGGCGGGGACGGGCTTCTGCTCCGCCAGCGAGCCCGCCAGCGCCAGCACGAAAACCATCGGCAGGAAGCGGCCGAGCAGCATCGCCAGACCGATCGTCGTGTTGAACCACTGCGTGTCCGCGTTCAGCCCGGCAAAAGCCGAACCGTTGTTGTTGGCGCCCGAGGTGTAGGCGTACAGGATCTCGGAGAAACCGTGCGCACCGCTGTTGGTCATCGAGTCGGCCGGAGTCGGCAGGGCCATCGCCGCGGCGGTGAAGCAGAGCACCAGCGCCGGGGTGATCAGGATGTAGCACGCCGCCAGCTTGATCTCGCGGGTGCCGATCTTCTTGCCCAGGTACTCCGGGGTACGGCCGACCATCAGGCCCGCGATGAACACCGCGATGATGGCCATGATCAGCATGCCGTAGAGGCCGGAGCCCACCCCACCGGGAGCGATCTCGCCCAGCATCATGCCGAGCATCGTGATCCCGCCGCCCAGGCCGGTGAACGAGGAGTGGAACGAGTCCACCGCACCGGTCGAGGTGAGTGTGGTGGAGACCGCGAAGATCGACGAGGCGCCGATGCCGAACCGGGTCTCCTTGCCCTCCATCGCGCCGCCGGCGGTCTCGAAGGCCGGACCGTGACCTGCGAACTCCGTCGCCCACATGAGCAGTACGAAACCGACCCAGATGATGCCCATCGTCGCCAGGATCGCGTAGCCCTGCTTCACGCTGCCGACCATCTTGCCGAAGGTCCGGGTCAGCGAGAACGGGATCAGCAGGATCAGGAAGATCTCGAAAAGGTTCGAGAACGCGTTGGGGTTCTCGAAGGGGTGGGCCGAGTTGGCGTTGAAGTAACCGCCACCGTTGGTACCGAGCTCCTTGATGGCCTCCTGGGAGGCGACCGCGCCGCCATTCCACTGCTGCGAGCCGCCCATGAACTGGCCGACCTCGTGGATCCCGGCGAAGTTCTGGATCGCACCCAGCGCGACCAGCACGATCGCGGCGATGACCGAGACCGGCAGCAGGATACGGACGGTGCCGCGCACCAGGTCGGCCCAGAAATTGCCCAGCTCACCGGTGCGGGACCGGGCAAAACCGCGGACCAGCGCCACCGCGACCGCGATACCGACTGCGGCGGAGACGAAGTTCTGCACCGCGAGGCCGCCGGTCTGCACGACGTGACCCATGGCCTGCTCGCCGTAGTACGACTGCCAGTTGGTGTTCGACACGAACGACGCGGCCGTGTTGAACGCCTGGTCCGGGTCGATCGAGGAGAAGCCGAGCGAACCGGGCAGGCTGCCCTGCAGACGCTGCAGCAGGTAGAGGAAGAGGACGCTGACGGCGGAGAAGGCCAGCACACCACGCAGATAGGCGGGCCAGCGCATCTCGGCGTGCGGGTTGGCACCGATGGCCTTGTAGATCCATTTCTCCACCCGCAGGTGCTTGTCGGAGGAATAGACCCTGGCCATGTAGTCGCCGAGGGGACGGTATGCCAGCGCGAGCGCCGCGATCAGCGCGAGCAACTGGAGCACACCAGCAAGTTCGGGGCTCATGTCGGGCTTCAGAACCTCTCCGGCTTGACGAGGGCGAGGACGAGATAGCCCAGCAGGGCGGCGGCCACGACGAGGCCGACGATGTTCTCGGCGGTCACAGCTTTGCCACCCCCCTGGCGACGAGAGCCACCAGCGCGAAGACCGCGATCGTGGTGACGACGAAGGCCACGTCGGCCATCGGGTGCTCCTGGAAGAGATGCGGATTCTCGGACCAGTCGAGGAAACCGCGTTTCGGCCACTCCACAGCCCGCGTTAACGCCCCTCTGACGGCGCACTGCGCCGTCTTTACGGATTCCCTACGCCAAGCGATGCCGGTCGCAGAACCAGGATGATCGTCGGCGCGTCCGCCCTGCTCACCGGCATGCTCCTGGGATCCCGTCCTCGAGGACCCGCCCTGGCCGTGCCGATGCCGCCGTCAGGGCCATGCCGCCCGCCTCCGTTCGAGGGTCAGCGGGCCGATCCAGCCACCGTCTCCCCGAAGGGCAGGGAAAGGACCATGGTCAGGCCACCGCCGGGCGTGTCCTCGGAGCCGAGGGTGCCGTCCATCGCCTCGGCCGGCCCACGGGCCAGGGCGAGGCCGAGACCGACGTCGGTGGTGTTTTCGGTGTCGCCGAGGCGCTGAAAGGCTCGAAGATCCGGTCCCGGTCCGTTCCCAGTAGCCCGCCCCGGCCGGCGACCCGTACCTCGACGCGACTGACCAACGCGCTCGACGTGATCACCACCGGATCACCGGCGGGCGCGTACCGCGCGGCGTTGCTGACGAGGTCGGCGCACTCGCTCCAGCAACGGGGGACGGCGGAGCACGGCGTCCAGATCGAGTTCCGGCTACGCACTCCCCCAGTAGCGGAGCCCGGCCCGGACCAGCACCTCCAAAGCCCTCGAGTATCCGCTCGGTGTGCGGCCGTCCGTGGCACTCCGCGTGCCCGACCCCGCGCCGCCCTGCGCCGGCCCACGTCGAGCATGCGGTAGATCTTGCCGACACCGGGGGCGGCGCCGAGAAACCACTTCAGCTTTCCCGGACGCACGGTAGAGCGCTCGTCCGGCGGTTCGTCGGGCCTCAGAACTTCTCAGGGTTGGCCAGGGCAGCCACCAGGTAGCCGACCAGGCTGACGGCGACGATGAGTCCGACGATGTTCTCCACGCCCATGCGCGATCAACTTCCCTTGCACGTCAGTTCATTGGGACAACGGGTCGGGGTACACAAAACCGCTTCCCCTCGTACGGCACAGTCACTTTGACGGGTCTCTGGCGATGTGCCGGCAACACTGACACCGCGTTGACGCGATCTCTACGGATAGGGTGTCGGCGGCGTGCCGGGAAGTCTGGTCGGCGGTGGTGTTCGACGGAGCCCATCCGATTCCCCGGGGCGGCGGCATGAAGAGCGTCGACACGCTCTTGGTCCTGGTCGTACCGGCCACCGCGGTGGCAACCGGCACCCGGCGGTGGCACATCCCCACGCCCTCACCGCTGGTCGCCGCAGACCTCATCAGGAGGAGTCCGGAGCAGACGGCGCCGCCGAGGAGGACCGCGGTACGCAGCATTCGCAACCGCGCAGGCAGGGTGCTCCATTGACTTCCGCTCCCCGCCCTAAAGGGCGGGGTTCCTGCCACGGTCGGCTGACCGTCTCAGTGGGTTCCTGCTTCACCGCGCTGCGCCGGTACGAGTACCGGACTTACCTGCGCTCCACAGGCCGACACCGCCAGTCCGGCGGCCTTGGCGACGTTGACCGCCGCGTTGATGTCCCGGTCGAGGACCGCCCCGCAAGCACCGCACGTCCACTCTCGGATATGGAGGGGCTTGGGGCCGTCCTTGACGCCTCAGGCCGAGGAGACCTGAGAGGTCGGCTCGAAGCGTTGGAAGCGGAAGAACCGGCACCCGTACATTGCGGCCTTGCACTCCAGCATTGCGACGAACGCCGACCAGCCCGCGTCGTGCACGGACGAGGCCAGACGCGCGCACGGGCGAGCCCCCTTTACCGCCAGGTCCTCAACGGCAATCGCTTGGTTGTCGCGAATGATCCGGGTGGAGAGCTGGTGGTGGAACTCCCGCCGCGCGTCGGCCACCTGCGCGTGAGCGCGGACGACCTTGATGCGAGCCTTGGACCTGCTGTTGCTGCCTTTCGCCTTCCGGCTGAGGCGTTTTTGCTCGCGCTTGAGCTTCTTCTCGGCTCGACGCACAAAGCACGGAGCGTCGATCTTCGTGCCGTCGGAGAGGACGGCGAAGTGCCCCAGGCCCAGGTCGATGCCGACGACCTCTCCGCCAGGAGTTCCCCGACCTCGTACGGCGCTACTGGCGCGCACAGCGGCTGTGGTCCGGCTCCTGCTTCGCGGGATCGGTGGGCAGGGCTCCACTGTCGATAGTCTGTCAGTGCATCGCGCAGCAGTACCGTCCGCTCTGAGGTGCGGGTCAGAGCACTTATCAGAATCGCTTCACCACCGGGCTGAAGCCCGATGCACTGCGATTGGTCCTGGTAGCGGCTGCGGAAGGTCTCCGTCACAGCAGCCGCACGGACCGACAGGGGGACAGAGGGCCGTCCCGGCCGCGGACCCCCTCGTGGCCTCGGGCCGGGACGGCTCTCTGCGGGGACGGACGTCAGTGGCCCGTGCACGGCAGCGGTCCGGGCCCCCGGCCCCGGACTGCGCGTACTTCCAGCGGTGACGGTCACTCGCCCTCCACGTCGCGCCACGGAACGCCGTCCGCTCCCCCGTGACGATCAGTCTGTGACGGTTTTCGGTCAGGTACGGCGTGTGCTGACGTGTTTCTGACGGATACCCAGGCGGGCTTGACGCGTCCTTGACTATCAGCGCCGCGGCTGCGTTAAGAGCGCACAAGTTCCCTCCGACGCAGGCCCTTTTGAGCGCGCCCGGGCATTAGATTCCTCTGCGGCCGCCGGAGACCGTGGACGTCAGTGGCATGACAGAGCTCCGGCCGAGTCCATCGGCCTGGTCTCCGGCGACGAGCCGAAGCGGCGCTTCGTCGACCAGACGCCACGTGACCGCGAGCCACCCTGCCGTCGCCGGGGCCCAGGCGACGGCAGGGCCGGTGGCCCCCAATCCGTTGATCGGCCCGCCCTCAGCAGAAGGTTTCCGCGATGCATCCCGCCGCGCCCGAAGAAGCGCCTGCGTTCCCGATGACTCCCGCCCCGGCAGGCCACGCGCACCCGGGCCACCGACGACGGCGGGCGGGCCAGAGCGGTCTCTTCGATCCCTTACAGCTGCTGCGTTCGTTTCCGGAGGCGCTGCGCAAGCTGCATCCCCGGGTGCTCGTCCGCAACCCGGTCCTCTTCGTGGTCGCCGTCGGCTCGGTGCTGACCACGCTCTCCGCGCTGGTCCATCCCTCCGTCTTCACCTGGGTGATCAGTGTCTGGCTATGGCTGACGGTGATCTTCGCGAACCTGGCGGAGGCGGTCGCGGAGGGCCGCGGCAAGGCCCAGGCCGAGTCGCTGCGCCGGGCGCGGACGGACACGGTCGCGCTGCGGCTGCGTCACTGGACGTTCGGCGCCGATCTGGACCGGGCCGAGGCGGAGGCCGTCCCGGCGACCGATCTCCAGCTCTTCGACTTCGTCCTCGTCGAGGCAGGCGAGCCGATCCCCGCGGACGGCGATGTCGTGGACGGCATCGCGGCGGTCGACGAATCCGCCGTGACGGGTGAATCGGCTCCGGTCATCAGGGAGTCGGGCGGAGACAGGTCGGGTGTGACAGGGGGTACGACGGTGCTTTCCGACCGGATAGTCGTCCGCGTCACCTCCCGGCCCGGGCACTCATTCCTGGACCGGATGATCGCGCTGGTGGAAGGGGCGTCTCGACAGAAGACGCCGAACGAGGTCGCCCTCAACATCCTGCTCGCCGCGCTGACCGTGGTCTTCGTCCTGGTCGTCGTCACACTCCAGCCGATGGCCGGTTACGCCGGCGCCGCCCAGTCCACCACCGTGCTCGTCGCCCTCCTCGTCACCCTCATCCCGACCACGATCGGCGCACTGCTCTCGGCGATCGGCATCGCCGGTATGGACAGGCTCGTGCAGCGCAATGTGCTGGCCATGTCGGGCCGGGCGGTCGAGGCCGCCGGTGACGTCAACACACTGCTGCTCGACAAGACCGGCACCATCACCTTCGGCAACCGCGAGGCTGCTGACTTCGTCCCCATGCCGGGCGTGGACCGAGTATTTCTGGCGGATGCGGCCCAGCTCTCCTCCCTCGCCGACGAGACGCCCGAGGGCCGGTCCATCGTCGTGCTCGCGAAGGAGAAGTACGGGCTGCTGGCTCCCGCCGAAGGGGAGCTGTCCCAGGCGCGGTTCGTGGAGTTCAGTGCCCGGACCCGGATGAGCGGTATCGATCTGCGCTGGTCCAACGGGGCTGCCTGCCACATCCGTAAGGGAGCCGCCGCACAGGTGATCGACTGGGTGAGGATGTACGGCGGACGCGTGCCCGCCGAGGCACGCACCTGGACCGATGCGATCGCCTCCGGCGGTGGTACGCCACTGCTCGTGGCCGTGCACGACTGGGACGGCCCGCGAGTGCTCGGCATCATCCACCTCAAGGACGTCGTCAAGGACGGCATTCGCGAACGGTTCGCGGAACTGCGCCGTATGGGCATCCGTACGGTGATGATCACCGGCGACAACCAGCTCACCGCCCGTGCCATCGCGACCGAGGCAGGCGTCGACGACTTCCTCGCCGAGGCCACCCCCGAGGACAAGCTCGCCCTCATCAAGCGGGAGCAAGCCGGCGGCAAGCTGGTGGCGATGACCGGCGACGGCACCAACGACGCCCCGGCCCTGGCCCAGGCGGACGTGGGCGTGGCCATGAACACCGGCACCTCGGCCACCAAGGAAGCCGGGAACATGGTCGACCTCGACTCCAACCCGACCAAGCTCATCGAGATCGTCGAGATCGGCAAGCAACTCCTCATCACCCGCGGGGCGCTGACGACCTTCTCCATCACCAACGACGTGGCGAAGTACTTCGCGATCATCCCCGCCATGTTCGCAAGCGCCTACCCGGGCCTGGAGACCCTCAACGTCATGGGCCTGCACAGCCCCACCTCGGCCATCGCCTCCGCGATCATCTTCAACGCCCTGATCATCGTGACGCTGATCCCGCTGGCCCTGCGGGGAGTGCGCTACACGCCGGCCACCGCCCACGATCTGCTGCGCCGCAATCTCTGCGTGTACGGACTGGGCGGACTGATCCTGCCCTTCATCGGCATCAAGTCGATCGACCTGCTGATCTCGATGATTCCGGGGCTGGGCTGACCGTCAGAAGCCCGTCAGGGAACGCCTGTCGGTCTTGAACGGGTTCGCTCCCCGGGGTTCGATGGGCATCGTGAACAGCGAGTGGCTCCTTCTCGACCGGCCGCCTCATCAGGCGCCCCGTCGTGTGCCCCGTTGCCAGGGAACGCCCGCGCCGCTCTGACGCGCTGACGTATTCCCCCAGTCCCTCGGGGCGCCGTGACCTGGTCAGGCGCCCCTTTCTCATTCCCGTACGGCTGTACGCACTTATGGAAGAGTCATGTCTGAATCAGATCTTTCGTCCCGCACTGTTCTGGTGACCGGAGCCACCTCCGGCATCGGCTACGAGACGGCACGGCTGCTCGCCGCGCGCGGCGCCACCGTCCTTGTCCACGGCCGCACTGCCGAGGAGGCGCAGGCGGCGACCGACGCCCTCGTCGTCACGGCAGGGATCGACGCCGCGCGTCTGTGCGCGTTCGTCGCGGACTTCGCACGCTTCGACGAGGTGGAAGCAATGGCCGCCCGTGTCCTTGCCGAGCACCCGCACCTGGACGTCCTCGTGAACAACGCGGCCATCGCCGCGCCCGAGCGACACACTGTCACCGCCGATGGCAACGAGATCGCCTTCCAGGTCAACTTCCTGGCCCACTACCTCCTCACCAACTTGCTGGAACAGGCCCTCACCAGTGAGCCGGGGGGCCGCGTGGTGAACGTTTCGTCCTCGCTGCACCGCTCCGGTTCCATCCAGTGGGCCGACCCGAACCGCGCCCGCCGCTACTCCCGGCTGGCCGCCTACGCCCAGTCGCAGCTGGCACTCACCGTGTTCGCCGCCGATCCGCGCGTGGCCGCTGTGTCCGTCCACCCGGGCATCTGCGAAACCGGTCTGCTCCCGCTCTACGGCCCCCAGGGCTCCTCCCCGGCCGAGGGTGCCGCCCACATCGTCCGGCTCTGCGACCCGTCGGTCGAGACCGTCAACGGCGCCTACTACGACCGCGACCAGCGCGTCGACCCGGCCCGGGGCGCGACCGAGGACCGCATGGTCAAACGCCTCACCAAGCTCGCCGACATCCTCGTCCACCACAACGCCTGAAGGGAGACACCAGCTCCATGTCCAAGCGCGCACGCAAGAAGAAGGCCCGCCGCAAGAAGAAGGCCAACCACGGCCGCAAGGCAGGCCAGCGCTGAGACCGGGGCGGCCCCTCCTCCCCGGGGCCGCCCCGCCCCAACCGATCGGAGGACATTTTCGTGATCGCCCTGGCACCGCCCCGCGTGGCCGACGTCGCTCGATGGTTCCCGCCCGGAGCTGCCGGAGCGGCTGCGCTGCCCGAACACGTGACGACGACCGGACAGGGCACCTGGTGGGCGGACCGCGCCGAACAGCCGCGCGTCGTCGCGGTCGCCTGCGGGGGCCACGCTCTCCTGCGTGGAGACCCGTATGCGCTTACCCCGGAGGCCGCGGCGGCGCTGGCGGACCACTGCGTCATGGCTCCTGAGGCGTTCCTGCCGGTACTCGGCTCGGCTTTCGACCGGATCCACGCATGGGAGCGCATGGTCTATGCACACCGGATCCCTGTGCCGGCACCGCGTCACCCGCGCGGCGTGAGCGTGCGCCGACTGAGGACTGAGGACGTCCCGGCTCTTGATGCGCTCGAGCCGGATGCGTCGTGGATTCATCACAGTTGGGGCGGACCAGCAGCACTCGCCCGCTCGGGGCTGGGCTGGGCCGCCTTTCACCGAGGTCGGATCCTCGCGATGGCCTGCACGTACTTCCTCGGTACCAGGTACGAGGACATCGCCTGCGCAACCGTTTCGGACCAGCGTCGCCGGCACTTGTCCCTCGCCTGTGTCACTGCGTTGTGCGCAGACATTGCTGCACGCGGTCGCACCGCGAGCTGGACCTGTTCGCGGGACGACCGCCCCAGCCGCCACCTCGCCTGGACCGCCGGCTTCCGACTGGTGCGGGAACACGTCCACTACGCCGCAGGGCGGCCCGTCGGACCACACGCAGCGGGCGTCGCAGGTACCCAAGCCCGGAAGCGCGTGCCCCTCCCATGGGCACAGGCCCCCGCCGCCCGGTGACGATCCTCGACGGCAGCCATGAGCTCACCCTCTTGGACCTGCATCGCGAAGAGGAGTCGTTCACCCTCGCCTACACGGTCACTCCCGCCCTGCCCGAAGACCCTGACGGAGGAGCCTCTTTCCTCCTCATGCTGGAGGCACGGGACGACCTGGGAAACGAGTACACCGACTGGGGCGGGGCGTTCGGCACTGCTCCCGACGGCTCAGCCACGGATGGAGAGATCTCTGGCCGGCCCGCCATCCCTGAGGCGGCGAGCTCGCTCGTCGTCACCTTCACCTATCTGCGCGGAGGCGAGGAGATGCCGTACGAACTGACGCTACCGCTCGCCCGCTGAGGGCTCGGGCCAACGCAATACAGGCCCGCCCTGCTCCGCTGGGGACGCGATCGCGCACTACGGGCGGACGCCAAGACCCTGCACATCATGTGCCTGACTGACGAACCTCGTTACCGGCGCCAGATCAAGGTGCAGGCCAACCTTCAGGAAGGCCGTCACGCGCTCGCCCGGAAGATTCCTCCACGGCCGGGCCGGACAGCTCTACAGCCGTTACCAGGACGGCATGGAGGGCCAGATCGGCGCCCGGGGACTCGTCCTCAGCGCCCTGGCGCCGTTCAACACCCGGTACATGGACGCCGCCGCTGCGAACGGACGGCTTCGAGGTACGGGACGAGGGCGTGGCCCGGCGGTCGCCGCGCGTGCGGCACCACGTCAACATGCTGGGCCGCTGCTCTTCTCCCGGCAGGATCTGTCCGACGGCCTGCGGCCCCTGCGCGATCCGGACGCGGTGGACGAGGAGTCGGTCAGTGGCTGCGGGGCGCGTACATGATCACGGCCATGCCCGCGAGGCAGACCAGGGCACCGATGACGTCCCAGCGGTCGGGCCGGTAGCCGTCGGCGACCATGCCCCAGGCGATCGACCCGGCCACGAAGACCCCACCGTACGCGGCGAGAATACGCCCGAAGTTGTCGTCATGCTGCCAGGTGGCGACCACACCGTAGAGGCCGAGAGCGATGACGCCGCCGCCGATCCAGATCCAGCCCTTGTGTTCGCGGATGCCTTGCCAGACCAGCCAGGCACCGCCGATTTCGAACAGGGCGGCGACGACGAACAGAGCAACGGAACGAGCGACAACCATGCTGGTGAACCTACCGGCGGTCCGTGTTCGTGATCTTCAGCGGGTCCCGGACGCCTTGCAGCCGCACCGTTCCTCACCTGCTGTCTTCTGCGCAGGAGCAGGAGAGGGGGCACCGTCCGAGCCACCAGGTTCCGGCCGCGAGCACGGCCAGGACGACGGCGAGGGCGGGCAGCCGGCCCACCACCGCCCCGGTCCCAGCGCCGAGGACACCCGCGGTGATCAGAACGGGCAGCGCACAGCACGCCACACAGGCCAGGGCGGCCAGCCACCGAGTGCCTTCGGCATCCTGTGGGGGTGGGGATCAGTAACAGGGGCCGGCATGGCGGTTCACCTCGGCGAGGTCGTCAAAGGGGATGGGGCAGCAGGAACTTCCGGCGCAGACGGTCAGGTCGTCGCAGCCCGCCTCGACGGCCGTGGCCAAGGCCGTGCGGATGGTGGTCAGGTCGGCGATCTTCGCGTCGACTTCCGCGAGTTTGGCCGCGGCCCGCTCCTGGAGGCCCGCGACGGGACGTCCGTGGCGATGGCAGCCGGCCTCCAGCAGCTCGGCGACCTCCTCCAGCGTGAACCCGAGCCGCTGAGCAGCCTTGATCACCCGCAGTGCGGTCACCGCGTCCTCGCCGTACAAGCGGTGACCGCCACTGGAGCGCTCCGGTTCGGCCAGCAGACCGCGCCGCTCGTAGTAGCGCAGCGTCTGAATGTTCACCCCGGCCGCCTCGGCGACCTGCCCACTGCGCAGGCCCGAACTCACCGCGACTCCGCGGTGGCAGCGGTCCGGGCGGCGAGGGCGTCCAGGACGGATTCATGTGCCGGGTCCACCGAGATGTCCAGGCCGACCAGATCGTCGCCCGGTGTGGTGGTGAAGGTGAAGAACGAGCAGCATCCGCTCTCGCGCTCCACCAGGTCCCGGACCTGCTCCTCTCCGGCCGGTCCGCCGACCAAGTCGAGGCGCAGACGCAACGGGTGGGGCCTCGACAGCGAGGCCGACCTCTCGGCGATCAGCGCGTCCCACTCCGCGACCCGCAGGGGCCGCTCCGCGGTGGACAGCGTGCAGGACTGCGGCACCCACACCAGATCACTCATCGCACTCACTCCCGTCGTCACGCCCCACGCAGCGGGGACACTCCGACGGTAAACCTGTACCTGGGTACCGGTTGCAAGTCCCAGCGCAGGAGATCCTTCCGGGCCGACCACCCCAAGGTCAGTTGCAGCAATCGCACCGGGAACGGCAGCCACACGCTCCGGTGTCGGGCGCAGCGGACGGCGTCACAGGGGCGGGAGCCGCGCAACAGCCCTTGCCATGCCAGGCGTCGCGGCCTTCCTTGACGGCGACGGCGGCGATGACGAGGGCGGCGATGGGGTCGGCCCAGGACCAGCCGAGGGCGGCGTTGAGGACGAGTCCGACCAGCAGGACTGCGGACAGGTAGGTGCACAGCAGCGTCTGCTTGGAGTCCGCGACCGCACTGGCGGAGCCGAGTTCGCGGCCGGCGCGGCGCTGGGCAGCGGAGAGGAACGGCATGACCGCGAGTGAAAGGGAGGCGATGACGATGCCTGGGATCGAGCGGTCGGCTTCGCCGGTGCCGGTCAGGGCGCGAGCGGCGTCGACGCTCACGTACACGGCGAGGGCGAAGAAGGAGACGGAGATGATCCGCAGGGTGGTCTTCTCCCGGGCCTCGCGGACGGCATGGTCGCGGGCGGAGAACTGCCAGGCGACCGCGGCGGCGGAGGAGACTTCGATGACCGAGTCGAGGCCGAAGCCGATCAGCGCGGTGGAGGAGGCGAGGGTGCCTGCCGTGAGGGCGACGATCGCCTCGACGACGTTGTACATGATCGTGGCGGCGACCAGCAGCCGTATTCGCTTGGCGAGCACGTCGCGGCGGGCCGGTGACGGCCCGAGGGATGTCGCGGTCATCAGCAGCAGCCCTCCGTGGCGGCATCCGGGCAGGTCTTGTCCGCCTCAACCGCGACCACGGCAGCGAGGAGGTGGTCCAGGGCGTGGCCGAGGCGTTCGTCGGCGAGCTCGTAGCGGGTACGGCGCCCGTCGGGGACGGTGACGACCAGCCCGCAGTCACGCAGGCACGCCAGGTGGTTGGACAGGCGGGTGCGGGAGACGTCGAGCGCGTCGGCGAGGTCGGCCGGGTAGGCCGCGGCTCCGCGCAGGGAGAGCAGGATCCGACAGCGGATCGGGTCGGCGAGCGCGCGGCCGAACCGGGCCAGCACCTCGACGTCGGAAGCAACAGTCAGCACACCACGACAGTACATCAGATCCTGAATTCAGGGAATCGTGGACTATTGATCCGTGTCGACTGCCCCTGGGCGCGAGCAGGCTGGTCAGCTACGCGATCCCCTCCGGGGACGGCTCGAAGTACCGGCTTCTCCAGCTTGTTGTGCCACGACTTCGCCATACGCATCAGCAGTGACGCGCCCTGCTCGCCGAGGTGGGTCAGGGAGGAGTGGGCGGTATTCGCGCAGATCTCAGCCAGTCCCCCGGCCCGCGCATGGCCGTGTGCTCGTCCGGCAACACGCGTGCCCGCTCGTAGGAGAGCCGGGCGAACCCGGTGTCGGGCATACGTCGCGCGGACTGACCACCTCCTCCGGCCCCGGCCGGGGGGTGACGAACAGCGCCCTGCGGATAGGTCTGGGACGCGGGCCCCGCCCGCCTGCTGCCTCCTCTTGCCCGATGGCGCGCGTCCGGCCCCGGCGGCGGGCTTGGTCCGTGCGCCTTCGCCTAGACCGGCCGGAAACGCTGCCGCGCGGATCGGGCCGACTCGCAGAAGACCCGTAACGCACCGGCGACGAGAGCGCCCGCACAGTTGCAGGGTCTTCCGAACCGGCAGGTGACCGGAAGCATCGCCGAAGCGCCTTTGAATGCCGCATCTGCATGCCCCTCAACAAATCCTGACGCTCTCTTAACACATACCGAAACCCCCGGATCACGCATCTCGCCTGAGGCGACAGGGGCCGCGCTCGGACTCATACAACTTGTGCCATGTGCCTGTTTCCCCAGTTCAGAGGGCTCCTCTCGGTGCGGACCGGATTCGTGCGGGCCCCTGCTTCCGACGGATCGAGGCGCACGAGAGCAGCTCAGCCAGGTGATTCTTTTCTGCTTACGCTGATCGAACCGGCCCGATGAACGGCCGGAATCGTTCGCTGTAGGGCAGGAGCACAGATGGCCGCACCCGTACAGGCCCGTACCAGCCGCTTCCGCGCCTGGATGCTGGAAGGCCTGTCAGACATGGCCAGGCACCAGAAAGGGATGCGCGCGGAACCGGAGCCCGCACACAAGGGGCAGAGGTGGTGGCGGGTCATGTGTCTGACCGGTGTCGACTACTTCTCCACCCTGGGCTACCAGCCGGGCATCGCAGCGCTCGCGGCCGGCCTGCTGTCACCAGTGGCGACCATCGTGCTGGTCCTCGTCACCCTCGCAGGCGCACTGCCGGTGTACCGGAGGGTGGCGGAGGAGAGCCCGCACGGCCAAGGCTCGATCGCCATGCTGGAACGTCTGCTGTCGTTCTGGAAGGGCAAACTCTTCGTACTGACCCTGCTCGGTTTTGCCGCCACCGACTTCCTGATCACCATCACCCTGTCGGCAGCGGACTCCTCGATCCACCTGATCGAAAACCCCCACGTGCCCCACTGGCTCCACGGCCAGCAGCTGATCGTCACCCTGCTGCTCATCGCACTGCTCGGCGCCGTGTTCCTCAAGGGTTTCCTGGAGGCCATCGGCGTCGCTGTCGCCCTGGTCGGCGCGTACCTGGCCCTGAACGTTGTCATCGTGGCCACCGGACTGTGGCACCTCGCCACCGAGGCTCATGTCATCACTGACTGGTCCACCGCGCTCACGGCATCACACGGAAACGCTCTGGCCATGATCGGCGTGGCGCTGATCGTCTTTCCGAAGCTGGCGCTGGGCCTGTCCGGCTTCGAAACCGGCGTCGCGGTCATGCCGCACGTCGAGGGCGAGCCCGGCGACATCCCGGAGAAACCCGCCGGCCGCATCCGCGGCACCAAGAAGCTACTCACCACCGCCGCACTGATCATGAGCGTGTTCCTGATCACCACCAGCTTCATCACCACCCTCCTCATTCCCGCCAAGGAGTTCCAACCCGGCGGCGAAGCCAACGGCCGCGCTCTCGCCTACCTGGCCCACGAGTACCTCGGCAGCGCCTTCGGCACCGTCTACGACATCGCCACCATCGCCATTCTCTGGTTCGCCGGCGCCTCCGCCATGGCAGGACTTCTCAACCTGATGCCCCAGTACCTCCCCCGTTACGGAATGGCCCCGCACTGGGCACGCGCCGTGCGGCCCATGGTGATCGTCTTCACCCTCGTGGCGTTCCTCGTCACCTGGATCTTCAACGCCGATGTCGATGCCCAGGGCGGCGCGTACGCCACTGGTGTACTCGTACTGATCTGCTCCGCAGCGATCGCGGTGACCATTGCCGCCCATCGCGCCAGGCAGCGGAACTGGACGATCGCCTTCGCCGTCATCTCGGCCGTCTTCCTGTACACCACCGCACTCAACGTCGTCGAGCGGCCCGACGGCGTCAAGATCGGCGCGTGCTTCATCGCCGGCATCATCATCCTCTCCCTGCTCTCCCGGCTCGCCCGCGCCTTCGAACTCCGCGTCACCGGTGTGACCTTGGACCCGATGGCCGAACGCTTCGTCCGCGACATCTCCCACCGCACCGCCCGTTTCATCGCCAACGAGCCCGACCAGCGTGACGTCGCCGAATACCGGGACAAGATCCACCAGATCCGGGCCGACAACGACATCCCACCCGAGGACGACCTCGTCTTCGTCGAGGTCACCGTCCGCGACCCCTCGGAATTCGAGGCCGGCCTGAACGTGCGCGGGGAAGTAATGCACGGCCGCTACCGCGTCCTCACACTCGAGAGCTCGTCAATCCCCAACGCCCTGGCCGCATTCCTCCTCCACGTGCGCGACACGACCGGCCGACGCCCGCACATCTACTTCGAATGGACCGAGGGAACCCCGTTCGCCAACTTCTTCCGGTTCTTCCTCTTCGGACAGGGCGAGGTAGCCCCCGTCACTCGCGAGGTCCTGCGCGTCGCCGAACCCAACCGGGCGAACCGGCCCCGTGTCCACGTCGGCTGAACCAAAGAGCAGGCACGCCGGGGCAGCGAGGAGCTCACGAACCGTCTGAGCGACGTGGTGAGAGGCCCACCCAGGGACCCTTCCTGCGCTTAGCAAATCGCTCCGGCCCGTGTTTCGCCGATCGCTGACAGCCTTCACTACTCGGTGATACCGTATAGTGGTACTCGGTACTACGCAGTACCGAGAGCGCCAGGAGGATCGCGATGGAGGACCTGACGGAGATGCTCAAGGGCACGCTCGAAGGGTGCGTGCTCGAAATCATCGGCAGTGAGGAAACCTACGGGTACGCCATCACCCGTCAGCTGAACGAGCTCGGCTTCGCCGACGTCGTCGAGGGGACGGTGTACACGATCTTGCTGCGGCTGGAGAGGAACGGATTCGTCCAAGTGGCGAAACGACCATCCGGGGTGGGTCCGCCGCGCAAGTTCTATGCCCTCAACGACGCCGGACGCGAGGAACTCGCGAAGTTCTGGGCCAAATGGCAGTACGTCTCATCACGCATCGACAGGCTCAAGGAAGGCGGGAGATGAACTTCTGGGAGACCATCACAGGCAGCGATCTCACCAAGGAATGGAAGGCGTTCGAAGCCCGGGCCGAGGCCCTGCCAGACGACTACCGAGCGGCGTGGGAACAGATCAAGGCCCACCTCTTTCCCCACGGGGACTTTACCGGCCGCAACCTGATGCCGATCCTCGACGCAGCCCTGGGGCTGCTCGAAGAAACAGCGGCGGACGGGCAGAGCGTCCACGAGGTGCTCGGCGACGACATCCGAGGCTTTTGCGCGGCGCTGGCCGGTGGAGAAGGGGCTCGAACCTATCGCGACCGGTGGCGCGAGCAGTTGAACAGGAACGTCGCAAGGAAATTGAGCCGGCTGGGAGGCTGACGTGGGCATCCAAGACATTATCGAGGGCAAGAAGCAGTGGCGGGCGCACATGGCTCGGGTCAAGGCGCTCCCACCGGACTACCAGATCGTCTACAAGGAGATGCAGAAGTACCTGTTCAAGGTCGGACCGATCGACCTGCCTGACGGCCCCCTGCTCCCCGGGATCGTCGACTTCTTCGAGGAAGGCGTCGCGGCGGGCAAAGGGGTCTTGGAACTCATCGGCGCAGACGTCGCCGCATTCTGCGACGACCTGGTCAAGGACTCACGCACCCATGCGGACGTCTATCAGGAGTCCATCAGCAGGGAACCCGGCCCGGCCGAGAGGTAGCACCCGTCGCCTCACGCCGGTGGACGTGCCCGCACGCGCGGCTCGTTCGCCTCAGCCCAGCGCGAACAGGCGCCGCCCGGCTGGCCGTCAGGAGCCACCGCAGATCCTGTCCACCGAGGGGGCGAGCCGGCCGACGAGGCCTGGCTCAGCCCTGCCACTGCCCCGGCGGCGGTGTCAACGGCGACGACGGCGAAGGTCCTCGCACCGCAGCCCTGCCTCACACCCGGCCAGGCCCACACCGTGTTGGCGGAGTGCGAGGACGCGTCGTGACAGACCTCGTCCCTCCCCCCGCACCGTCGCCATACGCCTCACGCCACGCGCGGGCGTAGTGATCACGATGGCCGCGTTCCTCGGAGTGGTCGCGTTCTTCTGGCCGTTCGTCGTGGCGCCGGGCAAGTTCGGTTCCCACTACGCACCCCCACTGGTCTTCGGCGTCCTACTCGTCCTCGTCCTGTGCGTGGTCCTCTCGGAGATCGCCGAAGGAGGCATCAACTCCAAGGCACTGGCAATGCTCGGGATCTCTCCGCCGTCAACGCCGCGCTTCGCCCGCTCGGGGCCGGTACCGCCGGCATCGAAACCGTCTTCTTCATCCTCGTACTCGCCAGCCGGGTCTACGGTCCCGGCTTCGGCTTCGCCCTCGGATGCACCTCGCTCTTCGCCTCCGCGCTCATCACCGGCGGCGTCGGACCCTGGATGCCGTACCAGATGTTCGGCTGCGCCTTCGTCGGCATGCTCGCCGGACTCCTCCCCAAAGCCTCCCGACGCCGCGAAGTTCTGATGCTCGCCGTCTTCGGCTCCCTTTCCGGCTACCTCTTCGGCTTCCTGCTCAACCTGTCCTTCTGGCCTTCGCGGTGGACCCCGGCAGCTCCATCGCCTACCTGCCGGGAACCCCCTTCACCGAGCAGTGGCAGCGCTACATCGCCTTCGACCTCGCGACCTCCCTCGGCTGGGACACCGGCCGCGCCGTCACCAACTTCATCTGCATCTGCCTCGCCGGACCGGCCGTCCTGACGACCTTCCGCCGTGCCTCCCGCAAAGCCCGCTTCCACGCACCGGTCCGATTCGCGAGCAAGCAGGACCGCCCGGAGGGAGCGCGATGACGCCACCTGGCCTGGCCACTGAGCGACGGGGGGTGCCATCGGTGTCGATGGCCTGTGCCGGGGCCGGCTCAACGAACAGGCCGCCAAGTCTGTTTGCCCCGGCTGCGGCCACGACCGCGTCCTGCAGCAGGACACCGACCGGTGCACCTTCTGGTGTCCTGGGCTGCCCCCATCGGACGTTACCGGGGATGGCAGACCAGCAAGGTCCGTCTCGCCGCCGACCGCAAGTGCCGCCCGTAGACGTTCGTCCTGACCGCTGGACAGGCCGCTGACAGCCCGCAGTTCATCCCCGTGCTGGGAAACATCCGCGTCCGCGGTCCTGCCGGCCGTCCCCCACCAGGCCGGAAGCGGTCACTGGTCACAAGGCCCAGCTCGTCCCACGGCCGCCGGGCCCACCTTCGGAACGCCACATCAAGGCAGTCATCCCGGAGAAGTCGGACCAGGCCGCCGACCGGAAGAAGAAGACTCCAGGGGCGGCCGGCCCGTCAGCCACGACGCCGACCTGTACAAGGAGAGGACCACCGTCGAGCGCCTGATCAACAAGCTCAAGTCCTGGCGGGGTATCGCCACTCGGTACGAGTGGACCCCAGACAGCTACCTCGCCGGACTTCGCCTGGCGCCTCGGTGATCTGGATCAAAGACCTCACCCGAGGCGCCTATTGATCACAGCCTTGCCGCGCTCTACGGGCGGACGTAAGGCCGAGTCATCACCTCCATGTTGTGACCGTCCGGGTCCTCGAAGTAGGCGCCGCGACCACCGAATAGACGGTTGATCTGGCCGGGTTCGGTGTGACTGGGATCGGCGTAGTAGGTGACCCCGACCGTCTCCAGACGGCTGATGACGGCGTCGAACTGCTTGTCAGGGACGAGGAAGGCGTAGTGCTGTGACTGGATCGGCTCGTCCCTCATCTCGTAGTAGTCGAGCGTCACGCCGTTGCCGAGGTCGACGGGCAGGAACGGCCCGAATGGGGCGCCGACCTTCAAGCCCAGGACCGCGGCGAGGAACTCGGCAGAGAGGTGCCGGTCGCTTGCGTATATGGCAGTGTGGTTCAGTTGGACGCTGGCCGCCGGCAGCGCGGATTCATGCGGGTACTGCTGGTCATAGGACATCAGTGGTGTGTCTCCGGTCTTGGGATCCGCTGGAATGGGGCGCCTGATGCGGGCGCCGGGAGCTAAGACGCGGAGAGGGGGCGGGCCTCTTGCCCGCCTCGTGCTCACGCCGAGGCCGGGAACCTCACTCGTGCGTGGCCCATGGCCGACCCGGCAGTCACCCGACCGACCTTAGTAGCCATCACAGGCGTGGGCAACACAGTTCCTCGGCCATGCCCGGCCGCAGTTCGAGCCGCCGTTGCGTCATAGCTGGTGATCACGGTCCTGCTGGTCACAACCCGATACGCGCCCTGGCGGTCCCGCTCACCTGAGCTGTCCGCGTACTCGTTGAAGTGCTCAGCCAGGTACGGATGAATGTGCTCAGCCCCGCCTGGACCAAGCCCGCGCCGCAGTCAAGGCCGGCCCCGAAACCCCCGTCGGCCAACTGGCCCGAGACCCCGGCGGCACCGCAGGCACCTGGTCCCACATCATCCGCAGCGCACGACAGCACCCAGAGGACTGACCTGTGGCGATCAGCAGAGTGGTGCTTACGAGTTGGTGCGGGATAGCGGGTGGGGCGTACCAGCCTGCTCGATGACTGCTGTTCAGGCGTTGGCGGTGCGGTCGGAGACGAGACCGGCGATGGCCTGGTAGGTGGCGGGGAGTCGGCCTCGCCGGTGGGTCCGGCGGGTCAGTTGCTTCCAGCGTTTGTGGTCGGCGAGGGCGTGTCTGTGCTGCGCCGCCTACCCTGGTCGGGTGAGTTGGACAAGTTCCATTGATGGATTCCGGCTCTGCTACGACCGCGTCGGTACTGGGGTCGCGGCGGTGTTGCTGCATGGGTGGCCGGGCGACCGCAGCGAGTACCGCGGGGTCGTCGCCCGATTGCCGACGATGGACGTCGTGGTGCCGGACCTCCGCGGGTTCGGCGCTTCGGACTGGCAGTCCGGCCATCCGACGTCGTACGGCGCTGACGCGCAGGCACGCAGCGTGGTTGGCTTGATCGAAGAGTTGGGCCTGGAGCAGCCGGTGGTCGCCGGACACGACATCGGTAGCCGGATCGCGGTCGCAATCGCCCGGCTGCGACCCGATCTCATCCGCGCCTTGGTGCTGACGCCCCCGCTGCCGGGCATGGGTGAGCGGATCCTCGGCCCGCAGGTGGCGCCGGAGTTCTGGTACCTGTCGTTCAACCAGCTCCCGTTGGCAGTGCAGCTGCTGGACGGTCGGCCGGATGCGATACGTGTGTTCCTGCGGCATTTCTGGACCCACTGGGCCGGCCCGGGGTTCGCGCCGCCCGACGGACACCTCGACCACCTGGTCTCGGTGTACTCCCAGCCGGGTAGGGCCGCTGCTCTGCTCGGCTGGTATCGAGCCAACGTCGGCGCGTTGGCTCGCGTGGTGGCCGAGCGACCGCCGCCGCCCGCGGAGCGGATCGCCGTACCGACCACGGTGCTCTGGCCGGACCGTGATCCGCTGTTCCCGCCGGCTTGGTCTGACCAGCTCGACCAGCACTTCGCGGATCTCCAGCTTCAGCACCTGGGCGGGATCGGGCATTTCGTGCCGATGGAGGCCCCGGACGAGTTCGCCGAGGCCATAGCCACGGCTGGTGCGATCGGACGTTCTCCGTCGGCAGCGGAACAGGGCAACGACTCGCAAGGTCACTTCGGATCTCGCAAGTCCTCCCCGCAACGTTGAATCGGACTTCGCGGGGTCCACGGCTGAAAGACAGCACGGCGGATTCACCATACCTACCTGCGCTTTCCATCTGATGTACCCAGGGGGGCAGGCGGGTCGTCTCTTTACGCGTCCGCCGGTTCCTCCGTCCGGTCATCCCGTGCGGCGCAGGCCGCCCGGCCGGACGACGGCGACGGCGACGGCGACGGCGACGGCATCGACGTAGGCGCTGCCGCCGAGAGCGACTACCGGGCCGGCGGGGTGGAGGCCTACGCCATCTGCGCGGACGTGGACAGCGACTGAGCCACCTCGGGCACGAGGCGATGAGCCATGGGTCCCGGTGGTCACGGACGCCCACGCCCAGGGAACCGACGATGCGCTGACCTTCCCCAATGCCGGTCACCCGGAGAAGCCGTAGTCAAACATGATGCTCAGACATCACACCAGTGCTGGCCGCCCTCCGTGCTCACGACGCGCATTCCGTTTCACTCACGAGCAACAATCCGTCATTCCCCAGTACTGTGAGCTGGACTCCCAGTTCATGCCACCGATCACCGCGGTCTGCCCGCACGGGGAGTAAGGAGCCGACAGGCGTTCGGGGACTGCCCGACTGAGGCGAGGCGCCGGCCGCGCTCCGCACGAATCAGCCGAAGAGTGGCATGTCGATCACCTTGGACGGGTGGCTGCGCCGACTACTGTCCCGAAGTGTCCACGTCATCGCACCCCCGCGGCCTCGTCGCCGTGCTGCTCGCGGCCGTGCTGCTGTCGCCTCTCCTCCACCCCCCGGCGCACGCTGCACCCGTCCCCGGACCGGACGCCGCCTCACCGAACCTCCGGGTGGTGCTGAGGGACGCCCCGCCATTCGCGTTCCGGGAGGGGGACAGCTGGGTCGGGTACGACGTGGATGTCTGGAACGAGGTGGCCCGGAAGGCGGGCTATTCCTTCACCCTCAAAGACGTGAAGAGCATCGACCCTCTTCTGGACTCCGTGCGCAACGGATCCGCCGACGTCGCCATCAGCGCGATCACGGCCACCAGCGTGCGAGAGCGCACCCTGGAGTTCTCCCACCCGGACATCTGGGCCGGGCTGCAGGTGATGGTCCCGGAGCGAAGCCGAAGTGGCGGGATCGACGACATCGTCACCGCGTTCCTCCAATCCAGTGTGCTCGTCCTGCTGTTCCTGGGACTCCTTCTCCTGTTCGTCGCCGCCAATGCGATGTGGATCGTCGGACGCGTCCGCGGAACCCTCCCGGAGAAGGGGTACGTGCCAGGCGTCATCCGCACCACGCACGAGATCTTCACCAACATGGCCACCCTCGACTTCGCCTCGCACACCCCCCGCTCAGTATGGGGCCGACTCTGCTCCCTCCTCGCGGTGGTGGTCAGCCTGCTGTTCATCGCGCAACTCACCGCAGCGCTCACGGCCAGCCTGACGGTGGAGCGCATGGAGAAGGGCATCCGATCGGTGGACGATCTGCGGGGGCACCGGGTGGCAACGGTCGCCCACAGCACGGCCGCCGACGGACTGGCCCGGCGCGGGATCAAGGCGGCCCACTTCAAAACCTTCGACGACGTCACCGCCGCTTTCGAAGACGGACGCTTCGACGCAGTCGTGCACGACGCCCCGATCCTGAAGTACTACGTGGGCCGATCCGCAGACCGCTTCGACCTGGTCGGCCCCGTCTTCGACCATCAGTGGTACGGATTCGCCCTGCCGCGCGACAGCCCCCACCGCGAGACCATCAACCGAGCGCTACTGGAGTTGCAGGAGAGCGGCACGCTGGACCGCCTGAAGAGACAGTGGCTCACGAGCGACTGACGACCCCCAGAATCAGCACCCGCACCGGTCCGCGCAGCTCCCTCACGTTCTCGCAGACCCCACGAACGCCTCGACGCCATACATCCCTGACCAGCGTGGCGCCGAGGCGGTACGCCGACCCCATATCGGCTGCCGGCCGGGGCTCCTCGGGATCGGGTACATCGCCCGAGGAGGCTGCAGACCACGCAGAAGCAGCCGCCTCCCGCATGTGAAAAGCCCCGCCCGATCGGGTGTGGGCTCTGTGCTGTCCGGATGCGTCACGGCACATCCGCGCCGAGCACGGGTGCATGTCCGGACTGCCCGTGATCGTGTACCCGCCGTCGCCTTCGGGCAGTCGGCAAGTGCGCATGGACGGGAAAATCCTCGGTCTGGCCCACAACCCGCGGACGTGGCGGAGTTGGAGCGGACGCTCCGAGTTCCGGGCGGTCGTGGTGACTGCCGCCGGCGCCGAGGCCGGTCTCCTCCGCGAGCTCCCGCACCACCGCTGTGGCGCAATCCTCAGATGCGCTGGTCTTGCCACCCGGCAGCTCCCACATACCGCGGTTGGACCGGCCGGCAGCACCGTGCCGCTGGAGTCGGTGACGACCGCGAGGCCACCGGTCAGCGCATCGCCGGTGATCGGGCACTACTCGACTGGCGTCGTGTCGGTGCGGCAGGGGCCCCGCAGGACCAGGACAGCGAGTCCGTCTGCCTCCAGGCGTTCGGCCTGCTTCCAGCCCGCGGTGAGGAGGCGGATCTCTTCTTCGTCGAGGGCGATGTCCCGTCTGTTACAGGGGTGTTCTCGGCGGTGGGTGTGATGACCACGAGCGCACCGCCGGGTCGCAGCCACTCCCCTGGGAGCCGACCTCGGATACCCCCAGGCGAACCCCACTACCACCAATGGGCTGCCATCATGGAAGAGACCCTGCCCCCGGCCAATGGGCAGCGGTCAGCACGGTTCTCCTCAGCGCAGCCCTGAACCACAAGATCCAACCGATCGCTACTGCTGCTCACGTCGGCAGGTTCAGTCACTCGGCCGGCTCAAGCGAACCATTCAAGTGACTGAAACGGGTACACCTGCCCAGATGCGTTCATAACGGGGGCCAAGATGTCAGACACATGGATGATCGTCGCAGGATTCGCCTTGCTCGACATCGTGGGGCTTCTCGCGGCAGGACTGTTCATCAAACTGAACCGCATCCACCGCCGACGACGCGGATAGACACCCTCAGTTGATGAGCACGTCGGCCTCAGGACCGGGAGCGGCCGCAGAGCTCCGCTCCGCACCCGCAAGGCGGTCCTGCGGGCACAGGCGGCCCACTCCGCCGTGTCTGCGGCACAGCCGACCAGCCCGAGCGGCTGCACTCAATGCCACGCGCTGCAGGCAGCAACCCATTCCCTCGGCGTGCGCACTACCACCAACCCCGTCCCGCTCCCCCTGTGGGCCGGGCGCGGGCCTGTGGTCGTGTTCGCCACGTACGCCTCACTGGTGGACCGCGAGGATATCGACGCACCGATTTGCCGGGGAGGCGTTCGCGGGCCGCTGGAGGCCGCTCTGGCGGGGGGTGCCCCCAGCGAGCGCAATGCTGTCGAGCGGTGCATCGCCCGACTCAAGCAGTGGCGCGGCCTCGCAATGCGTACGGACAAGCTCGCAGTCGCCTACCAGGCCGCATTTGCACCTCGCTGCCATCCTGATCTGGTCCCGCAGGTGACAGCGCCACAACGTAAGCAGGTCTACGTGAGGTCCGTGCTCGGTTGGCGGCGCCAGTCCCATCCGGCATAACGGTCCAGCAGCGTGGAGAACTCGCTCGCCTGAAGGATCTCGTAATGGTTGGTGTCGACAAGACTCTCCAGACCAGGGAGGACGTCGCGGAGAAGGGCCCGGGCCGCGTCCATGGACTCGCACGACACGTAGACCGCGTATGGTTCGCCGATCCGGGTGTCAGCAGTCACGTATTTCCCCGCGGTCTGCATGCTCAGCGTCACGTAATTCCCCACCCTCGTGGTCACGGTTCCCCATGGGGACGGCGGTCGTCGGTGGCGGCTGTGAGGCGGTGACGCGGCGAGCTCAGGCAGCTAGCAAGCGGCGAGCAGGTCAGCCAGAATGCCTTCCGGGTCGTGCAGCACACGGGCGCCATCGGACACCACCCGGCGCGTCCCCGGGTCGACGGGATCAGTCGTCGCCCAGGCCGAGGAGCCGATGCCAACCTCGATCTCCAAGCCAGAGGCCGTGCAGTACCGTCGTTCGCTGATCGGTCCCCACGCCTGAGCGCGGATCAGTCCACCCAAGCCGAGTTCCCCTGCCCAGGCGGCATCGTCAAGGTACCGGGCCTCGTCCGTGGTGAGCAGGACGACGTCGATGTCGGAGTCGGGTCGCGCGGTGTTCCGGGCACATGATCCGACGAGGAGCAGACCGACGATGTCGTCGCGGTCCCTCGCCCAGCGTGTGATGCGACCGATGACCTCCTCGATCTCAGCGATCCGCGCCGGCGACAGGCCCGGCGAACTGCTGATTGACCAATCGTCACGTCCCATGGTCCCCCTGGCGAGCTGGCTGGCGTGAGACAGCTTCTCAGGCTGGCGCCCGGCCACAACCACCACAGCCCGATGAGGACCGCGACGACTGCCCGGAGCCACGGAACCGGCGTCCAGCACCTGGGAATTACGTGACGTTGGCCCCGGGGAAATACGTGACCGCCGACACCGGGTCGTCACCTGGTCAAGCTCATCACGCTCGTAGTCGCCAGGATCCCGCCCGAGAGGTCGATGTAGTACGAGTACCCGTGCCGGTGCAGTCTGTCGTCCCCCGTCACAGGATCCGGCACGAGGTCGAATGCGCGGATTCGCCCCTCAGGCAACGGACGTCGCTCCGCGGGGACAAGGATGATCACAGATGGCCAGGACACCCGTTGACGGTAGCCGAGCAGGCTCCGCGGGGCCTCAGACTTTTGGGTCGGCTGAGCAGCATCTCCAGCAAGGAGACGGGCTCTAGATCATCGTATTACTCGCTCCGTGCCGTGATCACCCTTCCCGGACTGGCGTCGCGGGCGCCCCACTGCAGCAAAGCTGAGCGTACGTGTCGAACATGCCGTCTGCTCCACTTCGGCGCAGGTGGCAGACGGGGGCGCCGTAGGCGTTCACGCCCCAGATGCTGGTGCGGGCCCGTGCGCCCTAACGGCAGCCCCCGGGCGGACACGGGTTGCAGCAACCGGCAGATGGACATCCACCCTTCTCACCCGGGTAGTAGTCCTCCTCTCTGCTACCACTGTCCCCACTGCTGCCGTCGTCTTCGGACCGCCCGTCGCGGGGTCGACGTCGTCCGGATCGTTCGTGGGGTCCTTGTAAAGCCCCTTCGACGACGGACACGCCTCACCGTTCTCCACGGCGTGAAGGGTGACATCTGGTTCATGCTGCAGGGCAGTCCAGCCTTGACGCTCTGGAAGCACACCTTCCAATTCGCGTATTCACCAGCTTCGTTGTTCGTGTCGTAGGCCGCTTCGTCCGCGTAGGCGGCCTCGATGACAACCTCATCGACGACATCCCCCAGCTTCTCCACTGCCTTGGCGTACGTGGTGTCCTTCACGTTCGGCGTCTTGGGCCAGGGAATGCGTTGCCCATCCTTCTTCGGGCACGGTGCCCCGTCTGGCATGGCAGCGAAGTCGACCTTGCTCAAGGTTGCCTTCTCGAAGCACACCGTCCAGCCCCGCCCGGAGTCTCGTTCCGGGCGCTGGCGTCGTGGACCGCAACGCTCAGCCCGGTCTGCCGTGCTCGCTCCGAGGCGCTTTCGACGCTCTCCCCGACCTGGCTTCCAGCCGGGCTCGGAGTGGCGGTGACAGTGACCGTCACTTTCGGCGTCGACGCCACGCCCTCCCAGTCGTCGCCACATGATCTGACTGCGGTGAGACCTGCCGCGCGAGGCGCCAGCCCTTGGCGCGCAGCACCCGGACCTGGCTTCAGCGTCGGCGAGGAACGAGCCGACACGGCACCGGTGGTCGCGAAGCGACCACCGGCAGAAGCAGCCGCGGCCCGCGGGCCGCGGCTGGCGGATCCCCGAAGGGGCGTCCGCTCCCAACACTGAGGGATCGCCTGACGTGGGGGTACCACCGATGTCCTCTATGGTCGGATGCGACTGAGGGGCAAGGGGTCTCAACGCCAGAAGGGTGAATCAACCAGTGCTGGAGAAACGCCGAATCGCTGTTTTCGGTGCGGGCTACATTGGCCTCGTGGCCGGCGCCTGCTTCGCGAAGCTGGGGCATGACGTCGTCGTTCGTGACATCCAAAAGGAGCGCATCGACATTCTCCAGAACGGCGGTGTCCCGATCCATGAGGATGGGTTGGGCGAGTTGATCGCGGAGAGTGCCGACCGTCTGGCATTCACCCTCGACGCCGAGAAAGCTGTCCGGGATGCGGACGTCGTGTACGTGTGCGTAGACACACCTTCGACACTGTCCGGGGACGCTGACCTGTCCAGAATCTGGCAGGTGGTCGACACGTTGGGCGAGGCCCTCCATCTGGCTGCCGTGGTGGTCAAGAGCACGGTTCCCGTGGGCACCGGTGCACGGGTCAGAGCTGCGATGGACCAGGCGGGACTCCAGCACGTCGGGTATGCCTCGAACCCCGAGTTCACCGCCGAGGGACAGGCGGTACGCGACTTCCTGCAGCCGGATCGCGTGGTGATTGGTGCCGATGATCCTCAGACCGCGAAGCTGGTCGCTCAGCTCCATGAGGGCGTGGACGGACCGGTCGTAGAGATGGACGTTCCGTCAGCGGAAATGGTGAAGCTGGCCGCCAACGCCCTCCTGGCTACGAAGATCAGCTTCACCAATGAGATCGCGACGGTCTGCGAGGCGACGGGCGCCGACGTTGAGCACGTCGTTCGTGCGGTGGGCCTCGATCATCGGCTCGGACCGCATTACATGAAGGCCGGTGTGGGGTGGGGCGGCAGCTGCTTTCCCAAGGACTCCCGGGTGCTGCGGGCCATGGCCAGCAACTCTGGATACTCGTTCCAGATGCTCAGCTCCGTGATCGAGGTGAACGACCTCCAGCCGCGGCGGGCGGTCCAGCGGTTGAAGGATGAGCTGGACGGCATCCTCCGTGACCGGACCATCGCTCTCTTGGGCATCACCTTCAAGCCGGGAACGGATGACGTACGCGAGGCCCCGAGCACGATCCTCGCCTCCCGGCTCCTGGCCGAGGGTGCTGCGGTCCGCTGCTGGGATCCGCTCGCCCGCCCGCTCGATACCGCTCCATGGTCGTCGACCACGCGCTACGCCAAGCCCCTGGAAGCAATGACCGGCGCGGACGCGGTGGTCATCGTGACGGACTGGCCAGACCTGCGGGACGTCGCTTGGGACCAGGCCGCGGCTGCGATGGCCCGTCCGCTGATCTTCGACGGACGCAATCTGCTCGAACCGCAGCGGATGGGCTCGCTCGGCTTCACCTACATGAGCGTGGGCCGCAGGACAGTACGCGGCGCGTGACCTCACAGCCCTCCCGTGATCGAGCCGTCGGGCGGGGCGTCAGCACACTCATCTCCCAGGCGGCCCTGCCTCACCGGAGGACCAGACCGCTTCTGCTCTGTCCGCGCTCCCGTACCGTTGCCGTGCCGCTCAAATGTCTCGCCCCACACACCCCTCGTATGTCTCAACCACCAGCCGCTCGACGGCCGGACGCCCCGGCCCGCCCACACGAACAGCGACGCCCATATGTGGCACCGAACCTGCTCGTCCGATTCCAGAATCCAGTCCCAGCCCCTCGTCGGGCTCTCGCCGCAAGGCCTCAGGCAGAGGCTCAGCCTGCTCCACACTTGCCACCGGGCAGCGAGTAGTGATCCATGCCCGTGGCGTTGGTCCTGTGGATCAACGCCACGTCCTGGCGGGAAATCGCCGAAGGGCCGTGGCTCGAGCAACGGCTCGCCGCCGTGGAGACCACCAAGAGGTACGGCACCAGTGCCCCACCGGACCCGACCAATTCGCCGAAGCGGTGTCTGGATCGCGTTCCGTCGCTGGGTCATGGGGGTCCGGATCGACTCCACGGGTCTGACCGAGCGGGGGCTGGGACGCTCGAAGGTTGTGCCGTGGTGCGTGATCAGTGCGGTCAACACCAGTGATGACCTGGATCGGCCCCGGCGGAGGCTCCAGGACTGGTCCTCAAGCATGGGGACCAGGTGGGGCTCGGTGCCCTCGCCTCGTACTCCAGTCATGCGGTCGACGTCGACTTTGCGCTGATCAAGTCCCTGCACGCGGCCCACGTCGTCGATTGCCCCAACTGCGCGTGATTCCCGCCGACAGGACGATGTGCCCGGCCCGTGGTCGCGGTCTCGTATGGGGAGGCCCCCGCCGCAGTAGCCCAGGCTTCGTCCTCGGTCCGCTGCCTGCTCCAGCATCAGTCCAGGCGTGGAAGGCATCCGATCAACCGCCCAGCACCACAGGATCAGCGACACAACAGATAGACGTGCTCAACTCGGCAGCAGGCAAGGTGAGCTCGGAAGGCCCGGGCCGCCGTCGCCGTGACCGTCACGCCGCCCGCCGTCGCCGAGGCGGCCGCCGTACGTCGTCGGGCCCTGCTCCACCCACATCCACATCGGCATCCCGACGAATCACTGCCCCCTGGCAATATCCGGGCCCACCAGCTCCATGGAGTCGACCGCCCGGCGCGCCACCTCTTGCGGATCATTCGTCGGCGCAGCCGGGGCCTGCCCGTCCGCTATCCCCACTGTCCGCGCACCCTGGCTGCCGGGAGCGGCTTTCTTTGGCTGCGGCCAGGGTCGCTGGTGACAAGGAGCCGCGAGCAGAGGGGTGTTCACGGCGTAAGCACCCCCTCGTTGATCGCCGCGGGTCAGTCCTCGGGGTGCTGTCGTGCGCTGCGGACGATGTGGGACCAGGTGCCTGCGGTGCCGCCGTGCTCATGTGCCAACTGGCCGGCGAGTTGGGCTGCAGGAGTTCCGGGGTTTGCCCTGAGTGCGGTGCGGGCCTGGTGCAGGCGGGGATCGCCGTCGTAGGGGTAGCGGCGATCCGTGGTCTTGGTCGTTCCGGCCGGGCGGCCGCCTCCACGCTCGCGGCGCTCGGCGTACGTCCAGATGTCGCCGCGCCGGTACTTACGCTTGACGATGCCCTTGCCGGTCGTCGTTTCCTCGGCTGGCGCCGGCCAGTGCTTCGGCGGCCTCACCGGGTACTTCGTGATGCTGGTCGGCTCCATGCCCAGCACCCGGGCGGCCTCGGACAGCGAGATCAGGTCCTCGGCATTCCCGCTGAGGTCGACGTTCGTGCGCCACTGCTGATTGGCTTTGTAGCCCTCGTACCAGGTGTCCCAGGTCTTCGGGTTCCAGTACATGGTGTTACCGATGGTCTTCTCCGGCTCGGGGTGCCGGTTGGACTTCCTGTTACGCCATAGCAGTTGGAGGGTGCTCAGGCCCAGACCCGTACGGTTTTGCAGGTCCGTGCGGCTCTCCAGCCCGGCCACATCGGTGTGACGCTCGTACCACTGGTGCCAGACGGCGGCGTACCAGACCAGCGCTCGCGGTTGATCGTGCCCGCGGCCTCTGGATGGCCGTTGACCTCACGCTCCCGGTACAGCCGCTCCAGGTGGGTGATGCTGAGCTCGTACGTGTCGGCAAGCTCCCTCCGAGTCAGTACGGGGCGTCCATCCAGCATGGCCATGGGGTGTCCTCCGTGATCTATGGATCCCGCGGCAGGGCGTCACGCGCCGTCCTCGGCTCCCTCCTCGCGACTGTCATTGTGGTCGACGGCCTGCGGCACGAACACCAAGCCGGACTCGGTCAGCCGCGTGACCGTTGCGATGTCGAGCACCGTGCCCTGCTCGTCGGCGAGCAGGATGAACCAGGTGCCGCCGGTGCCGTGGAGCAGAGCCGTCACGAATGGGGTGGTCACAGCGAAGTCGGCTCCAGCCGGCCCTCCGCCTCCTCGGCGATGAACTGGACTTTCACCCGAAGCGGACGCTGCGTGCCGATTTTCATCACCTCGACCTCGCTGACCGGCCCGTGATGCGGAGACACCAGATACGCCCACCGCTCCCCCGCCAACGGACCCCGCGCCGCACTGCCCATCCTCCCCATTCCCTGGGAATTTGCCGGATCCCATCGTGGCTCCCCAACCTGGCTCGCCGCTGCAGGTCAGTGGTCTGCTCAGGGCTCTCGCTGGAGGGCGGGACGTCTGCTGATCGGTGCTGGTCCTGTCGCTGGAAGCCTTCCTGTGATAAGCAGGAAGCCGTTCTGCCAGCCGATCTGTGTCAGGCCGGGGTGCGCTTGCCCTCACCGCGTGAGGCGGTGGTGGTCAACCCGGGATCCCGCATCGTGGAATGCGAAATCGTCCGCCGGGGAGGTATTGATCGCGGCCATGCCAAAGAAACCGGACAACGTGATCAAGGCTCTGGAGACCGCGTAGCCTGCTGCTCATGTTGTCGACTGAGGAGTAGTCAGCCGACGGGCCGGTCTTCTTCGTCCAGCTGTCGGTGCGCGGGCCTTTCCGGGCCCGGCGCCGGGTCATGAGCGTGATGAAGGCTCAGTTCAGATGGGCTTCGGCGTGCTGGGCAGTCGTTCGTAGTCCCGGCAGTTGCGGCGGGCGTTCATGATCCAGCCATTCGACCGTTCGACGTTCCAGCGCCGGGCAGCACGACGACCCCCTTGGTGTCCTTGGGCCGAAGGACGGCCTGCAGGGTCAACTACAGGTGGCCCGCGGTCCAGGCGGTCAGCAGGTCACGGGAGGCAGCGGAGTCCGCCCAGATCTGGGTGATCTGCGGGTGTGTGAGCCTCAGTCGCCAGAGCAGCTCCCCTGACCATGATCTCGTCCCGGGCATCAGGCGTCACCGTGATCATCACGGTCAGGCAGAGAGCGTCGAGCACGATGTGTCTCTTGCGGCCGTTGATCTTCTGCCCGCGTCGTAGCCACGGCTGTCCTTGCCGACGGTGGAGCCCGCCTTCACGGACTGGAGGTCGACGATCAGCGTCACCGGGAGCGGGCAGCGGCCCTTGTCGGTGCGGATCTGCCGGCGGAGCTGGTCGCGTATGAAGGTGACCACTCCCGCCCGGCTCTATCGCCAGAAGAACCTGTAAATGGTCTGCCAGGGAGGGAACTCTGCAGGTAGAGCCCTCCATTTGGCACCGTTGTCGACGATGAAGCGGATCGCGTCGACGATGTCCCGCCGCGGCCACTTCTCCGGGTGCCCTCCGGTCTTCGTCCGGCAGGTCCACCGGCAGCAACGGCTCGATCAGGGCCCACCCGGCGACCGACGTGTCGGAAGATTAGCGGCCCCGGTGGCAGGAGGAGTGACGCATCGCAGAACCTACTTAGAACTCCTAACGAAATGATCTTCGAGGTGGTTGGATCACTTCGAGAGCGTTGATCGGGGGTGCGGGGTGGCTCGGCCGAAGCCGTGGGAAGTCGAGGACGAGTTGTGGGCGGTGATCGAGCCGCTGCTGCCCAAGGTTGAGCGTCGGGCCCGGCATCCGGGGCGGAAGCGGCATCCGGACCGGCTGGTGTTCCAGGGCATCCTGTTCGTGCTGCATACCGGGATCGCCTGGGAACACCTGCCGCAGCAGCTCGGCTTCGGGTCGGGCATGACGTGCTGGCGGCGCCTGGCCGAGTGGACCGAGGCCGGCGTGTGGCCCCGCCTTCACGAACAGCTCTTGGCCAAGCTCCGCAGCAAGGACGCCCTGGACTTCTCAAGGGCGGCGGTCGACGGCTCCCACATCCGCGCGTTAAAAGGGGCTCCAAGACGGGACGAAGCCCTGTCGACCGGGGCAGGACGGGCAGCAAGCACCACCTGATCACCGACGCCACCGGCATCCCGCTCGCTGTCACCCTGACCGGTGGCAACCGCAACGACGTCACCCAGCTCATCCCACTGCTCCAGGCAGTGCCGCCCGTGCGGGGCAAGCGCGGCCGACCCCGGCGCCGCCCCGACGTGGTACTCGGTGACCGCGGCTACGACCACGACAAGTACCGCCGCCTGGTCCGCGCGCTCGGCGTGAAGCCACTGATCGCGCGACGCGGCACCGAACACGGCTCCGGACTCGGAAACCAACGCTGGGTTGTCGAGCGCTCCTTCGCCCATCTGCACTGGTTCCGCCGCCTGCGGATCCGCTGGGAGATCCGCGACGACATCCACGAAGCGCTCCTCATCCTGGGGTGCGCGCTCATCTGCTGGCGACGTCTGTCACAGCATGTCCGAGCCCTCGCCCTCCCGCAGTAGCCATTCCCTGACCGAAGGAGCACGGTCAAGGAGCCGGCTGATCTGCATGCCTTCCTCGCGTGAGGTCACCCTCGGCAGCGGGGTGAAGTCGTCGGGAAGCACGTCCAGCAGGCTCATTACGCGGTCTCCCGCACGCAGAGTGATCAACAGCTCGCACCGCAGCTGGCGTGGCACGTCCGGGCGGTGGGACAGGCTGTGCCACAGGGCCGGCCACAGGTAGTGGGTGCCATCAGGCGCCGCATTGGCTCGCACCCACGATGGTTCCAACCGCTGGCTCAAACCGAGGTCCCATGCCCGCTCCTCCAGCCTGAACAGCGAGGCCGAATCAATGACCTTCAGCTCGCGAGGCAGAGGCTGATCGAAGTCCATGGCCCCATGCTGCCCGACACAACCCCGCGCCGGGGAGCCGAGCCCACAGAGTCATTCCGTTAGGAGTTCTTAGTGAGCTGGGCCACAGGGGCTTCGACAATGTGAGCTGGCCCCGTTCGACAGCGGGATTCGGCCCCACTTGGTGATCTCGCGGGCATGATCTGTCACTGTGATTTGGCCCCACCTGTGTGCGTGCTGGGGTGGTGCTCCGTCCTGCTTGGCACGGCGGTGATTATCGGGTCGCCGCCGGTCGGGGCCCGCTGATAGACAGATGCGATGGCGGATGACGACGTGCAGGGATTCCAGGCTGGGCAGTCTGGGCTGATCGTGAGAGTTCCGGAGGCGGAGCATTTGGTGCGAGCGTGGCGTGACCGGCTTGACCCCTCGGCCCCTGCCGGTGTTCCTGCGCATGTCACCGTGCTCTTCCCGTTTCTCGACGCGAGCCGCATTGACGCGGGTGTCTGCACCGCGATCGGCGAGGTACTCGGCCGGCACCAGTCCTTCGAGGCCCGGTTCGACCACTGCGGCCGGTTCCCTGGAGTGCTGTATCTCGCCCCCGAATCGAACACTGGCTTCAGGCGTCTCACCGAGGCGATCGTGGAGCGGTGGCCGGAAAACCCGCCGTTCGGTGGGCAGTTCGACGATGTTGTCCCGCATCTGACCGTCGCCCAGGGCCAGAGCGAGGCTGTCGTGGAGAGGGCCGAGGCCGACCTGCTCACCGGTCTCCCCGTCGTCGCGCAGGTCTCGTCGGTCGACTTGCTGGTCCACGACGGGACACGGTGGCGGCAGCGGGCATCCTTCCCTCTGGGGTAGGCGCGGTTGCGCTGGTCGGTCAGCGTTGCCCTGTTGTTCTTGGCGTGTGCGAGGTGGTGGGAGTCGGTGCCGGTCTCGATGATGGTGCCCACGAAGGTAAGCCTGTCCACGACACCCCCGCAACGCCTCACCCAGAAGCTGGCGCCGCGGAGGTGAACAGAATGCGTTGATCGAAAATCTCCGGGCGCACGCTTGGGAGCCGGACTTCGCTTCAACACCGCAAGAGTCCCGGTCACGTGGCTACGGACCGGACCACGTGACAAGGATCCGCGCCAACCTCGCGGGGGTATGTCGGCAACTGTGGGTGTCCCGGGTTGGCCGTGCATGCGACGCTGTGCGGCAGAGCCCCCACGGTTCGCTATGCAACAGTGATCTTGATACATGGCCCGGCGCACGGGCGGACCCTCACCACCGATGGCAGAGGAGGCCGAGTCGCTCGGGTGCTCGCGCCGTGCGGTGGCGAGGGTCCGCCACCGCGGGTGGGGGCCGCGCGCGCCAGCCCGGATCGCGGCGGCCGTGCTTCTGATCCACCATGGCAGAAGTGGGCGCTCTTCTGCCCGCGCGGCCGGGACAGCAGCGTGCGCACCCTCGTGCCCGGCCGTCCGGGCCGCTGTCGGGCTCCGGAGGTGTCATGTCTGCCGATTCGACCGCCTGGCGCGTCGCGCCGCTCGCCTGGAACACGATCGAGCGGTACTTTGCGCTGTTGCAGGCCCACGTATCCGCAGAGCGAATGCTCGCGGAGGTCCTCACCAGCGACTTCCGTACAGGCTTCATGGACGGGCTGATCTGGAAGGGCGAGCAGGGCCTGCGTGACTTCCTCGCGGCACGTGCAGGGTTCTTCGACGAATCTCACACTTTGGAACAGCTGTCCACACCGGAGCGGCTCCCCTCCGGCCGTTGGCGCGCCCACAGTCGGCTCGCCTTCTTCCTCCGCCAATGCGGCAACGGCGCGCCCGTCAGCGACACATTCACGGGAAAGGCCTTCCACCTCTGGGAGTTCGCACCAGGCGACACTCCCGCCGCCTGGCGTGTCGCGGCCCAACTCGTCGAAGGTTTTGCCGAACTGGACGAGAACGCGCGGCGTCTGTTCTCGGCGCCGACAGAGGGGCTGAGGCCCGAATGAGTGGGCGCCGTGGAGGTGTGGTCATCCACGGAGGCGCTGTGGACAGGTGGAGATGGGGCGCGATACCCGGACGACGACCGCAGTGTCGTTTGCTCGTCGCCACCGGTCCTCGCTGAGGCACCAGGGCCTGGCGATCTGACGGTCTCCGGGTCCTGCGCAGTTCTTCCCCCTCACGGGCGCGATTCCGCGCCCACTCGCGCGAGCACAGCATCAGCCAGCTCCTGCGGCGTCAACTGGCCGTCCAACAGCGCGGTTTCCTGCGGCAGGTCATCGACTGCGGCCACACACGACGCGATCTTGGACTTGCACCAGGCACGGACCTGCTCGTCCTTCGCAGGATCATCAGGAGTGAAGCTCCGCCCGCCAATCCGCCGGGCCAGTACGTCCTCAGGGACCTTCAGGAAGAAGTGGTGAACCAGAATGCCCGCGTCCTTCAGGGCGCCGAAGATCTCATCCAGATACGCCGGGTTCGCCAGTGTCATCGGAACCAGCACAGGCCGCTGATACTCCTCCACCAGGCCCGCGGCCATGTTGACGACCTGGCGCCGCCACTGCCGCAAGTCCTGAAAATCACCGGTCGGCACCTCCACGACCTCACGCAGAACGTAGCCAAGCACCTCCGGATCGAACACCCGACCGACCTGCCACTCGTCACGCCCCGCGAGGCCCTGGCACCCGACTTGTTGTGACGCCTTCGCGGCAGGCGTCACAACAGGTTGGGTGCACTCTCCTGCGCGGGTTCCTTGGATGCCGGGTGCTCTGGACCGCCCGCCGGGGCGGCGGCACGCAGCGCCGCTTCGACCCGGCGGTTGCTGGTCATGGTCGCGGTGACGGCGGTCATGGTGAGGAGGAGGCCGGCGGCGGTGTAGAGCGGGGTGCGTACGTCGTAGGTGGTGGCCAGCCAGCCGCCGAGGAAGGCGCCGAACGGGGCGGCGCACATGGCGAGCATGCGGGAGGTGGAGGCGACCCGGCCCATCAGGTGGGCGGGGACGATCGCCTGTCGGAGGGAGGGGCCGAGCACCATCGTGGCGCCCATGCCCGCACCGCAGACGGCGAGCGCGAGGCCGGCGACGTAGGGGTTCGGGGCGGCGGCGAGGCCCAGGATGGCGAGTCCCTCGACTGCGGCCGTGCAGGTGAGCGCGGTGCCGGTGCCGAGTCGTCGGCCGAGGAAGGAGGCGATGCCCGCGCCGAGCAGACCGCCGGTGGCCTCCGCCGTGAGGAGCAGGCCGAAGCCGAAGGTGTCGATGCCGAGGCGATCGTGAGCGAAGAGGGCCAGTACGGTCTCCACGGCGAGGAAGGCGATGTTCCCGACCGCCGGACGCAGCGCGAGCCCGAGCAGCAACTGATCCCGGAATACGTGCGAGGCGCCGGCCCGCGCCTGCCGCAGCAGCGACTCACGGGCCTGCGGTACGGGCCGGGGTGCGGCGGGCAGCGACCGTACGAGCAGTGCGGAGAGCGCGAACGAGACCGCGTCGGCGAGCAGCGGAAGCGCCCTCCCGAGCGCGAGCAGCGCACTGCCCGCGGGCGGCCCGGCGAAGCCGGACGCGGCGGTCTGGGTGCCGCGCAGGCGGGAGTTGGCGCGCTCGAGGAGTGCGGGGTCGCGGCCGAGCAGATCCGGCAGATAGGCCGTGGCGGCCGTGTCGAAGAAGAGTCCGCCGAGGCCGAGCAGGAAGGCGACGGCTGCGAGCAGGGGAATGCTCAGCACGTCGAGCGCTGCCGCTGCCGACGGTATTGCGAGCAGCACCGCACGCGCCGCGTCCGTGACCCACATCGTGCGCCGACGGTCCCAGCGGTCCACCAGCGCACCGCCGAGCACCCCGAAGAGCAGCCACGGCAGCGTTCCGGCGGCCGTGACGACGGCGAGCGCCATCGGATCCTGCGTCAACGTCAACGCGAGCAGCGGCAGCGCGGCATGCGACACCCCGTCACCGAGCGAGGACACCGTCTGCGCAGTCCACAGCCGTCCGAACCCGGTCGGCATTTTGCGAACGTCTGAGCTCACTTGGCGTCCCCTTCGGCCTGCTCGCGCGATGCCGGGTGGAACAGTGCGAAGACGAGTGACGCGTCCGGCAGCGACGGATCGGACAGCTCCCGGTACTCGTCCGCCAGTGCCTGCAGCCGCGCCCCCAGCTCCGCGAACTGCTCCTCGGTGAGCCGCAGATGCGCCATCCGCACGTGCCGCTCGCCATCCACCGGCGACGCCTCCAGGTCCGCCACTGCATGCCGCATCAGCACATCCGGACCTCCCTCGCCCGGATCCGGCAGCACGATCGCCCGCGCGGCCATCGCGTAGTACCGCTCGGTGACCCCCCGGACCTTCCGCGTCCGTACCACCGTCACCAGGCCGGCCCGCTCCAGCAGCCGTACGTGGTAGCTGGAACTCCCCTTCGCAAGGCCCACCCGCTCGGCGATCTGCGTGATCGTCGCGGGCTCGAAGCGGAGCACGGCCATGATCCGGTGACGCGTCAGATTGGAAACGGCGCGCAACTGCTCGTCCGTGGTGACGTGGAACGCCTCGGGAAGATCATCGGTAGGCATGCGAGCAATGGTCAACGATTCTTGACCATTGAGCAAGGGGATTACGCGCGGACCTCCAGAATCAGTCCTCCGACGGTGGCCTCCGGCCGATCGGCGGGGTGCCCTTTTCCGCAGCGATGAGGGCTGGTCAGCAGCCCCTCGCCGGAACGCCGTTGTCAGTGGTGACGGTTATGTTCGGGGTGGTGCAAGGGCCGTTTCCCGACAGGAGTGGACGATGACCGAGAGCAGTGTTCAGCCCACGCTGAGGGTGGTGCTGACAGACGTGAACGAGCGCGTGGTGGAGGCGTGGCGGGCGGCGTTCGCGGACACCCCCGGCATCGAGATACGCAGGGGCTCGATCCTCGGCGAGGACGTCGATGCCTGGGTCACCCCGACGAACTCCCGGGGCCGGATGGACGGAGGGGTCGACGCCGCCATCAAGCGTCATCTCGGATCCGGCATCCAGCTGCGTGTGCAGCGCGCGATCCGCGATCGGTTCGCCGGAGCCCTCCCGGTGGGCAGCGCGGTCTGCGTCTCCTCGGGGGCAACCACCCCCAGGTACCTGATATCGACGCCGACCATGGTGCAGTCCTCGCAGAACGTGAGCGCGACACTGAACGTCGCGCTGGCATGTGCCGCCGCGTTCCAGGCCGTTCACCGGCAGAACCGGCAGGCGCCGGGCAGCATCCGCTCCGTGGCGCTGGTCGGGATGGGTGCGCAGACCGGCCGGGTCCCGGCCAGGGTGTGCGCCAACCTCATGTGGACCGGCTACACGCTCTTCCACGACCACTGGTTCGAGGATGACGACGAGTTGCGGACCACGATCATCACGCAGCTGAACGGCATCGAGAACGCCCCCGTCGAGGAGCGGGTACGCATAGTCCCGCCGAAGGCCGTCGAGCCCGTCCCTGCCGGCCAACCCGCCGACCACGTCCATCCCTCGACCACGACGACCGAGAGTTCCTCCCCCATGACTGACGCGATCAACGGCGCCGCCCCGACCCAGCCCGACGCGAACGATCCCCTGGCTCTCACCGAACTCTTCGACGGCGGCGGTGAGCCCTGGCTTCCGCTCCTGAAGCCGGTCATCGAGGCGCTACCGGACGCAGCCCGGTTTATCGGCAAGGGCCGCAGCCCTGAGGTCGTCCCGGTTCGTGAACTGACCTTCCAGGCTCTCAAGCCCAACCCCCCGCACAAGTGGAAGGTCGTCGCCTTCGGCCAGAACCCCTACCCGCGGCCGGAGAGCGCGACCGGCATAGCCATGTTCGACAACACCTTCAGCGACTGGAAGGACAGCCAGTTCGGCAGGGTCGTCAGCATCCGCTGCCTCATCAAAGCAGCGGCGATGTGGAAGTACGGCATCGCCAAGAAGACGCCCATCGCCGACGTTCGCGCGCTGTTGAAGGAGCAGGACACCGTCCAGCCGCCGGGGTGGTTCCAGGCGATGCTCACGCAGGGCGTGCTGCTGTTGAACGCCTCTCTCACTGCCAGCGGCGACGGAGCGATGGGTACCGACCAGCACACAGCGTTCTGGCGGCCCGTCGCCGAACGGATCGTCGAGGAGATCCTCAAGGCCAAGCAGGACGCCGACGAGGAGGACCGCGGGATCGTGTTCGCCTGGTGGGGGGCGCACGCCCGGAGCCTGAAAAGGGTCGTCCTGCGACTCCAGGAGAAGTACCCGGACGTCGAGGTCCGGCACATCGACCACGCGAACCCGGCGGCGCAGGGCGACATCTTCTGCGAGGGCGACCACTTCGCCATGGTGAACGACGCTCTCATCTCGCTGGGTGCCGACGCGATCGACTGGCTGCCGAGCAAGGGGTGGAACGAGCGGGCGACCGGTGCGGACGGGGTAGTCGCGGCACGCATGGGCGCCTTCATCGAGTCGACCATGAACCTGCACCAGCTGTATTTGGAGCGGCTCACCAGCGTCAAGGACGAGGGCCTGGTTCTCCCCGCGATCACCGGCGTGTTCGATACCCCGCTCATGGTTTTCCAGGACGCCGTCGCACCAGTCGCCGAAACGCTCTCCGGGCTCGCCGGACACATCGACCGGTCACACAAGTTCGGCAAGCAGCGGGCAGACGAGATGTCCACCAGCCTGTCCGCCGACGCGATCGCCGCACTCCACCTCTACACCTGCGAGTCCGCCTTCTACCGCGAGATCAACGCCGTCCTCCGCTCCCCGGACCGCACCAGGGTCACGCCCTACCTGCCGTACCTGCGGCTGCTGTTCTCGGCGGTCTCAGGGCTGCCCACGCACACGCAGCCGCTGTGGCGCGGTGTGTCGCTGGACCTTCGGGCGCAGTACCCGGTGGGCCGGACGGTCACCTGGTGGGGCGTCTCCTCCTGCACCTCCGAGCTCAACGTGGCCCGCTCCTTCCTCGGCAGCCGCGGCAAGCGGACGCTCTTCGAGGTGACGCCCGCCAAGGCAGTCGGGATCAGGTGCTTCTCCGCCTTCACCGGGGAGGAGGAGTACATCCTCACACCGGGCACGCAGCTCAAGGTGACGGACGTGAAGAGCGAGCGCAGCGGGCTGTATACGGTCAAGCTGACCGAAGTGGACGCCGCTCCCCTGGTGTCCTGACCCACCGGCTCGGGGGGCCACGGGCCCAGCGTCTCACAACTACTGGCACGACTTCGGCGATCAGGACCTTGACCGGCGCATCTGCTCGTCGATGTCGCCGGTCTCCCAAACCATGCCGTGTGGCGCAGAAGGAGCCTGGGGCGGGATACCCGCAGGGGAGATCGGCCGGGGACAACAAAGACCGAGCGAAGCCCGGCCTCAACTGCCAACCTCTCCCATGTCCTTGACGACTGCGGACATCCGCCTCAGATGATCCGCAGTACTCGCCTGGCCGACCTGGTGAACACCATGGACCCCAAGCTCGTCGCCGCCGTCTTCGGCATGGGCCCCCAGGCCGCTCTGATCTATCTCGCCGACCACGTCGATACCGGGCGCCTGCCCGGCCCGTGAACACCAGATCGCCCTCGCCGTTGCTCCGATCGGTGTCAGACTTGACCACCATGAGCAACTGGTTCCTGCAGCAAGAGCACGGCGTCCGGTTCGAATGGGGGCCCACGGGCGCCCAGCAGTTGGCGTCGGGCGCCGCCTGCCTGGTGGTAGTCGACGTGCTGTCGTTCACGACATCGGTGACCGTCGCCGTCGAAGCAGGAACCCAGGTCTTTCCCTATGCCTGGCGCGACGAGACGGCGTCCGCCTTCGCTCAGAACAAGTCGGCGGCACTGGCCGTGGGGCGTCGAGCCGCCACCTCAACCTCACCATGGTCGCTGTCACCGGCAGCACTCCGGCAAGCCCCGTTCACCCCCCGACTCGTGCTGCCCTCACCCAACGGATCCGCCATCACCGCGGCGGCAGGCGATTCGACGGTGGTAGCAGGCTGTCTGCGAAACGCCAGCGCTGTCGGGCGATGGCTGACCCGGCACGGCTACGGGACTGCGGAACGTCCCGTCCTGGTGATCGCTGCTGGTGAGCGGTGGCCGGACGGAAGCCTGCGGCCTGCGCTGGAGGACTTGCTGGGTGCTGGGGCAATCATTGCCGAACTGGAGTCGCAAGGCGTTGGCCCACTGTCCTGCGAGGCGGCTGCCGCACGGACTTGCTTCACCCAGACCGCCGATGTCATGAGTGCCGTAGCCGCCTGTTCCTCCGGCATTGAGCTGGCCCGGAGCGGGTTCGCTGGCGACGTGGCCATCGCAACCGAACTCGACGCCAGCGCGATCGTCCCCGTACTCACCGACGGGGCCTTCGACCACAGCACCGACACCACGGGATCGCGCCCGAACCCATGAAACTAGATGTCGTCGGCCTCATGGCCTTCGACCAGGCGGTCGAAGATGCGCTGGGCAGTGTGCCTCTGCTTGGGTGGAGCTTCCAGGTCAGCGCGCAGTTCCGCTGCCCGGTAGGGGTTCAGGGGTTTCTCCGCGAGGAGCGCCGCGAGCGGGCGTGCCGCGACCAGTTCGCTCACTATCCAGAGGGAGCCGCCCTCCGCGCGTCGATCAACGGCTTGTGGGGATCGAGTCTGGACTCCTTGGGCCGCTGCTTCTTCCGGGGCTCCGGCCACTGCCCGTCCAGAGCCCGCCGGACGGTTCTCCACATCATTTTCGCGTGCGCCGAAGCGCCCGAAGCGACATGCCCAGCTGGTGATCCCGGCGGATCGCTGCGTGCAACTCAGCCTTCGACGGCGAGTCACCCGTGAGGCCCCCAGCGGGAGAAGCACACCTCACAGTCCCACCGCAAGCCCCAAGTGACGTCAAAACACACTGACATCGCAGGCTCGGTCAGATGGTGACTCCCGTGGTCACTCGGAACGGCTCCCGCAGTCACGCACACAACCAATGGGGATTCCTGCGGTTTCGGAGGCGGCGGTTCCCGTCATAGATCCGGGGATTCCCACCGGGGCAGAGGTGGTCGTCGGTCGTCCGCCCCTGCTGTTCGCCGCCGAGTCAGAGCACTCCATGCCCCGCCCGGTGAAGGGGCGGGGCATGTCCAGAGCTCACGACGGCGGAAATCCGCCGACCCACGGGGTACTTCCGACGACTCCGAGGGTCCCGGCGGTCAATTTCACGCTGCCCGTCCCAAGGGGGCGGGTGGCGGTGCATGGCAGGACCCAGACCGCGCCGCGATAGTTGTCCTCGCCCTCCGCGCCGATGATCAGGTCAGGGTGACCGTCCGTGTTGACGTCGCCGACCGCGAGCGTGAGACCGAACCCGTCGCCCCTCTCCGACACCCGGCACCGACCCGGACTCCTGGGAGATCTCGTACGAGCCGGCGCCCAGCGTGCCGGTCCTCTGGCCGGGGATGACGACGACGGCTCCGGCACTCGCCTGGCCGTTGCGCTGCTGTCCGGGCACACCGACGATGATCTCGCCGCGACCGTCGCTGTTCAGGTCGGCGACGGCGACGGCCTCGCCGAACCTGTTCTGCTTCGTCGATGTGCCGGAGACGCCGGCCGTGTCCTGGCTGATGTGCACCGGCGCCGCAGCGAGACCGTCCGGGCCGCCGTACCAGAGGGTTATCTCGCCACCCAGGTGGCCGTTGGTGCCGTTGACCGGTTCGTCGGGGTCGCCGATGACGAGGTCGTGATAGCCGTCGCCGTTGACGTGTCCGGTAGCGGTGGTCGTGCCGTCGACGGGCAGCGGGTCGTGTCGTACGGGGTTGACGTACACCAGGCCAGCGCTGTAGCCCCCCGCACGGAGCGAGGTCGCGATCCGATCGGTGACTTTGGAGCGCCGGAAGTCCCCGTAGTCGGCGAGGGCGACCGAGCCGGTACAGCACTGCTCTACCGTTTCGCCGACCGAGCCGTCGCGCTTGATCGTGTACTTGAACTCCATCGACCCGTCGTAGCCGGCGACCAGGACATGCGCTGCGCGCACCGCGGCGACATCCAGTCCGTACCGGCCGCTCTTGACCACCCGGACGGGGAGCGTACTCCCGGCGGCCAGGCCGTTCTTGCCGCCCCACAGCACGGTGACCATGCCGGAGTGCGCGGCGCTCGTGCCTTCGTCGGGTGGGCCGACGACCAGGTCGCTGAAACCGTCCTTGTCCAGGTCGGCGAACGCCGTCGACGCGCCGAAGAGGTCACCGGCCTCCGCGGTACCCGGCACACCGGCGGTGTTCTGGGTGATGATGGCCTTGCGCGCGGTGGAAACCCCGGTCCTGGAGCCGTACAGCACCACGACCGCGCCCGCACCGACCTTGCCACCCACCGTCGCCGCGGGCGCCGGGACGACCAGGTCCTGGTAACCGTCCCCGTTGAAATCCGCCCGCGCGGCAATGGGCTTCGCCATGGCGTCGGCAGGCATGACCACCGAGCCGACCACAGCGGCACAGGAGCCGACAACCGCGGTCGCCAGCCTGCCTCTTCTGGATCTCCCCACCCGATTTCCCCTCCCCATACACAGTGACAAAGTGAGATCGAACGAGTGCAACCGGCCACTAGATGAATGATGCGAAGGTGTGAGTGGTCGAGATGGATGTCACCTGGTCGCGCAGACTGGCACCAGCCGCGTGCACCCACCGCGATCTGCCGCCTGAGCCGGGCCACGATGAGTGGAGCCTGGCCGGGCGGGTGGGAGCTACTGAAGACGTGTCGCAGTCCGGATGAGGTCGGCGACGGCTCTGGACCGGCTGTGCGGTGGCCAGGCGATCACGGTGGTGACTGTCGGCGCGTCCAGCACGGGCACGGCGGCCAGGTCACCGTGCAGTTGGGCCTGGCACGACTCCGGTGAGACCGCACAGGCACGGCCGAGCGCGACGAGCTGCAACAACTGCGCATGGTCGCGGACCTGCGGGCCGGGGCCGGGTGGGTAGGTGCCGTCGGGGTCGGGCCAGCGTGGGAGGGGCAGGCCCGGCAGCCCGGTGATGTCGGCCATGTGCACATGGGCCCGGGCGGTGAGCGGATGCCCGGCCGGCAGGACCACAACCTGACCCTCCGTGCTGAGCTCTTCGGTGTGGAATCCGGCCGTCGAGTCGAACGGCCGGTGCAGCAGCGCCACGTCGGCCCGGCCCTCGCGCAGGAGTCGTTCCTGCTCGGCCGGACCGCACAGGATGACGTCGACGGGGACCGCGCCGGGTTCGGCGGCGTAGGCGTCGAGCAGTCTCGCCAGCAGTTCCCTGGACGCGCTGGCCTTCGTGACCAGGACCAGGCCGGGGCGGCCGGTCACGGAAAGGGCGGCGCGGCGGGTTCGACGCTCGGCGGCCTCGACCGCGTCGAGAGCCGCCCGGCCCTCGACCAACAGCACCGAGCCGGCCTCGGTCAGCGTGACAGCGCGACTGGACCGATCCAACAGCACTGCCCCGAGCCGGCGTTCGAGCCGCTGGATCGCCCGTGACAACGGTGGCTGCGCGATCCCGAGCCGCTGCGCGGCACGCCCGAAGTGCAGCTCTTCAGCGACAGCGACGAAATACCGCAGTTCCCGGGTCTCCATCCGGCCACGCTATCCCGGATCAATACCCTGACGGTATCGTTGCGCACCCGATCGGTCTTGGACCCCCGCCGAGGCTCGAAGGCAGCATCGTCCCTATGACTGAACGGACGATCGCGCTGGTCACCGGCGCGAACAAGGGAATCGGCTACGAGATCGCCGCAGGCTTGGGCACCCTCGGCTGGAGCGTCGGCGTCGGCGCCCGCGACGACCAGCGCCGAAGCGCCGCGGTGGAGAAACTGCGCGCCGCTGGCATCGACGCGTTCGACGTACCGCTGGACGTGACCGACGACGCGAGCGCGACCGCCGCCGCACGGCTGATCGACGAACAGGCCGGACGCCTCGACGTGCTCGTCAACAACGCCGCCATCGCCGGCGACATGCCACAGGAGCCTACCCGGATCGTCCCCGCCACCATCCACACGGTCGTGGGCACCAACGTGATCGGCGTCATCCGCGTCACCAACGCGATGCTGCCGCTGCTGCGCCGCTCCGCCGCACCACGGATCGTGAACATGTCCAGCAGCGTCGGCTCCCTCACCAAGCAGTCAGGACCCGCCGCCGACCAGACGGCAGGTCCGGTGTCCGCAGCGTACGCGCCGTCGAAGACGTTCCTGAACGCCATCACCGTCCAATACGCCCGGGAGCTGAGCGGCACGAACATCCTGATCAACACCGGCTGCCCCGGCTACGTCGCCACCGACCTCAACGGCTTCCGCGGCGTGCGCACCCCCGAACAGGGCGCGGCGATCGCCATCAGACTCGCGACCCTGCCCGACGACGGCCCCACCGGACAGTTCTTCGACGACGCCGGCGTAGTGCCCTGGTGATGTGCACGACAGCCATCACCCGCCAGGCTGATGCCGCTGCGCCCACGCATCTCGAACAGATCCGTGGTGGCCGTCCCTGCCAACGCTCCGGTGCCCGGGGCAACGCCCCGCACCGCTACCGGCTCCACCATCGTGACCCGGGGGATCCGAATCGCAAGACCTCACTGCTGTTCACCAATCCTCTGACCTGCCGAATCTCCATGCGCTCGGTGACAACTGGGCCGAAAATTCGGAGCAGGTGGCAACGAGGTCGACCATCTGGTGGCAAGTGGCTCGACCGCTGCGCCACCGAAGACCAGGTCGGCCCGCAGAATTGGTGACACCTGTCTTGGCAAGTCACAGAAGGGCTCGCTGGCGCGCATGACATGAAGCGAGGGAGTCCAAAGGTCGGTTGTGACGCCAGACCTGGACTCCCTCGCGACCGCGCTCTACGTGAAGACCGACGACCTGCTGAAGGAATCGCCGTACCTGGCGCCGTGGCGCCCCGTCGTCGGGATCCCGCCCCGGCTCACGGATGCCGAGCTGGTCACCCTCGCGGTGATGCAGGCCCTGCTCGGCTTCACCTCCGAACGCCGCTAAATCCGCCATGCCCAGGCCCACCTGCGGCACCTGTTCCCCTACCTGCCCGGACATCCCGGCCACAACCGGCGCCTGCGCAAGGCCACCGACCTGATCGCCCAGGTCAACCGCCTCCTCGCAACAGACACCTCGCTGTGGACCGACACCGTGTGGGTCGTCGACTCCACCCCGGTGGAATGCGGCCGCTCCCGCGAGACCGCAAAGCGATCCGACCTGGCCGGCTGAGCCGAGTACGGCTAATGCGCCAGCCACTCCCGGTACTTCTGGGGCCTGCGCGCCTGCACCTGGTGTGCACTCTGCACGGCCTGCCCGTCGCCTTCACGCTCGCCGGCGCGAAGGCCGACGAACGGCAGACCCTGCTCGACATGCTCCACGCCGGGCCCGACCTCGTAGCCTCCCGCCCGGGACAGACCCTCATCGCCGACCGGCACTACTACGGCCGCACCTTCGAACACGAGCTCACCGAGTGGGGAGTCCGCCTGCTGCGGCCGGCCCGCAAGGGCGAACCCCCACGGGCCGGATCCGCCCTGTTCAAGCCGCTACGACAGGTCATCGAGTCCGTCAACCAGACCTTCAAGGCCCAACTCGACCTCGAACGCCACCAGGGCCGGACCCTGTGCGGAGTGATGGCCCGCGTCCTACAACGCATCCTCGCCCTGACCAGCGCGATCTGGCGCAACGACCACACCGGCCAGCCCGTCATGCGCTCGCTGACCGCCTATGACCACTAACCTTTCGCATCATTCATCTAGACAGGTCGGGGTGCCGATCGGCGATCGAGGAAGCGGTCCCGACTCCGTGGCAGCCCCGGATACGGGCTCGCGTGCGTGCCCGGGCCGAAGCGGAAGGCTCCGTCTTCCACACCAGGGCGCGATTCGGGTTCGCCGCGCCAGCAGGATCCTCGGACGATCCGGCGGGTGCGGTGGATCACCCAGGACCTGCCGGAGAGGTCGCCGCAAACTGTCCACCGCCCGGGACGCCGGCGCGTGCTCGCAGCAGCAGGATCCTCGGCCCGCGCGCCGGGACACGCCTGCTTCCGCGACGCAGGCCGCACCGGAACGTCTGCGCTCCGGCTTCTCCACGGAACCGGTCTGCTCGGCCTGCGCCGGCCAGAGCCACACCTGCCGCACGCTCACACCCACCGACCCGGCAGCCAACCGCACATGAGCCGTGGTCAACTCCCCCGCCCCGCCCACGCAACTGAAGCAGCCGGGCCACAGCAGCAGGCCGCAACTCGTCCCGATGCGGCCCGAAATCCTCCTGAGAGTTGTCGAACTCGATGAACAGCAGCGGCACCTTGTCCTGCGGGCGGTGAGCACGATGTCGGCCTGGGCGCCGCCCTTGCCGGGCGCGTTCCACGTGCCCGACCGTCATTCTGGAGGCACCCACCCTGTCGGCACCTGCTGAAGCCACCGATGCGGTATCCGGCTGCCTCACCCGCATCGCCGTGGCTCGTCACGGCTTCCTTCCGGTAATGCGCCCCCTGGCCCGCCGCGAACGCGTCTGCGAGCCGATCGCGGCGTTTTGGCCCGCTGAGGCAACAGTAGGGTTTCGCCGGTTGGTTGCCTGGTCGGGCGCCTCGTTTCGGGTGCCCGACCAGGCACTTCCTCGGTTACAGGTACGGGCGGGTGATCAGCTCAATCGCGTGACCGGCAGGGTCTTTGAAGTACACCCCTCGACCGCCGTGCCCGTTGTTGATCTCGCCCGGGCGTTGCATCTGCGGATCGGCCCAGTGCTCGATGTCGCGATCACATAGCCGCCGATACGCCCGGTCGAACAGCTCGTCGTCGACCAGGAACGCGTAATGCTGCATCTGGATCTCCACCGGCGGCTCGGCGAACTGAAGCAGCACGCCGTCGGGGAGCTGGATGTTGGTGAACGGGCCCCAGGACGGTGCTTCCGGGACTTCCAACAGCTCGCGGAAGAACTGAGCCGACTCGTTGCGATCCTTGGCGGCGATGATCGTGTGGTTGAACGTGACTGACATTCAGCTGACCTCGTTGTTTTCGACACGGAGAATGGACTCGCGGTGCGCGAGCATTGGGAGGTCCGCGTGCCGAACTGAGGGGGTGCCTTCTGCGCACCCGCTGTGCGATCAGCCCCCCACCGGGTGGCCAATCTGTGCGTGGCGTTGCGCCGGTCCGGTGTTCACGTCGGCTGACCTTACTTGATCTTGTTGGTTGCGACAACAGGACAGCGATCGCGGGTGGCTCGTCGGCGCCTTGGCCGGGTAGGCGATGCACTGACGGATGAGGCGAGTTGGGGGGCGGAGCGGGTCTTCGGCTCGGCGCGGGCGTGAATGGAAGTTCTGGCGAATCCAGGACACCTCGCAGTCGCCTGAACCGAGATCACCGGACTCTACGAAACTCGAGGCAGCGCAACTCCGAGGCGGTCATGCCGTCGGGGACGGCATGCAGACGCCACGGCCCCCGGCACGGTCGGCAGTGACGAACGCGGTGGCGGTCTGGGGCTTGCCGTCGGCGAGCCAGGCAGCCATCCCGCCGGCGAGGCGGCCGGCCAGGCGTTCGTATCCGATCCTGTAGGACTGCCAGACGATCTCGCTCAAGTCCTGGTCCTTGCCGGTGACCAAGACGAGGGGTGCGGTGTCAGGCAGGAGCCAGCCGAGCCAGGTGGCGAACTGGTCACGCAGCGGGATGGACAGGGCACCGGGGATGTGACCGGCGGCGTAGTCAGCGGCCGGACGGACGTCGACGACGTGGCCACCCCCCGACATCAGGGCCCAGACCTGCTGCGCGGACAGGGCAGGCAGCAACGGGTCCACGGTCAGTACGGCGGAGCCGCGGCGGTTGATCTCGGCGAGCCGGTCGAAATAGGCGGGGTAGGTGCCCAGGCTCGCGATCAGCTGGGACACGAAGGTTTCCTCGTCCGGTGCGGCCAGCAGCGGGTTGGTCTGCTTCTGGGCGCCGATGGTGGTGGTGCGCTCGGTGCCGGGCGGGGCAGAGCAGAAGGACCCGGCGCCGTGGGTGGACCACACCGCGGTCTCGTCCGGCAGCGCCGTCAGGCGCTTCAGCGACCGGTACTGGGCCCGGGCGAGTTCCGCGGTGCGCTCCGGGCCGAGGAGGTCGGTGCGGGCGGCGGAGTTCACGATCAGCGACCCGCCGGTGAACACCCCGAGCTCTCCGGAGCCGTCCAGCAGCAGGAAGGACAGATGCTCGTCGGTGTGTCCCGGGGTGGCGAGAGCCCGCAGCGTCAGCCCGCTCAGGTCGGCCTCGCCGCACCTGACGGACTTCTTCGGCGACCCCTCCAGCAGCCACCCCTACTCGAACGTGCCGCGGCGGGCACTCGTCGAGGACCCCACCCAGGTCGCCGGCCTGCTCGGCGCCTGATCCGGCCAGCTCGTCCTCACCGCGTCCGGTTCCGAAGCAGACCTGCTGGCGCTGCGTGGCGCGGTCCTGGCCGCCGGTCGCCCGCGCCCGCACGTGATCACTCAGGCCACCAAGCACCCTGCCGTGCTGGAGACTTGTACGCACGGGAGCGGCTGTACGGCGCGAGGGTGACGGTGCTTCCTGTCGACGGCGACGGGCTCCTTCGGGCCCAACCTCGCCGCACCCACGGCTCCAGGCGCTTTCCGCTGGCCAGCGGAGCTGTGGCGCGTCGAGTGGGCGGTCGCGTACGGGGAAGACCCGGTGCGGGTCTGCGCCAGCACATGCGGTCGCTGCTCGGCACCTCACCGGGCCTGTACCGGCGCACCTTCCGGTCGGGCGCACAGGCCGCACCGGCACCCACCCGGCTTTACTGCGATCCTGCGCGGAAGCACCGACGCGGCCCGCCGGAGAGAGAGGGCGGCGGGCCGCGGATCCAGGAGGATCAGTGCAGTCGATCAGGAGATCGAGGCAGCCGTGGGAATCGAGCCCAGTGCCACCGGGGAGATGCTGACGATCCTGTTCCACGCGAAGTGGTACTTGTCCATGGCGGCCGGGCTGGTGATCCAGCGTTTGACGCCATTGCTCACGAGATAGACCTCGGGGGCGTTCGGGGCCTTGCCGAGAAATGCGCCGTCGGAGAGCGGGCCGCCGTTGTCGATTGCGGCAGCGTCGACGACGTGTTGAATTCCGTTCCAGTCGCGGAACAGGTTGTTGTACGTTTCGGGGTTCGGGACGTGACGGCGCTTCCCGTCCAGGATGAGGTAGACCGCCGGGCCGCTGACGTCCTTGATGCGCAGGCCGTTCAGGTCGGGCCTGACCCTCGGGGGCTGCGCGGTGGCCGCCTCTGCGGAGGACGCGGAAGTGGCAGCCGTGGCGGCGGTCGCGGAGCCGGTGAGAGCCGCGAGGGTGGCGAGCAGGACGGTCAGGACGGCTAACCGCGGGCGTCTGGGCACAGTACCTCCGTGAAATCGATGAGATGAGCGGAAGGAGCCGGTGCCAGCATTTCACTGGACCCGGTCCGGCTGTCAACGGTGATTTCCTCCGGACGCCCCGGGTCCGCGATTATCAGCCAGAGGTTGAATCCGGAGATATTCAGCATTCATGTTCGGAAAGACATGCGGAGGAGAACTCTCACCCCAGGAAAGCCGAGTTGGTGAATACCGCGAGCGGCTGGGAGGAGGGCGACGGCCGGGTGCCGTACCTCGCACGTCCGCGTACGCCGCCGTCGTACGCCCTCCACTCCCAGACAGGGTCTCGACGACACCGACGGGAACGAGCCGGGGCAACGCGGGCTCCGGCTCCCCGCGAAGGGAGCGCAAGACAGGCCGGCAGGTGCCCGAGTCCGTGACCGGCCCATTCCACCGCCGTATGCCCGGAGCAGGCAACGGGTCGCCACGTCCGCTCGGTGTGCGCGACGGGCTTTGGTGGAGCTCGATGTAGGTCACCCACAGCGGCTGGCCCTCGTCGTGCACGTCGTCGAGAGCAGATTCCACGGCCCGCCGAGCTTGCTGATCAGCGCTCCGTTCGTGAGTCTCGGGCGCCAGCCCCGGCCTCCGCCACTGCGGCCGCCGCCGCTGGACACGTGGGCGACTAGCAGGCGGTTGCCTCGGGCGAAGTGCCGGGCCCGGGCGGTCAGGTCATGGACCAGCACGTAGAGACCGAACAGCGTGTGCCGGATGTCCCGGCTGGAGAGTTGGCGGCCGCGCACTGGAAGCGGGCTCAAGGACCGATCAGCAACCCGTCCACGCCTGCGCGCTGTGCACCCACCGCCACGGCACCACCGGAACCACACCACCCACCGCCGGCACAGCCGCCTCGCTCGGGGATACCCAGGACGACCATGGGCAAGACCGGTGCGCGTCCGCACAAGGGCTTGGATCTGCAGCTCTCGTCCACCGCGAAGACCCCTCGGGCGTCTCAATGCCACATGGCCGCCTGCCGCGCACCGACCGCTCCAGCCACCTGAGTGCGCAACGGCTGGAAAGGTACCGGAAACCACCGTTTCGGAGCACCAGAAGACGGCCCTTCCGGTGATTGCCGCACGCCTTGCGAGCAAAGTGGGCGTCACGGGGGTAAGGCGTCTGCGCCAAGAACCGAACCGCGCACCCAAACCCGCGAGGAGATCCGCCATGTACGCAGCAGTCCGGCGATACGAAGGGGTGACCGATCCAGCCGAGGCGGCACGCCTGGTGAACGAGGGATTCGTGCCACTGATGCGCCAGACCCCCGGGTTCGTGGCGTACTACTGGATCGATGCCGGGAACGGGGTCATGGTCTCGACCAGCATTTTCCAGGACCAGGCCGGAGCCGAGGAATCAGTCTCGAAAGCGGCAGACTTCGTCCGGGACAACCTCGCGTCCCTGCTCCCCAACCCTCCCCAGGTCACAGCCGGGAAAGTCGTCGCTTCCGCATGACAAGGCGCGGTCGGGACGCGGGCCGCTTGCCCCGAGTCAGGGCGCTGCCAGGGGGCGTGGCGAAGGTCCGAGGCTGCCCGACCCACCGAGCAGGTCAGATGGTGGCGGCGAAGGTCACGGCTGCTGATCCCATGCGGTCACCAGGCCGTAGGTGACCAGGCCGAAGACAAGGTGCGGTACCACGTCCGAGGCCCAGTCGCCCGCTGACCAGGTGCGAGGATGGCTGATCCCGAGGCGGGCAATCGGCACGTCGGCGACGACCATCACCAATGCTCCGGTAAGAGCTCCTCCCAACCACAGGGGCATCCGAGCGCCTGTCCGGTGGACCAGCGATACAACGGCGCCCGTCGCGCATCCCACGGCGGTACCCGTCACCGCTGCGAGACCGGTGAGCCGGTTGCCCTTTTCTTCCGAGTCCGGGAGCGGAAGCCCGATCCGGGTGGCGATCGTGTCCACCAAAGTTTCCGGCACACTGCTGGCGGGCCTTCCCCGCAAAGCCATGTCGGCATAGGACACGGTGTTCAATGCGGTCGTCCCCGCGGCCCCCGCTGCGCAGCCGCGCACAATGGCTCGGATCATGCTCCTCGCAATCCCCGGCGCTGCCCGTACCCAAACAGCCACAGGGACCAGACCACTCGGATCACGGACGACGTGCGGCCGACTGGACGGCGCCTCTCGCAGCACGGCGGCCACCGTTCCCGGACCCGGCCTGGCCGCCTCCTGGCTCGTCATCGTCCAGGTAGTCGCTCCTGCACCTCTTGCAGCACCCATCCGTTTCCGTCCGGGTCGCTGAACGAGGCGTAGGAGGCGTAGCTGCGGCCGTCTGGATCGCGGCCGTCGACCCGTACTTCAGCGCCGGTGTCGTAGACCTTGTGGAAGATCTTGCTCACCTCAACACCGCGGCTGGCGAGGTCGGCGCGGGCCTTGTCGAGGTCGAAGACCACGAGGTAGCCCTCTGCGGATCCAGGCGCCGCGGAGATGACCCCGCGGCCGAAGATGATCGAGCACTCCGACCCGGGCGGCGTCAGCTGAACGATGCGGAATTCTGGGCCGGCCTCGAAGTCCGCATCGAGTCGCCATCCCAGGCTCTGGTAGAAGCGCAGGGCACGGTCGACGTCAGCGACCGGGATAATGTGGACCTCGATCTTCATATCCACGATCGGCTCTTTGACGCCACCCTGTGCGCCGCCCTGCTCTTGAGTGTTCATATCGTTCTCCCGCGCCCGATGCCCTGAAATCCATGAGGACGACGTGGCCGCGCAGCTCTGGGCGGCCGAGCAGCTCGGCATTGACGCCCCGGGCATGCGTCGTCGGTGGGCACGGGCCTACCGGAGGGGCTGAAGGCGTGCGCCACTCGTCCACGAGGATTTCCGGCTGCTCCCAGCGGCGAAGTGCCGTCCCTGGGCAACTCGTTGCAGTGTCAACCCCATGCCACCTACATCTCCACGTTAGACCGACGGGGTACGCGATGCACCCGGGGTGCATCCCGTGGCTGCACCCCGGGGGTATGGACTTCGTCTCGAACTGCGTCACCGCCAGCGGGCACGCGCCGAGGAGCGCATCCGAGATGCCGCCGCGCCACCGGCCTGCCAACCTGCCCCTGCACAACACCACGCCGAACCAGAGCTGGCTGGAGATCGTCGAGACAGACCTCGACCTGCCGACCTGGATGCCCATGCCGCTCTGACCGGCAGAACCCGCAGGTCGGAACCCAGCCATCTCCGACTCCGCCGACGAGGCCTGTGCCTGGACGGGCAGCCCGACTTCGCGGACCTGGCGGATCTGCCCCAGCGGCTCGCGCTCCGCCGGACGCTACTCGGTGCGCAGCGCCGTGGCCGTACGCGCCCTGGCCGCCCAGCCGGCCGGGACCAGCGCGCCCAGTACCGCGATCACGACCCCGCCCAGCCCCAGCAGGAGCAGCTGATCAGGCTCGTACACATCGAGGACCGGCGACGGCAGACTGGTGCCTACGGCACGCCCCATCACCGGCATGATGAGGCCGTGCAGCGCGTACCCCGCCGGCACGCCGATCAGCCCGCCGAGCACGCCGATCGCGGCCACCGAGGAGAGCACGAGGCTCGTGATCTGCCGCGGTGACATGCCGATCGCCTTGCAGACGCCCAGGTCGTGGATGCGTTCCCGGGTGTCCAGGATCACGGAGTTGAGTACGCCGAGGCCGGCCACGCAGACCAGCATCAGGGTGAGCAGCACCGCCATCGCGGACATGATGAGGATGACGCCCTCCTGCCCCGAGGAAGTGTTGGTCGTGGCGTCGCCGCCCAGCGGCTGTACGACGGCGGCGACCTTCCGGGCGTACTCCCGCCGCAACCGCCGCTACCTGCGCCGACGCCAGATCAAGCACACCATCCCCGAACCCAAGGACCAACGGGCCCACCGCAAAAGACGCGGCAGTCGCGGCGGGAGGCCCACCGGGTTCGACAAGACGATCTACAAACGCAGGAATGAAGTGGAGCGGACGATCAACGCTCTCAAGAACTTCCGAGCCGTGGCCACGAGGTTCGACAAGCGCGCCTACGTCTTCTACGGCACCGTCACCGTGGCTTCGATCCGCCTGTGGCTCAAGCCGTGATCAGCCGGTTTGTAGGGCATCGGCCCGCCTGTTCCTACGACGTCGTGATCACCGGAGAGAGCACCTGGGGGGCGTGCGCCACCGCCACTCACGCCACCGCGCTGTCGGGGCCGCGATGGGGCCCCGGCGATCCCGGCAGAGAAAACAGTTGTCGTCCACTCGATTTCCCTGAACGATGCGGGTGTGACCATGTTGTTCTTGACGGTCGGCCTGCCAGGGGCTGGAAAGACCACGAAGGCTCGGCAGCTAGCCAAGGAGCACAGGGCACTGCGGCTGACGCCGGATGAGTGGATGATTCCACTGTTCGGCGAGCCGGAGGCAGACGGGAAACGCGATGTGCTGGAAGGACGGCTGCTCTGGCTTGGACTGGAGGCGCTGAGGCTTGGAACCAACGTGGTCCTGGATTTCGGATGCTGGTCTCGTGACGAGAGGTCCGCGATCCGCTGGTTGGTGACGTCCGTGGGTGCGTCCTGTCACCTTGCGTACGTGCCCGTGGACCATGAGACCTAACGTGCTCGGGTCGTCCATCGCCACTCGACCACGCCGGATCAAACCTTCCCGATGAGCGAGGCGGACCTCTTGCACTGGAGGACGCTGTTCGAGGAGCCCGACGCCGCGGAACTCGAGGGCCATCAGGTCGGCGGTCCGCCTCCTGGGTGGCCGGGATGGCGGGAGTGGGCGGCCGATCGGTGGCCATCGCTCGTGTGACTATCCGGACCAACCACGGTATGACCTGGCTCTGAGCGGGCGGGAGCTAGGGGTAGGCCGTGGCTGCACTCGGGTAGCTCGACAAGTGCCATGCGTGCCGCCCGGGAAGATCCGCCGGACAGGCCCTAATCGTGTTGACCGCCCCCGGCAGGCAGTGCTGGAGTCGGCACGTGGACAGCATCCCCGCCAACCGGCGGCTCTGGAACCAGATCAGCAGCGCCTACCAGCACGAGCACGACCCGCAAATCGGCGCCACACCCCGGCTGTGGGGCATGTACTCCATCCCCGACGCGCACCTGCACGCCCTGGGCGACGTCACCGGCAAGCGCGTCCTCGAACTCGGCTGCGGCGCCGGCCAGTGGTCCAGGGCGCTCGCCGCCGAGGGCGCCACCGTGGTCGGTCTCGACCTGTCCGAAGCCCAACTCTCCGCAGCGGCCCGCACGATGGGAGCGGCCCGCTACCCGCTAGTGCAAGGCGCCGCCGAACAACTCCCCTTCGCCGCCGACAGCTTCGACCTGGTGTTCTGCGACTTCGGTGGGCTCAGCTGGGCGCCCCCGCACCTGGCCGTCCCGCAGGCCGCACGCGTCTTGGGCCGAGGCGGGCGCCTGGTGTTCAACGTCGCCAGCCCATGGTTCGAAGCTTGCTACGACGAAGCCGCCAGCCGCGTGACCACGACGCTGCAGCAGGACTACTTCGGGCTGAACACCATCGCGGAAGGCGGCGGCGCGACCAGCTATCAGCTCACCTACGGCGACTGGGTCAAGGTCCTGCGCGGCGCGGGTCTCATCATCGACGGCCTTATCGAGCCGCGGCCCGAACTCGGAACACCCAACGGCTACAACGAGACCGACCCACCCGACTGGGCACACCGCTGGCCGGCGGAACTGCTCTGGGTAACCCACAAACCGTAAGTTCCGCCGCGCCGAGACGTGAAGGCATCCCCCGCCGGGCAGGCCCAGGGGCCTGCCCAGCTGATCATGGGCGGAGCCAGAGCCGGATCGAGGCGAGGGTGACGGTCCGTGCGCCGACCAGGGTTTCCTCCTACGGCGCCGAACCGTAGACCTCGGACGTCCCGGCGAGGAGTCGATCGCGCTCCCCCCCGTGGCGGGTCCCGTGCGGTCGCAGCGAGTTCGGCGACGATGGCCTGTCCGCTGTCCGGCTCGGGGCGGTTGCTCGCGTGGACTCCGGCCGGCGGTGCAGCCTTCTGCGAAGGCCGTGTGCCGTTCGTGCGACCGACGTGCGCTTCCAGCGGCCGGAGTTCGGCGGTCAGGGCCGGTGGGGCGGTAGGAGTGTCGATGACGCAGGTCGGTGCTTCTCAGGAAGGTGGCCGAGTCGAGGGTGTCGGGCGACTCGGGAGAAGCTGGCGTCAGAACGTGCACCCCAGCGGGACCCGTTCAGGGATGCATTGCAGGGGTCGTGGCCGGCCTGCCGGTGCAGAGGGCCGAAGTGCGGGGAGCACGGGACCTCCGGGGAAGGCATCCCGTTCCGCTGAGTGTTGCCGCCCGTCAGCCGGCTCCCTCGGACCGGCGTTGTGTTGTGCATCACTCCCCCGGTCCTGAGCGGCGGTTGCCCACCGGGCTCGTCGACGACGTCCGGGCTCGATCGCGGCGTGCCGACCGGCGGCTCCCCCATCCCCGGACGCACTTTCGGGCCCCCGCCCCGGGTGCCGGTCGGCTCCTTCGCACACCACCGGTATGACAGAGATCTCTTCCCGGACGACAAACAAACCGCAGCGGCGATTCATGGCTCCTTCCCTGGTGGGGGATGTTTTACCGAGGTGGCCGGCGGTGCCGGACGCCTCCGGGCCTGCTGAGCGAGACAGTGCATGGGGAACAGATGACCGCCGGGGCTGAGACAGTGCGCTACGCGCTGCTCGATCGATTGCGCGCGTGGCGCGGCACGGAGGAGTTGGAGTTGGGGTCGCGCCAGCAGCGGACGCTGTTGGCACTGCTTCTGCTCCGCCAGGGGGCGCCCCTGTCGGTGGACGGGCTGGTGGCTGCCGTCTGGGGGGAGGAGCCACCGCTTCGGGCCGTCGGCGCATTGCGTACGTATGTGTCCCGTTTACGGAAGCTGCTCGAGCCCCGCCACGGCGCCGGCCACGCGCCGACCGTGCTCGTGTCCGAACACGGCGGCTATGTGCTGCGGGTTCCGGTGGAGGAGGTGGATCTGGGACGGTTCCAAAGGGACGTGGCCACGGCGGAGCTCGCGCGGGCGGCGGGCCGGCCGGGCGAGGCGCGGGATCTGCTGCGTACGGCACTCGCGCTGTGGGGCGAGGAGCCCCTGGCGGGCCTCGGCGGTCCGGGTATCGCGGCCGAGCGGGCCCGGCTGGCTGCTCGGCGGCTCTCCGCCCTCGAGTCGCGGCTCGCGCTGGATGTGGAACTGGGCGAGCAGGCCGCGGTGCTCGGCGAGCTCCGTGAGTTGACGGATCGTCATCCCTTGCGGGAGCGGCTGGGCGAGCTGCTCATGCGGGCGCTGGTGCTCAGCGGGCAGGAGTCGGAGGCGTTGGCCGTCTACGAACGCACTCGGCGGGTCCTCGCGGCGGAGTTCGGTCTCGACCCCGGGCACGAGATGTCCTCGCTGGCCGGGAGCCTCCCTCTGCGCGGGGCCCCGGCTGCCGTTCCTGCGCCCGGCGACCTCCCTGGAGCAGTCACGTCGGCCGGGATCGGAGCGGGCAGGGACGGTGTCCTCCGTCCGGCCCAACTCCCGCGTGACCTTTCCGACTTCTCCGGCCGGGGCGATGCCGTCGGGCGGGTTGCCGGGGCGCTCACCAGGGCCGTCGGTCATGCGGCGCCCGTGGTGCTGGTCTCCGGCATGGCCGGGGTGGGCAAGAGTGCGTTGGCCGTCCATGCCGCCCATCGGGTGCGCGGCCACTTCCCGCATGGGCAGCTCTACGCGGATCTGCGCGGCCGGGACAGCAGTCCCGCCGACCTCTCGGCGGTCCTGGGGTCGTTCCTGCGCGCGCTCCGGGGGCCGGTCGAGCCGATCCCGGCGGACTTGGCCGACCGTGTCTCCCTGTACCGGACGGAACTCGCCGAACGTCGGGTCCTGGTGCTCCTGGACAACGTCACCGACACGGACCTGGTCGGCCCCCTGCTGCCCGGTGGTTCTGCCTGTGCCGCACTGATCACCAGTGGCATCCGGCCCACGGCGCCGGCCGGTGCCGACCACACGCATCTGGACGTGCTCGGTCCGGACGAGGTCCTCGCCTGGCTGGAGAAGGTGATCGGTCCAGAGCGGGTCGCGGCGGAACCCGAGGCGTGCGCACGGCTGGCGGAGGTGTGCGGGGGGCTGCCTCTGGCCGTGCGCATCCTCGCGATGCGGCTCGCGACCCGGCCGTCGTGGACGGTCGCGTCCGTGGTGGAGAGTGTGGCCGGCCGGCAACGGCCTGCGGGGCTACGTGTGGCGGACCTCTCCGTGGAGGAGGTGTTCCAGCGGGAGTACGCGCGGTTGCCGATCCGGCTCCGCCGGGCGCTGTCCGCGGTGGTCCGGTCCGTGAAGCCGGACGGATCCATCGAGGTGGCCGCGGTGGCAACGGTCATCGGCAGGTCCCCGCACGACGTACATGATCTCTGTGAGGAGCTGGTGGATGCCAGCTGGGTCGAGTCCGCGGCGCCCGGCCACTACCGGATCCACGGTCTGCTGGTGGAGTTCGTCGGCGCCCGGGAGGCGGGCGGCGGCCCGGGGCGGGACGACGGTCCGTCGCCGGAGATCCACTTCGCGCCCGGGGACCAAGGCCGCTGCGGCGGTGAGACGACGCGGCGGTTGCGCCGGGGCGGGCACGACGACCTGGCCTCGTGAGAGCACCGGCCGTTCCCGCGCGGCCCGCACAACCGATAATGATCATGGACGGAGCATCAGGCAGGCGGCTCCGCCGGCCAGTTGCAGCCTGCGGGCCCGGTCACCGGGCCACTGATCCACAGGGAGGCCCTTCGTGCCGTCGCACCGCCCCGTCCCGGCGTCCGGATCTCCGGGTCTGTCCTTCCGGGTGCTCGGCCCCCTGAGCGTCCGGGCCGACGGCCGGGACACCGAGGTACGGCCGCCCCTGTGTGCGGCCCTGCTCGCCACCCTGCTGTTGCGCCACGGCCGCGGAGGCAGCACCTCGACGCTCATCGACGCGGTCTGGGGAGACCATGTGCCGACTCGTGCCGCCGGTTCGCTGCGCGGCCATGTCGCCCGGCTGCGAGAGTTGCTGGAGCCCGGCCGCCCGCCCCGCGCTCCGGCACGTGTCCTGCTCACCCGGTCCCACGGATACGCCCTGCGGCTGGAGCCGGACGCCCTGGACCTCACGGTCTTCGACCGCCGGGTGGGCACCGCCGAGCGAGCGCTGCGCGCCGGGCGCCCGCAGGAGGCACGGCGCCTCTACGACGCGGCGCTGGGCCTGTGGTACGGCGAGCCGCTGGCCGGTGTTCCCGGCCCGTTCGCCGCCGCACAGCGCGCCGCCCTGCACGAGCGGCGGCTGGCGGCGGTGGAGGCGCGCTGGGACATCGAGCTGACGCTCGGTGGCCACGCCCGTGCCGTTGACGAATTACGGGCGCACGCCGAGGAGCACCCGCGGCGCGAGAGGTTGCAGGAACTGCTGATGACCGCGCTGCACGAGACGGGCCGGCAGACCGAGGCCCTGGACGTCTACGCCCGCACCCGCCGCGCCCTGAACGGGAGCGGAGGCGCCGTACCCTCCACCGGACTCGAGCGGGTGCACCGGCGCATTCTGGCCGGTGACCGTGCACGTGAACACGACTTGCCCGTTCCCCGACGCGCCGCACTCCGCGGCGGTCCTGACGACCCGGCGGCGGCCGCCGTGCGCTCCGCGGCACCGTTCCGACCGGTCGCCCCGGTGTCCGTCACGCTGAACCTGCCGTCGGACATCACCGACCTCGTCGGCCGGGACGCCGTGGTGGACCAGTTGCGGAACGTCCTGGAGCGCGGCCGGGTGGTGGCGCTGAGCGCCATCAGCGGCATGGGCGGCGTGGGCAAGACCGCGGTGGCCGTACGGGTCGCCCACGCCGTCCGCGCCCGCTTCCCGGACGGGGTGTTCTTCGTCGACCTGTCCGGCATGGACTGCCGGCCGGCGGACCCGAACCAGGTGCTGGGCGACATCCTGCGGGCTCTGGGCGTGGCTCCGGCCCACCTTCCGGTGGAATCCGCCGAGCGCGCCGCCCTCTACCGGTCACTGCTCGCCGACCGGAAGGTCCTCCTCGTCCTCGACAACGCCAGGGACTTGGACCAGGTGCACGATCTGCTGCCCGCCGGTCCCGGCTGCGGCGTCCTGGTCACCAGCCGGACCCGGCTCGCCGGACTGAGCGGCGCCACGCTGGTCGACCTGGAGGAGCTGACGGAGAGCGACGCACTGGCGCTGCTCGCCCGGCTCGTCGGCGAACGGCGGGTGCGCTCCGAGGAGGAGGCGGCCCGCGGACTCGTCGCCGACTGCGGCCGACTCCCCCTGGCCATCCGGATCGTCGCGGCGCGGCTGGCGGCGAGGCCCACCCTGCAGATCGCGGAGATCGGCCGGGCACTCGCCGACGAACGACGGCGGCTGGCGGAACTGAGCGGCGAGACCGCAGCCGTCGAGCCGACGTTCCGGCTGGGGACCGGGCTGCTCACCTCCGAGCAGCTGCGAGCGTTCCGGCTGCTCGCGCTGCCTGCCGTGCCGGAGCTGTCCCGGGCCGCCGCGGCCGCCCTGCTGGACCGGCCCGAGCACGTCGCCGAATTCCTCTGCGAGGCGCTGGTGGACGCGAGCCTGTTGCAGTCGCCCGGCCCGGGCCGCTACCGCTATCACGACCTTCTGCGGCTCTTCGCCCGGGAGTCCGCGGCCGTCGGCCTTCCCGCCGCGGAGCGCGACGCCGCGCTGGTCCGGCTGCTGCGCTCGTCTCTGACCCTCGCCCGGGACGCCTATCGGCTCGCCGCCCCGGGCGACGCGTTCCCCACGGACGAGGAGCCCGCGGGGCTCGCCCGGCTCGGCGCCGGGCCGCGGGCCGTTGCGGCGTTCGCCTCGCAGGAGCAGGCCACCGCCTGGCTGCTCGACGAACAGGCCACGCTGCTCGCACTCGTCGAGCAGGCCGCCGGCATCTCCCGGGCTCCTGCGTCCCTCTGCGCCGAACTGCTGCTGGCCACTGACCCGTTGGGCCGCAACAGCACCCGGACGCAGAATCTGGAACGGGCCTCGCGTGCCGTGCGGGAGGCGGCCGAACGCTCGGGTGACGCCCTTGCCGGGGCCGTCGCGCACTACATGCTGGGGGGTGCTTTCGCCATGCGGTTCGAGATGGCTGCCGCGGTGCCCCATCTGCGCACCACGGCCGACATCTGCCGTCGCGAGAGCCGCCCGACGCTGCTGGCGCACGCCCTGAACGCCCTCGGCGGCTGCGCGCTCGCCCTGCGCGACTTCCCGGCCGCTCTGGAGCACTTCACCGAGGCGCTGCCGTTGGCCAGGGAGAACCACAGTCCCGGCTGCGAGGCCCTGGCCCTCGGCTATCTGGGCCTCGCCCTGCTGGCCACCGGGCGCGCCGAGGAGGCCGTGCAGTCGGGGCGGGCCGCGGTCGCGCTCGCCCGCTCCTGCGACGACAGCGGCGGCGAGGCCAACGCGCTGCGGGCGCTCGGCCAGACCCTGCTGTACGCGGGATTCCCGGACGAGGCGCTGGAGTGTCTGCACTCCAGCCTGGAGCTGTGGCGCAGGACCGGGTCCTCCTTCCGTGAGTCGCTGGTCCTCGGTGGGCTCGCCGAGGCCTACAACCTGACGCGCAGGCCCGAGGAGGCCGTCGGATACGCGTCCGAGGCCAGGGAGATCGCCATGCGGCACGGCGACGCGTACCTGCTGGGCAGGGCCCTCACCCAGCTGGGCCACGCGTACGCCGCCCAGGGCCGGGCGGAACAGGCGGCCTTCCACTACCGGTCGGCGCTTCCGATCTTCCGGCGGCTGGGGATGCCGGAGGCCGGTGACGTCGAGGCCCGGCTCGGCGCCGGCTGACACCGGCGGCCACCGCACCGCACCCCACCGTCGGCGCCCCACCACTTCCACGCGGTGGGGCGCCGCTTCGTCGTGTCTGCAGGCAGCTCCCCGCCGCGGGCGATGCGGTGGGTGATGCCGCGCTGTGCCCGGACCCGCTGCGGACGAGGCGTGAACGGAGCGCGGTTGATGTGCCGTTGATGCGCTGTTGAGGCCGTGCGAGCACAGCGCTGACAGGCTCTGACCAACGCCTGACGCAGACGTTCGCCGCACCGGACGAGCGCGTCACGGCGGCCCGGGCATCGCGCGGTATCCCGGGACCGCACGCCGATCTGCTGAGGAATCCCTTGGACCCCCAGGCTCTGCTTTTCTCCCTCTTCACGCCGGAAGGGCGGGAGAACCCCTTCCCGGCGCTGGAAACGCTCCGCGAGACCGCACCCGTCTACTACGACAAGGATCTCGACACCTACTTCCTGACCACCTACGAGCACTGCCAGGCGGTGCTGACCGACGCGACCTTCCGCACCCCGGATCTGAGCTGGTGCGAGGAGCACCTCTCGGACTGGCGCGAGCATCCCGCGGCCGAATTCTTCTACGCCTCGATGCTCCGGGCCAACCAGCCCGACCACACCCGGCTGCGCCGTCTGGTCGGCTCCGGATTCACCCCACGCCGGGTGGCGGCCCTGCGCGCCGCCGTCGAGGGACTGACCGACGGGCTGCTCGACACCTTCGCCGACACCGCCGCGCGCAGTGGTACGGCGAACTTCCAGGAGCTGGTCGGCTACCCGCTGCCCGTCGCGGTCGTCGGGGAGCTGATCGGGGTCCCGGCCGAGGACCACCCCCGGTTCCGCCGACTGGGCGGCGACGCCAGCCGGCTGCTGGAACCGGTTCGCACGCCCGAGGACTGGGCGCGGGCCGACGCGGCGGTGGTCGAACTGCGCGGCTACTTCGAGGAACTGCTCGACCGTCGGCGGACCGATCCCCGCGAGGACCTCGCCACGGCTCTGCTGGAGGCCCAGGAAGGCCAGGAGCGGTTGTCCCGGCGGGAGTTGGTGGACACCCTGCTGCTCGTGTTCGTCGCCGGATTCGAGACGACCACGGCCATGCTGGGCCTGGCCACCCACGCCCTGCTGACCCACCCGGAGCAGCGGGCCCTGCTGACGGCCGATCCTGAGCTGGCCGCCCAGGCGGTCGAGGAGGCGCTGCGCTGGGACACCCCTGTCCAGATGACGGAGCGGATCGCGGGCGAGAGGACCGAGATCGGCGGCGTGACGATCGCGGCCGGCGCCAATGTCACCACGGTGCTCACGGCGGCCAACCGGGATCCCGCCCAGTTCGCCGACCCGCACCGCTTCGACATCCGCCGCACCGGCAGCAAAGTGCTGAGCTTCAGTGCAGGCCCGCACTACTGCCTGGGTGCCGCGCTGGCCCGTCTGGAGGGTGCGGTGGCCGTGAACCGCCTCTTCACCCGCTTCCCCGGACTCGCCCTGGCCGGCCCCCCACTGCGCAGGGAGTCCTTCAGCCTCCGGGTGTACGAGGACCTGCCCCTGACGACCGACGGCCCCGCGGTCCGCCGGCCGCTCACCCTGACCACAGCAAAGGACTGACGCCATGGGTTTCCTGGACACCGAGCGCGAAGCGCTCGACACACTGCTGCCGGGCCTGGACGCCGCGCTCGACCGGCACACGCTGGGTGAGCTGGAGCGGCCCGGCAGTCCCGCGATCGCCGCGTTCCGCGAGGCCGGCGGTCCGGGCCTGCTGGTGCCGGCGCAGAACACCGGTATCGGCGCGGACCCCTTGCAGGCGGTACGGGTCCAGCGGGCCGTGGGCGCCCGGTGCCCGTCACTGGCCGTGGCCACCACGATGCACCACTTCTCCGTGGCCAGTCTGGTGGAGACCGCCAAGCACGGGGCCGGCTTCGAGTGGATGCTGCTGGAGGCGATCGTCGGCAAACGCATGCTGCTGGCCTCCGGGTTCGCCGAGGGGCAGACCGGTCAGTCGATCCTGCGGCCCGCCATCCGGGCCGAGCGGCGCGACGGCACAGTGGTACTGAACGGCAGCAAGAAGCCGTGCAGCCTGGCGCACTCCATGGATCTGCTGACCGCTTCCGTGGAGATGACGGACGACAGCGGCGAGCAGCGGCTGGCCGTGGCCATCATCCCCGCCGACGCCGACGGGGTGTCCGTGCGCCCGTTCTGGGGCAGCACGGTCCTCGCCGGCGCCGAGAGCGAGGAGGTGGTCCTCCAGGACGTCGCGCTCGACCCGCAGATGGTGGTCCTCACCGACGTCGGAGCCGACGCCGTCCTGGACTCGCTGCACATCGCCGGTTTCCTCTGGTTCGAGCTGCTGATGACCGCCGGATACCTGGGCACGGCGAGCGCTCTGGTGGAACGGGTGCTACGGCACGGCCGCGCCCCCGCCTCCGTCCGGGCAGAGCTGGTGACGGACCTGGGCGCGGCGATGCTCGCTGTCGAGGCGGTGGCCCGGGCCATGCGGGAGTCGCAGAACTGGGGCGAAGAGCTGCTCACCGGCGCTCTCACGGCCCGCTACGCCGCGCAGGACTCCATCGGGCGCACCACCCGGACCGCACTGGAGACGCTCGGCGGGTTGTCCTTCATCTCCTCCGACGAGGGTACGTACCTGGCATCGGCTGCCGCAGGCCTGAACTTCCACCCGCCGTCCCGTGGACGGATGGCGGAGTCGCTGTGCGCGGTTCTCGACGGCGAGCCGCTGCATGTCGGCTGAGGACGTCCGTGCGGGCGGCGGCCCGGCGCATCCGGCGACGGGTGCGGCAGCGGCCCCGCACTACGCCGTGCAGCGACTGACAAGCACCGACGACGTGCCACGCGAGGTCTGGGACGCGCTGACGCCGGCCGACGACCCGATGTGGGCCAGGGGGGTGTTCGCAGCCATGGAACGGTCCGCGATCGGCCCGGACGCGTATGCCTGCCTCCTGGTGCGCCGGGACGGAGACCCCTGTGCCCTCCTGCCGCTCAGCGCGGTGAGCGGCCTGCAACTGGAGCGCGTCGTAGGACCTCACGAGCGGCGTCTGCTGGCCCCGGTGGCCCGCAGGCTGCCCCGGCTGACCCGGGTGCCGATGCTCTTCTGCGGCAACTTCCTGGGCCAGGGGCACGTCCCCGGCCTGGGCCCGCTCCCGGCCCCGGTGGCCGCGTCACTGGTGCGGGAGGTCCTGGACTTCGCCCGCGCGCACCGCCTGGGCACGGTCGTCTTCAAGGACTTCGCCCCCAAGGAACTGGACACGCTGCGTCCCGCATTGGACGACGCAGGATTCTTCACCGCCGCCGGCCTGCCCGACACCGAACTCCCTTTGGGCCACCGTGACTTCGAGGAGTACCTCGAATCACTGTCGGCCAAGCCGCGGCGCAACGCCCGCAGCAAGATACGGAAGTTCCGCGCGCAGGAGGACCTTCGGATCGAAGTACTCGAGGAGTTCGGCCATCTGGTCCCCGCCATGATGGATCTGTACCGGCAGGTCATGGACCGGGCCGACCAGACACTGGACGTACTTGACGAAACGTTCGTCCGGGCGCTCGCGGACACGGGCGACGTGGACCAGCGGCTGGTCGCCTGCTTCGAGGGCGACCGCCTCGTCGGCTACCTCCACTGCCTGTTCCGGGGCCGGGGCGCGGTCGGAGCCCGGATCGGCCTCGACTACCGGCTGGCCCACCGGGCGCGGCTCTACCACAACCTCCACTACGCGGCGATCGAACTGGCCATCAGCCGGGGCTGCCGCCACATCCGGTTCGCACAGACCGCCTACGAACCGAAACGCGAATTCGGCTGCGAACTGGTCGAACAGGGCTACGCAATCACCCACACCCGACGGCTGCCGCGCGCCGTACTCCGCCTGCTGCTGCCCCGGGCCCTGGAAGCCGCCCGGGAGCAGGCCCTGGCCCCAAGGTCCTGAGGGCCCGCCCCGAAGTCCCCTGCCGGCAGCCGAAGTCCGGGGGACGACAGCCCTTCGGTCGGCCGACCCCGGCCGACCCCGGCCACTCATCAGCACCTCTCATCGAAAAGAGACCACCATGCCCCGTGTCGACGTAGAGATCCATATCGCCGCCCCGCCGGAGGACAGCTGGCAGGCAGTCGTCGATGTCGAGGCCTACCCCGCCTGCATGGACAGCGTCGAGTCCGTCACGGTCGTCGAGCGCAGCGGCGAGGACCGCAGGACCACGGCGTGGTCCGTCCATCTGAAGGGCTCCGTCCTGGAGTGGGTGGAGGCGGAGCAACTCGACCACGCGTCCTTGCGCTTCGACTTCCACCAGGTCAGCGGCGACCTCGCCCACTTCGTCGGCCACTGGGCCGTACGCCCTGGCGACGACGGCGGCAGCCTCGTTTCGTTGACCGTGGAGTTCGAGATCGGCATCCCGTTGCTCGCCGAGATGCTCAACCCGGTCGCGGCCACAGCGCTTCGGGAGAACGCCGAGCAGATGCTCCAGTCGCTCGAACGGCGGCTGACCGGCGCGGCCGGCCAGTGAGCCGCGGCGTGCCGACGGCACTCCTGCCCGGTGCCGTCAGCGCAACCCCCGTATCCGGCCCGCCTTCCCCGTCCGCCACTGCCCCGCCTGCCGGGCAGCCCTACTCCCGCAGGAGGTCCCCTTGGGTCCCCATGCCATGACCGCCTCGCCCACCGGCGACGTGTTCGACAAGATCCGACGCCATCAGTCCCCGAAGCTGGCACTGACCGGCAAGTTCGCCGGGCGGGGTGCTGTCGAGTCCAGCGCCCTGGGCTCCCGCGTCACCCTCTCCGACGGCCGCTCGGCACTCGACTTCGGCTCCTACGCCGTCACGCTCGTCGGTCACCGTCATCCCCGGGTCGTCGAGGCCGTCGCCCGACAGCTGGAGGTGATGCCGACGTCGACCCGCAGTCTGGCCAATCCGGTGGCCGCCGAGGCCGCAGCCCACTTGGCCGACTACCTGGGCGGCCGGCTGCCCAAGATCTACTTCGGCCTCAACGGAGCCGACGCCGTCGAGGTCTCGGTGAAACTCGCCCGGCTCGCCACCGGGCGGGAGAGGGTGCTCGCGGTCACCGGCGGCTACCACGGCAAGACCCTGGGAGCCCTCTCCCTCACCCACAGCCCGCTGTTCCGGAGCGGGCTGCTGGGCTGTGCGGTCGACGTGGTCCACCTCGACCCCGACGATCCGGATGCCGTCCGACAGCAGGTCGCGAAAGGCCCCGTGGCTGCGGTGGTCTTCGAACCCGTGCAGGGGGAGAACGGCGCCGTGCCGCTGCGCACGGAGGTCCTGCATCGGTGGTGCGAGGACGCCCACGCACACGGCGCGTTCGCGATCGCCGACGAGATCCAGTGCGGACTGCGCCGCTGCGGTGAGCGCTCGGTCGCCCTCGCCGACGGGCTGCCCGTGGACGCCGTACTCGTCGGCAAGCCGCTCGGCGGCGGTGTGATGCCGTTGTCGGCCGTGGTCTGCACCGAGGAGCTGTACCGGCCGCTGGCGGCGGACCCGTTCCTGCACTCGGCGACGTTCGGCGGGCACCCGCTGAGCTGCGCCGCGCTGCCGGCCGCGCTCGAGACCGTGGAGGAACTCGCCGACCACGGACGGTTGCTGTCCGACCGGCTCGCCGCCGGCCTGCGTGAACTCCGGGCGCGTCACCCGCAGGTGATGAGCGGATTCCACGGCAGGGGGCTGCTCTGGGGCATCGACCTCAGCACTCCCGGAGCGGCGGGTGAGGTCGTGGTCGCACTGGCCGCCGACGGGCTGCTCGTCTCGCCCTGCCTGAGCCGGCCGACGACCATCCGTCTGCTGCCGCCGCTCGTCACCGGCGAGGCGGAGCTGGACGAGGCGCTGAACATTTTCGACACCGCACTGGACGCGGCGGCCGCCGGCCTCCGCGACTGAAACCACTGCCGTGGGGGCGACCCCCGGCACCGGCTCCGGACGGCCGCCCGTCCGGAGCCGAACCACCAACCCGTCCCACCCACACCACCAGGGAACCCAGTTGACTCACACCGGATCCACCGAAGCCCGGCCCCAGGACCCCGCCACCCTGCGGTCCCACGCCGACCTGCTCGCCGCGGTCCGCGAGGCCGCCGCCGAGGTCCTGGGCACCCCGCTCGAGGCCATCGTGGCCGAGACCGACCTGCGAGCCGAGTACGGCATCGACAGCCTGGAGCTGATGTCGATAGGCGCCCATCTCGAACGCGCCCTCAATGTGCAGATTTCCACCGAGGACCTGGTCCGTGCCGAAACCGTGGGCCAGGCCGCCGAACTCCTCGCCGCGCGCACGGCCGACCGGACATGACCCGGCGCCCGCACTCTCCCGCGGCCTCCCGCCTGCCTTCGGACCGGCCCCGGGTCGTCGTGACCGGCATCGGTGTGAAGTCCCCGGCCGGAGTCACCCTCGACGAGGTCATGAGTACGGTCCTCGCAGCCCGTTCCACGGCCGCCGCGCACCGGAAGGAGTTGATCGAGGAGGGCTCCCCGGTGCACTTCGCCTGCCAGGTGCCCGACTTCGACCTCGGCCCCTACCTCACCCACCGGGAACTCCGGCAGATCGACCGCCCCACCGAACTGGCGCTGTGCGCCGCGGTGGACGCCGTCGGCCAGGCCGCGCTGCCCGAACTCCCGCCCGGACGGGTGGGGGTTCATCTGGGCACCGGCATCGGCGGACTCCCCACGATGGAGGGGCTGGTGCGCAGACACGACGAGGCGCCCACCCTCATGCCCGTGTTCTCCGTGCCCCGGACCATGGCCAACTCGGCCGCCGCCCGGGTCGCGATGCGCTACGGGTTCCAGGGCTCGTGCGTCACCTACACCACCGCCTGTGCCAGCGGCGCCACGGCCATCGGCGAGGCCACCCGCCGGATCCGGTACGGCGAGCTGGACGTGGCCGTCGCCGGCGGCTTCGACTCCGCGGTGACCACCTTCATGCTCAGCGGCTTCTCCCGGATGCAGGCACTGTCCACGCGCAACGACGACCCGGAGCGGGCGAGCCGTCCGTTCGACGCCGACCGGAACGGATTCGTCATGGGTGAGGGCGCCGCCGTCCTCGTCCTGGAGCGGCTCGAGTCCGCCACCGCCCGCGGAGCGCGGATCCTCGGCGAGGTCGCCGGGTACGCCACCAACGCCGACGCCCACCACATCGTCGCCCCGCACACGGAGGGCGAGGTCGCGGCCGCGTGCATGGCCGGGGCGATCGCCGACGCCGGACTGCTGCCGTCCGACATCGGCCAGATCAACGCGCACGGAACCTCGACCCAGGCCAATGACAGTGCCGAGGCCGCCGCGATCCACCGGTGTTTCAACGGCCAGGCTCCGCCGGTGACCGCCGTCAAGGGTGTGACCGGGCACCTCATCGGCGGCTCCGGCGCCCTGGAGGCCGCGATCGCCCTGGTCTGCGCCGAGCGCGGGATCGTCCCACCGGTCGCGAACCTCACCGTCCCGTCCGAGGCCGACAGGATCGACGTGGTCGTCGGCACCCCACGCAATGTGGACTGCGCCCCGGTGCTCTCCAACTCCTTCGGCTTCGGCGGACAGAACGTCTGCCTGGTCCTCCAGCCCGCCACCTGAACGAACCCAGGAGCTCCTGTCATGCGCATCCTTGTCACCGGCGCGACCGGTGTCGTCGGCACCGAGGTGGCCGGCCGCCTCGCCGCCGAGACCGCCGACCGCGCCGGCGCGCAGATCGTGCACACCGCCCGCCGCACCACCGGGGACACCCCCGTACGGTGGAACATCGGCGCCGAACCGGCGCCGGACCCCCTGACCGAACGGCCATGGGACGTCATCGTGCACACCGCCGCCTCCACTCGCTGGACCATGAGCCGCGACGAGGCCACCGACGCCAACATCCGCCCCCTGCGGGACGTTCTCGGACTGGCCGGCACCGACACCCACGTGGTCCACGTCTCCACCGCCTACGTCGGCGGCGTACGCGCCCCGGAGGATCTGCGGGGCGAGGAGTTCGAGGGCTACCGCAACGGCTACGAGTGGTCCAAGTCCCGTTGCGAGGAGATCGTCGCCACCGAGCACCGCGGGCCGGTCACGATCGTCCGCCCGCCGCTGGTCATGGGACGCCGCGGGGACGGGCACATCGCCCGCTTCTCCGGCCCGTACAGCCTCTTCCCCGCCCTGGTCTCCGGGCTCGCGGCCGTGGTCGTCGGCGATTCGGGAGGCTTCGCCGAGATCAGCCCGGTCGACGAGGTGGCCGAGGTCATCGCGACCGCCGCCCTGGGCCCCGCCCCTTCCGTGCCCTGCACCGAGGTGATCGCCGCGGGGCCGGACAGCCTGCGGCTGGGCACCCTGGTCGAGATCACCTGCGACACGCTGAACGCCTTCCGGGCCGAGCACGGCGTGGAGCCGATCGCCAAGCCGCCGACGGTGTCCACGGACAGCTGGAACCGCTTCTTCCTGCCCCTGGCCGAGCAGTGGCTCTCCCCGGTCCAGCAGCAGGCAGTGAAGCTGCTCGCGATGTTCCAGAGCTACACCAGCATGGGCGAGCCCTTCGAGCCGACCCGGAAGGTGACCGACCCGGGCGGGGTGCTGGCCGCATCGGTGCGGCACTGGGCGGAGAGCAAGCAGCGCCAGGCACTCGGCAGCCCCACCCCGTGGACCTTGATCAACGCCGGGTGACGGTGGCGCACGGGAGGCGTCAGGCGCCCGACCGGACTCCCTGTCCGCCCGGGCCCGGGCGCGGACCGCCTCCGCCGGCCGGGGCGGCATCGCGGCTGGCGGGCCGACCGCTCACGGCAGCGTGCTGCGACCGGGAGCGTCGTCTGCGGACTCCTCCATACGGTGGCGCGCCGCTGGGCGGCTGGGTCGTGCCCGACCAAGTCACCGCCTTCCCGGACGACTTCGCCGGGAACACCAACGGCACAACGTCCCGGACCCCTCGCCGCTGCACCGTGGCCACGCGCTCACCGCAGCGCTGCACCACTGCGCAACGACGCTGCGGCGTCGTCGCCGGGCTCCGCAGCACGGCTGCGGCGGCCCCGGTCGTCGGCGTAGGCAGCCGAGTCCGCGTGGCGCGCGATCCGCGCGGCCGCGGACGAGCGTGCCGCGGCCGGGACCGCAGCGCCGCGGGTGGGGGATGCCATGGGACAAGCGGAAGCTGTGATCAGTGGCAGGGGTGGCAGGAGTCGAACCTGCGGCATCCGGTTTTGGAGACCGGCGCTCTGGCCTCTGAGCTACACCCCTTCGACGGATGTCAGACTGACACGCCCGGCAGTCCGGTCGCCACGGGTTTTCTCGTGGGGAACCCATTGCCGCGGGAGGGGCCCGCGCCGGTCATCCTCCGGCACCGGGGCCGGACACCAACGGGGACACGGACGACGGACCCGGTCGCCGGACGACAGCTGACGGTGGCGTCGGGAGCGGGCTCGACTGGCCACTGAGCACTGGACCCGGCTGGTCGAACTCAGCACCGAGGAACGGCGGCAGGTCATCACTCCGCCGCCGAGCATCGCCGAACTGACGGCGGTCGAGCGTTTCGTGCTCTACGGCAGCACCCTGGTCGGAACACCGCCCGAGATCGGTGCAATCAGCAGCCCGGAGGAGTTCACCCCCTGCACCTCATCCCGGCTGCGCTGGTTTCCCTACGCGATCACCCGAAGCTCCAAGGCGGCCCGGGGCAGGGCAAACACCCGCGCCCTGTTCGGGAACCACAAGCTCCGTCCTCCCTTCCCCCGGCTCCGACCCCTGTTAGGACTCCGTTGCCGATCTCGACCTGACAGCGTGCGATGCCAGCCGCTGGGGGAGACGCCGAAGGACCCGCTTCTATGATGGACCGATGGCGTCGATCAAGCAGATCCAGGTCACCTTCGACTGCGCAAAACCTGAGCGCGTCGCTCGTTTCTGGTGCCAGGTGTTGGGGTATGTCGTACCGCCTCCACCGGAGGGGTTTGCTACTTGGGACGATTTCGATCGCGCGCTGCCGCCTGAGCGCCAGGGTTCAGCGTTCGCATGCATTGATCCCTCAGGTGTCGGCCCGCGACTGTTCTTCCAGCGCGTTCCCGAAGGGAAGATCGTCAAGAATCGGCTGCATCTTGACGTGCGGGTCGGCATCGGGCTCGTGGGTGAGGAGCGCCTGGCCGCACTCGAGGCCGAATGCGCACGACTGGTCGCGCTCGGCGCGGTACGCGTGCAACTGCTGCCTGCCGATGGCGACAACGAGTCGTGCCTCGTGATGCAGGACATCGAGGGCAACGAGTTCTGTCTTGACTGAGTGGCCGCGAACCTCGCACCTTCGCGAGCCGACTGGTGCAGCTCGCGATCACGAGGGGTCGCCGTCGTCCCGCGGCGCGCCAACGGTCCTGATCCAGAACCACCCCTCGGTGCCCACGAGTACGAATCTGGCGCGACCGGCGCGAACATCCGCTCATGCCGCAGGCGATGCACGCTCACGCACCTCCGTGCACCCCTTCATCCGCGGTCCTGCGCCGACACGTCCGAGGGTATCGGCGACGATGTCCCCTCCGTCGCTCCTACGACCTCGTGCGTAGTTGGCGGTGACGGTGGTCGGGCTGGGTCGTGGGGCTGTGTGCGGTGGGGGTTGAGGTACGCGGGTTGATCATGCACGCGGGCCGATCATGTCGGAGCGTGAGCTAGGCCGTTTCGTTCGAATCAGCAGACGGAACCAAGAGCGGGTGACTGCCGAGGCCGGTCCGGTCCAGCTCACTTCCACCGCAGCAGACTGGAGTCATCCTGGGCCGGGCAGCTACTTCGCCGTCACGATGCGCTCCACTGCGGCCGTTACCAGTTGTTCACGCTCCGCCTCCGTGAAGACGTCCGGCAGGGTGAGCTGTTCAACGATCAGCCAGTTCAGCGTCAGCATGAGCAGCTTGACCGCCGTGGTGTCACCGGGGAGACCGGAAGTCTCGTGATAGGCGACGTTGGCATCCACGTCGGCCCGGACTCTCTCCGTGAGGACCTTGCGCAGTTCGGGGCGGCGAGTGGCTTCGAGGCGGAGTTCCAGCAGCGCGAGGTAACCGGTGCGGAACGAGGCGATGCGGCCGACGAGTTCGCGCATCAGCTCTACGTAGGTGTCCCGATCGCGGCTGGCCGCCTGCTGCCGGGCAATCGTGGCCTCGTCGGGCTGGAGTCGCTCGTAGACCCGGGCGCCGGCCTGAGTGAACAGGTCGTCGCGACTGGAGAAGTAGTTGGACGCCGTACCGGCGGGAACGGCCGCCTCAGCATCCACGGCCCGGAAAGTCAGGCCGCGTGCGCCTTCCCGGGCCAGCACCTCGATCGCCGCGTCGACGAGAGCCGCGCGCCGCTGGTCATTCCGTCTCGCCATTGACACCACTCCAGATGTAGTACTACGTTCAAACCACTTCAAGCAGAGTACTACGTGTGGGGGATCACTATGCGAAAGCTCGTGTACTACATCGGCGTCTCGCTCGACGGCCGCATCGCCGGCCCCGGCGGCGAGTTCGACTTCTTTCCGCAGGGCGACGAGCAGCAGGCCGCCGCCTACTCAACCTGGATGAACGCGCTGTACCCGGAGACCATCCCCACCGCCTATCGCGCGGCCGTCGGCGTCGCGGACGCACCCAACCGGCGTTTCGACACCGTCGTCATGGGCCACGGCACCTACCGCCTCACGCTCGACAACGGAATCACCAGCCCATACGCGCACCTGCGCCAGTACGTGGTGTCCAGCACTCTCAAGCCGGACACCGACCCAGCCGTCACCGTCGTGCCGAGCGACCCGCTCGCACTCGTCCGCGAGCTCAAGGGCGAGGTGGACGCCGTGCCGAACATCTGGCTCTGCGGGGGCGGCCAGCTCGCCGGCACCCTGCTGCCCGAGATCGACGAGCTGCTCGTCAAGACGTATCCGGTCATTGCCGGTACCGGAATCCCGGTGGTCGACGGTGCCTTCGACCCCACCGTCTTCGACGTCGCCGAGCGCACCGCATTCCCCAACGGGGTCACCCTCACCCGCCTCACCCGCCGATAGGAGGTTTCGATTCAGCGGCCGGACCAGAGGAATATGCCCGCGATGTGGAGCCCGGCCAGGTAGATGGTCGCCGTCTTCTCGTAGCGGGTCGCGATGCCCCGCCACTGCTTGAGGCGGTTGATGCACCGCTCGACGGTGTTGCGCTGCTTGTAGGCGTCGCGGCCGAAGGCCGGCGGCCTGCCGCCTTGGCTGCCGCGCCGTAGCCGGTGGGCCTGCTGGTCCGCCGGGACGGGGATCACCGCGCGGATCCCGCGCTTGTGCAGGTGGGCGCGGATCGCGCGTGAGGAGTACGCCTTGTCCGCCAGGACCACGTCCGGCCTGGTGCGGGGCCGTCCGCGTCGGCGCGGAACACGCAGACGTGCCATCACCTGGGCGAAAGCGGGTGCGTCGCCCGCCTGTCCAGCAGTGAGATGAAAGGTCAGGGGGCGGCAACGCCGTCGGCGGCGAGGTGGATCTTCGTGGTTAGTCCGCCGCGGGACCGGCTGATGGCGTGGTCGTCCGGTTCGCCGACCGGGGCCCCCTTTTGCGGGCCCCGGCGGCGTGCTGGTGAGCACGCACGATCGTAGAGTCCACCGACACGACCCAATTGAGGTCCTCGTCCGCGTCGGCCTGGGCGATCAGCGTGGTGAATACCCGCTCCCAGGTGCCGTCGCGGGCCCACATCCGCAGCCGGTTGTAGACGCCTCGCCAGTTGCCGAACTTCTCCGGCAGGTGGACCCACGGCGTTCCGGTCTGGAACTTGAACGCGATCGCGTTGATCACCTGTCGGTGGTCTCGCCAGCGGCCACCCCGCTTCGGCGTCCGGTCAGGGAGCAAAGGCTCAATCCGCGCCCATTTCACGTCAGTCAACGAAACGCCCGGCCCAACGATCCGATGATCCAAACGAAACGGCCTAGCCGCGATGCGCGGCCCGTCCGCCCGGCACACCGCTGTGAACGTCGGCGGAACCGCGCCGGAGAGCACTCCCAGACGACCGGCGAGCTCATCCTCCCCGCCCTGAGCGAGGTCCTCCTTCCACGGGTCTCGCCGACGCAACTGGGCGACCGGGCGGCCGCTGGACACTGCTCCGCACGACTTCCGACGCACGTTCATCACTGACGCGATCCGCTCCGGCCTGCCACCCCACATCGCGGGATTGAAGGAAGCGTAGCGTCAGGTCCATCTGCGTGAGCATCGGCCGGCACCATACGCCTTCACGCTCCGCATGGCGTTTCCGGCGAGCACAGCCCAAGCCGGGAGCGGCGCTGCCGAAGCGATGTCATGACTGCTGGTGTGAAGGGCGGAAGGCGCGTCGGTATCCCTGGGGTGTGATTCCCAGGCGTCGGGCGAAGTGGTGGCGCAGGTTGTCGACAGTGCCGAAGCCGGTCCGTCGAGCGATCGTGGAGATTGGGTCGTCCGTGCTCTCGAGGTGATGCTGGGCGAGCAGGACGCGCTGGGCTGTCAGCCATTGCGCGGGGGTGGTTCCGGTTTCCTGCTGGAAGCGGCGGGCGAGGGTACGGGGGGACAGGTGGGCCTGGCGGGCCATTGAGGCAACGGTGAGATTCTGGTCGAGGTGGGCTTCCATCCAGGCCAGGAGCGGACTGAGAGAGCCGGTTCCCTCCCGGGGCTGGGGACGTTCGCGGTATTGGCGCTGGCCGCCTTCCCGGTGCGGAGGAGCGACCATGCGGCGCGCGACGGCGTTGGCGACGGCACTGCCGTGTTCCTTGCGGACCAGGTGGAGGCACGTGTCGACGCCGGCGGCGGTGCCGGCACCGGTGACAACCGGGTCCTCGTCGACGTACAGGACGTCCGATTCGACCCGGGCCTTCGGGTAGCGGCGGGCGAGTTCCTCGGTGTAGCGCCAGTGGGTGGTGCAGCGCCGCCCGTCCAGCAGGCCCGCGTCGCCCAGGAGGAAGGCGCCGGTGCAGATGCTCAGGACGCGGGCGCCGCGCTCGACGGCGACACGCAGCTCATCGGCCAAACCGGCGGGTTGCCGCACCCCCGGGTCGTAGGCCGGGATGCAGATGAGATCAGCGGACGACAGCCGGTCCAGGCCATACGGGGTCCGGACGTCGAAGCCGTGCCGCGTGGGCACGCTGCCGCCGGTGGCCGAGACGAGGGCGAAGTCGTAGACGGGCAGCGCCTCGTCGCTGCGATCGATGCCGAAGACCTCACAGAAAATGCCCAGCTCGAAGGCATGACTGCCTTCGAGAGCCAGGACGGCGACATCGCGCAGCATCGGTTCAGGCCTCCCCTCGGCATACCGCCACGATGATGGCGGTTTTTTCAGCCTACCTGTCATTTCTGCCACTCCCGCTGGACACCTGTCCTTGGAAGGCTTACGGCCATCCCGTACGACATCCGCAGCGAGGCGCCCAATGACCACCGAACTTCCCACTACAGTCACCACCGCCCTCTCGTCACAGGCGGCGCAGATACTGCGGAGGCTCGCACTCGACGAGGAGCTGAAGTGGCACATCCCACAAGACCCGGTTCTGGGCCCGTTGGCCCGCAAGGTCGCCCGGCGGTTCGTGGCCGGCGAAAGCCTCAACGATGCGCAGGACCGCGCCGAGGACATCCGTGCCGACGGCCACCGCGTGAGTGTCGAGTACATGGGCGAGAGTTGCCGTGACCCGCGGCGGGCCACAGCGGAGACCGAAGTGTTCCTCGACGCTGCCCGACTCCTGCCTCCCGGCTGCTCGATCTCCCTCGATCTCTCCCACATAGGCCTCGCCGTCGATGACGAACTCACGCTGGACAACGCCTCACGCATCGCGGAGGCCACCGCCCGGACCGGCAGGGAGATGATCCTCTCGGCCGAGGGCTCCGACCGCACCGACGCTGTGCTGGCCATACACCGGGGTCTGTGTGAACGGTTCGAACACGTTGGCGTCACCGTCCAAGCGCGACTGCACCGCACGGCCGAAGACCTACCAGAACTCCTTGCTCTCCCTGGCCGTATCCGCCTGGTCAAGGGGGCCTTCCTCGAACCCGAGACCGTCGCCCACCCACGCGACGCCCCCGCCCTGACCGCTGCCTACCTCATGTATGCGGAGCAGCTTGCCGCCTCCGGGCACCTGTGCTCCTTCGCCACCCACGATTGGGACCTGATCCACCACATCGACCGCCACCTCGGTGGAAAGGGTCACGAGAACGCCCCCTGGGAATTCGAAACACTCCTGGGTCTCGGGCCCGACCGGCTCCATGCCATGGCTTCGCAGGGCCACCCCACCCGCGAGTACGTCGTCTTCGGGACCGAGTGGTGGCTCTACGTCTGCAACCGGCTCGCCGAAGACCCGCAGCGCGTTCTCCAGGCCCTCATCGACGCCGCTTCCTGACGAAGGACGGACTCGTCGCTGCGATCGCGTACGGGCTCCCGCGTCAGCCCGACACCCTGCTTCCGCAACACGTCCCCCGCCGTGCTCCGGTCGGTGCCGACCAGGCCGAGCAGGATGTGCTCCGTATCGATGAAGTCATGTCCGAGAGGGGTCGCCTCCCCCTGGGACGACACCACAGCGCGCCAGTGTCAGGTTGCGGGCCGGAAGCGGTAGACGTAGAGACCGCGGTCGCCACCGACGGCGAGTCCGTTGCTGTCCGGCCGCCAGCTGCAGGACCGCAGTGGGCCCTCGGTGCGCTGAGCGGCCACCACCTGTCCGCCCCGGCGGTCCCACACTCGTACGGTGGCGTCCTCGCCCGCCGAGGCGATCCAGTGCCCGTCGGGGGAGGCAGCCACCGCGTGGAGTGGGCTATTGCTGCCGGTGCGCAGGCCCCGGTAGGCCCCGGTCTGCGGGTTCCACAGGCGTAGGGTTCCGTCTGCGCCCCCGCCGAACAGCCAGCGTCCGTCCGGTGACACTGACAGCGTCAGCACCGCACCAGCCCCGCCGGTCAGTTGGTTCCTCCGGGTGCGGGTGGCCAGGTCCCAGACTGTGACCACCCCGTCGTCGCCGCCACTGGCCAGCCAGGTCACGTCAGGGGAGACCACGACCGCGTGCACCGGGACGTCGCAGGTCAGCTCAGCGTGCGGCTCTCCTGAACCAGGGTCCCAGAGCCGTATCCTGCCGTAACGGTCCGCACTGGCCAGCCAGGACCCGTCCGGCGCGGCCGCCAAAGCGTGCACCACGTCGACATGGTCGCGCATGTTGGCCTTCACGCACCTGGCGGCGAGGTCCCACACACTGATCTCTCTGTTCCGGCTCGGGCAAGCCAGCCACGAGCCGTCGGGACCGAACGCCAGCAGATGTGCGCCCTCCGGCCCGCGCCGCATTCCGTACCACTCATTTCCGAGTGTCAGTGAAGCGGTACCGTCCTCCGCCCCGTAGAGCCGCACGGTGGCGCCGTCGCCCACCGTGGCCACGTGCGACCCGTCCGGTGTGAACGCGACTGATGCCACGGGCCGGGTTCCGGCATCGACGGGCCCCACCTGCCGCTCGGGCGGGGTCTCCCACAGCCTGGCCACCCCGTCAAGGCCCAAGGTAGCCAGCCAGGAGCCGTCCGGGGCGACGGCGAGGCCGACGACGGCATCCGTGTGCCCCGTCAACACCGCACGGCGGCGCCCGTTGGGCAGGTTCCACAGGCGGACGAGCCCGTCCGCGTCGCCCCAGGCGGCCCACGTACCGCACGGCGCAATGGCCAGCGTCGTGACCGAGCAGGGGTGGCGGGCGAGGAGCGTGGAGGAAGCCTCGGACCTCATCATCGTCGACTCGTGGCCGACGAGGTTCCACCGGCGGACGTTGCCGTGGGTGTCCGCAGTGAGAAGGAAGTCCCCGTTCGGGGAGAAGGCCGCGGCGCATACGGCAACCGAGCTGACGAGAGTCTGCATCGGCGTTGTGCGTGAAGCCACATCCCACAGGCGAACCGCGTTGTCGGGCCCGGCTGTTGCCAGCCGGCGACCGTCAGGAGCGACAGCCAGTGGTTGCCGGGCCATCGTGTCCCACCGTTGCACCTGGTTGTCGGGCACGGCGGGTGGCTCGACCGCGAGGGGCGCGGTGGGGAAGTTCCGGAACGTCCTGGTGAAGTCAGGCCCTCGGCCCAGGGCGGAGACGGATGTGCCGTTCTCCACATACGTGAACCCGCGCTCATCCGCCGCCGCGCACCAGCTCCCGTCCGGTGCGGTCGCCAGTTCCCGAATCTCACCGAGGGCGGTGAACAGCGTCTCGGCCGGACGTCCACCGAGCGGGTCGATACGCAGGACCGAACGGCCTGCACCGACCATCAGCGAACTGCCTTCAGGGCAAGGAGTCATGGCCCTGACCGACCTTCCCGTGCGATCCCTCTCCCGCGCGAGGACGGTCCCTGTCCCGGTATCCCGGATCACCACTTCGCCGCGGGCGTCGCCGGTGGCCACCCAGGCCCCGTCCGGTCCGATCGCCAGCGACAGCACCTGGCGGGCGAGGATGCGTGACGGTGAGGGGTCCAGGAGGTCGGGGAGCGGCCAGTGGTTGGCCAGCAGTGGTCGGAGGCCGGGATGTGCGGCCTGCCGGACGGCGATCTGCCGGTCCCAGTGCGGGAGTTCGGCCAGGCGACTGTGCAGGACGGCGGTCAGGATCCTGTCGGATTCCATAGGGGTGAGCAGATGGGCGGCACGGGAGAGGTCGCGGGCCAGGGCGGCCGCGGTGGCGGTCGGGATACGGGCGAGGTCACTCACAGGGGCGGTGGGGCCGCGTTGATGGAGGCGGGCCTCGACCCAGCGGATGTCGCCCGCGATCTGTTCGGCTCTGCCGATCTGCCCCGCGGCCAGCAGATGTTCGATCACATGGTCCAGAAGGTAGCCCTCCTGGATTGCGAGCCAGTCGGCCGGGAGAGCTGCGTCCACCAGGACGCCATTCAGGAGTTGCAGTTCGGCGGCCCCCAACTCCTCGCGCAGGTAGTCGCGGAGAACGTCGTGGAGAGTGATCCGCCCGCCGTGCTCCGGACCAAGGGCGACGAGGGAGAACCGGTCGAGCTGGGCGCACAGGTCTCGCGCTTGGGGCTCGGTGAGGCCGCCCGTGGCCTGCCACAGCTGTACGACGATCGGTACAGGGATGGCCTCGTCCTCCACGAACACGGCCAGCTCGGCCAGGCGCCGGGTGCCGCCCTCCGAGAGGAGGCTGGTACTGGCCTCGATGGTTGCCCGGACGGCACGAGCCCGGCGGGCGGGGTCGTCCAGGTCAAGCGGCTCGGGCGGGGCTTCCCCGGCGGCCGGGCCCCCCGTCTGCAGCCCCTCCAAGGCCCCCAGGGCGACCGCCGCCGCATCGGCTCCAGTGGCGACCTGCCGGGCGATGAGGCGGTTCGTCAGCCGTAGCAGCAGAGCCCATCGGCCTGTGGCCCGTAAGAGACCGGCCACGGTCTCCTCGGGCAGCTCGGGTAGTTCCCAGGTGAGAACCGACCGGGCCTGCTCGGGAGACATCTCATCCACCGGGAGCCGCTCCGAGCCTTCCGGCAGGATGGCAGGCACGCGCGTGGTCACCAGCCGTACGCAGTTCTCACCACCCCGCAGGAAGGGTGCCAGCTGTTCCGGCTCCCACACGTCGTCCAGCACGATCAGGGTCCGTGGCCGCCGTTCCAGCAGCCGCCCCAGATGGTCACCGGCCCGGTCGGGATCCTCAAAGGCGGTGGTGTCCCCGGTGATGAATGCTGTTGCCTCCGCAACCTTGGCCGCGATGGCCGACCTGCCCCGTACGTCCCGTCCTATGGTGATCGTGTAGACCCGGCCCCGGAACCGGCGCCGCACGCGCCGGTTCGCGCAGACAAGCGTGGCGAGAGTGGTCTTGCCGAAACCGCCCGCACCTTCCAGAGCGGTGGTGATGCCCACGGCCGCCGCCTTGCGTCCGCACACGGCGGCCACGGCCAGCCGGATCTCCGTGCGATCCACCACCCAGGCGGGGATGGCGGGCGCGCCGGGTGGGGGTGGATCCTGGGCGGTCACCGAGGGACCACCACTGATCAGGGCCGAGGTCACGGCCAAGGCCACCGCCCCGGCCCCGAGCCCGCCCACCCAGGGCCAAGGGCTGGCCCGGATAGCATCGAGGACGCCGGGCCAACGGTCATGCGCGGTTGCGGCGTTGGCTGCGAGTGAAGCCAGCACTGTGACTGCCGCGGCCAGCGCCGCCGCCAGGCATATTGCCACCGTCTTCACCACTTGCCGCATGGCCCACCCCCTGCCGCAGGAGGTATCTCGGCTGCCCCATGAGCTGGCCACGCTTGGATGGTGGCTCCGACGATGGCGACGATGTCGCCGAAGGCAACTCCGCCGAGCGCGCCGAAGGCGGACATCCGAGCTAATGTCACTTCAGGTTCCACGACGGCTGATCATGCCCTACGGGCTCATGCAATGGGCCGTAATCGAGGGCTGCGGTCAACCCGTTGTGCCAGTTCGCTGGGGGGCAGACACACGGCAACGACTCCTCTCTCCCGGATCCGAGGTACTGGGTTGCCCCGCGCCACCAGGCCGGCGACGACGACGCTCTCGCCGACCGGGTCGGTACGGCCCTCGGCTCCGCAGGCTGGCGGAGGCGGCCGACCGCCCGCAACACCTCTCGCTAGCGAGCCCGAACGAGTTGTGCAGCGCCGAGTGGACACGCGCCGCCTGCCCCTTCGAACCGGGGGACCTTCCCGTGGCCTTGCAGATCTCAGCCCCTTCCTGTCGCGCCAGCGCCCTGCCGGAGTGGAACCCGTACTTCACCGCTGGCATCCCCTGCAAGGCGTTGACCGACTTCCTCCTCGCCCTCGACGCCCGCCGGGAACCCGGCTCCTTCGATGAGCCCGAGGCCGTCCTCGCGGCCGCCTGTGCCCAGGGGTGGTTCGCGACACGTGAGCCGGTGTGTGCCGGTCACAGCCGCGGTGTCGCGGATTGAGCCTTTGCTTGCCGATCGGACGCCTGAGCGGGGCAGCCGTTGCGGGACCACCGTGAGGCGATCGAGGCGATCGCACGGAAGTTCCGCGCCGGATCGCAGTGGGGCCACCTGCCGGACAGGTGCGGCAACTGACGGGGCCGGCTGGGCTCCCTGTCCGGCGCCGCCCTGCCCGGGCAGGGCGGCATTGTCCGAGTTTTCCCACCCGGATCGGCCTGTGTGACCTACGGTGTGGCACACGGCGGACACGCCGTGTGCGGGCGGGACGTCAGGACGTCATCTTGTCCAGGAGCCAGGCGGCCACGGCGCGCGCCGCGCCGCTGACGGCGGCGTGGAGTGCGGTGGCGGCCAGAGCACACCGGGCGCGTCGGGACAGGCGTGGTGCAGGCATCGTCGTCTCCTTCGGGGAAGCCTGCCGGGGCGTTGGTGCCGACCGGCGGGAACGAGCATCGGAGAGGCGGTCCACCCGGCGTACGTATCCGGGACGATCCGGGATGCGTACGGCATTGGAGCCTGTACGGGCCTCGGGCCCAGGAGGCGACCCGGGACGATCGGGGACGCAGCGCATACGGACGGGGGCGAGGATGACGACGGCGGCGCAGAAGGCTCGGGAACGCTTCGCGGACAACCTGCGGGAGGTGCGCAGGGATGCCGGAAACCCTTCCTACGGCGCGTTGGTGAAGCACAGCGGGAACCGGCTCAGCACCACCGGCATCGGCAGGGTGCTCAACGCCCAGTTCACCGCGCTCATCGACCTGGACTTCGTCAACGCGTTCCTGAGTGCCTGTGAGGTGTACGCCGAGAAACAGAAGAGGACGGTCTTCGCCGCACTGTTCGACCGTGAGCTGTGGCGAAGGCGCCATGCGCAGTTGACCGAGGTCCTCGAGCTGCTCGGTGAGGAGCGGTCTGCGGCGCCGCCCACGCCGTTCCGGGTGGCACCCTTCCCGGCCACCGGCACACCGCCGATGGAGGCGTGGCACAACCAGCCCAGCCAGTTGCTCCTGGCCCGCCACCAGATCGTCCCGTTCACCGGGCGGGAGCAGGACCTGGCAGCCTTGGAACAGTGGCGGGACGGGGCCGAACCCGCTGTCGCTGTCGGCCTGTTGCACGGGCCGGGCGGCCGGGGCAAGACCCGCCTGGCGGCCCGGCTGGCGAACACCGCAGGGGCGGGATGGAGGGTGTGGCAGGCGGTGCGCACCGGTGAGGGTGCGTCCGACGCGGGCGGCACAGCAGCCTTGCCCGACCTGGGGCGCAGATCCCTGCTGATCATCGACTACGCGGAACGCTGGCCGGCTACGGAGCTCGGGACACTCCTGCGAAACGCCGCGGCGCGGCCCGGTGAACGGCTGCGCATCCTGCTGGTTGCCCGCTCGGGAAACTGGTGGGCGAGCCGGCACGAGGACCTGCGGCGGTGGGGGTACGTGCCCGACGCCTTCGCCCTGCCACCCCTGCCGGACGGCGACGCCGACGCCCGCCGCGAGGCGTACACCGTCGCCCGTGACTGCTTCGCCGAGGCCCTCGGCCTACCGGATCCGAAGGCCGTTCCCCCGCCCGCGGACCTGAGCGCACCGGCCTACGGACTGACCCTGACGGTCCACATGGCCGCCCTGGTGGCCGTGGATGCCCGCCTGCGCGGCACCAGGCCGCCGGGCGACCCCGACGCGCTGTCGGCGTATCTCCTGGACCGCGAACGCGACCACTGGAACCGGATCCACCGCCAGGAGATCGGCGGCGCCCGCCCGGCGGTCGCTCCCGAGATCATGGCTCAGGCCGTGTACACCGCGACCCTGACCCGGGCGGTGGACTACGACACGGGGTGCGAGGCCCTCACCAGGGCCCGGGTGGAATCCTCCGGCGCCCTGCCCGGAGAGATCCTCCGTGACCACGCTGCGTGCTATCCCCCGGCCGATTCCGCCACCTGCCTGGAGCCGCTGTATCCGGACCGCCTCGGCGAGGACTTCATCGCGCTGACCACCCCCGGGCACGACCGTTCCCACCTGTCGACCCCGTGGGCCGCCGCGGCCCCCTCCCGACTCCTCGGCGCGCACACCGAGGCCCCGCCGCCCGCCCTGCCCTGGAGCCGTGACGCCCTCACCGTACTGATCAACGCCGCTGACCGCTGGCCCCATCTGGCCGCCGGTCCCCTCACCCGCCTGCTCACCCGGCACCCGCAACTCGCGCTGCAGGCCGGCGGCGCCGCCCTTGCGGTCCTCGCCGAGGTCGACGGGATTGGCCCGGAGGTGCTGGCGGGAATCGAGCCGCACTTTCCCGAGGCCCGCCACACCGACCTGGACCCGGGCATCGCGGCCGTCGTCTCGCGGCTGGCCCGGGAACGTCTGGACTCCACTGAGGATCCCCTGGTCCGCGCCGGCTTCCTCGACGACCTCGCCCGGCGCCTGAACTATGCAGGACGGCGCGGGGAAGCCGTACGCAGGGCCGAGGGCGCCGTGACCGCCTGGCGCGGTCTGGTGGCCGCCGATCCCGCTGCCCACGCGGAGAAGCTGGCGCGGGCACTGGCCAATCTCGGGGCGTACCTGGTGGACGCGGGACTGCGCCGGGAAGCGCTCGATTCCGCGGAGGAAGCGGTGGTGGTCTACCGCCAGTTGGCCGCCACCGATCCCGGGCACCACCTACCGGACCTGACACGGGCACTGACCAATCTCGGTGTCTGCCGGGCGGAGGTGGGCCGACGGGAGGAGGCGATGGCCGCCACCGAGGAGGCGGCGCACCTCTGCCGTCTGCTGTCCCGCGTCGACCCGGCCCACTATGGACCGGACCTTGCGACCACCCTGTCCAACCTGGCGGTCAGGTTGTCGGAGCACGGCCGGTGGGACGAAGCCCTGACGGCGTCCGAGGAGGCCGTCGCGGTCCTGCGCCGGCTGGCGGAGGCAGCGCCCGCGACCCACCTGCCGCAGCTCGCCCCCGCGCTCACCAACCTGGGCGCCTTCCTGGCCCGCGCAGGCCGGAGGACCGAGGCGCTCGTGATCGGCGAAGAGGCAGTCACGGTCTGTCGGCGCCTTGTGCAGGGCAACCCGGTGGCCTACGAACCCCATCTCGCGATGGCGCTGACGAACCTTGGTGTCCGCCTGGGCGGACTGGATCGGCGTGAGTCTGCGCTGGCCGCGGCCGAGGAGGCCGTGGCCACCTATCGGCGGGCGGCCGACCCCGCCGCCTGCGCACCCCACCTCGCGATGGCGCTGAACAATCTGGGGATCCGACTCATGGCGGTGGGACGCACGGCCGAGTCCCTGGCGCCGGCCGAGGAATCCGCCGAGCTCTACCAAAAGCTGGCGCAGGCCCATCCGGACGTGCACGGCGACCGGTTCGCGGAGGCTTCGCGGACGCTTGCCCTCCGCCTGTCGGCAGCGGGACGCCTGGCCGACGCGCTGCCCCACGCCCGGGCTGCCGTAGCAGTCCGCCGCCGGTCGGCGCAGGCCGACCCCGCAGCCCCTGCTCCGCACCTGGCCATGGCGCTCAGCTGCCTGAGCGCGTGCCTGATGGAGCTCGGGCTGTGGGACGAAGCAGCCGGCCACGCCCGCGAGGCCGCCACCCTCTACCGCCCCCTCGCCAAGACGGCCTCGGCCACGCAGGGCGGCGACCTCGCCATGGCTCTCGGCATTCTCAGTGCCTGCCTGGCCGAGCTGGGCCGCTGGGCCGAGGCCCTGGCCGCCGCGGAGGAATCCGCCACCCTCTACCGGCGGCTGGCCGTCCACGATCCCGCATCCCACGAACTCCGCCTCGCCCTCTCCCTGTGGACCTCCGCCCGGGCGCGCGTGGGCGGCGGGCACGATGTGCCGCAGGCCCTGTCCGCGGTGACGGAAGCCCTGACCATCCTCCGGCGGCTTGCCGCCGCCGGGCCAGGGCCCGCCGAAGGCCACCTCAGAAGGGCCGAGGAGACGTGGGCGGAGGTGCTTCGCGCCCTCGCAAGCGCTGGCCAGGCAGACAACAGGCCCTAGAAGTCTGATGAAGGTCCGCTTGGGGACCGTCCGGGCGATCGGCCGCTTGGCCGGCCCGGCGAGCGCGCGGCGATGCCGCGGCCCGCACGTGCCGGCCGGCATGTGGGACGCCATAGCTGCTCGCCTGGGCTCTGTCCGGTCTGTGACCAGTACGTCTCGCTGGGTCACCGCGTTGGCCACCGGTGGGCCGGCCCGCGCAGACTGGAAATATGCGCAGGACGATCGTCGGTGAGGCGGTGGAGCGTGAGGGTCTGCTCGCCGCAGCGGTCGTCGAAGCTGTCCAACGGACCAGTGCGTATGCGGGGAGTGTCTTCCTCCGTTCCCGCGACCGCCGGTCGATAGTGCTGGCCGCTACGTGTGGTACGCCGCCCTCGCTGCTGGGTGGCTGGCGCCTTATTCCGGTCAGCAGTCCCATTCCGGTCGCCGTGGCGTACAGCTTGGGGCGCACAGTGCATCTGGCCGACGCCGAGGAGACAATGCGCCGGTTTCCCCAGCTCGCGGTGGCCCTGCCGTACGCCTTCGGCTCCTGCTCCGTGCCCGTGGCCGCAGGCGGGGAGACCTTCGGGGCCCTGGCGATCGTCTGGGCGGCCCCGCCCGGCAGCGAGGGGCTGTCCAAGACCCAACGACGCCAGGTGCGGAACATCGCCGGACGACTCGGCGACTCTTTGGCCGATCTCCGTACCCGTACCGGTGATCCTGTGGAATGCGACCCGCAGACGGTTCCCGTTGAGAACCCGGCCTACTCGGCGACGGCCGTGCGGGCCGGCCTGTTCGACTGGGACCTCGTCTCGGGCACTCTCACCGTGGACGACGAATTCTGCGCGATCTTCGGTCTCGACCCGGGTACCTTCGACGGGCAGGCTGAGACGCTGGCTTCCTGCCTGCATCCCGGCGATCGTGCTGCCTTCCGCGCCGTCGGCCGGGAGGCAACAGGCCAGGGCCGAACCACCGCGCGGCGCCTGCGCATACGGGAGGGCAGCGACCGCGACGAGAAGTACCGCACGGTCGAGCTGTGGGGGCGCGTATCAGAGATCGTCCACGCAGGGGCAGGGACTCATCTGACCGGCGCAGTTGTGGACTACCGGGTCGGTCATGGGGCCGTCGCTGCGGTCGAGCGGCTGCGGGACGGGCTTTTCTCCCTTGCCCCCAACGGGCAGGTCACCTACGCCAACCACAGTGCCCTGCAACTGCTGGGCGTCTCCGGCGACGAGGTGCTGGGCCGGTTTCTCTGGGACGTACTGCCGTGGCTGTCCGACCCCGACGTCGAATACCGACACAGGTCCGCGATGATCTCGCAGACGCCGTCCTCCTTCCTGGCCCGCCAGCCGCCCGACCAGTGGCTCACCTTTTACCTCCACCCCCAAGCGGACGGAGTGACCGGCCGGGTGGTCCCCATCACGCATCCCTCATCGGCCGAAACCACCCCTGCCTCCCCAGGCACCACATCGCCAGTGCGCATGGGCGTCATGTACCACGTCCTGCAACTGGGAAGCGCGCTGACCGAGGCGGTCACCGCACAAGAAGTCTGCGAAGTCGTCGCCGACCAGCTTCTGCCAGCCTTCGGAGGCCAACAGCTGGCGATCTACGTGGTCCGCGACAAAACAATGCACCGGCTCTTTCACACCGGCCACCACGAAGACTTCCTCGACTGGCTGGAGGGAGTACCGCTGCACGCCCGCCTGCCCGGTACGGATGCCCTGACGTCCGGCGCTCCGCTCTTCATCGAGTCGCAGCAGGACCTGTCCCGAGGCTATCCAGGCATCCCCACCGGGGAGGTGAGCTCATGGGCGTATCTGCCGCTGATCGCCTCCAGCCGCCCCGTCGGCACCTGTGTCCTCGGCTTCGACGAGGTCCATCGGTTCACGGAGAAGGACCGCGGCGTACTGACCGCACTCGCCGGGCTGATCGCCCAGGCGTTGGAACGAGCGCGGCTCTACGACTCGGAGTTCGCCGTCGCGCGCGGCCTGCAGCAGGCGCTCCTTCCCCACCGGTTGCCAGGAGTCCCGGGCATCCGTACCGTCGCGCGCTATCTTCCCGGCACCAGCGGAATGGACATCGGCGGCGACTGGTACGACGTCATCCGCGCTGACACAGGGGTGTGTCTTGTCATCGGGGACGTGGAAGGGCACAGCATCGCCGCGGCTGCCACCATGGCCCAACTACGCAGCGCAGTCAGGGCCTTCACGGCTGTGGGCCACACGCCCGGCGATCTGATGGCAGGCGTCAACCGAACCCTCCTTGACCTCGACCCCGGACTGCTCGCCAGCTGCTGCTACCTCCACCTCGAACCCCGCAGCCACCACGCCTACGCCGTCACCGCCGGCCATCCCCCACCCCTACTCCGCCATCCCGACGGCACGACCCACGCCCTTCACCTCGACATCGGCCCAGTCCTCGGCGTGGAGCACACGAGTACCTACCCCACAACCAGGATTGCCCTCCCACCAGGATCAGTCCTCGCCCTCTACACCGACGGCCTGGTCGAGGAACCCGGCACCGACATCGAGGCGGGGATCGACCGCCTTCGAACATCCCTCGCCCACGCCCGCGCAGACTCACTCGACGAACTCGCCGACCGGCTCCTGCACGACGCCCGCGGTTCCTCCTACCGGGCCGACGACATCGCACTCCTCCTCACCGAATTCCGCTCAACTCGCCCTGGATGACACCCCGAAAGCAGTACGCCGACCGTCACGACGAGCTCCACGAGGCCGGGTCCTTCCTCGGCTCGGGCGCCAATACTGCAGCCGTTCATCAGGGAACTGCGGTCAGAGCCCCGGCTCTCCCCACTCCGGCGCTCCCGGGTGGGACGCCTCTGCTCAACGAGATTCCCCATCCCCAGGCAGCGGCCCGACCCTGTGCGGCCGGTGGTGCCGTCGCCCGTTGCCCAGCTCCTCGAGGCAGATCGGGTTGCCTGGCTACCAGGACAGCCGCGGGTCCTGCGCATGCTCCGGCGAGTGCCGCAGTTCGTCCCTGCCGTGATCAGTCCGGATCAGGACGCCGGGATGTGGGTCCTCCCGCCACAACGGCGCAGGCGTGTGGACCCGCTGAGTGCCCGGGATCGCCACCTCCGCCAGTGCGCCGTCACGGAACATCCACAGGCCGAAGCAATCGTCTTCCTCATCGTGGAGCATGACCTGAACACACTCCGGCTCGTTCCACGGCAGCGTCTCGAGGTCCTTCAGTACTCCGTAGCGGTTTCTCCACCGCTCGAACTCGATGTACCAGCCTCCGACGAACCAGCCGGGAATCTGCTGGAACCGGCCGTGCCAGGTGCGGGCTTCGTCGTCCCTCGTCAGCGGCTCCATCACCTCGCCTTCATCCCGTGCCAGCACGATGATCTGCGCCATTCTGCTCATGACCGCATATCACCGTGCGCCGCACCCGCGGACAAGTTGTTTACAGTTCAGCAGCGGGTTCACGGCCGTTGATGGGACATCCCCGCAGGCACGGGGGGGACCAAGAGATCGTCTCGATGGGCGATCAACGCTCCGTGACGCCGGAACGGGCTGTCGGCGGGCAATCCGCGTGCGCCGGTCGATTGCCTTGGGGAAGACTGTGCGGATGAGCTCCGCAGCCTCCCGGACATCACAGGAACGGGCCCTTCGGCATGTCGCGGAACTGGCGTCGGGCCCTTCGATGGACCCGGCGCTGCGGGTGACCCTCAACTTCCACCCGGACCGTTTTGGCCTGGCTGTCCGGGTGCCGTCGCCTGCACCGCCGCGACGAACGCAAGGCTGAACACTTCTTCGCCTTCGCCGGCATCGCCGCCACCCTCATCTGCTACCGGAGATTGACCAACTGAGAGGATCGCCAAGCGGGCCTCAGATGGCTCAGGTGGAGAGGACCTCGAGGATGTCGCCCGCAATCACGTCAGCCGCCCCCCAGGGCCCCGGGTGGACTCTCTGCTGAGCACCGGGGAAACAGCGCGGCAGTTTCCGTGAGGCTGAGGAGCCTTGCGACAACTGCGCTGTGAGGGCCCAGGGCGATCGTCTTCCCCTGTGCTCGCGCCTCGCGCCGCAGCGCAAGCAGCACGTTCAGACCTGCGCAGTCGATGAAGACCACAGCGCGCAGGTCGAGGTCGAGGCCGGCACGCGACCGCTCCAGGGCTTCCTGCAGAGCGCGTCGCAGGACAGGTGCGCTGTCGTGGTCGAGTTCGCCACGGACCACCATCGCCAGCCGGCCGCCGGCTCGTAGGTAGCTGTCGGTCGAGAGGGGCTGTGGTACGGCCCTGGGGGCGGTTGCCCGGACGCTCCAGGAACTGGATCCATGTCCGTGTACATGCTTTCCCATGGCGGCCCCTCCCACGTCCACCCCTCCAAGGTCACCTCACGTAGATAACCCGACCACTCTTACATGAAACTCAGTTCATGTCTTCTGGTGCGTCCTTGTTCGGCAATAGGATCGAGTCATGGGAGGAGTACCAGAACCGCACAACGGATGGACGTTCATCACGAACCACGCCCGCGTGCTCGCTGCCATTGCCGACAACCCGAGCGTGCGTATCCGCGACATGGCGGCACACTGCCGACTGACGGAACGTGCAGTCCAGAAGATCATTGCCGACCTCGAGCAGGCGGGGTATCTGTCCCACACGCGCGAGGGCCGCTCCAACAGCTACCGGATCGAGCAGGGGAAAGTGCTGCGGCACCCCGCCGAGGCTGGGCTCACGGTGGCCTCGCTGCTCTCCCTGCTCGCCGCAGACGAGGTGGACCGCGCCGTCAGCCCGGACACCAGGGCACCCTGATCCTCGACGCCGGGGCGAGCAACTACCATGCGGCGCAGCGGCGCTTGTCCTGGTGGGGCCAGGGCTTCGGCGGGGTTGGCCGTTGCCGAACGCAGCTCTGTCGGCCCGACGGTGCGCTCAAGCGTCTAGAACTCCGATCGGCCCCATGCGGTCACGGTCACTTCGTCGCCGACGGACATTTTCCCGGGGCTGAGGACGGCGAACTTTGCACCGAACGCGATGCCGCCCTCGGCGGCCCGCCGGTAGGTGGCCAGTGTGCGCAGGGGTTCCGGGCCGGCTCTTGTGCCCGTCTCCTGGTCGACCATGGTGACGGCGCAGCGGATCGCCGGCTTGGCGTAGCCGAGTTCGGCCGCACCGATGGTGAAGCGGTGGGCGCGGTCCTCGGTGTGCGGATCGTCCCAGCCGTCGACGACCACGTTGGCGCGAAAGCGATTCGTGGGGACGGGTGGTGCACCGCGGGCGGCCAGTCTCGAGTCGAGCAGGTCCAGGGTGGCGCGGGAGACGACGTGGAGCGGGCAGCTGTCGGCGTAGCCGGAGGTCCCTGAGGTCATGCCGTCTGTTACGCGGTCGTGTTCCGGGGGCACGCGGACCAGACGGCTGGGAGCGCGGAGTACGTCCGAGAGCCACGCAGCCGCAAGGTCGCCCTGGTCGATGCCCTGGTACGGGTCACCGAACAGGTCCACCGCCCTGCGGGCACCCGACGTGTCCACGTCGATGGTGAGCGGCTCGGTGCCGGGGGTGCGGAGGGTGAGCCGTCGGCCGTCCGGGTCGACGGCGGGCCGGATCAGGGCCAGACGGGGGTCGCGGCGCTGGGTGCGGAACACACCCTGCTCGCTGACGACCATGAAGCTGCGGTCGTGGGCGAGGCCGGCGGGCGTCAGGAGGGCCTCGGACACCGACGTTCCGGCGCAGCCCTTTACGGGGTAGTACGACAGCTCGACGACGCGGGCCATGGGGCGGGGTCCCGCGTCAGTCGGTGACGAGGGCGAGGGTGAAGCCGTCGTAACCCTTGGCGCCGACGGTCTGCACCGTGGTGGCGGTCAGCCGGGGGTGGGCGGCGATGAGTTCGGTGAAGCGACGCACGCCCTGGACCCGGGGATCGGTGCTGGCCGGGTCGGTGACCGCGCCGTCGCGAACGACGTTGTCGCCGACGATGACGCTGCCGGGGCGGGTCAGCTTGAGGGCCCACTCCAGGTAGTCGGGGTTGGAGGGCTTGTCCGCGTCGATGAAGACGAGGTCGAACGGGCCAACGCCCTCCTGCGCGATCCGGGGCAACGAGTCAAGGGCCTTGCCCACCCGGATGTCGACGACGTGCTCAAGTCCGGCGCGCGCGATGTTGGCGGCGGCCACGGCGGCGTACTTCTCGTCGGCCTCCAGGGTCACCAGGCGGCCGTCCTCCGGGAGGGCTCGGGCGAGCCAGATGGTGCTGTAGCCACCGAGAGTGCCGATCTCCAGCACCGTGCGGGCGTTTCGGAGCCGGGTGATCAGCTGCAGCAACTTGCCCTGGTTGGGGGCGACCTGGTGCGAGGGGAGTCCAGCCTCGTCACTGTCCCTGGCTGCTGCGAGCAATGGACCGTCCTCGTCAACGAGGAGGCCGTTGAAGTAGTCGTCGACCGCTGTCCAGGTGGCCAGTGACACAGTGGGTTTCCTTTCGATACTCACTAGGTTCAGAAGGAACCTACTATGGCCTTTCGGTGGGCTGTCAACGGCAATTGGAGCGGAACGATGGGTGCACGGCTGGTGGCCGACGACGCCTGCGGAATCGCGCAGGCCGCGGCGGTCGTAGGCGACTGGTGGAGCCTCCTGGTGCTGCGCGAGATCGCGCGCGGGCACAACCGCTTCGATCGGCTCGCGGACGAACTCGGCCTGTCCCGCAAGGTCCTGTCCGAGCGCCTGCGCACCCTGACCGACCACAACGTCCTGGAACGCCGCCAATACCAGGAGCGCCCTCCCCGTTACGAGTACGTTCTCAGCGAGCAGGGCCTCGGCCTCGTTCCCGTGCTGGTTTCGCTCCAGGACTGGGCCGACCAGTGGCTCCTGGGGGACGGCACTCTCACCGGGCTGGCACCGGACGACGGGGCCGAGGCCCGCCGCGTTGCGGCCCTGATCGGAGAGCCGGTCCCCGACGGGCTGCGGCTGCCGGGGACCGACGGTCGCGAGCACGACGCCGTCGCCACCGACGCCCGCGCGACGATCCTCTTCGCCTACCCGGCCACCGGAATTCCCGGCACCCCCGCCGACCTCGCCGGCCCGCAGGTGCCCGGCAGTCCCGGCTGCACGCTCGAGAACCGACAGTTCCGGGCGGCCTGGCCGCGACTGCGGATGGAAGGCGTCGCGGTCCTCGGCGTGAGCACCCAGTCACCGCAGGAACAGGCCGCCTTCGCCAAGGCGGAGGACCTGCCCTTCCCCCTCCTGTCCGACGCTCAGCTCCACCTCACCGCGGCACTGCGCCTGCCGACCTTCCGGGCCGGGCAGAACCTCCGCATCAAGCGGCTCATTCTGGTGATCGGCCCCGACCGGGTCGTACGGCACACGCTCTTCCCCGTGACGGATATCCCCACCGCCGTGGAGCACGCAATCGTCGTCGCGGGCGCGATGGGCGCGACGACTGACGCCTGATCCACCGCGCAGACTCACGACTGTGTCCCATGTGGTGATCGGTCGTTGGGCCGTTCACGTGGCCGGGTGAAAATCACCCCTTGGTCGCGGCGGCGGACGGCCTTCAGAGCACGCGGCAGGAAGATGGCGCCGCGTCTGCTTACGTGACACCCTGACGACCGTGATCATCAGGGTGAGTGAGGCACGCATACGTCCTGAACGCTTCGAAGCGTTCCGCGACATGATCGTCTCTGCGGTACGCGAGTTTCCCAGCCGCTACCCAGGGCTGGTGGACCACGAGGTACTGCTCGCGCCGCCTGATTCGCTGCTGTACGTCAGCCGCTGGCGCAGCGAGCAGGATTTGGTCGGCTACGCCGGCGAGCACTGGCGTGACCAGCCCGTGGTTCTGCCGGGCGAGGACGAGTACCTCGTTGCACCACTTCAGGTCCGGCACTTCACGCTTGCACCTCTCGGCTAGCGAGTGAGCCGCGTTCGGATCACGAGTTCGGCAGTTCTGCTGCCCCGGCTGGACCGGGGCGGTAGACACGCGGGACGATTCGGGGCGATCTCACGGACGACGAGTGGGCGGTGGTTGAGCCGCACCTGCCGTTGGGCGGGCGCGGTCCGATCCCCGACCTGCGGCTGCTGGTCGACGGCGTGATGTGGCGTGGGACGCCGGAGGGACCGTCTGCGTCGCGCGGGCTCCGTCGACGGGCGTCCCTCTGTGTCACTCCCTGGCAGAGCGCGTCGCGGAGTTGTCGTCGGGCGACAACCACCCCCGCCGACGCAGCAGGCACGGACACGGGCCGCAGCGGAGCGAGCGGACGTCAGGTGGCCGCAGGCCAGGTGCGCAGCAGTGCGGCGATCTCTCCGGCGGTGCAAGTGGGTTCAAGGAGGAGGTCTTTGAGGGCGATGGCGTCGTCGCGGGTGGGCTTGACGGGAATGCCTGCAGCTTCGAGGTACATGACGCCGGTTGCGGCGGCGACGGCGAGGTTGGAGCGCTCCAGCCAGCGGCAGCGGCCCAGGTTGTGCACGAGGGCGGCTGCTTTGGCGTACGGGCCGTCGTAGACGGGCTGTTCGAACAGCTCGGCCCGGTGGCGGGCGACAGCGGCGACGGGGACGCCGTAGTCGTCGGGAACGGGATCGTGCGCGCCGGCTGCTTCGGCGACCTGCAGGATCCAGGGGACGTCGATGTGCAGTTCCATCAGGCGGCGCGCGCCCCGTGGGGCGTCTGCTGGGAGTCCTCGGCCTCGTCAAAGACGTCCTGGTGCTCGGCGAGGAAGCGGGCGGCTGCGTCCACCGCGCGGGCGCGCAGGCCACTGGCGTCGTCCTGGACAAGGCGGGCGAGGTAGTCCCCGATACTCAAGCCCAGGTCGGCAGCGCGCTTCTTCGCAAGTTCCGCGACGTCCGCATCGACGCGGGCGCCCAGCTGTGTCTTGGCCATGCACGAATGGTAACAGCTGTTACCAATATGTCCAGGTGGCTGCGGCGGGACCGGTGGTCCCGTCCGCCCAGACCCCCTCGAAAAGGGCCGCGCCCAGGCCTTCGTGACCGCGTTGGTCCAGGTCCGGTCCGTGTCCCGGTCTGGGACGCGCCAGGGACCGATCCTGACGCTCTCGCCATCGACGGCGATCTCCCCCCGTGCGGTGGGCGCGCGCCTTCGCACTGCAGGAAGGTTCAAGAAGCTGGACGGTCTGCTCGAAGGTGCGGCAGGCCTCGGTCAGGGGTTCGTGTCGGGTGTCGGGCCGAGGCGGGCGAGCAGCTGCCGGCGGGGATGGGCGGTGCGCCAGGTGGTGAGCTGGCGGTGGAGCCAGGAGCCGATTCGCGCCGGGCCGAGGTGGATGTCGCGGTGAGCGCGACGGGGTCGCGGCCGTGGTGGTGCAGGAGGCGGGATCGGGCCTCCGCCGGCATCGCGCGGGTCGGAGGTGATCAGGTCCCTGCGCATGCGATGCACTCGGGGTGGACGGTGAAGACGAGGTGCCGGCGGTGCTCGGTCAGCTCGCTGGTCTCGCGGCCTGTTCCCCGCCCCCGGGTGTGGGCGGCGGGACGGTGGCGGACTTGGTCCGGGAGACACCTGTCGGCGCGGATGAGGTAGTGGACGTTCTCCGGGAGGGACAGCGAGCCTTCAGTTGTGCCGGTGGTCCCGGCGGAGCTTTTGCGCTCCTGGCGGGGCTCACGGAGGTCTTCTCAACAAAATGATCTCGTGAGGTGACGCGGCCCAGGGGATCCCGCGAGCCGCGATGAGTCCTGCGGCGTCCGGCGGTCGTATGGTCGAATCCGTTCCCGAGGAGGACTTCTGATGCGCAGCGTGACCTATTCGATGAGCGTCTCACTTGACGGCTACATCGTCGGGCCCGACGGCGGCTTCGACTGGACGGCGCCCGACCAGGAGGTCTTTCGCTTCTGGATCGACGAGATTCGAGAGGTCGGCGTCCACCTGTTGGGACGACGGCTGTACGAGACGATGCTGTACTGGGAGACCGCCGACCAGGATCCATCGATCGACGACTCGGAGCTCGAGTGGGCCGCGCTCTGGAAGCCGCTCCCAAAGGTGGTGTTCTCCACCTCGCTGTCGGCGGTGCAGGGCCATGCCCGCCTGGCCTCCGGCGGCCTGGCGGAGGAGATCGAGCGGTTGCGAGCCGAGCCGAGGGAGGACGACATCGCGATCGGCGGCGCGACTCTCGCCGCCGAGGCGGCCGCGTTGGGTCTGATCGACGAGTACCGGGCCGTGGTCTACCCGGTGCTGGTCGGCGGCGGCATTCCGTTCTTTCCCCGACGCGAGCGCCGGGTGGATCTCGAACTCGTCGAGACCCGCACCTTCAGCTCGAGATTCGTCTACCTCCGCTACCGCGTGGCGCGTTAGCCGGCTCGTCCGCCGAGCCCTAAGAACGGGCCAGTCGGTGACGTCTTCCCAGTGAAGATCACTTCCAGTGTCAGCTGAGGACGAGGGCGGCGCCGGTGATGTCGCCGATTCGGCTTGGGCTGAGGGTGACAAGTTGCAGGGTGCGCCAGCGTTGTTTGAGTTCGGCAGCAGTGCGTTCGCCCAGGGCGCGGACGTTTTCGATCAGAGCGTTCGTTGCGCGAGTGTCGGCGTGCAGGGCCTGCTCGGACTGGCCCTTGGGGCGGCGGACGGGGACCCGGACACCGATGCCCGCACTGATACAGCCCCTGTCCGCCAAAGTCGGCATGCCCTCGGCGGCTGCGTTGTACAGCGCCGGTAGCGCGTGGCGGCAGGCGGCGGTGATATCGGGGGCGGAACCGGGCTCGACGTCGGAGACCCACACGAGTGCCGTCCGGGGCGGACTGGACTGCACGTTGCCACCGAATGCCGTGTGCTCCTTGCCGAACCACAGGTTCCGAATGCTGTCGCGTTCAGAGCTCCTGAGTCTGAGGGTTCGGCCCGCTGAGGAGCGGCGAGAGTGCGAGGCGCAGATCGTCGAGCTGCCGGTAGTGGAGTGCAGTCATGCCGGCTTCGTGGGCCGCCACGACGTTGGCTTCGGTGTCGTCGATGAACAGGCAGCGGTTGATCGCGGCTCCGACGTGTTCTGCAGCGATGTGGTAGACCCGCGGATCGGGTTTTGCGACGCCGATGCGGGCTGTGTTCACGACAGTGTCGGCCAGGTCGGCAAGTCCTTGTCGGGCAAGGTCCTGCTCCAGCCGGGTGGTCGCATTGGACAGGAGCGCGACGGACGCAATTTTGCGTACCCGTCTGAGCAGCGCGACAACCTCTTGGTCGACTGCCGGTACGAGTTGCGACCAGGCCGAGACTGCAGCGCGGGCCCGGTCTTTCGATCCGTAGCGGTCGGCGAGGTCGGCCGCGACCGCCGACCGCCATTGCTCGTCGGTGATCTCGCCCGTGATGGCGGGGTGCAGGCGGGCCGGTGCAAAAGCCGAGGCCGCAAGGGCCCCGACGGGCAACCCGTGGGCTTGTTCAAGCGTGTCGGCAGCGGGCCAGTGCCGGAGTACTCCGTCGATATCACAGAGCACGGCGTCGTACGGGAGAAGAGGCATGTCCATCACTCCTTGGCGATCGTTCGGCGGCTGACCCCGGCAGCGTCGCCCCGGTCTCCGGCCGGACGGGGACCGGGGTGCACAGCCCGGGGCGGGACGGCGTGCCCGGCGATCAGCGGCGCAGCGCGTGGACCGCCGTCATGAGGTTCTGCATCGCTTCGTCGGCGTCGGCGCGGTTGCCCGAGTCGAGGACGGCGAGCGCGGCTGCTGCGGCTTCTCGTACGGAGTGGGGCAGTTCCTCGGTCGCGGCGACCTGGTAGGCCGTGGCGCGGCGGGCGCTGCGCTCTTCCGCGGTGACTGCGCCGTCTCCTGCGAGGGGGAAAGCGGCCGCCTCGTACGTGGCGATCTTCACCAGTGCCATGTGGGCGACGCCTTCGGCGTAGCCGAGCGCGGAGGCTTGGGCGCGAGCCCTGACGATGTTGGCCATGGTGTGTCGCCGGACCAACACGGTGCCGATCGCTGCGCCACTGCCCATCGTCCCGGCGCCGATGAGGCCGAGCGCCGGCCCGTCGAGGGCAGCACCGATGGCCGCGCCGATCGCGGCCGTGCAGATGACCATCCCCGTGAGGACCAGGCGGTAGGTGCGTTGGGGTTCGGGCGAGACCATGGGGCGCAGTCTGCCAGGGAGGCGCGAGCACGCAGGGGGCGGGTGCACCGTTGCCTGCCCGCCTCTGCGGGTCGATTGCAGCGCGGCGAGGATCACCATGCGGTGCCGCTTGCACGCCGGCGCCGTCCCGGTGGCGCACAGGGCCTCGTCGGACTCGTACAGGGCGACGGCGACGCACTCGTACAGTGGCGTTGTTTCGGCGGCGTGGTTCGGCGGCGTCGGCCTCACCGAAGTGTCGGTGCACCTGCGCGAGTGTGCGGGCCGTACCCATGGGTACGGCGCTTCCTGCGGTCGGCCCTGGGGCATCCCGACTCTTCTCGCCATGGGAACGAAACCCCGACCCTTTACCTCTGGCGCAAGAGCCCCGATGAGATCCTCGACCGACTCGGCGGGTACTGCCGCTCCCCCAGCACATGGCGAGTGCTGCGCCCTGACAGGACGCCGGCTCGTCAGGGCCCTTGGTGCAGAGCAGCCTGCATCCGCTGCCCGATGCCGCAATCAACCACAGCCGTGCGGTCGGCTCGAGGTGAACGTCACTACCGGCTTCCTCGCTCGCCTCCAGGGGGCCGATGAGGAGCACTGGTTCGACGATTGGAGGCGACGAGGTCGAGGGCGTGATCTCACGCTCACCTTCATGCGTGCCAAGCGCGACAGAACCCGACGGCGAGCCGGTGGATCCGCGTCACTCGGCGATATAGGTGCGGTAGGTCCAGCGGTAGACCGGCAGTGATTCGCCGTGCAGGGTGCGGTACTCGCCTGTGAACTCGAAGTGCTCATAGGCGTTGTGGCGCAGTATCTTGACCGGCTCTCCGCATCCGCCGGGCGGCGCCGCCCAGACTTGGGGAAGGTCGTCGGGACCTCCTCGAAGGAGCACTACGTTCGATGGATCCATGGCTCGTGCCTCCAGCAGCCTGGGACGAGACGGAGTGGAGCGGCGTCGAAGGACGAGCCGGCGGGCGAGCCTTGCACGGCTCGCCGGGGCTCATGATCCGGATCGGTCCTCGAGTGTGACTCCCATGTGGTCGGCGAGACCTGTGGCGAGGGCTGCCAGCGTCGGGTGCTGGTAGACGAAGTTGGCGGCGATCTTGATGCCGAGCGCTGTTTCCAGCCGGGTTCGCAGTTCCAGGGACAGCAGGGAGTCGAACCCCAGTGACTTCAACGGGGTCTGGGGGTCGAGGGTGGTGTTGCCCAGCCGGAGTACCGCGCGGATGTGGCCGGCGATGTGGGACTCGAGGGCGGTACGCCGGGCCAAACCTTCCGGGAGCGAGTTCAGCTCCGACAGGATGCCGGCGCCGGTGTTGTGACCGGTGTCTTCGGGCCTGCTGTCGGCGAGGAGGCTGAACAGCGACGATCGCCGCACCGCGGGGAGGATCCAGGTGCCGGGTTCCCCGGGGATGACGCCGGTGCGTATGCGCCGGTGGATGAGCAGTGCGTTCAGCGCTTGGAGTCCCTTCTTCGTGGGAATGGTCCGGTAGCCGCGTTCGGCGAAGTCGACGGCGGCTCCTGTCTCCCCCCATGCGCCCCAGTTGACTGCGAGAGTGTGCATGCCCTGGCTCGTACGCCAGTTGGCGAACCCGTCGAGCCAGGAGTTGGCGGCGGCGTAGGCGCCCTGGCCGGGGTTGCCCAGCAGGGAAGCCATGGATGAGAACACGGCGAACCAGTCGAGGGTGTGACCGGCGGCAGCTTCATGCAGCCTCCAGGCCCCCGTCGCCTTGGGCCGCCAGACGCGCAGGAGCTGCTCGTCGGTGATGTTGGCGATTGCCGCGTCGTCCAGGACCATGGCGGCATGCACGAGGCCCCGCAGGAGCGTGCCGTTCGCGGTGGCGGCGGTCACGAGGCGCTCGGCGGTACCTGGTTCGGCGATGTCGCCGAGAATGACGGTGATGCCGGTCCCGCGGGCGCGCAGCTCCTCAAGGGTCTGCTCGGTGGACTGCGAGGGGGGCGTGCGGCCGTTGAGGACGACGTGGCGGGCACCCTGTCGGGCGAGCCAGCAGGCTGTTGCGAGTCCGACACCACGCAGGCCGCCGGTGACGATGTAGGCGCCGTCCGGGTGAACAGCCGAAGGCTCCTCAGGGAGCACGGCGGTGGTGTCGCCGCGGTCGGGGACGGTGAGGATCAGTTTGCCGATGTGGCTCGCAGCGGCCATGGAGCGTAGTGCCTCCGTCGCCTGAGCCAGTGGGACGCTTCGGTAGGGCAGCGGCCGCAGCCGTCCTGAGGCGATCTCGCCGAGCACCTCACGGAACACGGCGGTGAACACCTCGGGACGCTTGTGCTGGAGCTCGATGAGGTCGACGGTGGTGAGGGTGATGTTGTGCCGCAGCGGTGACAGCCCGACGGGGGTGTCGGAGAGAATGTCCCGGACCCCGAGTTCGACGAAACGGCCGAAGGGGCGCAGGGTTTCGAGGCCGGCGCGGATCGCCGGGCCGGAGAGGGAGTTGAGGACGACGTCCACGCCCTCGCCCGCGGTGGCGGCGCGGGTCTGATCGGTGAAGTGCAGGGACCGGGAGTCCATGACGTGCTCGATGCCCATGCCGCGCAGATAGCCTCGTTTCTCCGCGCTGCCGGCTGTGGCCAGCACCTCGGCACCCAGCAGCCGGGCGACGCTGACGGCGGCGAGGCCGGTCCCGCCGGTGGCGGAGTGGATCAGGACCCGTTCACCGGCGGTGAGGCGGGCGACGTGGTGCAGGGCGTACCAGGCAGTGATGTATGCAGCGGGCAGTCCGGCTGCTTCGGTGAGGGCGACACGGGCCGGTACGGGAGCAATGGCGTGCACGGGCACAGTGACGAAGGAACCGAAGGCACCGCCGTGCAGGTCGATGGCGAGCGCGGAGTCTCCGACGCGGACGGTGTCGACGTCCGGACCCACCGCGGTCACCGTCCCTGTGCACTCGAAGCCGATGCGGTGCCTCGCGTCCTCGTCGGTGGACAGGAGGCCCATGGCTGTGAGCACGTCCCGGAAGTTCACTGCCGCTGCGTGGACTTTGAGTTCGACCTCTCCGGGGCCTGGTGCGGGCTTGTCGGTCAGCGCGAGTTCCAGCGCGTTCAGATCGCCGAAACGGCCGACCCGGAGCCGGAAGCGGTCCGTGCCGAAGCGCACGGTGCGGGTGGTGGCCGCGGCGCGTTCGGTCTCGGTGAGTGGCGCGTGGTCAAGTCGGGCGAGGTAGCGGGCGCCGTCGCGCAGGGCGACCTCGTCCTCGGTTGCGTTGTGCAGCAGTTCGGCCGCCACATCGTGCAGTGCGGGGTCGGCCGGGTCGGCGTCCAGGTGTGTCGGTCGGAGCTCCGGGTGCTCGTAGGCGAGTACGCGTAGCACTCCGCGCAGGGCGCTCTGGGCAGGGTCGGCTGTCTCTGCGGGATGGATGGTCTGGGCACCCCGGGTGACCACGAAAAGGCGAGGGGGCTGCGGGCAGGCGGCAGCCGCTTGGGCGGTGTCGATCAGCCGTCGGGTGCGTCGCAGTGCATCCGCTGTCGGATCCACGGCCTGCTCGGGCGGCGCACAGAGCAGCACCACATTCTCCGGAGGCGCGGGGAGGGCGGACCACCGTTCGAGGAGTGGGTCCTTGAGCAGTCCGAGCGGGCGGTCGCCCATCGCGCTTTCGACGACCTCGGTGGCCGCCCCGGCCGCTTGCAGCAGTCCGGCCAGCGCCTGGGCGGAGCCGTCCGCCTCACCGACGAGGAGCCAGCTTCCCCCCGGGGTCGTTGCGTTCCGCACCGGGTGCGGGGCGGGCAGCCAGCGTGGCTCGAGGAACCAGCCGTCCACGTCGTCGGCGCCCGGAGCTCCGTGGCGTACCAGCTGCAGGCCCTCGACACCGAGGAGGACTTGGCCTGTCTCGTCCAGCAGGCGGACGTCCCCGGTGATGGCGTCGGCCGTCTCCTGCACGATGCGGGCGTGACAGTACACGGCCGCCGTGGGGTCGCCGAGGATGCGTACCCTCCTGGCACCGACCGGAAGGATCAGACCGTGTCCCCTCTCCCGGACCAGTCCTGCCACGAGCGCTTGTGCGCACGCGTCGACGAGGACGGGGTGGATGCGCAGGTCGTGCGGTGCGGACGTGGCGGCGGCCGACAGCTCGACCCGGCTCCAGGTGCTCTCGCCGTCGCGTGAGATGCGCAACTTCGTCAGGCCGGTGAAGGCGGGGCCGTGTTCGATCCCGCGGGATCGCATGCTCGCGTAGAGGGAGGCCGGGTCGAGAGCGATGGGGTGCTGTGCCGGCAGCGCGGTCAGTGTCGCCGCAGGGGGCAGTGCCGGTGCGTCGGGGATGTGGCGCAGTTCGGCGGTCGCGTGCCGTACCCAGTTTCCGTCATCGCCTCGTGCGAAGATCTCGCACTCGGCGTGATCGGGGCCGGTCACGGTCGCGATGGTGACCATCTCGGTGTGCTCGGACAGGTGCATCAGCTCCAGGAACCGGATGCCGGTGACCTCGATCTCCTTCGAAGGTGCGCCGAACACCTCGCAGGCCGCGGTCAGGGCGACCGCGCAGTACCCGGCGCCGGGAAACACCGGGTCGTTGTGGACCCGGTGGTCGGCCAGCCACGGCACCGCGGCGGTTCCCACGTCCGCTCGCCAGTGGTGGCGGACCTGGGCACCGGGAACCTCGGCGTGCGTGCCGGGCAGGGCGCGGGCCGTTCCCACGGGAACGTCGGGTAATGGGGTGGTGTCCGCCCAGTGACGTTGCCGGTCGAAGGCGAGGGTGGGTACGTCGGCGAGCTCCCCGTCCGCGTAGAGCTTCGACCAGTCGACCTTGACGCCCGCGCAGTGCAGAGCGGCCAGCTGCGTGCGGAAGGTGGCGAGTTCATCCTCGTCCCGGCGCAGAGTGGGCAGGACGACCGGGTTGTCGACGAGACGGGGCAGGCTGTCGGCGACGGAGCGGGTGATGACCGGGTGGGGGGAGACTTCGACGTAGACGGTGTGCCGGTCCGCGGCAGCGGCAGCGATTGCCGAGGCGAGCCGCACGGGGCGGCGCAGATTGGCGCACCAGTAGACGGCATCGAAGTCGGGAACGCGACGTGGGTCGTCCAGAACCGTCGAGTAGAAGGGGACTCGTGGCTGTTGGGGTGTCAGGCACTCCAGTGCGGTGCGGAGGTCGGCGAGCAGGGGGTCGACCTGTGGAGAGTGCGAGGCGACGTCCACGGCGATCAGATGCGCGGGGACGGCACGCGAATCCCAGGCGGCGACCAGCCGCTCGACCTCTCGCCTCTCACCGGCGACGACGGTGGAACCGGGCGCGGCAAGGACCGCGACCGAGACCGCTCCGGCTGCCCGGGCGGTTTCGATGTCCGCTTCCACCGCGGCCCGGTCCAGGTTCACGGTCGCCATGGCGCCGGCTCCCGCGATCCGGGTCAGCAGCGAGGATCGACGGCAGATGACCCGGACGCCGTCGGCGAGACTCAGCGCCCCGGCCACGACGGCGGCCGCTACTTCTCCCATGGAGTGGCCCACGACCGCGGCCGGCTCGATCCCGTGCGCCCGCCAAAGAGCGGCGAGCGAGACCTGCAGCGCGAACAGCAGGGGTTGCACCCGCGAGCATTCGGTCACCGGGACGCGGGTGTACACCATGTCGAGTACGGAAAAGCCCGCCTCGTCGCTGATGAGCGCGTCAACTTCGGTCATCACCGTGGCGAAGGCCGGTTCGTGGTCGAGCAGTGTGCGTCCCATGCCCGGCCACTGCGAACCCTGTCCCGAGAACACCCACACCGGAAGCCGGGTGACTCCGGTGGCGACCGTGCCGGTGACCAGGCCGGGGTGAGTCAGTCCGGTTGCGAAGGACCTGAGGGCACCGACGAGTTCATGGCGGGAGGCGGCCACCGCGCCCAGGCGCCCTCGGCCCGGCGAGCGCCTCAGGGCGAGGGTGTGGGCAACATCGCGCAGCGGCACGCTCGAGCCTTCTTCCTCGAGCCAGTCGGCGAGACGTTGCGCAGCGAGCGGGAGCGTCCCGACGGATCCGGCGGGTATGAGAAGGACCTCGGGCTCGGGGCGTCCGAGCGGGCGTGCGATGGGCAGGTCGCCGGCAGCGGCGGGCGCTTGCTCGAGGATCACATGGGCGTTGGTGCCGGAGTAGCCGAAGGACGAGACGGCCGCAAGCCGGGGGCCCGAACGGGTGGGCCACTCGCTCATCTCCGTGGGAACGAAGAAGCGCGTTCCTTCCGGCGCGATGGCGGGGTTCCACTGCGTGAAGTGCAGGTTGGGCGGGACCAGTCCGTGCTGAAGGCACAGCACCGCTTTGATCAGCCCGCTGATTCCGGACGCCGGTTCGAGGTGCCCCAGATTGGTCTTGATCGATGCGAGCGCGCACCGGTCCCGGCCTGTGCCGTAGACCTTGGCCAGGCTCGAGAACTCGATCGGGTCGCCGAGCGGTGTGCCCGTACCGTGCGTCTCGATCAGACCCACGTCCTTCGGATCGGCCCCGGCGCGGTCCAATGCCTCGCGATACAGGTCCTGTTGGGCGGCCGCAGACGGGGCGGCGAGCCCGTCGGAACGGCCGTCCTGGTTCACGGCCGAGCCGCGTATCACGGCCAGCACACGGTCGCCGTCCCGCTGGGCGTCCGCAAGGCGTTTGAGCACGACGACTCCGCACCCCTCACCGCGCACGAAGCCGTCCGCGGCGGCGTCGAACGTGTGGCAGCGCCCGGTCGGGGACAGCATGCCCATGCGCGCGAAGGACCTCATGGTCCTCGATCCGAGGATGAGCGTGACACCTCCGGCCAGAGCGAGATCGCACTCCCCCGCTGCCAGCGCGCGGCCTGCCAGGTGAACGGCCACAAGCGATGAGGAGCACGCCGTGTCCAAGGCCACGCAGGGACCGTGCAGTCCCAGGAGGTAGGAGATCCGGCCCGCGGCGACACAGTGGCCGTTCGTCAGGAGCGAGCCCTCCAGCTCCACCGGTTGACCGGCGAGACCCTCGTAGAAATCGTTGTAGCTGATGCCCAGGTACATCCCCGTCGCGCTCCCGGCCAATCCGTCCGGTGGCAGGCCCGCGTGTTCCAGTGCCTCCCAGGCCACCTCCAGAAGCAACCGGTGCTGCGGGTCGAGCACGTCGGCCTCGCGACCGGACACTCCGAAGAAGCCCGCGTCGAAGCCCGACACGTCCCACAGATAGCCACCCTGCCGGAGCGCCGTCTTCCGGGGCCCGGAGCTGTCGTGACGATCGGACAACGCGGGGCCGCCACGACCGGCGGGAGGAACACCCACGACATCCCGGCCGTCGGCCATCAACCGCCACAGTGCGGCAGGAGAATCGGCATCGCCGGGAAGCCGGCACCCCAGACCGACAACGGCGATACGGCTGTGCTCTTGGCACGCAGAGTGTTCGGACTGGACCATCGGAAGCCTCCTCCTCCCGTCGCCCGCCCGGGCCCGGGATCGATACGTGTTGTGGAATGCTCTTGCACCGCTTGGTTCTCGCCGTCAATCGGCGTCCGGGCTTCCCAGCAGGATCGCGCTCTTCACGCCGCCTATCTGGTACGTGAAGTTCAACGCGTGATGGAATTCGAGAGCGCGCGTGCGCACACCGGGAACCGGATCGAATACGAGACCCTCGGCCGGCTGCTCACAGTTCGTCGTGGGGCACACCTCGCCGCGTTCCATCATGAGGAGGGTCAGCGCCACCCCGAGGCAACCCGCCGGGGCGCCGTTGTGGCCGAAACAACCCTCCTGAGACGTCATCAACAGGCTGGCTGCGGAGGGGCCGTAGAGTTGCCGGACCGCATTCACCTCAAACGCGGTGACAACAGCGTCGCCATCGCTTCCCCCGTGAATGTAGGGGATCTGGTCGATGGACCATCGCTCTCCCAGACACGCCCGGACCGCGGCCACCAAGCCCATTCCGCTCTCGTCGCTCGCCAGCGGGTTGGCAAGACCGTCGCGCGTCGTTGCCTGCGAAAGGATCCGGCCATACACGTGAGCTCCACGCCGAAATGCACGCTCCCTGCTCTCCAGGATCAACGTGACGGAACCCTCGCCGTAGTTCACGCAGTCCGCGCGGCGGTCATAGGGCCGCATAAGACGCTCGAACGAGGGCAGCAGCGCGGGTTTTCCGGCCGACCGGATGGAAGCGTCCGCTTCCTGGGCAACACGCAGCAGACGTTGGGCCTTTCGCACCAGACCGACGTGGAACACGTCGACACCGGTGACCACCGCCATGTCGACCACACCGTCGGCAATGAGTCCGCGGGCGTTCCCGAGCTGGACCGCGGACGAAGCACAGCCGCAGGACACCGTGAAGCAGGGGCCGGTGGAGCGGGTCACCGCTCCCTGCACGAGGGCAACGTCGGAGGGGGATACGGCCAGTTCGGCCCCGATGAAGAGATCCATCGCCTCCAGGGCGGTGATCGTGTCAGGGTCGGCCCGCAGGACTGCCTGGTAACTGACGACTTGAGCGTCCACACCGCCCCGCCCCGCCAGAATCGCCGCGGCAGCCAGGTCTCCCGCGTGCAGGTCCACGCCGGCATCCGTGCACGCCTCGGCCAGTGAGACCAGCCCGAACCGGTGCGCCGCGGTGAAGTGCCGGACGAAAACCCCCGGCAATCCGGGCATGCGCTCCTCGAACATGGCATCGGTGAGGTGAACAGGGCCGTGATAGACACCGTCACGTAAGAGGCATGAACGTCCGTGTGAAGCGATGTCCCAGACTTCCTCCGCCGTGAAAGCGGGTCGACCCTCACCCGGCAGACAGAACCCCATGCCCGTCACAACAACGTCCCGCGCGCCCGCTCGCACCCTTCCACGTGCTGTCACCGCTCGACCGCTCATGTCACACCTCCGCGCACTCGTTACGGCATGCCTGTCAGACCTTTTGGGACGTGCATGTCACGGCATGGCGACACAACACACCGTTGCCGGACCTGAACCGGCCCGGAACCCGAAATTGCCGGACCCCTCGGTGAGCGGCTCGGCGGGCGCCGATACCTGCTCAGGAACAACTGACGCCTTGTCGGCGAGAGATGAGAAAACCGGCCTGCCTTCCGGCCGCCGTCGAACTGACAAAGCCGATTCCGACTGTGTCCAGTAGGGCTCCTAACCGTAGGGCGTAACAGGCAGTTACAGAAATGGCGACGATCCGGCGCTCGAAGCACTGCCAACGACGAACGCGCGCCGGAACTCCACCGGCGTATTTCGCTACTCGCGTGTCCGGATTCCATGACTGAGAAAGCCGGAGTTTCCAGGGGCTTCATCCGAACACAAGTACCGGGGACACTCGCGCGAGACGACATCAAAGTCGTCTTTTCGAACGCATTCGAAGCCACGACCGCCTCACTGTCCCGACCCCACCCGCGATTGGAAGCACCCCCATTCGGGCCGTCCGGCGCGGGCTGGAGCAGAGGATTGAGGTGGACCGTGCGCCGTCGTCCGGCGAGTTTTCGCCGTTTCGCCTGCGCGCGTCCGTCAGAGCGGACAGGGGGTCGCGCGAGCGGCAGCCGTTGTCCAGGAGCACGGGCGGTTCTGCGAGCCCCGACGTGACTCTGCCGGGGATCTTGGAGTTTCCCGGTGCGACAGCGTGATCAAAGGGCATGCTCGGGGCTGTTCCGAGGTCCGCTGCAGTTGTCGAGGTGCCCGCTGTCCGTCCATCCCCCTACCGGCGAACAAGTCCCGTCTCTGACCGCACAGGTCGCGAGGGCGAGCAATCCGGGCGGTACGGGCAGGGGCAGCGGGATGCCTCGGCAAACGGTGCGGGCGACCATCCGGGTTGCCGGTGGGCGCTGCTGTCGGCGTCCACCGCCCCGGCTCCGCCGCAACGGTCACTCCCGCTGTCCCTGCATTGTCACCAGCCGGTGAACCACCTCGGAATCCAATGCCGGGTTCGCCGCGGCCGCGTGGGCCAGCTCCTCGTCGTCGAGGAGTTCCGACAGCCGGGGCTGCGGAAGATTTGGGTGCCGTGCCAGCGCGGCTCGCACGGCAGGATCCGAGTCCCGGGTGAGCCGCTCCACGGTTGCCGGCGCGGTCTGGGGGTCACGGCCGGCCAAGGCGCGGACCTCGGGGTCGCCGTGGTCGGCGAAGGCGGCCAGGCCGGTGGTGGGGAAGTTCGGCCGGGTGGTGAGGTGCGCACGCTCGTGGCCGTTGTACTCCAGGAAGCTGCGCAGCAGCAGTGAAGCCGGGGCGTCCGGATGGTTCTGGGCCAGCAGTACGCGTACGCCGAGATCGTCGTCGACGGCCAGGCGCTCTACGAGGTCGGGCGGCAGCGACTGGTCCCTGGCCGCCTTCCGACGCAGCAGTGGGTGGCCGGAACTCGCGTCTCGGCGGACGTCCTGGAGGTCTCGGGGCACGTAGGGCTCGGACTGCACAGGGAAGCAGTCGTTCATGGGGACCCTGTAGTCGATCCCGGCCCGTTCCTCCTCGCTCAGCTCGGGGTGCACGGACAGGGCCAGCCGCACCTTCGGGTCGGGGTCCGCGGCGAGCGCGCGGCGCTCGGCAGGTCCGAGGTCCGGGCGGCGCGCGATCGTCTCGCGCACCGCTGGGTCCGGATCGGCGGCCAGGAAGGCCACCACGTCGGCGTACAGGCTGGGGTTGCCGGCGATCGCCGCCCGCTCTCCCTCGGCGACCGGAGCGGTGAGGACGTTGTCCACGACGGTTCTGCTGAGGGCCCGGTGCATCAGCATGTCCCAGCGTGAGTGGCACGACCGGTCAGGCAGTTCGCGCTCCACCCACGCCGGATCCAGGTATCGCGCGTGCCTCTGTGCGCTTTCCCGGACGTCCTCGTCAGGATCTGCCAGCAGCGCGGCCTGCGTGTCGGCGGGCAGCAGATCCCACATGCCGACGCCCATGCAGCGGACCTTCGCGACCGGATGAGTGGGCATGGACCGACGTAGCCCGGTGGAGATCTGTGGGTAGAGAGTCCAGAGGAGCTCACGATCATACGTGCTGATCATGCGCACGACAGCCTCGTCGGGCAGCGGTCTGGGCGCACCACCGGCAGGCACCCGGGGAGCCTCGGCAAGGTGGGCACGGACGAACCATTCCGGGTCGTCCACCAGTTGTGCCCGTTGTGCTGGATCGACATGCGGGTTGCGGGCGAAGAAGCTGCGGGTGTGGGTGTCGGGGTGCTTGAGCACGGCTTCGACAACAGCATCGGGCAGGATCCGGTCCCGGCACAGCACCATTCGCACTGCCAGCGGACCGTCGGCGAGCAGCCGCAGCAGGACATCCTCCGGAGAGGACGGATTCAGAGCCACCCCGGCGAGCCGACGCGCGGGCAGATCAGCGGCCGCCCAGATTTGCTCAGGCGTAGGCATGTGTCATAACCCCCGTGTATCAACTGGCCTCCTTGGGGCCATCGGCCATGACCTTACCGGCCTCGCCCGGTTACAGACCGGGCCCGATCGTGCAGCGCCCAAGCACGGCGGCGCACCGCCGTCCAGGAGGTCCGGCCGGTCTCCAGCGCGGCCACGATCGAGTACGGCCAGCCCGGGACCATGTGGTGCTTTCCCTCACCGCGGCCGAAGGTACGGCAGAAGGACGGTCCGGGCAGGTGCTGGCACCCGGCCGCAACCACGGCAACACGTCCGCGGCCGGCACGATCCGACCGTCCGCAACCCTCGGCAACGGCAGAGAGGCCAGCACGCGACGCAACCGGGCAACATCGAACGCGGCGTTGGCGTGCCTCCCAGCGGCAGCCGGTGGAGCGCCGTGGCTGTCGTCGTGCGCCCGCGGGGGATCACGGGACAGCCCTCAGGGGACCAGTTCACGCAGGATCGTCGAGGCGAGAGCTGCGTCGAGGGCGCCGACGCCGGTCAGGTCTGCGATGGTGATCGCCTCGGCCGGGCGTTCGAAGGGTGCGCCGAGGAGGAGTCCGACGGGGGTGTCGCTGGTCGAGGTGACGGTTCCGTCCAGCACTGCGCGGCCGAAGTCGCCGTGTTCCACGCATTGCTGGTGGTCATCGGTTGCGATCAATGCCGCGCGGGCGAAGAGGGCAGTGGGGAGCTCGTTCTTGTGGGGCATGTCGGTGCCGATGCCGGTGACGTGCGTCCCCTCGCGGACGTCGGCGGCGTTCAGAACCGGAGTGGTGGCGGGGGTGGTGGTGACGACCATGTCGGCTCCGGCGGCTTCTTCGGCAGAGGCCGGCCGGGCCCGGTGGCCGCCCCTGGTCAGCTCTTCGCACAGTGACTGCGCCCTGCGCTGGGTGCGACCGTGGACGAGCACGGTACTCAGGGGGCGCAGTCTGGCGAGCCATTCGACTTGCAGGCGGGCTTGTGCGCCGGTGCCGAAGACGCCGAGGGTGTCGGCGCCTGTACGGGCCATGGCGTGGGTGACGAGGGCTCCGGCGGCTGCGGTGCGCCAGGCGGTCAGCAGGCCCCCGTCGTCGAGGATCGCTTTGACCTGGCCGGTCCGGGCGCTGAGGACGCAGACCAGGCCGTGGTTGGAGGGCAGGCCGGCCGCGGGGTTGCGGTAGAAGCTCGAGGCGATCTTGACGGTGAACTCGGGGGCGTCGGTGACCCATCCGGCCTTGACGTGGCAGTCGCCGTCGGAGTCGGGGAACTCGAGGTGCACGGGTGGTGGCACGGTCGTGCGGCCGTGGGCGTGTGCGATCAGCGCGTCACGGACGGTGTCGAACACCAGGCGGGGAGTGGCGGCTTGCTCGATGGCGGCGGCGTCGAGGACGGGGAGGGTCATCGCCGTGCCCGCAGCCACTGGGTGAAGGCGGCCAGGCCCTCTTCGGGGTGGGAGCGGCCGACGCCGATGCGGAACCGGTCGGGGGGTGTGGGGGTGAGTTCGGATCGGTAGATATTGGCGGGCAGCAGCAGGACTCCTGCTTCTGCCACCAGTCGGGTGCAGAACTCCTCGACGCCTTCGCGGCCGAGGTAGCGGGGGTAGGCGACGCATCCACCGTCAGGTGCTTGCCAGTCGAAGTAGTCGGGGAACTCGGCGAAGAAGGCATCGAACAGCGGCAGGTTCCGTGCGATCAGGGCGCGGTTGCGGTCGAGGATCGTCGCGCGGGCCTTGAGGGCGATCCGGGCCAGGACCTCGCTGGGGGCGGAGTTGCAGATCGTCGTGTAGTGCTTGGCCCGCTCCAGTCGGCTGAGCAGGACCCGGTCGCGGCAGGTGATCCAGCCGATCCGCAGGCCGGGCAGACCCAGGGACTTGGAGGTCACGTTCAGCGACAGGGCGCGCTCGGACAGATCGGCGGCTTGCGGCAGCGTCAGGTCCGGATCACGCTCCAGGCCGCGGTAGACCTCGTCGCTGAAGAGGTGGATGCCGTGCTCGTCGCACAGCCGCGCCAGCTCGGTGAACTGGGCGGCGCTGATGACCTTGCCGGTGGGGTTGTTCGGAAAGTTCACCGACAGGACCCGTGTGTTGGGGCGGATCGCCGCCTTGACCTCGCCCAGGTCCAGTGCCCAGTCCCGGTCCGGGTCGAGGGCGACGCCGGTGACCTCGCACAGCGCCAGCGGCACGGTCTCGGCCGCCTGGTAGTTGGGGGTCACCACGATCGCGTGGTCACTGGCGCCGAGCAGGACGTTCATCGCCAGGTACAAGGCCTCCTCGGCACCTGCGAAGCAGATGACATCAGCAGCGTCCGCCCGCTCGTACATCCCGGCGATCACCTCGCGCAGGACCGGATCACCGTAGGTCTCTGTGTAGCCGAGGGGGAGGTCCTCGAAGGCCGTCCGGTCCCGGTCGTCCGCCAGGGCGAGCAGATCGCGGAGTGTCATGGTCTGGACGTCGGAGGCCGTCATGTGGTGGCGCGCGGTGAACTCCCACTGCGAGAAGTAGGTTTCCAGGCGGAAGTCGGGCAGGCGGGTCACGGTGCTTCGTCCTTTGCGTTCGATGCTCTGAGATCGGCAAGAAGGCCGTAGAGGGTGGATCGGGAGACACGCAGAGCGCTGGTGACGACCGGAGTGGCGCGACGCACGGCGAACACCTTGGCCTCATCCATGCGGGCGAGGACGGCCAGGCGATCGGCGCGGGTCAGCCGCTCCACCGGACGTCCGCACTCGCGGACGTAGGCGCCGACGATGTGCTGGATGCGTTCGCTCCAGTCCTCCTCAAACAGCGGCTCCGGCCGGGACACGGTTGGGGCGCCGAACGCGGACAGGACGGCCGCGGCCTGCTCCAGCGGGGTGCGGTCGAGGTTCACGCACAGCACCCCCGACGGCTTCCCTTCCGGATCGCGCAGTACGGCGCTGACCGACGAGAGCCGCCGGCCGTCGGCGACCATCTTTTCGTACGGGCCGAAGACGTCGTTGGCTGATGGATCGAGCCCGTCCAGTTCGCCGAGCAGCGACGGATCACCCGGGCCGCGGGACGTCATCGGGTTCCAGATGGCCAGGATCCGGTCCGTGTCCGGATCGTGCAGCACCACCTCGGCGTACGGGCCGAGCAGCAGTGCGACGGCCTGACAGACCGGAGACCACAGTCGTACTCGCGGGTCGGGGCCTTCTTCCACAGTTCCCATGCCTGGACTATACGTCCAGTTTGGACGGAACGTCCATGCCGCGATGAGGCAAGCGACCAGAACCGTTCCGTGACCCTCGCCCGACGGACGGTCGGCCCCTGCTGAACGCAGTTGCGTTCCTGCCCGGTCCGCGGCGGCGGGCTCACCGCCAACCCCGCCTTCGGCAGGTCTCCTGCTCGCGGGGCTACCGCCGCGGTGAGGAAGCCTGGCGCGCTCGTCAGCGCGACGAAGAACACGGCCGCCGACTCGGTGCGACATCGCAACCGTCCGCACGGTCCGATCCGCCGACGCGCTGGTACACCCGCCTGGCCAGGAGGGAACCACACAACCACCCCCACAGTCGGGCGCGTTGGGCGCCGCACACACGAGAGCCCTGGCACAGTGCCAGGGCTCTCGGAGTGCAACGTTTCCGCCCCCGCCCGTTCTGGGATTCGGAGGCTGTGAGGCGGCGCGGTCACGGGCGCCGTGGCGCCAGCGACCCCGGTGCACGTACGTCGGGTGTATGCGCTGACGTTCAGCGCTTACCAGCGTCCTTGATCTTCTCCTTGGCCTCACGGGCGTCGCCCTTGGCCTGCTCCGCTCGGCCCTCGGCGATCAGCCGCTCGTTGCCCACGGTGCGCCCAGCGCCTTCCTTGACCTTACCGATGGCCTGCTCTGACTTCGCCTTGGCCTTCTCGTTGGCAGCCATGCTGCTCACCTCCATGCGTCGAAACCGTGTGCTGTGTCTGCGTGTGACCACTGACGAGGGCCGCAAACGCACGCGATTCCAACGGAGTCCGTGCCCAGCAGCGGCTCGAGAACCGCATGAAGTGTGCCAAGGTCGGAGCAGGCACTGCGCTTCCCCGCACTCTGTCCGTACACGGGCGCGCCGGCGTCGATGCCGGTGACGTCGGCACCGCGGTCGCTCAGTGCAGCGGACAGGGGGCCCGAGCCGCAGCCGGCGTCCAGGGTCCGGCGGCCGGCCGCGTCTCCGGCGAGGGCTGTCATCGCGGGCCGCTCGCAGTACGCGTTCAGGAGGTTGTTCTCGTTCTCCGCCGAGTACGCCTCGGCGAAGCTGTCGTAGTCATTCGCCCCGGCCGGATCTGCAGGCTGGGCGAGGGTCTCGGGCATGTCGGTTGCTCGGGCCATGGTCGCAGCCTGGTTTTCACAGGATCCACCGGACAGGACTCAGCCGACCGCCTTGGGCAGCCGCAGGCTCAGCAGCACCGTGACGGCGACGCCGGCGAGTTGCACCAGCAACGTTGCCACCAGGGCGTCGCGCATGCCGAGGCCCGGAACCAGGCCCAGAAACAAGGATCCGAGCGTGGCGACTCCGAGCGCGAGCGCCGACTGCTGGGTGGTGATCATGACTCCGCTCCCCACCCCGGCACGGGCGGGCGGCACTTCGGAGAGGATGATCCGGAAGAGGACGGGCAACTGGAGGGCCTGGCCGAGACCCGCCACCGCGACGCCCGGCATCAGCGACACGATCCCCAGATCCGGCCAGTCCTGCCGGACGGCGAGGGCGATCAGGGCCACACCCACACCCTGGATCAGCCCGCCCGCGGTCACCACACGCGTCCCCCAGCGAGCGACGATACGAGGGCCCGCCAGTGATGTCGCGAAGAAGACGACCGCCATGGGCACCAGGGCGAGCCCCGCGGAGACCGGGCCGAGACGGGCCCCCTGCTGGAGAGCCACGGCGATGACGAACATGAAGCCGCTGAAGCCGATCGAGAACGGAACGACGATGACGAGCCCGCGACGCAGCGACGGCAGTCGGAACAGGCTCGGTGGCACGAGCGGCGTACGGCCGTTGCGGTCGGCCCGCTGTTCCACGCGGTAGAACGCATACGCCGAGAACGGGAACGCGGCCAGTGCGAGCCAGGTCCACAACGGCCATCCAGCGGCACGTCCCTCGGTCAGGGGTGCGAGCAGCGTCAACAGCGTGGTGGCGAGCAGCGCTGTGCCCGGTACGTCGATGGGTTCGGGCTGCTCGGAACGGGTCTCGGGGACGGTTCGTGCCCCGAGGAACAAGCCGGCCAGGACCACGGGGACGTTCACGAGGAAAACGGAGCGCCAGCCGGTGCCCGCAACGTCCAGGGCGACGAGGACTCCTCCCAGGATTTGCCCGGCGACCATGGAAAGGCCTGCGGTCGCGCCGTACATACCCATCGCGCGGCCGCGCCGCGGTCCCGAGGTCGCCGCCTGTATGGTGGCCAGCACCTGTGGCAGCATCAGCGCGGCAGCGGCGCCCTGAGCCACGCGTGCAGCGACCAGAGTCCAGGCGTCGGGGGCTATGCCGCAGGCCAGCGAGGTGACGCCGAAGGCTGCCATACCTCCGAGAAAGAGCCGACGGCGTCCGAACGTGTCACCGAGGCGGCCGCCGAGCACCAGCAGGACCGCGTAGGAGACGCCGTAGCCCGCGACGACGAGTTCGAGGGCCACCTCGCTCGCGGCGAGGTCCCGTCCGATCGCCGGAAGGGCGACATTGACGATGAAGTAGTCGATGAGGGGCAGGGCCGCGCCCAGGAGCACAGTGAACAGCCCGAGTCCGTCGAGTTCCGGTGCGGCCTTTGCACGCGTGCGGGCTCCGCTCTGGTCGGTCTGGAGAGTTCCGATTTCGGTCACGGGCTCCAGCCTTCACCGCAGCCGAGGCGGAAACCAGAGTCCCTTTATCCTGGTACAGGCACTACCTGGAAACAGGATCGGTGCTCCGGAACCCAGAGGGATGAGCACCATGGCGCAGCAGAGGCAGACCTCGCGACAGAAGGTTGACGGGGCACCAGGTCACATGGCGACGCAGGCGGCGGCAACCGCGGCGCAACCCTCGCCCCTACGCGAGTCCTTGCCCACGGCCCAGCCCTCGCCGTCGGCTCGGCCCCCACGCCCGGGCGAGTCCGAGATCCGGCGGCACGAACTGGCGGCGTTCCTGCGCAGTCGGCGCGAGCGGATCAGTCCCGAACGGGTAGGGCTGGAACGCGGACGCCGCAGGCGTACGCCGGGTCTGCGGCGCGAGGAGGTCGCGCAGCTCTCTGCCGTGGGCGTCACCTGGTACACATGGTTGGAGCAGGCCCGCGACATCCAGGTTTCCGTGCAGGTGCTCGACGCGCTCGCGCGCACCCTGCTGATGGACACCAGTGAGCGGGCCCATCTGTTCAATCTGGCGGGCGCCGTCGATCCCTCGCCGCGTACGCCCTGCCCGTCGGTCACGCCCGCACTGCGCGCGATGCTGGAGCGTCTGGAGCCGTTCCCGGCCTGCGTCCAGAACAGCAGGTACGACATCCTCGCGTACAACCGCACCTACGGTCGGCTGCTGTGCGATCTCGACGACGTCCCGCCCGAGAACCGCAACTGCATGCTCCTCATCCACACCAATGAGCAGTGGCGCTCTGCGGTCGTGGATCTCGAGGAGACAGCACGGATCATGGCCGCGAAGTTCCGCGCCTCCATGGCCGAGCATCTGGCCGAACCGGCCTGGAAGATACTCCTCCAACGACTGCAGGCCGCCTCTCCCGAATTCTGCGAGACGTGGGAGCGGCACGAGGTACTGGCGGCGCGCAGCAAGCGCAAACACATCCGCAACGCCCATGTCGGTCTGCTCCACGTCGACCACACGGATCTGTGGCTGGGCCCGGACGGTGGGCCCCGGATCGTCACGTACGTTCCCGTCGACGAGGAATCACGGGCCCGCCTGGTGCGGCTGCAGGAGCTGGCGCTCGAGCGTGTCTGACGGCGCCACGTGCGGAAGTCAGGTCGGGGGCGGCACGCAGGGACGCCTGGTTGTCAGCCCGCATCAGCTTCACGACACTCCGGTGCACTGCCCCGCCCGGGACGATACGGATGGTGCGGTGGTCGAGCGGGACCGGCACCGGCATGGACCATGCCGTAACCGCGGAACAGGGCGGACACCCACCGGCGAGGCTGGGAGTCGGTCCGCAGGCTTCGGGTACGTTGGTGCAGTGGAGCTCGATCCGTTCACGGATGTCCTCGACTACCCGCTCTATCTGGTGACCACCGCCGCGACGGGGCGGCGGTCGGGGTGCCTCGTGGGGTTCGCGTCCCAATGCTCCATCAATCCGCCGCAGTTCGTCGTCTGGCTGTCCAAGGCGAATCACACCCACACCGTGGCCCATGACGCTTCCCATCTGGGCGTTCACCTGCTGGATCGGCGCGATCGGGATCTGGCCGCCCTGTTCGGGTCGCTCACAGGCGACGAGGTCGACAAGTTCGAGCACGTGGCATGGCGCCCCAAGCAGGCCGGCGTCCCGGTCATCCCCAGCGCCCGCGCCTGGTTCGTCGGCCGGATCATGAGCCGGTTCGACGGCGGGGATCACACCGGATTCCTCCTGTCCCCTGTGGAGGTCTCACCTCCGGTGTCCGAGCGTCCCCTCTTGCTGTTCTTCAGCGATGTACAAGACCTCCCACCGGGCCATCCGGCCTGACCCGACCTGCGTGGGGCGGGACTCCTCTCCCGGCGAGGGCATCAGCAGCCGCTGAGCGGCGCGAGCAGGAGGGAGGTGCGAGCGCGGTTCGGGCCGGTGGCGCAGACGATGCCAGGCACCTCATGCACAGCTCCGGCCGCTCCGGATGCCCCATGGCCACCCGGGCCTTCAACTCACTTCAACTGATGCCGGGTCAGCCGGGAGTCGTCGCCCGGGAAGTCTCGCCGTGCGCTTCCCGGGTTGTGCTCGCTGTGCGCCGGTGAGCGGCCTCTGCGGCTGCTCCGACGGCCGCGTTCGCCGCGGCTGAGTTCCGCGCCGTCCGTTGACCCACGGGATGCAGTCGATCGCACGGCCACGATCACCATGCCGACGATGAACGGGCCATGTGCCGCCCAGTACCGAATGGGTCGCCGCCGTGCCGACGAGAAACTCCTGCCGGCAGATGAGTGGCCACGGGCCCGAGGCGCTACGACACGACAGCGGCGCCACCGGCGTGCGACTCGTCGGTTTCCGGATCGGGCAGCGGGTCCCTGAACTGCTCGCGAAGGTAGTTCCAGACCACCGCGATCATCGCGGCCACCGGCACTGCGAGCAGGCTGCCCACGATGCCGGCCAGGCTGCCGCCCAACGTCACCGCCAGCAGGACCACCGCAGCATGGAGGCCAAGGCCCCGGCTTTGGATCATCGGCTGCAACACATTGCCCTCGACCTGCTGCACCACGACGATGATCGCCAGCACGATCAACGCGTCTGTCGGCCCGTTCGACACCAACGCGATGAGCACTGCGACCAGACCGGCGAACAGGGCACCCACGATCGGCACGAATGCGGACACGAGGGTGAGTACTGCCAGAGGGAGCACCAGCGGAACTCCCAGGACCCACAGGCCGAGACCGATGAGGACGGCGTCGATCAGACCGACCAATGCCTGGGAACGCACGAACGCGCCCAGTGTGTCCCAGCTGCGCGCGACCACGATCGGGACGTGGGTGGCGAGCGAACCGGGCATCTGACGTGTGAGCCATGGCAGGAACCGAGGGCCGTCCTTGAGGAAGAAGAACATCAGGAAGAGCGCCAGGACAGCAGTGACCACACCGTTGACCACGGTGCCCACTCCGGTGACGACAGCGGTGACCATGCTGCCGGCACTGTCCTGGATACGGGCGATTGCGGCGTCAAAGGCGCTTGTGATCTGGTCGTCCCCGATGTTCAGCGGCGGCCCGGCACCCCACTCGCGCAACTTCTGGATGCCCTGGACCACACCGTCCGACAGCTCGCCTGCCTGAGACGCCACCGGCACCGCGATCAGCGCCACCACGCCCGCCGCGACCAGCAGGAACAGCACGGTCACGGCTGACGCAGCCATGGCGGGACGCCACCCGCGCGTGCGCAGGAAACGGGTCAGGGGCCAGGTCAACGTGGTGAGGAGCAGGCCCACGATGAGGGGCCAGACCACCGACCACATCCGGCCCAGCACCCATAGGGCCACAGCGACCGTCACGAGGACCAGTAGCAACTCGACGGACACACGTGCCGATGCGCCGAGCGCGGCGCGGGCTCTTGTGGAACTCAACCTGGCGGACATGGGTTCACCCTATTGGCACTCCGGTCGCACTCCGGAGTCGCCGCCCGTCAAAGCCCGTCCTCCGGGAGCTCGCCGGCCTGCTCGCGCCTATGGACGTCGGGGTGCCAAGCTGGGCAATCTCGCCGCGTTGAGGCATGCGTCGCTCCGGCGTTCGTGCTGTCTGCGGCCCCGGTTGCCCCGCGGACCGGACTCCCACTGTCCGTACAGGAGGCGCCCGGTCTCCGACTTCTCAGGCCGCGCTCGTCGGCGCGGTGAGCAGAGTTGCGGAACTTGAGTCCCACCGGAGACTTCTGCCTTCCCCAGGTCGCGTGATCGCGTCCGATGCGCGCCCGGTGGCCTGATCAGGCCGCCAGGGCCGAAGGTTCGCCCAGGCGGCGGGCGGCAATGCGCCAGGCAGCGCTGACGGCCTGGTGAGCGACCGCGGTCGCTACCGCGATTTCGGCAGGCAGTTGGATCGGTGCGCCGACGTGCACATGCATGCGGGGACGCCGGGCGGGGGCCGTCAGGAGTCCCGCGATCTGCTTGGTGCGGTTGCCGGAGGTGACCCGGCGTGCGCCGGCCTGGCCGACCGGGATGATGGGGGCGCCTGAGGCGAGAGCGAGGCGTGCAGGGCCGGTACGGAAGGATTCGGGCGCGGCTTCGGCAGCGTCTCTGCGGTGAGGCAGGCGCCCTTCGCCGTAGACGAGCACCCAGTGTCCGGCATCGAGCGCTGCCTCTGCCTGGTGCAGGGCGTCGGCCGCGCGGGTGGTGCGGCGGTGGACGGGGATGTGGCCGTCGCGGTCCAGGAGACAGCGCAGCACCGGCACCCGCCACAGGCCGGCAGTGGCGAGGATGACGGGTTCAATGTTCATCCGGCGCAGGGCTGCCAACACGATGCCCGGGTCTGCCAGGGACGTGTGATTGGCGACGAGGATGCCGGCGGCCGGGACACTGGCACGTTCGGCAGACGTCGTGAGGCGGCCGAGGGACGGGACGATCGTGGCGGCGATGCGGCTGAGCACGGGACTCCAACGGTTCGGACGGCGAGGTGATCTTCATCGTCCCGCTGGGGTCGACCGACCGCCTGAGTGCGCCTACTCATCTGTCCGGGTGCTGGGGTGCTCAGGTGATCGGTACTGGGTATCGGCTGCCTCCCGTGGCGGCATCCACCCGTGCTCGTGCAGCCTTCGAACAAGTTCGCCCGGCATCGACACCTGCGCCACAACCGGGCCGGCAATCCAGCAGGCCGGCACACGGCTGCAGAAAGCAGACTCCCGCGTGCATGCAGAAGGCCAGATGGGTTCGGCGGTTGCGCCCCGTCGGCACGTGAGCGGTCACGGCCGACGCTGCGCAGCCAGGGCATGGACCCGCATCATCCAGCACTCGGTGCTCAATCGTGCGAGGGGGCCCGGACTTCCGGGAGAGGGCCACAGCCCTCCCAGAGCCAGAACGGCCTCCCGCTACCGGCAGCCCCGGCGCGCTTGACGACACCCGGACGGCCAGCGGCATGAGGCGGCTCTGCGCGAGCTGGTGCGCGACGAGGATCAGGTCGACGTCCTGTCCGGCGCCGTCGTGCAGGTGGACTTCTACGGTGACTCCAGAGGAACCGTCAGCACGTCGCCTGGCAGGGGCTATGGATCGGCAGCGCGAGCTCCAAGGGTCCATCGTCGACCACCGGCCCGCCGAGGCGGCTCGCGACCGGCCGGGGCGGGGATGCCCTGCAGACCATCGCGTGCATTCGGGAGAAACTGGTCCCGATGCTCGCCGACCTCGACCGCTCTGCCGTCGCCTGCCGCGGACGCCGTCCTCCAGACGCTGGACTTGTACATGGCCGGACGTGCCTCCGAGCCGGCCCCTGAACATCCGCGAAGTCGCCAAGCCGCCGAAAGATCGTCAACGTGTCTTGTCGACCGCTTCAGTGGGCTGCGACCATCCCCGCATGGACTCGCGAGTAGTCGGAATACCCGACGTGGACGGCACCGAACAGGTGGCCGTTGTGATCGATGTGATGCGGGCGTTCACCACCGCCGCATGGGCTTTCCACCGCGGGGCAGACAAGATCGTTCTCGCTGCCGACACGGGCGAGGCGCTGGCGATCAAGGCGGGTCACCCGGGCTGGCTTGCGCTCAAGGACGGGGCGCCGGTCACCGGGTTCGACCTGGTCAACTCCCCTGGCCTGATCCAGGAAGCCGACTTGTCCGGCCGCACCGTGATTCAAAAGACCACCGCGGGAACGGTTGGGGCTCTGGCGGTTGTCGAGGCGAAATTGGCGCTGTGCGCCAGTTTTGTCGTGGCCGGCGCGACGGCCCGGGCCCTGGCGGATGCCGGCGCCGACTCGGTGACGTTCGTGGCCACCGGCGAGGACGGCCGTGCCGCCGAGGATCTGGCCTGCGCCGAGTACCTGGATCGGCTCCTGGCCGGGGATCGTCTCGACCCCGCCCCCTATCTGCACCGTGCCCGCACCTCCCGAGCCGCGGACGACCTGCGCGGCGGGCGACGCCGCGGTGCTCACCCGAGCGATGTGGAGTTGTGTGTGGAGGTCGACCGGTTCGACTTCGCCATGAAGGTCGGGCTCGAGGAAGGGATGGCAGTGCTGCGGCCACTCCGGACTCGACCAGATGCGGTGTCCGCTCCACACGCGCACGCTAGTTGACGAGCCGTTCCCGCCTCACGCTGTCGCGAGGTGGAGGGTGAGTACGGCTTGACGATGCCGGTGATGCGGGTGGTGCTGCCGCGCAGCTTGCGCAGCAGGCGCCAGCCCTTGAGCGTGGCCATGGCCTGCTCCCCACGGCGCGGATCTTCGCATGGACGACTTTGACCTCCTGCTTGCCGGCGTACAGGTTCCGGTGCTTGCCTCGGAAAGGGACGATCACGGTGCCTCCCGCAACCTGATGTCCCTTGTCCGCAAGGCGCTTGATGCCTGCCTCGGCCAGCGCGTCGACGACGCGGTGGGTGCGAGCGGCTGTGATGACGTGGGTGGCGCCGCAGCGTAGGTGGGCCAGGGCGAGTGACGCCTGCTGTCCGGCGGGGAGTTTGCGCCGGCGGGTGCCCAGCTCGCGCCGCCGGTGGGTGAGGTGCTGGCGAAGAAGCGCAACGCGTCCCACAGCCCAGGACGAGGCGCAGGGCCGCGCATGCCTGCACATCCGGCAGGGAAACTCATCAATGGCCCCGCCGGAAACTCGGCGGCTCAGTGAGGGGAATTCGCAGCCCACGGCGGGGAGGACGTGCCCTCGGCCCAGGCCGTGAGGGCAGGTTGATCGAGGCAGAGGATGCCGCACTGCTCGGCGTACTCCTCGGCCGGGCCAGTGAATTCCCCCGTGGTCACCACGGCGGCGATCTGGGCGTCGTGCACGGCAAAGCAGGTGCCTCCGAAGCGCTGCAGGTCCTGCGACCCAACCTTGTTGACGGGGCCGTACCGCTTGCACTGGATGACGATGCGCCGACCGTCGGGCGCAATGCCCAGCACATCAGCACCCAGGTCCCCCGCACCGCCCACCACCTGCACGTCGGTGCAGCCGTCGCGTTCACACAAGTCGGCGATCGCCCGTTCGAAAGCCTCGGGGTCCATCGCCGCGAAGTCGTACGACGTCTCGATCGACTGCGCTGTGCCCGGGGCGGGCTGGAGGGCGAGCCGCCGAGCGTTCCTGCGGCGCCCACCCCACAGTCCAAGGAAGACGAGGAACAAGCCGATCAGCGCGATCCCTGCGAGCGCCCCCCTCCATGCCCGAGGCCTTGACGAGCGATTTGAACATCAACCCACAGCCGCAGATCACCGTGCCGGTGAGGGCGAACCAGAGGAAGGTCTGTCTGAGGCTGAAGGCGACTCGGTCGGTCGGCCTCGGACGTCGGACGGGTATCGTCATGTGCGGCGCTCGCCTTCCACTGCATTCCCAAGATCGTCTTGAGTCCCTCTGCCCTGTTCGTGGGCGCTCTAACAGCTGTTTCTCGCGCTTCTCGGACAGCGGCGGTTCCGCAGTGTCCTCCGTCGGCGTCAGCGCGGTGATGTCGGTCCGGTCCAGCCCGGAAGACTCGTCGAGGAGGTTGTTGTTCACAGCAGACAACGGTGAGCCCACCTTTGATGTGCCTTGGAGGCCAGTCACAAGCGGACCCCGGCTATGCCGGCGCCGAAGCCCGAACTCCAGCTCTGACCAAGACAGTTCTCTATCAATGCGCCACCGCGCAGGCAGCCAGGGACGGTCGTTCATGAGCCGCGACTGCCTCACTGAGTCCCTCCCCCGCGGCGGGGAACGGCGCAAAACACGCGCTCCCCTGAACTCTTTTCGGCCCCGTGTCGCGGCGGGGGTGTTCGCGTGTGGGCCTCGGGTAGGCGTGCAGCGGGTCAGTCTCCTCGCTGTGGCCCCTTCCTCTCGTCGCTGGTGGTGCCTGTTCGTGGGGGACAGTCACTACCAGCGGCGGGGTAGCGAAGTACGAGCGCGACCCGAACACCGACGCCATGCCGGCACGCGCGAGTACCAGTAAGGCCGAGGGACACCTCGCAGCCACGACCACGATCCCACCCTGAAGGCGCTGGCCGCCCACTTCGAGCTCAGCGAGGACGAGGGGACCGAAGGCCTCATCGCGGCCGCCGGCTACCCCGGCCGCCGGCTGCCCGCCAGTTCCCTCGACATTCCCAACAACGACTCGGACGACGCCTCGGCCACCACCCTCGCCGACGGCCGCTCCTACGCCGACCACATCGGTATCCGCGACCATGCGATGGAGGACCTCATCGAGGACCTCCAGTCCCTCGCCCCCTCCTCACCCCGCTCGACGACCACGAACGCACCATCCCCGAACTCCACTTCGGCCAGGACACGACCCAAGCCCGATCGGTGCCGCACCCGGCATCTCCCGGATGCACGCCTGCCGCATCTTGACCACCCTGCGCATCGGTGTGCTCACCGAACACTGACCGAGCCACCTCCCGAGAGCGGGTCTGGACTGTCCGGGTGGCGGTACGCCACGGCCGGAGTGATGGTGGAGATGCCCGGCCCCTTTTTGCAGGGGGAAGGGCCAGAGGGAGTCACGCCGTCGTGCAGGTCCCGTGGAGGCGGGCAGCGGGCGGGTGTCTGCAACCACAACCCGGTACACGTGCTGCTTTGGCCCCGACGCCGCCGAGGGCACCGCCCCGGTGCGCGTCGTCGCCCAGGTGCCGCGTGCAGTGGTAGGCGGACGGCCGGCGCGGCAGCGTGCGAATGCATCCAACCCCGACCGGAACGGGTAGAGACACGTGCAGTGGTGGCACCGGCTGTCATGGGAAGCCGCAGCGATCCGGCGCTCGGCGCTCCGGGCCGTACAGGGGCCCGGGCGCGAACGCAACACACTCGTTCAGTCGATGAAGGCCGCTTTGGCAGCCGTACTGGCCTGGGCGGTGACAGGCTGGTGGTGGGATACCCCCATGGCCCTCATGGCGCCCTGGGCCGCTTTGGCATTGGTGCAGACGACCGTTTATCGCTCCCTGGTGTCCGCGGTCCAGCAGGTGGTCGTCATCGGCCTCGGTGCGGTGCTCGCTGCGGGAGCGGCAGCAACCACGGGGAACACCACGATGGCCATGGCGCTCGTCCTGCCCGTGACCGTGCTGCTCGGCAACTGGACACGGTTCGGTACGCAGGGCATCTATGCTCCCACCACCGCCCTCTTCGTCCTGGCGTACGGTTCCACATCATTCGCCGACGTCGGGCACAGGCTGCTGGAGACCCTGGTCGGTGCCCTCATCGGGATAGGTGTGAACGCGCTCGTCCTACCGCCGGTATACCTGACGGACGCGCGCGACCGCCTGGAACGGTTGCCGCAGGAGACGGCAGAGGTGCTGCGGACGATGGCGTCAGGCATGGAGCACGGATACGAACGGGCGGACGCCGAACGGTGGCACGAGCGCGTGCGCGGGCTCCACAGCAGCCTCGCCGCCCTGCGCGAGGCACGGGGCTGGACGAGGGAGAGCTACCGCTTCAACCCTGGCCACCGCCTTCGCCGCCTCGGTCCCGGCCTGCCGCCATCCCATCTGGACGCCGCCTGGGAAAGCGTTGCCCACCACCTCATGTCCCTGACCCGCCTCCTTGCCGACGCCGCAGGCGGCGCGCCTTCCCTGCGACCGCCTCACGCCGACGCGCTGGAACCCCTGGGGGAGATCTTTCGCTGTGCGGCCGACGCCTCCGCGCCGATGCCGGAACACATGACCCCACGGCGCCCCGGCGCGGAGTCCGGCAGACAGGAGAGGCGCGACGGCCCCCTGGCGGAAGCCTGGGGAGCACACAGGCGGCTGAAGGCCCTGGTCATCAGCGAGGACCAGGAGAGGGCCACCTCCCTGGGCGGCGTCGTGGCGAACACCCAGCAGTTGCTGTACGCCCTCGAACCGACGGACACGAACCCCTCGCAGCCCCTTCGGATGAAGGTGGCATGCGGGTCGAACGACGTGCGGGCCAGCCGGAGGTGAAGATCAGAGCTTGCCGGTGGCGTCCTGATATGGGTGAGTGGTGTGCTGACGCCTGCGGTGTCTTTCGAGTTGATCGCTGAGGTGTACGAGCGCTCCGGTACGGGGGCCGGTAGCGGTGGGCGGTCGGCGGTGCGACCCCGCGGGATCCCTGCCCAGATCGTCACCAGATCAGTGACAGACCCCGTTCATCCGACGCGACCGAACACTTCGACGAGTACGCGGACGACCAGGAAGAGGGCCGCTGTCGGCAGCGCGCGGCGCGGCCGCGACCGGACTTCGTTTCCGGTCGCGGTCACACTGACCTGGGTGTGTGACATGCCGGTCAGCAGCCGCCGGAGGGGGCCGGGGCGTCGATGGTGGGCGTTGGCGAGCCGCCACCGTACATTCACCGGAGGGTGAGCGGGGTCTCGGACTCGATGCGGGACAGTTTCTCGGGGTTGCGGACGTAGTAGAGGCCGGTGATGCAGGCGTCCTCGACACGGATCGCCATGACGCCGTCGATCTTGCCGTCCAGGCGTACGACGAGTGCCGGGCTGCCGTTGACCACGGTGGGCTCGCAGATGATCGTGACTCCGGCCTTGGCGGAGCCGCCGAGGTAGAAGCGGGCGACCTTCTCGGCGCCGATGACCGGCCGCAGCGCAGCCCGCTTGACCCCACCCCCGTCGCCCATGAAGACGACCTCCGGGGCGAGCACGTCGAGAAGGCCCTGCAGGTCCCTGGTTTCGAGCGCGCGCTGGAACGCCTCCAGAGCCGCCCGGGTCTTCCCCGGAGAGACCAGCCGGCGAGGGCGGCGCGCATTGACGTGCTGGCGGGCGCGGTGCGCGATCTGGCGGACGGCCGCGGGGCTCTTGTCGACGGCGGCAGCGATCTCGTCGTAGCCGACATCGAAAACTTCGCGCAGCACGAAAACGGCGCGCTCCGTCGGCGACAGCGTCTCGAGGACGAGCATCATCGCCATCGACACACTCTCGGCGAGCTCGACGTCCTCGGCCACGTCCGGTGCGGTGAGCAGCGGCTCGGGCAGCCACTGGCCGACATACGTCTCCCTGCGGCTCTTCATGGTGCGCAGCCGGTTGAGCGACTGCCGGGTCGTGATCCGGACCAGATAGGCGCGCCGGTCGCGCACCTGCCCCATGTCGACCTTCGCCCATCGCAGCCAGGTCTCCTGGAGGACGTCTTCGGCGTCGGCCGCAGATCCGAGCATCTCGTAGGCGACGGTGAAGAGCAGATTGCGGTGGGCGACGAACGTCTCGGTCGCCGGGTCGGTGGCGTGGTCGCTCATGTCTGTACCCCTCTCCTTCGCGGCCGACCCTGGTTGGCTACGGCCTTCGAGCGTGCATTCACAGCAAGATTCTCTTTCGTCAGCAGCCGTCTGACCCGCCTGTTCGGTGCGGTCGGGGGCGGGACGGAGGCACCACGCGGGGCACGGCTGTGACGCGCCGAGTTGACGACGATTCGTTGTTCAAGGGGCCGTTGATGAATGCCTACGTGCAGCGGCGCCCCGCGTCGAGGGCGTCGCCGCACGACATGCGCTCCGGATCCGTTGCGGTCGAACCGGATCGACCACGAGTGCCTGACTAGTGCTGTGACCGGATGCGTCTGCCGGGAAGCTCGCGACGTCCGGTGCATGGGGTCTCCCCCGGCCCCTTGGGGCCGAGGGGACGCATCGCAAGGCGGGGTATCGCCCTCGTACTGGATGTACTCGGTGAAGCTATCCGGTCACAGCGCTAGGCTGCCCGTTCAGCGATGGCCGGCGCCTTGCGGTGCTTGGCCTGCAGCAGTTGCTGGCGCCTGGCACCTCCGGAGACGCGGTGCAAGCTGTAGGAACCGGGCTCGCGTGCCTCGTCGGCCATGTGCTTGACGATGCCCCGGCACACGAACTCCTTGAGCCTGGCGCCCAGGCGACCGTCGATGTGGAACCACACCGCGACGTCGGACCTGTCGGCGAACTGGAAAATGCCGGCCCCTCGGCCCAGGCTGATGCACTGGGCGGCGAACGACTGGTTGAGGGTCGCGGGCTGCTCACCCGCGATCCGGCTGAGCACCGTGTCGGCGGCCCGCGCGCCGAGCGGCATCGCGGCCTGGCAGCTCATCCGGAACGGCTGGCCTGACGGTGCCGCCGAGTCCCCGGCCGCGACGATGTGCTCGTCGTCCACGCTGGTCAGCGTCTCGTCCGTGAGCAGACGGCCCAGGGCGTCGGTGCTCAGCCCGCTGCGCACGGCCAGGTCCGGCACGCCGAATCCGGCGGTCCAGATGGTCACCTTGCTCGGCAGCTCGCGGCCGCAGCTGAGCTGCACGGCATCCCGGGTCACTGCCGTCACCTTCGTATCGGGGCCGTCGAGCACGCTCACACCGAGCTTGGCCAGCCGGCCGGCCACCGAGCGTCGACCGCGCGGATGCAGGTACGGGCCGAGCACCCCGCCACAGACCAGGGTCACGGCGCGGCCCGCTTCCGCCAGCTCGGCAGCCGTCTCGATGCCGGTCGGACCCGCTCCGACAACCGTCACCGCGGCCGTCGCGGGCGCCACATCGAGGACCGGCCGCAGCCGCTGTGCCTCCTCCAGGGTCGCAATCGGGTAGGCGAACTCGGCCGCTCCGGGCACGCGCGGGTCGGCGCTGCCACTGCCCACCGCATAGATCAGGTAGTCGTAGCCGACAGTGCCGCCCGACGCCAGCGCCACACTGCGGTCGGCCGCGTCGATCCGTGCCACGGTGTCGACCACCAGCCGGACCCGCTCGGCCAGGACCGCTCGGTAGTCGACGACCGCGTCATCGGACGCGCCGACCAGTTGGTGCAGACGGACCCGATGGACGAAGGTCGGGCGCGGGTTGATCAGCGTCACGGTCACGTCGTCGCGCTGCGTCAGACGATTGGCCGCCATGACGCCGGCGTATCCGCCGCCGATCACGACCACATCGGTGCTCTCAGCCATGGTGTCTCCTCCGTTTCAAGCGGTTCGTGCACAAGACACCGCGTGATCGATCCCTGTGACAGCATGTGAGGCGGATCACTGCACGGGTCTGGGCTCGGCATCGGCGCCACCAGCTGCTTGGCCGGTGTCGCCGTCGCGAAGCCGGTGGCGACCTGCGGCTGGGTTGGCCGCCTACGCCGAACCGGCGTCACCACCCACGGGATGGTCACCGGCCGACAGCGCGATCACCAACGCGCTCGCAGCGGCAGGACCGCGCAGCCCCAACGGGCAGGTCGGGGCCATGTTTTCGGCCTGTCCGAGCGGCTGGATTCGGACGGGCTCAGCCGTTCGAAACCGGAGCCGGAACTCTGCTGAAAGACTCGGTGTGACAGTGAGCCGACCGATTCGGGGGTGTGGGGCTGTGGCGCAGCAGCGCAAGGGGTACTACCGGGCAGGGCACTACGTGAAGCCCTCCTCGGCTTCGAGCCGGTGGAAGAAGCCGTCCACGGGTGTGATTTTGGTGGTTGGTCTCCTGGCTGTCGCCGGGTGGAACACCCTGGTCGGGAACGACTCCAGCGACGCGGAGAAGACCCCTCAACCCCGCCCGTCGGGAGCCTCGACACCGGCTGTCCACGGTCAATGACCCCTGGTACGCCACAAGTTGGACAGTCGCCGCCGCGCCTTCCCGGGCCCAGCGCTGTCCACGCGCGGCGCTGGGGCGCACGCCTCTTGCGTCGTGGCTGCGTTCCGGCGCAGTTCCTGCCAGGCGCTGTGCCATTGCCGGATCTGGTCGTCCGGGACGCCGCAGGCGGACAGGTACGCGGCTGTGGTGCTCCAGGTGGCGGGAAGCGTGTCGCGGTTGACCAGTCTGCTGATGGTCCCTGTGGAGATCCGTCCGGCTGAGCGACGGCTGACCTCCTGCTGGGTCAGCCCGCTGGCCTCCCGCACGCCCGCGAGCTGCGCGAAGAAGCCGGTGGCGGTGCGGATCGAAGCCGGGTCGGGCCATAGGCGACGGTCGCGCTCAGGGTCGGCTGCGGCGGTTACGGGAGCGGTGGCAAGGGCGGTGGGAAGGTCCGCGTGGTTGCGGGCGAGCGCCACCCGGGCGCCACTGTTGCGGTTCCTGGCCTGCGGAACGGGGTGTCCCCGAGCTTCCAGAGTCAGACGCAGGTGTCGGTAGACGGTCTCCAGATCGAGCAGCGGCGGGCCGTCGGGGATGCCGTGGCGCAGCGTTTCGAGGAGTGCGCCGGTGAAGGCCGTGTGGGTGTCGCCGACCGGTGCCAGGGCGGTGCGGGTCTCGGCGGAGGCCGCGAGCAGGAAGGTGCCTTCCACTGCAGCCTGGTCGGCAATCCCTGGCGCAGCGCTCATCCTGCCGAGGGCGAGGCCGCTGTAGCAGCAGTCGAGGAGGACGATGTGCCGCTCCGCGCGGGAGTCCAGGAGGACTTGGCGCAACCAGTCATAGTTCAGGCTGGTCTCGATCCGGCCGGGCTGTGTGTGGGGCATGCTCAGAGCGAGCGCGTCGTGGGGGTCGATGAGACCGTGGCCGGTGTAGTAGACGATCAGGGTGTCGGTGGCCCCGGCAGCTGCCTCGCGCAGCGGGTCCATCACTGCCGCCGGGTCGGGCGGGTTCTCGACGACAGTCATGTGCGGGACGGGCATGCGCAGGGACAGCGGGCCGCCGAGGAGGTCGGCGAAGGCCTTCAGATTGTTCGTGACGGCCGGCAGCTGCTCGAGGTGGTCGTAGCGGCTCGTGCCGATCAGTACCGCCCGTGAGGCCCCCGGGTCGGGCAGGACGCTCACGCGTGCTGGTCCTCGTCCGGGGCAGCATCCAGCGCTCTGGTGGCCCGCTCGATCTCCTCGGGTGAGCAGTCGGTGAGGACGATGACCGTGTCGCCTCGGTGGATCTCCACCCGCGGCCTCTGGGGCCGGGTCTGCCGCCACGCCACCAGCGCCAGCACGAACGATGCCGCGCTCCAGCCATTTCCTGTCACCAACTGCAGCACCTCGAGAGCGGTGCCCATCTCCCCCGGCCGCGGAGTGTTCCCGCGCACCTCCGTCACAGCAGTCCTGCGCACATCCGGGTCCGACCTCAACCAGCCCTGCAACGAACGCAGTTCCCCCGCAACCGACTCCACCCGCACCTCTAACCGCACCCAAGCCTCCCGCCTGCGAGCAGGGTCGCCACCGTTGACGACCGCCGGCGGCTATCGTCCCCCACCGGCACAGCGCTTCGCACACACTCCGCAAGATCGCCCTCGGATTCGATATCGCCTGTGCAATACCGCCCTGGTCGAATATCGGCGAAGTGCACCCGCCCCGGGCCTGCTTCGGCCAACGGAGGTGCATGTGCTTCAGTGGGAGGGAAATGGATCAAGCGGTACGCGTCACGGTCCCCCGACCGCAGATGCGGGCCACACTGATCGTCAGGCCGAATGATCAGGAGTGCGACGTGCCACGATACGAGGACGCCCATCGCAGCAGTCTGAGCGACCCCGAAGAGTTCTGGCTGCGGGCCGCGGAGGCGATCGACTGGGAGCTGCCGCCCACGCGGGCGCTGGACGCCTCACGGCCACCGTTCCACCGCTGGTTCCCCGACGGACGGCTCAACACCTGTCACAACGCTCTCGACCGTCACATCGCCGCGGGCCACGGCGACCGCACCGCCTTGATCCACGACTCGGCCTACACAGGGGAGCGGCGTTCCTTCACCTACACCGAACTCCGGGACGAGGTGGCCCGGTTCGCCGGCGCACTGCGCGGTCTGGGCGTTGGTGCGGGCGATCGCGTCGTCATCTACCTCCCCATGGTGCCCCAGGCAGTCACCGCGATGCTCGCATGCGCCCGGCTCGGAGCCGTCCACTCCGTGGTCTTCGGCGGATTCGCACCCAAGGAGCTGGCCGCCCGCATCGACGATGCCCAACCCAAGGTCGTCCTCTCGGCGTCCTGCGGGATCGAGCCGAACCGTATCGTGGAGTACAAGCCCATCCTCGACGAGGCACTGCGGCTGTCCGCCCATCGCCCCGAGTCCGTCGTGGTCCTGCAGCGCGAACAGGCACGCGTGAACCTCGGCGAGGGCGAGCTGGACTGGGACGCATTGGTGGCCGGCGCCGAACCGGCCGACTGTGTGCCCGTGGCGGCGACCGACCCGCTCTACGTCCTCTACACATCCGGAACGACCGGCCGCCCCAAAGGAGTTGTGCGCGACAACGGAGGCCACGCCGTCGCCCTGGCTTGGTCGATGTCCGCGATCTACGACATCGGTCCCGGCGACGTGTGGTGGACGGCCTCGGACGTCGGATGGGTCGTCGGGCACTCCTACATCGTCTACGCGCCCCTGCTGGTGGGCGCGACCACCGTGCTCTACGAGGGCAAACCCGTAGGCACCCCGGACGCCGCGGCCTTCTGGCGGGTCATCGCCGAGCACAGGGTCAAGGCCTTGTTCACCGCCCCCACCGCGCTGCGCGCGGTGAAGAAGGTGGACCCCCGGGCCGACCTCTTGGCCGGTCACGACCTGAGCTGCTTTCACACACTCTTCCTGGCGGGCGAGCGCCTCGACCCCGAGACCTACCAGTGGGCGACTGACATCCTCGGTGTCCCGGTCGTCGACCACTGGTGGCAGACCGAGACCGGCTGGCCGGTGGCCGCCAACCTCCGTGGTCTGGCACCGATGCCGCTCAAGCCCGGCTCCCCCACGGCCCCCGTCCCCGGCTACGACGTCCGCATCCTCGACGAGACGGGCACGGAGATGCCGCGCGGCGGCGAGGGCGCCATCTGCATCAAGCTGCCGCTGCCGCCCGGCACGCTGCTGACCCTCTGGGGCGACGACCAGCGCTTTGTGGACTCCTACCTCTCTCGCTTCGACGGCTACTACCTCACCGGGGACGGAGGCTACATCGACGAGGACGGTTATCTGTTCGTCATGGGGCGCATGGATGACGTGATCAACGTCGCCGGGCACCGGCTGTCCACCGGTTCCATGGAAGCCGTCCTCGCCGGTCACCCCGCCGTCGCCGAGTGCGCCGTGATCGGGGTGGAGGACCGGCTCAAGGGCCAGGTGCCGCGCGGCCTCGTCGTACTCAAAGCCGGAATCGACACCGAACCGGAGCAGCTGCGCGCCGAACTCGTCGCAGCGGTCAGGTCCGAGATCGGCCCGGTCGCCTCCTTCAAGGAAGTCGACATCGTCGCCGGTCTGCCCAAGACCCGTTCGGGGAAGATCCTGCGGAAGGCCATGCGGTCCATCGCCGAGGGCCGCGAGGAGCCGGTGCCGTCGACGATCGAGGACGCCTCCGTGCTGGACGCTCTGCGGCCGGTGCTGCGACCCGAGAACGGGTGAGGCGGCGACAGCGCCAGGCGCGCGAGCCGTCCCATCGGCGCTGACCACCACGGCGGCGAACGGACCGTGTGGCGCAGGGCGGCCACGTACCGCAACCGCTGTGGGCCGCGCGATCCGGGCAGGCATTGGTGACGTGGTGGTGTCCGCATCCGGCTGGTGGCCTGCCGAGCCGCATTTCGGCGAGCGCGTCCGGCACTGCCCGCACCCCATCAGCAGTCGGTCATTGAATCGATGCCCTGCCCGGGTCCAGTTCGACCTGGCACTGTCCAGGTCGGGCAGGACGAGCCGCTGCGCGACGCCGTCGGACCAGTGGATCTCAACCGGGCAATCGGTGCGACGGGGGCTGCGGTGGGTGTGAGTCGGCCGGGCTGGGAGTATGGGGACATGGATATCCGCAGCAGGAACAACGTGACGGTGACCGGCCGTCCGGACGGACCGACGGTCGTGCTGGCGCACGGATTCGGCTGCGACCAGAACATGTGGCGGCTCATCCTCCCCGCCCTGACCGACCGCTACCGGGTGGTGCTCTTCGACTACGTCGGATCCGGCAGTTCGGACTTGTCCGCCTGGAGCGAGGAGCGCTACGCGTCGCTGGACGGCTACGCCCAGGACGTGGTGGACGTCTGTGGCGAGCTGGATCTTGAGCGGGCGGTGTTCGTCGGACATTCGGTCAGCGCCATGACCGGCGTGCTGGCCGCGCGCAAGGCACCCGAACGAATTGGTGCGCTGGTCATGGTGGCTCCCTCACCGTGCTACATCGACGACGACGGCTACCGCGGCGGGTTCACCGATGAGGACATCGATGAGCTGCTCGCGTCGCTGGAGTCGAACTATCTGGGCTGGTCCTCCGCGATGGCACCCATGATCATGGGCAACCCTGAGCGCCCCGAACTCGGGGCGGAGCTCACCAACAGTTTCTGCGCGACCGATCCGGACATGGCACGGGTCTTCGCCCGGGCCACGTTCCTGTCCGACAGTCGCCAGGATCTCGAGAGCGTGCGCGTTCCGACGCTGGTGCTGGAGTGCGTCCAGGACGTCATCGCGCCCCGCGAGGTCGGCGCGTTCGTGCACGCCGCGATCCCCTCCTCCCGCCTGGTCACCCTGAACGCCACCGGCCACTGCCCGCAATTGAGCGCGCCCGAGGCCACCGCGGAGGCCATCTTGGACTTCCTGGGTTCGTTTCAGTGATGTGCAGGACGGGTCAGGGTCAGGACCCCGAGCCGTCCGGGGCCGGGGACGAGGCCGGCACTGACGCGGTGTTCTCCGCACTGCTGGAGGACAGTGCCGAGGAGCTGTACGAGTCGGCTCCCTGCGGGTATCTGTCGACGCTGATGGACGGCACCATCGCAAAGGTCAACTCCACGCTGCTGGGCTGGCTTGGCATGGAGCGTGAAGCAGTGGTGGGCCGGCTGCGGTTCGTGGACCTGCTCACCGTCGGCGGCAAGCTGTACCACGAGACACACCTCGCGCCCCTGCTACGGATGCAGGGCGAGGTCAGCGGCATCGCTCTGGAGATGAGGACGACCAGCGGCCGCCGACTGCTCGTGCTGGTCTCTTCCGCCATCAAGCACGGCAGTGAGGGCGAGCCACTGCTGATCCGCACCACCATCTTCGACGCCGCCGATCGCCGCACCTACGAAGAGGAACTCCTGCGCCGCCAGCAGGAGGCCAAACGGGCACAGGCCGATGCCGAACAGGCGCGCAAGGAGGCGGAAGAAGCACGTCGACAAGCCGAGGCCGACCGGGCCCGACTGGCTGAGGCCCTGGCTGTGCTGCAGCAGTCGCTGCTGCCGACCTCCCTGCCGGCCGTGCCGGGGCTGGAGACGGCCGTCTGCTACCACACGGCGTCCGTCGACCGACTGGGCGGCGACTTCTACGACCTGTTCCCCGTCGGCGCCAACCGGTGGGGATTCTTCCTCGGCGACGTGTGCGGCAAAGGCCCCCAGGCCGCCGCCTTGACATCCCTGACCCGCTACACCCTGCGTACCGCCGCCCTCCACGACCCGGAACCGGCTGCCGCGCTGGCCACGCTGAACGCCGTCCTGCACGAGCGGTACGCGGCCAGCGGGGATCCCCGCTACTGCACCGCCATCTTCGGCATCGTCGATACCGGCGCAGACCCGGCCCGCCCCACGGTCCGCCTCGCCTCCGGCGGGCACCCCCCGGCCCTGGTCCTGCGCTCCGGCGGCCACGCCGAGTTCCTGCCCACCCCCGGGGGAATGCTCGTCGGTGTTCTGCCGACGGCACCCTTCGCCACCGCCGAAACCACCCTCGCGCCCGGCGACACTCTCCTGCTCTACACCGACGGCCTGACCGAAGCACGAACCGGACCCAGCCGTGACAGCCTCTACGGCGAAGGTGCCCTGCACGCTTTCGCCACCGCTCACGCTCCCTCCACCCCCCAGGAAACGATCACCGCACTGAGCGAACTGCTGGACAGCTTCGGTAGCGGCATCGACGACGACACCGCCCTGCTCGCCCTCGGGGTTCCCGCCTCCCATCCGCACAGTCGCCCTGCAACGAATCACGACCGATGAGCCCATTGAGAATCACCACTCGAATCGCCGCCACAGGGCCCGTTGTGGAAGTCAACGGCGACCTCGACCATGCGCAGGCCACCGCCCTACGGGATCAGGTCGAACGCCTCGCTCTGCAAACGGGCCAGCGCCTGGTCATCGACCTGACAAGCCTGCGGTTCTGCGACTCCACCGGCATCACCGCACTCCTCGCAGCCCGCCAGCATGCCCTGGCCGCCGGAGCCGACATCGCCCTGGCCGCGGTCCCTCGCGACACCCTGCGAATCCTGACCATCGTCGGTCTCGACCGGGTCTTCACGATCCGCCCCGCCGCTCCCACCGCCTGAACGAGTGGCCCAGGAACCCACTCCGACGCCACCTGGCTCCAGATCCTGCCTCGTTGTGCCGGCGTGTGGCCGGGCGCGGATGGCACGCCGACGGCCAGGCCCGCGGGCCCCTCTCGGCAGAGTGTTTGCAGGCCGTCCTCGAGGGCCGGCCGGTCAGGAGACCTCGGGCGCCGCAACCCCCGCACGGGCTGCGGAGCGGACCTTCCCACTCGCGTTGCGACGGGACCGGGACGGAGCAGGAGGGTGCGTCGGCCGGCTCGGGTGCGCTGCGCTGCCGGAATATCGGCAGGGAGACGGCGGTTCGCCGCGGGGGAATCAACCGCAACCCGGGGCGCAGCAGATCTCGACCCGGACTGATCCTGGAGCACTCCATGACCCGTTCGTTCCTGTTCCTGCTCGGCAGTGCCCGCGCGGACGGCAACACCGAACTGCTCGCCCGTGCGGCGGCGGAGCAGCTGCCGGGCGACATCGAGCAGCGGTGGCTGAACCTGGCGCAGCTCCGTCTGCCGGACTATCACGACGCGCGACATGAAGTGGGCCCATGGCCGCAGGAGGAGAGCGACGAGGCACTGGTGTGGGAGGCGACGCTGGCTGCCACCGATGTTGTGATCGTCTCGCCGCTCTACTGGTACTCCCTGTCGTCCTACGCCAAGCGCTATCTCGACTACTGGTCGAAGTGGCTGTCCACCCCGGATCCCGGCTTCAAGGCGAAGATGACCGGCCGCACCCTTTGGGGTGTGGCGGCCATGGCACACCGCGAGGAAGTCGTTGCCGAGCCATTGGTTCTCACCCTGCACCACACTGCGGCGTACATGGGCATGCGATTCGGCGGCGTGCTGCTCGGCAACGGCTCCCGGCCCGGCCAGGTACTCGCTGACGAACGGGCGGCCGCCCAGGCCAAGACATTCTTCGCCCGCGAGGCGCCCCTCGCCCGATTCCCCTTCGACGAGGATTGACTTCCGCTCCCCGCCCTGAAGGGCGGGGTGCCAAGGGCTGTCCCGTAATCTCCGGTGGATCAGCGCGCGGTGTCAGATGCATGGGGTCTCCCCGGGCTCGCCAGGGTCGGGGGAAGCATCGTCAGGCGGAGGGGTGTCCTCTACGGGGCGTATTCGGGCACTCCCACAGCGCAGCGTGGGGGTGCCTCCCAGCGGCAGCTGCGGGAGTGCCGTAGCTGCCGTCGTGCGCCCGCCGGGGATTACGGGACAGCCCTTGGCAAGACGGCAGGCCCGAACATCGGCTCGTGCCACTGGGCGCCGCCGGCGACCCGGTACCCGCGCGGCTCACGTACCTGCGAGACGGAGTCGTCGCCGATGCCGGACCCTCGGCGAAGACGAACGTCACGCTCCGAAGCCATTGGACGCGCTGATCTCATGATGCGGGCGACGGACTTGGGCGGCAGGCCGATCTGGTGGCGGAAACGGCTGTCGAACTGCCGCCATCCCCAGCCGGTCTGCTCCGCCAGCCGGCCGATGGGGACGGCTCCCGCGGTCCGACGCAGCACGCTCCATGCCCAAACCACCTGTGGCGAACAGGCCGGGCCCTCCTGCCACCACCGTCCCAACTCGTCGTCCAGCAGCCGGAAACGTTGCTCCCAGCCGGGCAGGCAGGCCAGCGCCTCGCTCAGGAGATAGACGCGGCGGCCGACGATGTCGGCCGGGTCGACGATGCGCTCGGCCCACTCGTACATGGCGCCCCCGAAGAGCGTGTATGCCGCCCACGGCGCGAGGGCCACCTCCACCCCGTACAGGTGACCGCTGTGCTCACCGAGCGTCGGCCGAGTGCGCAGCGCGGAGAGAAGACACGTGCGGTCCTCCCCGGACGGCCGATGGTCCGTCCGGTCGGCCGCACCGGCGATTTCGGCCAGATCCGTGATGCGCAGCCGGTGCTCGAAGCCCAACACCAGTGTCACGGCCCCGTCAGGGACTTCCAGGCGTCTTCGGGGTTCCCCCAACGACAGCCGGTAACCGCGGTACTGCACGACCCCTGGACGCAATCGCTGGTCGGGACGTTGCCAGGCCAGTTCCCAGCCGCCTCCCGGTTCCGCGAAGTAGTGCACCCCACCACCCCCGTACCAAGCATGCGCGCGGGACACCGCCGTCGCTGCCCCGGATTCAGCCGACCGCGAGAGACACATCCCACGTCGTCGAGGGGATCGTGCTGCCGCTTCGGAGCCCGGCGCGTCCGGGCGCCTGATCGGCGGTCGGCCTCCGGCCTCCGGCCTCCGGGCTCCGGGCTCCGGGCGATGCAGAGGCGCCTCCATGCCTTTGGTCGAGCGAGGCGCGATGCTCCGGGCCGGGGAAGGTGCCGTCCCGGAGCATCGCGCAGTGCACGCTGATGCGGCCCTGCTTCCCGGGCTCACTCCCGGGGTGTGGGCAGCACTCCCACCTGCTTCCCGATCAGTCGCGGCAGTCCCGCGTGATCGGTACCGACTTTGCGATAGATGTCCGACAGCAGCCGGGTGACCACGGGGTCTTGGGTTCCCAGTGCGGCGGCGATACGGGCGTTCGACCAGCCTTGCGCGGCCCATTCGGCCACGGAGCGCTCCTGCGCGGTGAGCGATTCCGTGGCCGTGCGCAGCTGGAGTGGCCACAGACCGGCCGCATCCATCTCCGCGCGGGCCCGTGCCACCAGGGCGTCGGCCCCGCACACCATGGCACCTTCCAGACCGCGGCGAAGCTGCTCGGCGGAATCCTGCGGCAGTCCGGCGCGGCGCAGCGCGACACCGTGGTCCACCAACGCGGTCGCGAGGTCGTAGCCGGAGGGGGACCGCTCGAGGTGTGCGACGGCCTCGGCCAGCAGGGTGACGCGCTCGGCCCCGTGGGTCACCGAGGCCTGGGCGTGCAGTGCCTGACCGATCGCTGACTGGGTGCCGAACCGGCGGGCTCTGCTGACGCCTTCGCGCGCGAGTTCGTGCGCCTGTTGCGGATCGACGTCGTCCAGTGCCTGTGCCAGTCGGAGCTGCCAAGGACACCACGCGGGATTGCGCATGCCGCGCGGTTCGAGACGCCGGCCCACACGCGTGAGCTGCTCCTCGGCCTCCCGTCCCTTGCCGAGGGCGAGCAGCAGCTCGCTGTGGACGGTCTGGGAGTCCGGGTAGACCACGGCGCTGGGCACGACATCGCCGTAGCTGTACCGGGCGGCAAGTTCCTGGGCCTCCGGGACGCGGCCTCGGGCGAGGAGGATCTCGATGAGGATGCCGATGGCGAAGTACTGTGCGGGCACCTGGTGGCCGACCCGGTCCGCGATCCGCAGTCCGCCGCGGACCAGGGACTCGGCCTCGTCGAGGTGTCCGCGGCGGTAGCGGATATAGCCCAGCAGCGTGAAACCGAAGGACAGATGGGCCCCGCGCCAGCCCATGCTCTCGCATTCCTCGATACCCCGGTGGAAGAGCTCCTCTGCTCGTCCCGGCTGGTCGCAGTACATGAAGGTGAGAGCGACCAGGACGGGGACCTCGAAGCCCCACTGCTCGTCTGTCCACCTGAGGCCGTCACCGAGAGCCTCCTCCGCATAGTGCAGCGCGGTGGTCGCGGGCTCGCCGCGGACCATCGCGTCCCAGGCGCGCAGTCCCAGGATGTAGCGCTCCGCGGTACCTCGGCCTGAGAGGTGCTCGGCAAGGCGGGCCAGCCTGCGGGAGCGGGCGGGCGAGTCCTGTTCATCCGCCCGGAACGCGTTCCACATGAACTGCTCCGCCTGCATGCGCAACCGGGTCCTGCTGTTGGTGGCGCCTCGAGCGGCCTCGGCGACCGTCCGGGCGGCCTCCGCCATCCGGTCCGAGTGACCGAGGGCCTGGGCCAGCCGGTAGACGATGGCTTCGCGCAGAGGTGGGGCGAGGACGGGTTCCTCCAGCGCGGCCCGCAGGTGGTTGACCGTGGCCGCAGGGTCGTTGAGCAGGGCGGAACAGCCGAGTTCGAACAGGACGTCGGCACGCTCTTCCAGGGCGGGTGGTTCGCGCAGCGCCCGGGCCAGGCAGCGCCTGGCGGTGTCGGGAGCGCCCGCTTTGAGGTAGTCACGGGCGGCTTCGCGGAGCTGCTGCACGGCCCAGGGATCGCTTTCGGGGTGCATCTCCAGCAGGTGGCGGGCAGCCGCGGTGGCGCCCAGGCCCGCACTGGAGACGACCGCGGCGGCCTGGCCGTGCATGGCGACGCGCAACGCGGCGGGAATGGCCCGGTAGACGGCTGTGGCGATGAGCGGGTGGAAGAACTCCAAGTGATCGTCGTCGGGCGCGTCGGCGGGCGCGTCGGCGAGGATACGGGCGTCGCGCAGCCGGGCGACGGCGTCGGCCGACTCGGCCTCGCCCAGTCCGCCGACGCTCGCGGCCAGGCTCCGGGACGACGCGGCGCCCAGCACGGCAACGCTCCAGGCGAGGCGGACGGTGGAGGACCCGAGCCGCTCCAGCCGCTCGACGAGTCCGCCGCCCTTCACAGCGGAGGCGAGCTCCCGCAGTTCGGGTACCTGTGCGATCTGGGGTTTCAGCCCTCGATCGGCGACCTTGACGGCGAGTTCCACGGTCTCGAAGGGGTTCCCCCCGGTGACCGCCCACGTCTCGCGGCAGAACGCCTCGTCGGCTTCTTCGCCGAGGGCGTCGCGGACGATACGGCTGACTGCGCCAGGCGTGAGTGGTACGAGCTCGAAGGGGCGCGATCCGTTCCGCTCGGCGAGCCTCCCGAACGGCGCTGCGTCGACAGGGAGTTCATCGGGGCGGTAGGCCACGACGAGCAGCATCGGAAGTTCGGTGACACGCGGAGCGAAACCGGTCAGCCAGGCCAGCGACTCGGCGTCCGCCCAGTGGGCATCGTCCAGCATCATCACCAACGGGGCGTGCTGCACGGCGAAGCGGGTGGCGATCCAGTCCAGGCCGTCCCGCACGCCCTGCGGATCAGGGGAGGTACTGCTGTGCTGGGCCACCAGGCCCACCGCGGGGGCCACGATGTCGTACCAACTCCCCAATATCCTGCGGTGCTCCTTCTCGCTGTCCGCCGCAAGGACCGGCTGAACGAGCTGGCGTACGACATGGAACGCCACGCCCTGTTCCTGCTCGCCTCCACGGGCGAACAGCACCGTGCAGCCGCGGGCCACGGCCCTCCTGCGCGTCTCGGCCAGAAGTGTGGTCTTGCCGAGCCCGGCCGGCCCGGCGAAGGCCAGTAAGCCACCCGTGCCGGGCGCGGCTATCCCTGTGGGCGCTCCGCTCAGATCGGTCAACAAAGCATCCAGTGCGGCGAGTTCCGCGTCCCGCTCCAGCAGCAGCCGGCGCTGACGCCCCGGCGCTTCTCCCATGTAGGCCACAAGCGTTCCTTCGACTGTGTGTCTTGACCGAGTACGCGAAGCGTATGCCAGTAGAGACTGTCCGTAGTCCTGTGCGGAAGGTCTGTCCCGAGGAGATGACGGGATGCGGTAATAGCGGCAGTTCGTGCCCACCTCTGTCCCCCGCGCACCGTGAGCCGGGAGCGCACGCGCGGTCGCGTGCGCCGGATCCACACTCCAGGGCAACCGCCGATCACGGCCCCTCGCGCGGTACGGCGCCTAGCCTCGTAGCCGGCGCGAACGCTCGGGCCCCGCCGACCCGGCCTCAGCGCCACGACGCCCAAGGGGGTCCGCATGGGAAACGCATGGACTTTCGACCTCGGTCCGGCAGTCCCGGACCCGACCCGGCGGACGGCCGCCATCAGGATTCCGTTCCCTGCCCGGTTCAATCCGCATGCGCAGCGGGCTCGGCGACACACCCTGCAATGGCTGCAGGAGATGGGCCTGTTGACGGGTGAAGCCATGACGGCGGAGTACGACACGCTGCGGCTCGAGCGTCTGATGGCCTATTTCTACCCCGATGCAACCGGCAGCGATCTCGAACTCGCGGCCGACTTCAACGCCTGGTTCTTCATCTTCGATGACCAGTTCGACGGGGCGCTGGGAACACGCCCTGAGTCGATCGAGCAGTTGGTGGGAACCCTCGCACGGACCATGACCGCACAGGGCGCGCCCCAGGCGCTCGTCGTACCCGACCAGCCGCTCGTCCGGGCGTTCCGGGACATCTGGCGGCGGGCAACCGCAGGTACGCCCCACCGCTGGCAGCGCCGCTTCCGCGCACACTGGCAGGCCTATATGAGTGCCCATCAGGCAGAGGCGCACCATCGCAACGCCCAACGTCTGCCCGACCCGGAGGAGTTCCTCATGGTCCGGCGGAACACCATAGGCGTACAGCCCTGCCTCGACTTCACGGAACGGTGCGGCGGCTACGCCTTGCCCGACGACCTGCACGATGCCTTTCCGCTGCGGGAGATGCGCCGGATCACCAGCGATGTGGTGATCTTCGTCAACGACATCGTCTCCCTGGCCAAGGAACTCGCGGCCGGCGATGTGAACAACAGCGTCATCGTCCTGCGCGAGCACCGGGGCTGCACCCTGGACCAGGCCATCGACCACATCGCCGCTCTCGCCAACACCCGCGCAGCCCGCTTCGTGCAGCTCGCCGCAGCCCTGCCGGCCACACTCAGCCAGCGCGGCGCACCCGCACACGTACGCGGACACGTCGGCCATTACGTGGACGGTATGCGTCACCTCATGGCCGGCAACCACGCCTGGTCCCTCGCAACAGCCCGCTACGACCGGACCGGGACCGCAGCGCTGAGCGGCGGACGGCAGCGCCCCTGGGCGCATCTTGCCGCCACGACCCGGCCCCCCACGGGGGCTCTCACGTGGAACGCGGCAGCGGACGGCTGAAACGGGCTTGCACCCGGACCGCCGGCTCCGGGTTGTCGCGTCAGCTCACCGGCTGACCGAGCGCCAGATGTGTTCGGGCAGCGCGCGGGCGGCTTCCTCCAGGTCGATGTCGCCCACGGTGAGCCAACGGCGCACGACCCCGACGACCGGGCCCAGAACGAGGGACTCGATCAGCGGGGCGGAGAGCGCGGCGAGTTCACCGGATTCCGTGTGTGCGCGGATCCAGAGGGTGATCGGTGCCAGCCGGGCCTCCTGGGAGTCGCGGATCTGCGCGGCGTGGGCCATGCCCTCACGATCCGCGGTGACGGAATGCATGAGGCGGGCGGCTTCCGGATGGGCCTGTACGAAGTCCAGGTAGGCCCGGACGACGGCATGGATGCCGGAGCGGGCATCGGTTGCCTGTGCCAGAGCCGAGGCCAGTTCATCCAGCAGCCGGGCCAGCGATCGCAGTGCGAGTCCGGTGACCACGCCGTGGAGGCTTCCGAAGTGGTGGTAGACGCTCCCGGAGCTGACCCCGCTGGCTTTGGTGATCGCGCTCAGGGTGAGGCCGGCTTCACCTGACGAGGCGTAGATGCGCAGTGCTGCATCCAGTACCTGTTCGACCGTGGCTTCCCCTCGTGGTTGCTTCGGGCTCATCGAGCAGGCGTCCTCGGTCTCGTAGCGGCGGACCCCTTGGCCCTCGGCACAGACAGCGTAGAACATGGTTTCTGGATTTTTTTCTAGAAAGACTTCCAGTTCTGATGGCTGGACCTCCACACTGGACTCCGCGCCGAACGCGAACAGTCGTGGTCCGTGACGGTGCATCGCCCCTGCAGGCGTGGCACCGGGTGTGATCGCGAGGGGCGATTCGCCTGCGCTGGACACACATTCCGGACCGCGCCCGCCACGGCTCCGCTCACGTGGCAGCGGAGCATCGACCAGATGAGGGGTGTCATGACCGAACCGGGTCCCGTCGAAGGGCAGTCGCCTCCCGAGGGTCATCCGCGATTAGGCGCGCCGCTCGTTGCGCCACCGCCGCCCCACCACCCACCGGCGCCGACGCGCCGTCCGTGGACATCGAGACTCGGCACACCGACCGGACGCCGGCGCATGCTGCTCCTCGGTGGGGTGGGGGTCTTGGCCCTTGCACTGGTGGCCGGACTGCTGACCTGGGTGAACTCCTCTGCCAAATCAGGCCCGGCCACGGCCACGCGGAACCTGAAGCCGTTCAAGGAGGCTGTGGACGACCTGGCGCAGGCCCCGGGCCTGCGTTACCGGGACACGGCGATCGCCGGCATTACGGAACGCGACATCACGGTCACTGCCTCCGGAAGCCAGTTCGGTACAACGAGCTCCGGCAACAAGGAGCACGATCACGATGTCCTTCGGATCGGCAAGAAGGAATTCACCCGATGGAAAGTGGATCCGACCCCCGGCCAGGACGTCGGACCCGGCACGAAGACACCCAGCGCATGGACGGTCGGGTTCTACGGAAACTCCGACACCCTGAAGGAGGTACTCGACCGGAGGCCGTCCCCGCGGATCCTGGCAGCCCAACTGTCCAAGGCCCTGCAGGAACTGGCCGCTGCGCCGCAGCCGGCAACCTCGAAGCAGCGGCACACCGTCACCGTGGACGGGGCGCCCGCGATCGGAGTCGACACCTCGGCGGGCCGTCTGCTCGTCACCAAGCAGAAGCCGCACCGGGTACTGCGCCTGGAGCCTTACGACTTGTCCGAGATGGCCGACCAGTGGCGGAACGGCGAGACTCCGTCCGAAATTCCCCGGGTGACGGCCGGGCCTCTGGCAGACGGCGGCTCGGAAGGGATGGACCTGAGCCCGGTCGTCGGTGATGCCATCGACGCGATGTTCGACACGCTGGTGGAGTACACCAAGCAGCTCAAGGACGCGGGCGACCACGGCATCAACTTCACGCTCGACGGCTCGGGGAACATGAATTGCGGCTCAGGGGGCTGCACCGCCAACCAGAGGTTCACCGGAAAAGTCACCAGCGGGGCGAGGACTCGCATCACCGACGGCAAGGTCACCGCCATCATGAGCGCGACCTTCACCATCGGCGGACAGTCCGCAGGACGGTGCACCAGCGGCCGCGGCACCTTCCCCATCACCGGCAACAGCGTCTCCGGCAGGCTCACCTGCTCCAACCCGGGTGCCGGCCCCGTCTATGCCTCAGTCGCAGCGAAGTACAAGGCCGACGCCGAGGCCCAGTCCAGGGCCAGCGGCGGCCGCACGATCCGCTACAGCATCCCGCTCCGCGCCAACACCCTGATCGACGCCCGCGCCTTGGCGGCGGTCGAGGTCAAACAACTCGTCGAACGGGCACAGCGGGAACGGGACACTGCGGACTGCGCGAAGCCCCACAGCTTCCCGCCCGGCACCCAAGTGCTCCTCGCCGATGGAACCCACCGAGCCATCGAAGACATCCGTATCGGCGACCGAGTGACCGCAACCGACCCCGACAGCGGACTCACCGCCGCACGGCCGGTCACCCACACCATCGCCACCGACGACGACAAAGACTTCACACGCCTCACCCTCGCCACCGACCAGGGCCCCGCCTCCCTCACAGCCACCGACAACCACCCCTTCTGGCTGGCCAACACCGGACAGTGGACCAATGCCGGGGACATCAGGCCCGGCGACCGGCTGAACGGCTCCACAGGCGCCTCCCTCCAGGTCACCGGCGTCCTCGACCGGCAAGGGCGACAGCGCACGCACGACCTCACTGTGGCCAACCTGCACACGTACTATGTGCTGGCGGGCACTACTCCAGTCCTGGTGCACAACAGCGGGTGTGGCGACGTCGAGTTGGGACCGGGGAGCCGATCCGCGGACGCCTTGAAGTCCTTCAACTCGACCAAGCCGGAGACGGAGTTCGTCTTCGACTCAAGAACAGGAAGATTCCTGGCGGGAGACCGCGAACGCATTGCCGGAGGCCTCAGCCCGCATGAACAACTGGCGGAAAAGGCCGGTATGGACAGGGGGACGGTGCTGGGTGGCACACTCTTCCGGGATAATGGGCGCCTGGTGTTCACGGAGAACAGTGGCCACTATGGTCACAGGTGGACAGATTCGACGCGTCAGCAGTTCCAGAAATTCATGAATGATCAGGGAATTGAGTACGACTACAGGCCATGGGGTTGACATGACCGATTGGACTCCGGTGGTGTATCGAGGCGACGGGGCATGGATTGGAATCATGCCTGACGGCCGTATTGGAGTCGGTGTGGAATCGGAGGGGCGGGCCACTCTTGAAGACTCGGGGTTCGTTCCCATGTGGCCCTACTTGGAAGGCGACCTGTCTGCATCCTTGGCCGAGTTTTCCCGATCATGGGCACATCTCGGTCGGGGCGGCGTGTCAACTCCTGAGAGGCTCATTGAGCTGACGGTTGGCTCAGCGTGGAATTCTGGCCGCTCGTACTGGATGCAACTGGCAGCCCCATGGGCCATTGAGATGTCGCGCCGAGAGAATTTCGATCAAGAAGTTGTTCGAGGACTTCTCCGTGAAATGGCAGCCTCAGAGGTGCTGACGCCAGGGGTGCGGGATCAAGCACAGCACGCCAGCAGGTAGGTTGAGCAGGCCGAAGCCTCACCGAATTCACCCTGATAAGACTTCCGCAGGTGAATCCGGTGAGGCTCGGCGTGTCTGCCGGCAGCGGAATCAGTCGGACCGGTTTCGCGGTCTGGCGACTGTCGGTTTACCATCCCTTTTCTGCTCAGCCGTATCCATGGAGCCCCGCCGACGGGGGCGAATTCCAGGCGTCGTGGCAACATGTGATGGTTGATCAGGCCCCAAGGGGGCTTCGGCATGGGGTGACAGTGGTTGACGGCATCGCCAGCGGACGCGGGCGCTGAGCACTGGCGCTTTTGTCGCCGTCGGGGCTGACCGCATCGGTGATCTTCGGTTCGCAGAGCGCGGTTCGCAGGTCATGCCATGGCTCGGCCGGCGGCGGCGACCAGTTCGTCAGTTGCTGCGATGGCGGTCTCACGGCGGGAGACGAGGATGGTGTGATTGGTGGCGTCACGTAGGTCGAACGCGGCCAGAGCAGCCTGACGAGCCGGCTCAGCGAGGGATCGCTCGAGGACAGATACTGCTACCAGTGGGCCGGTTACGGCCGAGCGCGTGACATGGGATGCCCTGCGGGCGGCATCCACGGCCTCCTCGCTCGCGCCGTCCAGACGCAGGACTTCTCGATGCCACATGGCCCGCCGATGGTCGCCCAGTGCAGCCACCAATTCGCCCAGCGCCCTGCGCAGCGCTTCTTCCCTCCGGTCAGCGCGGTCAGCACTCCGAGCGATCCGCGCGCTCTTGATCTGAAGCAGCCCGGCGAGCGTGCCTCCAAGCAGTGTGCCGACCACGGCAATGATGCTGGGCCACATCGCGCGTCCTCCTTGGACATTGGTGCTGCGGCAAGTTGAAGTCGGCTGCCCCCGTTCGACACCGTTTCCGGTGCAGTGCCAGGAGCACCACAATGGCCGGGTCCGGGCAAGGATGCCCACCGGGCGCACCACATGGCAGGCGTGATTTCGGTCAGATCCCGATGTCGTTGATGGGACGTCCAATGGGGTCTCCCCGGGCCCGCCAGGGCCGAGGGGGCTTCCCCTCGGCCCTGGCGGGCCCGGGGAGACCCCATGCATCTGACACCACGCGCTGATCCACCAGAGATGACGGGACAGCCCTCAGTGGCTCGTCACGCATTTCGGTCAGGCGATCGAGCCGTGGTCGTGGGAGGTTTTGCCAAACGGTCGACCGACGATCGTCCCTGCTCAGATAGCTTTCCGACATCCGTTGAATGTGATGGCGGGCTGCCTACGCCATGGTGGAAGCAGCCCGATGGGAGGCATGCGATGAATTCGATCAACGTCGTGGCGACAGCAGCCGCGCTGCCGGCTGCCTGGAGCTCCTACTCCTTGGCAAAGGTAGGGGCGGCCTGTGTGAAAGTCCTGCGTATGGACAGCAGCCCGGTCGAGGAAGAGGCTCACGGGGCCGATGAGGTGCTGCTGGTGCTCGACGGGCGGCTGGAACTGCTGGTGGAGGGCATGGAGATCACCGTGGAGACAGGCGAGATGTACCGGGTGCCGGCGGGCGCTCGACACGCTGTCGGCCCGGGTAGCCGCGGCACGTTGGTGATCCTGGAGGAACCCGGGGCGTGAACGCGCTCACGCGGCCCGGGCCGGGTATTCGGTCCAGGTGCGGATCGGTGAGTCGGGGGCGAGGTTCGCCTTCGGCTCGGCGCGGGTGTTGCGCCGGCGGACGTAGGCGCCGACGGCGTTCTGCTCGTCGTGGCTGCGGTGGTCGGTGCCATTGAGGGCAACGTGGCACAGGCTGCGAGTTCGGCCTCGATCCAGTCGATGAGTCGGTACGGGGAGTCAGAGCGAAAGCACGAGGCGCCGGCGTCGGTCGCACACCTCCTCGCAGCCGGTCGCACTCGGTGGACCTGGACCAGGGTTTCGGATGCGAGAGCTGTGGCAAACCGTGAAGCATGGTGCAATTCGGCTACACGATGATGACGGAGCAAGCCGGGCCGAGGGCTCTCGTGGACGACGTCGTCGCGGCGGAGCGGGCAGGTTTCGACTTCTCCGTCACCTCAGACCACTACTTCCCCTGGCTCGCGTCCCAGGGCCACGCGCCCTACGCATGGAGTGTGCTCGGTGCTGCGGCCCAGGCGACCACACGCATTGCGCTCATGACCTACGTGACCTGTCCAACGACTCGCTATCACCCTGCCGTGGTAGCCCAGAAGGCGGCCACGATGCAGCTGCTCTCCGAGGGGCGCTTCCGTCTCGGTCTCGGATCGGGCGAGAACCTCAACGAGCACGTGGTGGGCGGGGGCTGGCCATCGGCACGGCTCCGCCTCGAAAAGCTGGAAGAGGCCGTCGAGATCATCCGCGGTCTCTTCGCCGGCGGTGAGCTGAACCATCGGGGCACCCACTTCGACGTGGTGAACGCCAAGCTGTGGGACCTCCCGGACGAAGCACCGCCGATCGGAGTCGCGGTCTCCGGAGAACTCTCCTGTTCGATTGCCGGTCGGCTCGCCGACCTGGTCATCGCCACTGAGCCGAAGGCCGAACTGCTGGACGCATTCGACCGGCACGGAGGCGCGGGGAAACCGCGGATCGGCCAGCTGCCGGTCTGCTACGACACCGACCGTGACGCCGCTGTCGTCCGTGCCCACGACCAGTTCCGCTGGGCTGTCGGGGGCTGGGCCGTGAATTCCGAGCTCCCGGGACCGTCCGGCTTCGAGGGCGCCACTCAGTACGTCGCTCCCGAGGACGTTGCCGGGATGATCCCGTGCGGCGACGACATCGGCGTCTTCGTCGACGCCGTCCGCCCCTACGTCGAGGCGGGATTCACCGAGATCGCACTCGTACAAGTGGGTGGCGATCGGCAACGGCCCTTCATCGACTGGGCGGAGAAGCAGCTGCTTCCCGCATTGCGGGAGCTCTGACCGGACCGCTCCGTGCCTGCCGTCCGCACGCTCGGACCGACTTCGCCGGGGCCCGACGTCGGGGCCCGACGTCCACAGCACGCGGATCCCAATCTCAGCTCGAAAGGCGAACACCCATGCCACGCGCGGTTCTGTTCGATGTCGACGGCACCCTCACCGACACCAACCACCTTCATGTCGTCGCCTGGTGGGAGGCGTTCCGGCAAGCGGGACACCCGGTGGCGATGCGGGATATCCACCGTGCGATCGGGCTCGCCGGGACCGATCTCATTTCTCATCTGCTGGGCGACGACCGTGAGGGGGACAAGGACGAGGCCATCGGCGCCGCACACGACACGCTGTACGGCACATGGTTCGACCGGCTCCCCGCTCTCGACGGGGCGCAGGACCTGCTGCGTACGCTCGCCGTCCGGGGCTGGCGCGTGGTTCTGGCCACTTCCGCGGGCGGAGCGGAGCTCGAGGCACTGCGGCGGGCCATCGACGCAGACGACGTCATCGCCGGCGTGGCCTCAGCCGACGACGTCGCGGCCGGCAAGCCTGCTCCCGATCCGGTTCACCGCGCACTCGAACTCGTCGGAGCAGGTGTCGACGAGGCCGTCTTCGTCGGCGACACGGTGTGGGACATGAAGGCGGCGACCGGGGCGGGCGTCCGGGCCGTGGCGCTGCTGTCGGGCGGCATCCCCCGGGCGGATCTCGAAGAGGCCGGGGCCGCAGCCGTCTATCAGGACGCGGCCGACCTGTTGTCGCACCTGGACAGCAGCCTGCTGGCGGAGTTCGAGCGCCGCGCCTGACGCATCCCCTCGGCGGGGGCCGGGGGCATTGCTTCGGCAGAGCTGACCGCCGAGGGGTGTCCGGGTCGGCCGGTGGGCGGCCGACCCGGACCGGGCTCAGGCGAGGTCGAACCGGTCGAGGTTCATCACCTTGTCCCACGCGGCCACGAAGTCATGCACGAGCTTCTCACTCCCGTCCTCGCACGCGTAGACCTCCGAGACGGCTCGGAGCTGTGCGTGGGAACCGAAGACGAGGTCGACGGCAGTCGCGGTCCACTTGACCTCGCCCGTGGCACGATCCCGACCTTCGAACACGTTCTCAATCGATGCCGAAGCCTTCCACTCCGTGCCCATGTCGAGCAGGTTGACGAAGAAGTCGTTGGTCAATGCCTCGGGCCGATTGGTGAAGACGCCGTGGGCGGACTGCCCGGAGTTGGTGTTCAGAGCGCGCATGCCGCCGATGAGAGCCGTCATCTGGGGAGCAGTCAGCGTCAACAGGTTGGCCCGGTCCAGGAGGAGAGTCTCCGCCGCCAGCTTCTCTCCTGTGCGGAGGTAGTTGCGGAACCCGTCCGCGCTCGGTTCGAGAACGGCGAACGACTCCACATCGGTCTGCTCCTGCGAGGCATCCGTGCGTCCCGGTGCAAACGGCACCGTGATGTCGTGCCCGGCGTTTCTCGCCGCCTGCTCGACGGCCGCGCACCCGCCCAGGACGATCAGGTCGGCGAGCGAGACCTTCTTCCCGCCGGACTGTGAGAGGTTGAAGTCCTGCTGGATCTGCTCGAAGGTGTGCAGCACCTCTCCGAGTCCGGGCAGGTCGTTGACCTCCCAGCCCCTTTGCGGCGCGAGCCGGATCCGTGCCCCGTTGGCCCCGCCACGCTTGTCGGTTCCGCGGAACGTGGCCGCCGATGCCCAAGCGGTGGCGACCAGCTGGGAGATGGAGAGTCCCGATTCGAGGAGCTTGCCCTTGAGGGCAGCGATGTCCTCGTCCGTGACCAGTTCATGATCGAGTGCGGGGACGGGGTCCTGCCACAGCTGCGGCTCGGGAACCCACGGGCCGAGGTAGCGCGAGACGGGTCCCATGTCGCGGTGCAGCAGCTTGTACCACGCCTTGGCGAACGCCTCAGCGAGCTTCTCCGGGTTCTCGTGGAAGTGCTTCGCGATCGGTCCGTAGACGGGATCCAACTTCAGCGAAAGGTCCGTCGTCAGCATCATGGGGGCGTGCGTTTTCGATGGATCATGAGCATCGGGCACAGTGCCCTGGGCTGTCGCATCCTTGGGAGTCCACTGTTTCGCACCGGCGGGGCTCGTCGTCAGTTCCCAGTCGTACGTGAACAGGTTGTCCAGATACCCGTTGTCCCACCTCGTGGGATTGGTGGTCCATGCGCCCTCCAGCCCACTGGTGACCGCATCGGTGCCCTTGCCGCTGCCGAAGGTGTTTCTCCAGCCGAGGCCTTGCTCTTCGACCGGGCTGGCTTCGGGTTCAGGGCCGATGTACTGCGCATCGACTGCACCATGGCACTTCCCGAACGTGTGGCCGCCGATGATGAGCGCAACTGTCTCCTCGTCATTCATCGCCATGCGCCCGAATGTCTCGCGAATATCCCTGGCGGCCGCCAGCGGATCCGGGTTGCCGTTGGGCCCCTCCGGATTCACATAGATCAGGCCCATCTGCACGGCACCAAAAGGACCGGTGAGTTCCCTGTCGCCGCTGTAGCGCTCATCTCCGAGCCAGGTGTCCTCGGGCCCCCAGAAGATTTCCTCGGGTTCCCAGATGTCCTCTCGCCCGAAGCCGAACCCGAATGTCCTGAACCCCATCGATTCCATGGCGCAATTTCCGGCGAAGACCAGAAGGTCGGCCCAGGAGATCTTCCGCCCGTACTTCTGCTTGACCGGCCAGAGCAGGCGGCGCGCCTTGTCGAGGCTCGCGTTGTCCGGCCAGCTGTTGAGGGGGGCAAAGCGCTGAGCGCCGCTGCCGCCGCCACCCCGGCCATCAGCAATGCGGTACGTTCCAGCGGCATGCCAGCTCATCCGGATGAAGAGCGGCCCGTAGTGCCCGTAGTCGGCAGGCCACCAGTCCTGAGACGTCGTCATCAACTCGAAGACGTCCTGCTTCAGCGCGTCGAGGTCGAGGGTCGCGAACTCCTCCGCGTACGTGAAGTCCTCACCCATCGGATTGGACCGCGGCGAGTGCTGGTGGAGAACCTGAAGGTCCAGCTGATTCGGCCACCAGTCCCGGTTCGTCCTGGGGCGGGTCGACGTCGGGGCCGGAGAGGGAATTACCGGGTTCTCGCTTTCGCTACCGGACACGTCCGTCCTTCTTCCTGTCTCGGTGTTTCCTGGATGCTCTGCTGATGTCGAGCACTGCGACTCACGCTCGTGGCGCGCCGTGGAGCCCGTAGGCCGGAAATCGCCTGACCGGACCTGCGGCAGTCGACGCGGGGCCGGCGGCCACCGACTATCGGCCCTCACGCACGATTCCGATGATGGAGCCTGTGTCGGCGTCCGTATGGTCGCGCACCATGGACCGCACCGCTACGAGAACACGCTGGGGAAACCCGGCGCAACAAGCACTCGAAGTCCGGATTCGTTTATGGGTTCTGCAGTCCGGCCCCATGGTCGAGGACTCTCCCGGCCTCCGAGCCGCACGAGAGAGGGAGACTCGCCTCCGATCTTTGCGATCAACCACTGACATGAAAAGCGGGAAACGGACAACTGTATGCTCGCCTGACGCATTGGGAGCTGTCACCCTGTGGCCAGGATTCCTGTTTGCAGTTGTGTCCGAGGCCGAGGTCACCTACCGCGGGCTGTGTCCGTCCTGCGCCCCTGGTCCGTCATCAGTGTGATTCCGATCAGTGCATCATGGCTCGCGTAATCACCTGTACCCCCGGATGGTGCCCGTGGGGTGAAGCGCGCCCATTGACCGTCTCGTCGCGTGCGGTGGCAAGGAGTGCTGACCGCCGCAAAGGGGCCAACCGCAATACGGCGAACGTTGCCTGAGGGGCAGTCGGCCATGAGGAAGGCCGACAGGCTGGGACGTACAGCCTTCTGCTCGCCAGACCTGGGCTCACCGGCGTAGCAGCTCCCATACCGTGAGGAGAATGCACCCGGTGGCGAGAGTGAGGGCGATGGTCCGGCGGCGCAGGTCCTGGTAGCGCGCCTCGTACTCCCTGCGCAGTTCGGTACAACGGTCGGCGAGGCGGCGGAGGGCCACCTTGGACATGTCCACGCGTGCACGTGCGTACTGCTCTTCGAGCTCGCGGCGTTCGCCAGTGGTGAGCCAGGGCAGCTTGTCGCAGAAGGCGACGGCTTCCCTGCGTGCTTCGGCGAGTTCGGCCTGCCAGTAGAGGTAGCCGTCGAGCTGGTGCAGCCCGTTCTGGACTCCCTCGTGAGGGGAGGGACGGTTCACCGCAAGCCCTTCCCTCTGCCGCTGATGCTCCGCTCACCCGCCCCGTCGTAGGGAAGTTCGGCGAGTTCGGGGTGGTGCAGGTCGAACGCCGGGGACTCGGAGCGGATCCGCGGCAGGGTGAGGAAGTTGTGCCGCGGCGGCGGGCAGGAAGTCGCCCATTCGAGCGAACGTCCATAGCCCCACGGGTCGTCCACTTCGACCTTCTTGCCGTACTTGGCGGTCTTCCAGACGTTGTAGAAGAACGGCAGGATCGACAGACCCAGCAGGAACGAGCTGATCGTGGAGATCGTGTTCAGCGCGGTGAAGCCGTCGGCGGCCAGGTAGTCCGCGTAACGGCGTGGCATGCCCTCGGCACCCAGCCAGTGCTGGACGAGGAACGTGCCCTGGAAGCCGATGAACAGCGTCCAGAAGCTCATCTTGCCCAGCCGCTCGTCCAGCATCTTGCCGGTGAACTTCGGCCACCAGAAGTGGAATCCGGCGAACATCGCGAAGACCACGGTGCCGAAGACGACGTAGTGGAAGTGCGCGACGACGAAGTACGAGTCGGAGACATGGAAGTCCATCGGGGGCGAGGCCAGGATGATCCCGGTCAGGCCCCCGAAGAGGAACGTCACCAGGAATCCAGTGGCCCAGAGCATCGGTGTCTCGAAGGACAGCGAACCCTTCCACATGGTGCCGATCCAGTTGAAGAACTTCACACCGGTCGGTACCGCGATCAGGAAGGTCATGAAGGAGAAGAACGGCAGCAGCACAGCGCCGGTGACGAACATGTGGTGAGCCCACACGGTCACGGACAGACCGGCGATCGCAATGGTCGCGGCCACGAGACCGATGTAACCGAACATCGGCTTGCGGCTGAAGACCGGGATGGTCTCCGAGATGATCCCGAAGAACGGCAGGGCGATGATGTACACCTCAGGATGGCCGAAGAACCAGAAGAGGTGTTGCCACAGCAACGCGCCGCCGTTGGCCGCGTCGAAGATGTGGGCGCCGAACTTCCGGTCGGCCTCCAGGGCGAACAGCGCGGCGGCGAGCACCGGGAAGGCCAGCAGAACCAGCACACCGGTCAGCAGCACGGTCCAGCAGAAGATCGACATGCGGAACATCGTCATGCCCGGGGCACGCATGCAGATGATCGTGGTGACGAAGTTGACCGAACCGAGGATCGTGCCGAAGCCGGAGAAGGCCAGACCCATGATCACCATGTCTGCACCCACGTTGGGAGTGTGCTGGGCGTCCGACAGCGGCGGGTACATGAACCAGCCGAAGTCCGGTGCGCCGTTCGGAGTGAGGAACGCGGCAAGGGCGATCAGCGAGCCGAAGAGGTACAGCCAGTAGGCGAACATGTTCAGCCGCGGGAACGCCACGTCGGGCGCGCCGATCTGCAGCGGCATGATCCAGTTGGCGAATCCGGCGAACAGCGGCGTCGCGAACATCAGCAGCATGATCAGGCCGTGCATGGTGAACGCCTGGTTGAACTGCTCGCTCGACATGATCTGCATGCCCGGACGCGCCAGTTCGGCACGCATGAACATCGCCAGGAGGCCGCCGACACAGAAGAACCCGAACGCTGTGGTGATGTACAGCGTGCCGATGGTCTTGTGGTCGGTGGTGGTCAGCCACTTCACCACCACATTGCCGGGCTGCCTGGGTCGGGGCGGGACCTCGTTCTCGTACGAGTCGTCAACCAAGGTGCTGGGTGAGGTCTCGGGATTCATGGCCACGCGGGCTCCTGGCAGACTCGGCTTCAGTGCCGACCCTGGTCCGGTCGATCGGGTCAGCGCACACTTACGATGCCTTTCTCTCCCACAAAGGCGTGCGACCTCATACCCCGCACGCTCATGTCACCTGATGGGGGGCCGCGGTCTGGGCCACTTGGATGAAAGGCCCACCTCGTGATCCGCAGCCCAGGAGGCCCTCTCGGCAACGAGGAATGCGGCCATGACGACGAACCCGAGGAAGTGGTCTGCCAGACGTCGTAACGGCGACGCGGGCGACGGGATCCGTTTCCAGCCAGGTGATCGTCCGCTCGGCCACCCAGCGGTGCCGGCCCAGTCACTCCGAGAACCCCATGCCTTGGGGGCGCCGACCGAGTCACCCACGGCGCCCCAGGCCCTACCCTCGCTGAGATCAGGCCGAGTGAAGCAACCGGGGCCCTGCACCGGGCAGATCCCTGACCGGCCAGGACGGGTCAGGCTGCGCGGTCTGCAACGTTGTGGTCCGGTTCTTTGTCCCTTCCGCCAGGCACGAGATGGAGATGACGGGGACGGGCGTGCTTGGGCGGCGCGGAAGTGCTGCTGAACATCCGCTCCTCGTAGCGATCCATCGCCAATACGAGGACCAGGAGAAGCGGCGGCATGAGTGCGGCGACGGCTAACACGACAGCCTCCCGGTGGACGAAGTCGCTGTTCCGGGTTGCCTGCATTCATGGGCCTACTCCCGGGGAGGGTGAAGGTCGTGTGACCGTCCTGCGGACGGGGCGGGCGTCGTCCAGCGGTGCCGGGCGAGCCGGATCGGGTCGACTGGCCCAGGCCTGCCCAGGCACGGGCAACGGGCAACGGGCAACGGGCAACGGGCAATAACTACTTCGCCGATGCGGGGATCGCCGACCACAGCCACTCCGAGCGCATGCTCAGGAAACTCGAAGGTTGTGACGCTGGTTGCGGCCGTTGCGACATCCTCGTCAGGCAGCTGAAGGCTTGCGTGACGGGGGAACGTCGCCGACGAGGGGAATTGACCTTCACGATGTTGGCCAAGGCATCCTTTCCGAAGGTCACGACAGTTCGGGCGCATTGCGGCGAGGCCGTCGGCCGGGCCATGCCCATGCACCCTCACCCCAGGCCGTCACAGGGCACGAAGGACCACAAGTCGAGCTCACCGGCGTGAATGACGCTGTAGCTGTTCTCGGGGACGGTGTTCCAGGCGCCGGGCAGTTCTCCCAGCGGCTCGGAGACGACCAGGCGGGTGCCGTCGGACACCTCCTTCAGGAACTCCACATCGGGGTGAAGGGCGCGCAAGGTCTCCACCCGATTGCTGTAGTACAGCGAGCGGGAGGCACCCTCGCTGGATTGACTTCCGCTCCGCGCCCTAAAGGGCGGGGATTCCTACCACGGTCGGCCGACCGTCTCAGTGGGTTCCTGCTTCACCGCGCTGCGCCGGTACGAATACCGGACTTACCTGCGCTCCACAGGCCGACACCGCCAGTCCGGCGGCCTTGGCGACGTTGACCGCCGCGTTGATGTCCCGGTCGAGGACGGCCCCGCAAGCACCGCACTCCCAGACGCGGATATGGAGGGGCTTGGGGCCGTCCTTGACGCCGCACACCGAACAGACCTGAGAGGTCGGCTCGAACCGTCCGATGCGGTGGAAGCTGCGGCCGAACTTCGCGGCCTTGTACTCCATCATTGCGACGAACGCAGACCATCCCGCGTCATGCACGGCCTTGGCCAGGCGCGTACGGGCGAGTCCCCTCACCGCCAGGTCCTCAACGGCAACCGCTTGGTTCTCGCGAATGATCCGTGTGGAGAGCTGATGGTGGAATTCGCGCCGTGCGTCAGCCACCCGTGCGTGAGCGCGGGCGACTTTGACTCGGGCCCTGTCCTGGTTGTGGCTGCCCCTGGCCTTACGGGACAGGCGTCGCTGTTCCCGCTTAAGCTTCTTCTCCGCCCGGCGCAGGAAGCGTGGGGCGTCGATCTTCGTGCCGTCGGAGAGAACCGCGAAGTGTCCAAGACCGAGGTCGATGCCGACGACCGGTTCCAGGGCAGTCTCTCGGGAGCGGTCTCGACGACGAAGGACGCGAAGTACTTGCCGGCTGCGTCCTTGACCACGGTCACCGTGGACGGGACCGAGGGCAGAGCGCGGGACCACTTCACCCGCACATCGCCGATCCTCGGCAACGACAGGTCCCCGCCGGGGGTGATCTTCCACCGGGCATTCGCGGTGAAGCGGATCGAGTGCCGGTTGTCCTTGCGTGACTTGAACCGAGGCTCTGCGACCTTCGGCCCTTTGCGGGTGCCCTTTATCGACGCGAAGAAGTTCGAGTACGCGGTGTCCAGGTCCCGCAGAGATTGTTGCAGCACCACGGCGGAAACCCCAGCGAGCCAGGCGCGGGCCTCGGTCTTCTTCGCCTCGGTGATGACCTGCTTGGACAGTTCGCCGGCCCTCGGGTACGGCCTGCCCTGCTCGTGAGCATCCTTGCGGGCGCGCAACGCGTCGTTGAATACGACGCGGGCGCACCCGAACGCCTGGGCCAGCGCGGCGCGCTGAGGACCGTTCGGGTACAGGCGGAAGCTGTACCTCAACTGCATATCGATTACCGTACTGCAGTTGGTTTATGGCTGTGCATCAGAACACTTGTACTGGTCGTCATTGCGCATTCGTCCTCCACACATACTTGGTTTTCGTGACGAAGTACCGGCACAAGGTCTTCAAAGACGTGCACCTGACGCGCATGGAGGAGATCATGCGGGCCGTGTGCGAGGACTTCGAGTGCGAGCTGGTGGAGCTCAACGGCGAGAACAACCACGTGCATCTGCTGGTGAACTTCCCGCCGAAGGTGGCCCTGTCCAAGCTGGTCAACTCGCTCAAGGGCGTCAGCTTGCGCAGGCTCCGCCAGGAGGACCCGGAACTGGTCCGGCGCTACAGGCGGGCTCAGCGCCTGTGGTTCGGCTCCCACTTCGCCGGGTCGGCGGGCGGGGGCTCCGCTGTCGATCGTCCGTCAGTACATCGAACAGCAGGATCGTCCACTCTAAGGGCTGTCCCGTAAATGATCTACGACGTGCTGGTTGACCAGGCTGTTTCCCTCACCCGGCGAGGGTGAGGTTGTGCAAGCGGGCGATGCCGAGCATGGCGTGATGCACGCCGTCGCCTTTGCGACGGCAGTCGCGCAGGATCTTCCAGGTCTTCATACGGGCGAAGGTGTGCTCGACGCGGGCGCGGACTTTGCGGTGTGAGGCGTTGTGCTCCTCTTTCCAGGCCACAAGTTCGCTCTGGCCGGGTTCGCGGCGGTGCGGGATGACCAAACCGGTGCCGCGGTAGCCGCCGTCCGCGATGACCGTGGTCTTGCCAACGGCGGCCTTCGCACCAGACAGCTCCCAGGCCTTGCAGTCGTTGCGGTTGCCGGGCAATGATCGGCCGACGGCCACGACGAGCCGGGTGTCGGCGTCGATGATGACCTGGTGGTTGGTGGAGTACCGGTAGTTCTTCGACTGCTCGGCCACCGCGTGGTCGCGGGTGGGCACCAGGGTGCCGTCCACGATCAGCACGGTGTCCTTGCGGAATCGCTTGCGAGGCTGGAGCGCGAGCGAGGGTCCGAGGTGGTCGATGATGCGGTCGGCGGCCGACTTCGAGATCCCGAACAGCGGGGCCAGCTGCCGCAGCGTCAGGTTCGTCCGCCAGTATGCGGCGACCAGCAGTACCCGGTTCTCCAGCGGCAGACTCCACGGCCGGCCCTTGCGTTCCGGGTCCGCTCCCTCGCGCCGCAGCGCAGTGACCAGCTTGCCGAACTGCCGGGGGCTCAGCCCGGTGAACGGGGCTATCCAGGACGACTCCAACGCAGTGATCACAGCAGCTACGCGGAGATCATCTCAGTTGCTGCCCTGCCTCATCTCGTCGATCCTGTGTGCTCAGCACACAGGGCAGGGAGGGTGCATGGGGCTGGTCCTTTTCCCGGGCGATGGAGACACAAGCAGTGCTGATGTCTCCTGGTCCTACAGCGGCTTTGCCGCTTTCCGGCGGCGCCTGGCCCAGGCCGAGGGGTTCATCCTCTCCGAGATGTGCGGCTTCGGAGGCGAACGGCCGTGGAGCGAGGTGTCCACCGTGCTGGAGCCACTCCTCGATCATCCGGACGACGGCGGTGACGACCTCTCGCCCTCCGACTGCGCGGCAATCCTGCCCCGACTGGAGACCATCACCGATCAGTGGGCACGGGCTGGCGGCGACATACTTCACGAGCACATCGAGGACGGTCGCAAGCTGGCGACGGTCCTGCGGCTCTGCATCGAGAAGCACGTACCGCTGGGCTTCGCCTGAAACGAGCCGACCGCTGAACCCCACTTACGGGACAGCCCTTAGCCCGTCGGTCAGAGCAGCGTTCAGAATCGCGTCACCACCGGGCTGAAGCCCGGTGCACTGCGAGTGTCCCGGTAGCGGAAGGTCCAGAGCCGTTCGCCGTCGCTCACGGCGATCGTCATCTGAAGGGGGAACTCAACTCCCTCGGCCCGGCCGACCGCTTCGACGAATCCGGCCATCCGTGCCACGGCGCCGGGAACGTCCTGGTCGAGGCCGAAGGTGAGCGCAAGGAAGAACATGACCTCGGAGTCGGTCGACCCCTCGATGAACGAGAAGAGCACCGGGTCGACGGCCATGGCGAGATCCCGCCGCAATCGGTGGAAGTCGGTGATCGCACCGTTGTGCATCCACATCCAGCGGCCGTGACGGAACGGGTGACAGTTGGTCTGCTGTACCGCCGAACCGGTGGAGGCCCGGACGTGGGCGAAGAACAGGGGGGAGCGGACATGGGCGGCGATCTCCCGAAGATTGCGGTTGTTCCACGCAGGGCCCGTGTCGCGGACCACGGCCGGGGTGTCCGTGTCCTCGGTGTACCAGCCGACGCCGAAGCCGTCACCGTTCGTCGTCTCCACCCCGAGCCGGGAGTGCAGGCTCTGGTCGATCAGGGAGTGCTCCGGCCGGTACAGAACGGTCTCGAGCCGGATGGGCGTACCCGAGTAAGCGAGCCACCGGCACATGAGAGTCGCCCCTTTCCACTGTTGGAGCGTGCACCGTCTCTTACACCCGAAACCGTTCGGTACACGCTGTTCTCCGCGTCCCGCAGCGGCACCGCGTTCTCCCTGCGAGGTGCCCGTCGACGGTCCCCCTATCCCTCGCACCAGCAGGACAAACGGATGAGCACGCGCAATGATCATGTCTTTGGATGGCGTGACCCGGTCCTGGCGCCGGGCCCCGCTCTCCGTCCCGCAGACCGCCCAGAGGTGTCATGGCCCGTTCCGCGGGCATCCGATCGCCAGCCGGCTCACGTGGGACAGCGCTGGTGGCAACCAAGAACGGCGGCCCGGCCGCGGAGAGGCAGTTGTCGTGCGCAGTGTGGGTGTCGAGGAAGAGCTGCTGTTGGTGGACGCGGAGAGCGGCGAGCCTCGAGCCCTGTCGACGGCTGTCCTGGCCGCCGCTTCCCGGGACGCCGTCGGCAAGCACACGGACGAGGTCTTCGAAGCGGAGCTGCAGCGTGAGCAGCTGGAGTTCGCCACACGGCCGCAGTTCGCCATGGCCAGTCTCTCGGACGAGATCCGGCGGTGGCGGGCCGAGGCCGCCCGCCAGGCGGAGAAGTTGGGCGGAGCGGTCGCAGCGTTGGCCACGTCCCCGCTGCCCGTCAGCCCGTCGCTGGGCTTCGGCGAGCGACACAGGTGGATGGGCGAGAAGTTCGGGCTGACGGCACAGGAGCAGCTCACCGGTGGCTGCCATGTACATGTCTCGGTCGGCTCGGACGAGGAGGGCGTCGCGGTGCTCGACCGCATCCGGCCATGGCTGGCTGTACTGCTGGCGATGAGCGCGAACTCCCCCTTCTGGCAGGGCCAGGACAGCCGCTACGGCAGCTACCGCAGTCAGGTCTGGGGCCGCTGGCCCTCCGCCGGTCCCGTGGAGGTCTTCGGATCCGCGGACCGCTATCACGACCGGAAACGGGACCTGCTCGCCACCGGCGTGCTACGGGACGAGGGCATGATCTACTTCGACGCGCGACTGTCCCACCGCTACCCCACCGTCGAGATCCGGGTGGCGGACGTGTGCCTGGACCCGTCGACGCCGGTGCTGCTCGCCACATTGGCCCGTGGCCTCGTGGAAACGGCGTCCAGGCAGTGGCAGAGGGGTGAGCCGCCCGCCCGACAAGGGGTTGATCTGCTGCGGATGGCCGCCTGGCAGGCCGGCCGCTACGGCCTGGACCACGAGCTGATCCATCCCCTCACGATGCGGCCCGCACCCGCAGAACTGGTGGTGCACACACTGTTCGACCACGTCCGAAACGCCCTCGCCGACACGGGCGATCTTGCGGCCGCCCGGGAAGCGATCACCACCCTGCTGACCACGGGCAATGGAGCGCGGATACAGCGTGAAGTCCTTGCGAGGACCGGTAACCTCCGCGACGTCGTCACAGAGTGCGTGAGCCGCACCCAAGGAGGACCGTAGAGTTGTCACGCCCGAACGGGCCTGCCGGCTGTGACAGCGCTGGGCGGCAGCGCCCGAGGTCCCTGGGCCGGCCGACCAGGTGGTACGCGGCCGGCCGACACAAGAACCGGCAACCGCTCGGGATGTTCGAGCGTGGGTCAGGTCGTGGGCGGAGAGCCGCCGTTGACACGGCCCCCTTGACGATCGGGGCCGTGTCGGTGTCGCCCGCCGGCTCCGACCGCCCAGCGCGGCGCAGTCAGGCCGTTCCTCCCTGGCGGCGCGTCGGAGCCTGCGCAATCAACTGACGACGGTCCAGGGCGCCATGCCGTTCAGGGCCATCAGAACGCCGATGACCACCAGATCTGCGATACCGAGGCACAGGCCGAGCCATGCCCGGAAGCGGCGAGGCGTGCCCCGGCGCAGGGAGATCAGTGCGAGCACGATGGCGGCGGGGCCGAGGACAAGGTTGAGCACAACAAGCCCCACGAGGCCGAGCACGAAGGAGGCAACGGCCATGCCGTCGGTGTCCTGTCGGCCGGTGTTCTCCCGTGGCGGTGCGGTCAGTCGCATGGATCAGACCCTCCTTGCCCGGTTGCGGCGGCGTCGTTCCTTGACACCGAAGACGGCGAGCCACAGGGTGACCACCGCAGCGACCATCACCGTTGCGGGCCAGGGCGCGTAAGCGGCGGTGCCCAGGAGAATGGCCAGCACGAGGAGAGCCACGACCAGAAAGAGCACTTGCTGCCTCCGTTCGGTACGTATGGACGGCGGTGACACGCCCCGGACGGGGACGCGTCCATTCCCTGGTTACCGGCGAGGAACAACTCATCCCTTCCACCCCAGGCCCGAACGAGCATTGGCCGAGATGCACCCTTTCCGGGCCGAGGTGGTGCGCGCTGAGCACCTGCTGTGCGTCGGGTACTTCGACTGTTCCGGCGGGAACACCGGACGCGGCGTGCTCAGCCCCCCACGGCCTTCGCCCAGCCCCGGTCGACCGTCACCCTCGCCTTCTCCAGTTGCTCGTCCGTGGGGAACCGGGGCTCCCCCTCAACCGTCGGCAGCATCGCGGCGGCAGCCTCGTCGAGAGTGCCGTCCTTGCGCATCACCTCCATGAGCACGGGGCGGGCGTAGCCCTTGAGCCGGAGGTTCTGACCCGCCGCGCTGAAGAGATATTCCTGCCACAAGCGGGCCGCGGCGGGGTGCGGGGCGTTCTTGTTGACGGCCAGGGCGTAGTACTGGGCGAAGCTGCCGTCGAAGGGGATCGCGACCCGCCAGTCCACGCCCTTGCCGCGGAACCGGTCCGCGTAGTCGAGGTTGACGTAGTCCCAGTCGATGCTGATGGGGGTCCTGCCGGTCTCGACCGCGGTCGAGGTCGACTCGACAGGGTTGAAGTTGCCCCGGTCATGGAGCTCGGCGAAGAAGTCGAGGCCGGGGCGGATGTCGTCGAACGAACCCCCGTTCGCGAGGGCGGCCGCGTAGACGCCTGCGAAGGCGGTGTTGGAACGGGTGGGATCGCCGTCGAGCGACACCTTCCCCTTGTACTGGGGGTCCAGCAGATCGTCGAAGGTCCGGGGGCAGGGCTTGACGCGGTTGGCGTCGCAGCCGATGGAGATGTAGCCGCCGTAGTTGTTGGACCAGCGGGCCCCGCCGTCCTTCTGATTGTCCGGGATCGAGTCGTACGCGGCGACGCTGTACGGCGCGAGCAGGTTCTGCCGGGCCGCGGTCCGGGCGAACGTGTCCCCCACGTCGATGACGTCCGGGGCGTCGGCGCGCTTCCCGCTCTTCTTGATGGCGTCGATCTCGTCCTGGCTCGAGGCCTGGGGATCGTTGACGGTGACCTTGATCCCGTACCTCTTCTCGAAGCCGTCGATCAGACCGCCGTAGTTGGCCCAGTCGCGCGGAAGCGCAATCGCATGGAGAGCGCCCTCGTCCTTCGCCGCGGCGATCAGCTTGTCCATGCCCCCCGCCTGTTCTGCGGAGGTGGCCACCGACGGCTGCACGGGGGTGGACTTCGGCGTCTCGGTGCAGCCGCTCAGGGTCATGAGGGCGAGGCAGCCTACGGCCGCCGCTGTCCGGACATGAGGTGCAGTCACGATTGCTCCAGGACGCAGGGATCAGGAACGAGCGGGGTGGGGAACGAGCGGATGTCGTCGGCTGAGGTCCGGCCTACGCGGGATGCGACGCGTCCTCGGAGTCATGAGCGGTGGCACCGAGCGGTCCTGCGACGAGAGGCGAAGGGCATCCGCGGCGGGGCGCCACGTCGAGGCCCGCCCCAGAGCGGTCGGTTGAGGGATGCGCGGTAAGTCGGTCCGCTCCCCTGCGCTCCGGCCGGGGGCGTGGCGGGCGAGCGGTCGTACGGCGGCTTCGCGATACCCCTCACCGTGCCGCGCCGTTCTGCTCCCGGCCTTCGCCGGAAGGCGGTTCCTCCTCGTCGGGCAGGACCTCGGCGAGTCCTTCCACGGACGGGCCGGCGCCGCCGTGGAGCGACAGTTCGGCCCAGATGACCTTGCCCGTGGGCGTGTAGCGGGTGCCCCAGCGTTCGGCGAACCGGGCCACCAGGAAGAGTCCGCGGCCGCCCTCATCGGTGACTTTCGCTTTCCGCAGTCGCGGCGAGGTGCTGCTGCCGTCGGAGACCTCGCAGATCAGGGTTCGGTCGCGGAGGAGTCGGACGATGATGGGCTCGGTGCCGTAGTGGATGGCGTTGGTGATCAGTTCGCTGAGGACGAGTTCGGCGGCGAAGTCGATCTGCCCCAGGCCCCATTCCTGGAGCCGCCGGACGCAGGCAGCGCGGACCCGGGCGACCGCCGCGGGGTCGCGGGGCACCTGCCATTCGGCGATCCGGGTGGGGTCGAGCCGGTTCGCGCGGGCGACCAGCAGCGCGATGTCGTCCCGGGGCCGGTCGGGCATCATGGCGTCGACGACCGCGGCGCAGGTGTCCTCCGGGGAGCGGTCGGGCCCGGCCAATGCGTCGCGCAGGGCCGCCAGTCCGACGTCCAGGTCGCGGTCCCGGTCCTCGATCAGCCCGTCGGTGTAGAGCACGAGCCGGGACCCCTCGGGCACGGTCAGCTCGGTGCTCTCGCCTGGCAGTCCGGCCCCGAGGCCCAGGGGTGGGGAGATCGGCAGCGGGGGGAAGTCCACGGCTCCGTCGGGGTGGACCACCGCCGGTCCCGGATGGCCGGCGGTTGCGACACCCAACTGCCCGGATGCGGGATCGTATACGGCATACAGGCAGGTCGCGCCGGTGATCCCCTGGACTTCCCCGTCGCCGGTGGCCTCGTCGCTGTCGATCTGGGCCACCAGCTCGTCGACGCGGCCCAGCAGTTCCTCCGGCGGGACGTCCAGAACGGAGAAGTTGTGCACGGCGGTGCGCAGGCGGCCCATGGTCGCCGCCGCGTGCAGGCCGTGGCCCACGACATCGCCGACGACCAGTGCGACCCGCGCACCGGACAGCGGGATGATGTCGAACCAGTCCCCACCCACCCCGTCCCGGGCAGGCATGTAGCGGTAGGCCACCTCCAGGGCCGTCTGCTCCGGCACCCGGCTGGGCAGAAGGCTGCGCTGCAGCGTGACGGCCATGGTGTGCTCGCGGGTGTAGCGGCGGGCGTTGTCGATGCACACCGCTGCCCGGGCGGCAAGCTCCTCGGCGAAGGACACGTCCTCCTCCTCGAAGGGAGGGGAGGCATTCGCCCGCCAGTAGTGGGCTGTTCCGAGCACCACCCCCCGGGCACGCAACGGGACCACGATCAGGGAGTGGATACCGTGGTCCAGGACCCGGTGGGCGCGTTCGGGGTCCCGGGCCCGCCAGCCCTCGGAAGCGCTCAGGTCCTGCACCAGGACCGCTCGGCCGTCGCCCACGCCCGCGGCCACGGGGTGGGAGGCGACGAAGCGGATCAGCCGGCCGGCCGGGTAGAGCAGATGGTCCCCCTCCAGCCCGACGACAGCGGTGCGGCGCATCTCGGTGCCTGCGCCGGAGGGCTCCGCTCCGTGCAGGACCGGGTCCAGGAGCTCGACGGTGACAACGTCGGCGAAGCGGGGGACGGCGACCTCGGCGAGTTCCTCGGCGGTGCGCGTGACGTCAAGGGTGGTCCCGATCCGTACCCCGGCGTCGTAGAGCAGCTCCAGCCGTTGGCGCGCAGTCTCGGCCCTGCCGGCGAGAGCCTGCAGTTCGGTGGTGTCCCGCAGCGTCACCACCCTGCTCGCCGGACCCTGGGCAGCGGTGAAGCGCTTGTTCACCGCGAGGAGCCGGTCGGCAGCCAGGTGCACCTCGTCGGTGGCCGGTCGATCGGACGTGAGCAGCTCGGCGAGGTCGGCGTTCAGCCCCAGCGCGCTGACGTGGCGACGTTCCGCATCCTCCGGCAGGTCCAGCAGGCGGCGGGCCTCGTCGTTGGCCAGCAGCAACCGGTCGTTTCCCCCGACGATCAGCACTCCTTCCCGTACGGCGTGGAGGACCGCGTCGTGGTGCTCGTACATCCGGGTCATCTCGGCCGGGCCCAGGCCATGGGTCTGACGCTGGAGGCGACGGCTCACCAGTGCCGACCCGCCTGCGGCAAGGGCGAGTGACCCTGCCGCGACGCCGAACAGGACCGGCAGTTGCTGGTTCACCCGGTCCTGCACGTTCCCCACGGTGACGACGGAGGAGACGATGGCGACGACCGAGTTGCCGGTGTCCTTGACGGGGACGGCCGAGATCACGGAGAGCCCCAGGGCCCCCTGGAAGGTCCTGGTGAACGACGTTCCTGTCGCCGCTTCCGCGTAGGGGCCGATGACGTGCTTCCCGATCTGGTCCGGGTCGCTGTGGGTGAGGGTGATCCCGTCCGGCCGGTAGACGATGACGGCGTCGACACCGGCCGCCCTGCGAACCGCATCGGCGCTGGGCTGCAGCACCGCCGTGGGATCGGAACTCTCCAATGCCGTGAGGAGCCCTGGTGAGTTCGCGAAGGTCTCGGCCGCGGTGAGCGTCCGGTACCGGGCATCCGCCATGCTGTCGCGGCGCGCCTGCAGCACGAGGGCCACCAGCGCGGCAACGACGACGAGCGCCACTACCGCCAGTTGCAGGAGGAACACCTGGCCGGCGAGGCTGCGCACGTTCAGAAGGGAACGCACGCGCCGCAGCAGCCGCTGCGCGCTCCACCGGCCGGGCGCTTGATCACTCCCGGGCGACTTCGGCGATCCACGCCCGATACGTCGCAAAAATTCAGACATAGACCATTTCTATCGTTTTCGACTACCGGTCACGGGGCGATCCGGGGGAGGCCCGGTCGCGGTGGAGCCGCCGGGCGTTTCGGCCCGCCGCATCGGACGAGCGCCCGACCCCGGAGTCCGCCGCCGGAAGCCGGGCGCGCGGGCGATCCGGTTCACCGCAGAGTCGGGAGGCGTCGTCCGGCTGGGCCGCACCAAGACCGGCGACGCGGCCGCGATCGTCGTAGCCAGCGGCATGCCTGGGGCAAGGGCCTGACGTGGCGCCACCGGATCCGCCGGTCGCCGAGCTTCGCCAGGCGCTTGAGGACTTGATCAAGTGGGGCGAGGAGTTTCCCCGGTCGGGCTCGCGCCACGACGACAACGAACGACATACGACGGTGGGTTTCACGGGACGTGGAGACGCCGGGCCGCGCCGCTCTCTCGTGAGGCTTCACGGGCCGGGGGGATTCCCGGACGTCTGCCCGGCGCCCGCATGCCCCGTGAAACCCATCATCGTGACGGGCACCGCTCTATCGGGGGCCTCAAGGGCCCGGGGCCTTACAGACGTCCGTCACCAGTCAGCCCAGAAGCCCAGCTACCGTTTCCGGAACCACCTTCGCTACGGATCAGGGAGCAGGGGCAGGGTGCCGCGATCCGACTGCGGGCGGCGACCACCGCACGCCGTCGGATACCGGCCGAACACGTCCGCACAGGAGCGAATCGACGGCACCCGCGCTACCCTCCGCCGCATGATTGACATGAGCATGTTGCGACCGAAGTCGCGCGGGCACATGCACAGCCCGCCGCCCTACCAGCGGACCGCTCGCGCCGCGCTGCTGCGCAGAGTCGGCCGCCATTCCTTCGCATGCCTCCTTCTGCTGGTCCTCCTGGGCGCGGCTGCCCCCACGGCGGCCTCGGCCCCGGGCGGGACCACCTCCACGGTCACCGCGGCCACGCCCGCGTCCGACGCCGCAGCCGCCCGCTGGGGCGACCGCCGACTCGACGAGGTTGCCTTCCTGACCACCCACAATGCGTTCACCAACTACGAGGACTCCCGGTGGAGTTCGGTGAACCAGGCCGAGTCGGTGCGTGCCCAGCTGGACAACGGTGTACGCGGCCTGAGCCTGGACACGCACTGGTACGAGCGCAGCACCTGGCTTTGCGTCATCAGCTTCGGCAGCGACTGCTACCCCAGCGACGTGTACCTGTGCCACGGCGACTGCAAGGCCTTCGCCGGTGCCACGTACGCCCTGCCGCGGCAGTCCTTCCACGGCACCATGCAGACCGTGGCGGACTTCCTCACCAACCACCCCCAAGAGGTCGTGACCGTCTTTCTGGAGGACTACGTCAGCGCGGAGCAACTGCGTCAGTCCCTCGGCAGGGTCAGGGGGCTGTCCGAGCTGCTGTTCCGGCCCGACGAGTGGGGCGTACAGCAGCACGGATGGCCGAAGGTGGCCGACCTCGTCACCGCGAACAAACGCCTCTTGATCTTCTCCGACCGGTCCGACCGCGAGCACCTGGGTGTCATGTACGACAAGTCCTGGACTGTGAGCAACTACTGGAGCCTCGGGGACCTGGGCAACGACCTCTCGTGCGTCAGCCGCTGGTCCGACCTGCCCCTGGACCGCCAGGAGCCCGGATTCCGGCGGCTGTTCACCATGAGCCACCACCGCAACGTACCCACCGTCCTCACAGCGGCCCTGGACAACGGCACCAAGCTCAGGAACCGCATCTCCGACCAGTGCCGGCGCGCGGCCGGGGGCCGCAACCCGAACTTCGTCTCCGTCGACTTCCATCGTCTGTCCGACAGCAGCGGCCACACCCCGGCCTCGATCGTCGCAGAGCTCAACGCGAAGCCCTGAGGCGCACCCCGGGCACGGTGATCCGCCCGTCCGCCCGCCGAGCGGGCGGATCCTCCCCGCGCCAGGGCGTCCGCGGCGGTGGAAAGACCCGCACCCCTGTGCGCGTCGACGGCCACGAGCGGACCGCAGACCTGCTGCAGCGGGACTTCGCCGCCCGCCCCAACCAGCTCCGGGTCCTGCGGACTTCGCTCACCTCATGAGGACGGTGGTCCGGGCCAGTACGCCCCGGCAGGACTGCTGGGGCGTACTGGCCGGCGGACATACGTGGAGGACCTGAACGTTCTCGGGTTCAGATCTTCTCGAAGACCATGCGTACGACGCCGATGCGTCGTTCGCGCTGGAAGCGCAGGGCGGTTCGCTGCTCCCGGATGACGTCGGACACGGCATCGGCGCCGATCAGCTCCGCGCCGCGGGTCCGGTTGGCCTCCAGTCGCTCCAGCCAGGCCGCGATCGTGCGTGCGCCGTCGTCCGCGTCACGGCGGGTCTGGAGAAGGGTGAACAGGCCTTCGCCGGCCTCGGTGATCTCGGCACGGGTCGGCAGGAACATTTCCGGAAAGACCTTGCGCGACGCGTGCAGGCCCTCACGGAGGTTGCGCACACCGGTGCGGGACGTCTCGGACAGAAAGCGCACCCTGTTCCGGCTGTGCTCTGGTGCCGGGAAGGCGAGTTCCTCCCGCGGCAGGATCATGGCCGCGAGCCAGCCGCGGTCGTGCCAGGTGTTGGCCTGGAGGGACAGACGGCCCCCCGGCCGGAGCCATGTGTGGCAGCGTTCGAAGAACTCCCGGTAGCGGGCGACGCGCCGATTGCGCCACACCGTGTTGCCGGCGAAGTGCTCGATGGCCTCGATGGCGATGATCGCGTCATAGGGAGCGTCAGGCTGATGGTCGTACCAATTCTCCATCCTTACCTCACATCCGCGCCAGTGCCGGCTCTCGACCCACGCGGCCTGGCCTGGGCTCATGGTGATGCCAACGGCGTGCTCGACCCCATGGCTCTCCACGAGTCGGCGCATGAGGCTGCCCCATCCGCAGCCGATGTCCAGGACACGGCGTGCGTCGACGGCGGCCGCAGCCCGTGCGTGGTAGTCCAGTTTGCGCAGCTGCGCCGACTCAAGGGTGTCGCCGCCGCCCTCTTGCCATATGGCGTACGAAAAGACGAGTTCCGGACCAAGCGCAAGACGGTAGAAGCGTCCGAGGAAGTCGTACTGGTGCACGATCGCCTTGGTCGAGGTGCCTTTGTAGAAGCGACTCCTGGCCTTGCGCACGACGCACATCCGCCTCTCGGTAGGGGCCGGAACTCCGAAGCCCAGGTAACCGGCTCCGGGCCGCGTCAGCGCAATGCACACCCCGGGGCAGGCGGCCTCGCACCCGATCGGCGGGCCCAAGCCGACTGCCGCTGTATTCGCCGCTTCCCCTCGCAGGGCAGGTCGCCGTCACTGCCCCTCGACCGGCTCCGCTCCGGCGAGCTGGTACGTGGTCTCCTGTCCCTGCTCGATCGTGCAGGGGTGGCCGATCGGTGCTGAGCCTCTCAGCGCGAAGGAAGCGGCTGCTCGCGAGCGGATCGTGGTCGAAGCAGGAAGGCGCACGGGGTCTTGGCCGAGCGTGGAGGAGGCCGTGCCGGGTCGCCGGTGCAGCACTGGTGCGGAGGGATGACGGCAGGGGGTCCCGGCGCCGGACCCGGTGCGGTGAGGTCGGCCAGAGCTCCTGCATGGACCGAGGCGCAGTGTCCCCCGCCCGGTGAGGAATACGTGGCCGGTTACGTGTTTCCACTGACGCTGTACCCGTCGCGGCCGTCTACGTTCGGGGAGTCGGACGACCGAGCGGTTTCGGGGGACAGTGTGAGAAGCAACGCCCGGGGTGTGCTGCCGAGTTGGGTGGCCCTACTGGTGGCGGGCAGCCTGCTGGCCGGCTGTGCGGAGGGTTCCGGGGATTCGGGCAAGGGGGCGGACACGGCGGACGGCGCGGCCTCCCGACGGACCGGGTCGCCCTCACCCGGCGCCTCGCCGGGAATCGAGGCGACCCCGTCGAACGGCGCGACCGGTGCTGCCGGCTTCGCACCCGACGCCGCCCGTGTCCCCAGGACCTCGAAGGACGCCCGAAGGCTGGTCGACTCCACCGTGCTCGCACCGAGCGACTGGGGCCGGGGCTTTGTCGCCCAGAGTCCGGCCCACAGCGCTCCGGGTACCTGGGCCGTGCTGGACGGCAGCTGCCACTGGCAGCGGGAAAGTCTCCCTCATGGGGTCCTGGCCAGTGAGTCCCGGTACAGCCGACTGCCCGGTGCTGGAGGCAAGGGCACCGTCAAGGTGACGGCCACGGCCACCGTGCACACCTCCGTCCTCGGCGCCGACGAACAGCTGAGCACCACCCTCGAGGAAGTTCTGCGCTGCCCTGAACAGCAGCCCCGGAGCGACGAGCGGATCACGGGCCTGATGTCGCTCGGCACCCCCTTCGGCGAGCGCGAGCAGCAGTACGCCGACGACTCCGTACTCGAAGCAGGAGAGTACGTCGACAAAGGCGGCACCCGGTCGTACCGGTGGATGGTCGCCCGGCTCGGCACAGTCGTCGTGGCCGTCTCCGTGACGGGCGCCGAGGGGCGCCCCCAGCCGGAACTCGACCAACTGGGCACCTACGCCCTGGCGCAGATGCTGACGCGCATCCAGCAGCAGTTGAAGGGGAAGTGATGGAACCGCTCCGTACCTCCGACCCGGCCAAGCTGGCGGACTATCGGCTGCTCGGGAGGCTCGGCGCGGGCGGCATGGGTGTGGTGTACCTGGCCCGCTCGGCCGGCGGATCACTGGTCGCGCTGAAGGTGATCCAGGCCGAGTACGCCGAGGACGCCGACTTCCGGGAGCGGTTCCGGCGCGAGGCGGACACGGCACGCCGGATGACCAGCCGGTGGGTGGCATCGCTCGTGGACGCGGACCCCGAGGCAGCATCACCCTGGCTGGCCACCACTTTTGTGCCGGGGCCGTCGCTCGGTGAGGCCGTCGCCGCGCACGGACCGTTGCCCGCGCGGAGTCTCCGGGTGCTGGGCGCCCGGCTTGCTCAGGCGCTGCGGGACCTCCACGCCGTCGGCCTCGTGCACCGTGACGTCAAGCCGGGCAATGTGCTGCTGGCGCTCGACGGACCACGGCTGATCGACTTCGGTGTGACCCGCGATCCGGAGGACACCGCGCTCACGTCGACCGGCGTCGTGGTCGGCACCCCCGGCTTCCTGTCACCGGAACAGGCCCAGGGCGGGCAGGATCTGGGACCGGCCGCCGACATCTTCTCCTTGGGCTGCGTGCTGGCCTACGCGGCCACCGGCCGCCCTCCGTTCGGTGCCGGCACACTCGACGCCCTGCTGTTCCGCACGGTGCACGAGGCGCCGGACACGGAGGGCGTTCCGGAGGAGCTCGCCGAGGTGGTGGGCGGCTGCCTGGCGAAGGACCTGCGCCTACGGCCCACGGCCGAGAGCCTGTCGCAGACCCTCGCGGTCGCCGCCCCCGGGCTCGACTCGGCCACGACCCCCCTCCTTCCCGGAGCGGGCGCCACGCCTCCCGATCCGCGGGAGGCCCTGCGGGCGCGCCCTCGCTCCTCGGACGGGCCCGGTGCGATCCATCCGATGCCTGACGGCGAGGGCGGCGGGATGCCCGAGGGCCACGTCCCCGATGACGAAGCCGCGTGGTTGCCCGAGCCGTTGATCCGGCTGATCGCCGAACGGTCGGCTGCGGGGCTCGCGCTTCCTGGCATCGACGACACCGAGTCCGTCCCTGCGGCGAGCGGCTCCGGCGCGGGCGACGGTACGTCGGCGCCGGCTCCCGCCCCACCGCAGAGCCGCCCCGTCGCCAGACGCCGTTTCCTCCTTCTGGCCGGTGGCGCGGCGGCTGTCACGGTCGCAGGTGGTCTGGCCGCCTGGACGACGCCTTCCGATGACGACGGGTCCGGGGACAAGGGTTCCGGCTCGGCCTCGACGGCCGATCGGCCCGTACACACCATCGGCCTGCACGCCGACCTGACCGGTGATCAGAAGCTGGCCGGCCGGGCCCAGGAGAGGGGACTGCGGCTCGCGGTCGGCGAATTCAACTCCCGTCGGGACAGGCCCTTCACGCTCGCGGTGAAGACCGTTGACGACGGCGGGGATCCGGTCAAGGCGCCCGCTGCGGCTGCGCAGTTGGTCGCCGATCATTCCGTCCTGGCCGTGATCGGTCCCACCACGGATGCCACTGCCCAGGCCTCGCTCGCGACGTACGACGCTGCACTGCTGCCCCTCATTGCCGTGTCGCCCGGAGCCACCGTGCTGACGGTGATGGGCAGCCGGTCCTTCCTCCACGCCCGCCCGACGGACACGATCCTGCCCCTCTATCTCAGCGCATATCTGCGTGGCACCGCGAAATCACGCACGGTCGGGATCGTCGACGACCGGGCGGCGGACACGTACTCCTGGGAGATCAGCAGCACGCTCAGCCGGCTCCTGAGGGACGAGAGACAGCCGGCGGTGCCGAAGGTGGTCAGCGCGTTGCGGACCGACTTCGGGCCGGCCCTCGAAGCCCTTCTCGACGGCGGCGCGGACTCCCTGGTCTTCGCCGGCCATCACGACCGCGCTGCTCTGCTGGCCCGGGAACTGAAGAACCGTGACTTCCCGCGGGCCCGGACCGCCGCCCAGGGAGTGCTCGACCCACGGTTCCTCTCCGCTGCCGGGGACGCGGCCGAGGGATGGGTGATCATCGCCCCCGTGATGGACTCCTCCGTGGCTCCTCAGGCCACGGCGTTCGCGGCCGCCCATCGCAGGCGTTTCGGTACCGAGCCGGAGAGGTACGCGGTCGAGGCCTACGACGTGGCCCAACTGGCAGCGAGAACGCTGAGCACGCTGCCCGCCGGACGCGTCACCCGCCGGAATCTGACGACGGCGCTGCGCTCGGCCACGTACAAGGGGATCACCAAGAACTTCGCGTTCAACCAGAAGACCGGGGCTCTGGTCGTCGACGGCAGCGGGGTCTTCCTGTGGAAGGTCACCGGCGGCCGGTTCCAGTACCAGGGCGCGGCGCCCCACCAGGTGTCCACCTGATGGGGCGCTGATGGAGCCGCTGCGCGGCGCCGATCCGGCCAGGATCGCGGGGTACCGGCTGCTGCGCCGACTGGGCGCGGGCGGCATGGGTGTGGTGTACCTGGCCCGCTCGGCCGGCGGATCACTGGTCGCAGTGAAGGTCATCCGCGCCGCGCACGCGGACGACGCCGCCTTCCGCGCCAGATTCCGTCGAGAGGTGGAGACGGCGGGCCGGGTCTCGAGCCCCTGGGTGGTACCGCTGCTCGACGCGGACCCGGACGCGGAGTCGCCATGGCTGGCCACGGCGTTCGTGCCGGGCCCCTCGCTGGCGGAGGCGGTGGAGGAGTGCGGGCCCCTGCCGTACGACTCGGTCCGGATCCTGGGAGCCCGCCTCGCCGAGGCTCTGGACGCCGTGCACGGGGCGGGTCTGGTGCACCGGGACGTCAAGCCCGGCAATGTGCTGCTCGCGGTCGACGGACCGAGAATGATCGACTTCGGGATCGCCCGTATGCCGGAGGACACCGCCCTCACCGCCAGTGGGATGGTGGTCGGCTCGCCCGGGTTCCTCTCCCCCGAACAGGCCCAGGGAAGGGGCAGGGAGATCGGACCGGCCAGTGACGTCTTCTCGCTCGGCTGTCTGCTGACGTTCGCCGTGACGGGCGAACGTCCCTTCGGGCGAGGCTCGGCGGCCGAGGTTCTGGTGCGTACGGTTCACGACGAGCCGGACCTGGACGGCGTTCCGTCGACGTTGCTGCCACTGCTGCGGGACTGTCTGGCGAAGGACCCCGGCTCCCGCCCCACCGTGGCCGAGGTACGGCGGACCCTGGACACGGCTCGGCCCCACGCCAGGGTTCGCGAGGACGCCGGCTGGTTGCCGGAGTCGCTCACCCGTCTGATCGCCCGCCGTTCGACCGCCGTCCTCGCCCTGCCCGCCGTTGAGACGACCGAGATTTCCGGCCCGCCGGCGGCCGGTGCACCGTCCGGCGCCACGTCGGTACCCGGCCCGGAGGGGCCGCCGAAGGGCAGCTCCACGCGACGCCGCTTCCTGGTACTGGGCTCCGCGGCCGGGGTCCTGGCAGCGGGCGGATCGGCGGCCTGGTGGGCCGCGGATCGCTCCGGCCGCGCCTCGGCGCAGGGAAGGCGAACCCGCACACGGCTTCCGCGGCTGGTCGTCGCCCTGCACGCCGATCTGAGCGGTAAACACCGGACGGCGGGCCGCGCCCAGGAGAACGGTGTCCGGCTCGCCGTCGAACACCTCAACTCCCGTACCGGCCGCGGCTTCGAACTGGCGCTCCAGGTCCACGACGACGGGGGCAGCGCGATCCGGGCGGAACGGGTTGCACGGCAACTGGGCACAGACGACCGGGTCCGCGCGGTGATCGGGCCGACCACCGATGCCTGCGCGAAGGCCGCCCTCGACCAGTACCAGCAGGCGCTGCTCCCGGTGGTGTCCGTGTCGGTCGGACTCGACGCCGTGTCCGCCTCCGCTGCCCGGCTCTACGCGGCCACCCGGCCGTCCGACAGCACCCTGTCGGTACCGATCATCGCGTACCTCGTGCGCATCGCCCAGGCACACAGGACGGTGCTGATGGACGACGCGGCCGAAGGCGGCTTCAGCTGGGAGATCTGTACACGCATCAGTGAGGGCATGCGGTCCGGGCAGCACACCACGACCCGGCGCACCCTCGCCGCCAAGAACGAATCAGCCGACGACTTCCGTGCCCTCGCCGAGGAGCTGACCGATTCGGAAGCGGACGCCGTGGTGTTCGCGGGAGGGTATGCACGTGCCGCGAAGCTGGCTCGCGCGCTGCGGTCCGCCGGCTACTCCGGTACGCGGTTGGCCACTCAGCGCGCCCTCGATCCCCGCTTCCTCACCTCGGCGGGCGACGCGGCCGAGGGGTGGGTCTTCTCCACCACATTCCTCGATCCGACCCGTGTGACGGCCGCGAAACCGTTCGTCACCGCCTACCGCGACCGCTTCGACGGTGCTGCCCCGCCCTGGTACTCCGCCGAGGCCTATGACGCGGCGCTCTTCGTCACCCGCGTCATGACGACCCTGGGCGCGCCCCATGCGGAACGGGGCGCGATCATGGGGCAGCTGCGCGAAACCGACTATCGGGGGATCACCAAACGGCTGCGCTACACGGCGTCGAACACTCCCTACAACATGGACGGGCTGTACCTGTTCCGGGCGTCCGGTGGTCGCTTCCACTATGTCGGCCAGTACGAGAATGCCACGGCCCGAACTGCGCACGGTTGACGGACGGTCGTGGGCGCCGCGGCCGCGTGGGCCCCTTCCTCCGCCTTGCGCTCGCACGCACCGGACCCCGCGAGCCCCCCACGACCGGGCCGGCAGTCGGCAGTCACGGTCGGCGGGGCAGGCGTTCGGCCCCCGTCCCGGTCCTCCGCCTCTCGCGCCACGCGGAGGAGGAGGCCAGCCGTTGAGCCGATCGCACGTCGTCCTTCTGCCAGGCGATGAGGGGGCCATGCGCGGTCCACCACGGAACGACCTCATGTGGAGGCACCGGCCTGGCCTCCGTCCGGCCACGTACGGGACGGCGCCCATGATCCGTTCCCCGTGGGGGCGCGCCGATGGCCCGCCCAGTATCGCGGTGCGTCCAGGTCGACGGACGCGATCGGGTGATCTTCAGGACGGTGGGTCTTTTTCGCCGGGACAGGGGTTACGCGTGGCGACATGAACGTATCCACTCGTGCCGACCGTCTGCGTGTCGCTCTCCCCGCATGTCTCCTCGCCTGCACCACTCTGTTGGTCACTGCCTGCAGCGGCGACGACGGGACCGAAGTCTCCGCGGCGGTCGCGACCCCGACCGGTGAGCCCACCACAGGCTCTCCAAGCCCTACGGGCACCGAGACCGGCCTCACCGAAGACCAGGCCGAGCGCCAGGCCCTCGTCCAGGCGGCCAAGATCACCTGGGACAAGGCGGCCGCCACGGCGGTCGGCGAGGTCGCCGGGAGCAAGGTGGTCGACCTCGAGCTGACGCGCGACGAGAGCGACGACAGCACCGCCACCCCCGCACCGAGCCCGGGCAGTCCCGAGTGGACGGTGGCCGTCGCCGCCAAGGACGGCACTGTCCACCGGGTCCACGTGGACGCAGTCTCCGGCAAGGTACTCCAGTCCCAGCAGGAGACCGATCAGGACTCCAACGACAAGCGTGAGCTCGCCGACCGTCTCAGCCAGTCCCAGCTGACTGCGGAGCAAGCCGTGAAGGCAGCCACCGGAAAGAAGCAGGGGACTGTCACCGCCGTCCAGCTGGACAGCGACGACTCCGACAAGGCCATCTGGTCGGTCGACATCGTGAGCCCGGAGAACTGGAGCGTAACGACCTTGGACGTCAACGCCGCCAATGGCGACGTCGTGCGTGAGGAGGTCGACCAGGACTGAACCCCGGCGTATGACAGAGTCCGTTCCCTCCGGTTCATGGCCGGCGGGCGGGGCCCGCACCGGGGAACTGGTGGCGACCTCGGCGTGCCGGGGACGGGCAACGCCCACGAGGCTCGTGAGACCGCGTTGGCGCCGCCGGATGCACACCGGCAACTTGCGCCGAACCAGGAGCACACAACACCAACTGGTGTGCTCGTCAACCTCGTTCGCAGCGTCCGTTGCCGCCGGCAGGGACCTTGGCGCCGCACGGATCACCGCCACGCGCCCGCTAGGGACGGTGACGTCAGCCGTCCCCCGAAGGCCGGGGTGATGGGAGGCGAGTTGCCGCTGTGTGAACGAGCCAGCCCGCTGCCGCGCCGACCACGTACCAGAACAGGTCGGGTGGATTGAAGGTGGAACCCAGCACGAGGCGGGCGACGACGCTGTGCTGGGCGAGGTCCGCCGGCACCGGGCTGAGCTGGATGAACTCAACCACCCAACTGATGGCCAGCGCGCTTCCGGCAGCCCGCGCGGGAGTCACACGCGGCGCCACCAGAACGACCAGAGCGAGGAGCAGGACGGTGTACAGAGCGTCGCCACCGTACTTGGCCACGCTCCCGGGTGCCAGGGCCCTGAGCCCCAGCCCCGCACAGACCGTCACCACCGCGGCCGCGGCTGCCGCCAGGCGGGACCGTACGGGGTCGGCGCCGGCCCGGTCACGGGTTTCGGGGACGATGGTCGCGAGCTCCTTGTACCGGAGGTGCCTCAGTGGAACGCACCGCGGGCTGAACCATGGCCGGGCGGGACCTGTCGTGCGGAACCGTGATGCGACCATCGCTGCCACAACGTACCAGCACGCTGCGATGCCGCCCCCAGCGGAAGTGGTCGGCTTCGCGGCGGTGGCAAGGGCTGCTACGGCGCCACCCCATGCCCTGTGCATGACGGGTCGCAACGACGAAGGGCCGGCTCCGGCGATCGCGTTGCCCCAACCCTGCGGCGGTGACCCCCAACACGTGGTGTTGGGGGTCACCGCCGCAGACGCTACGAAGGTGCCGGCCCTCTCCCCCGGCCGACCTGACTCGGTCCGCCAGGGGCGACCTCTGACTGGAGTCGGCTCCGGCCAAGGTCGCCGGCGGGCAGGTCAGATGATGCGGCCGCCGAAGGGGCCGCCCACGCCGTAATAGGTGCCCAGTTCCTCGCGGTACCCGGCGTCGCCGAGGTGCTTGTCGCGGTGGAACTCCGGGGCGCCCTTGATCTGTTCCTTGGTCCTGTCGACATAGATCTTGCGTTCGTCCACGTCGACACGGCTCACGGTGCTCGCCGGGAGCAGAACTTCCTTCCCGAAGATCCACACTCCGGTGTCCACCACCAGGTAGGCATCGGTGACCTCGTCGGAGTGCTTGTCGACCTTGCCGATGCTGCCATCGACTGCCTCGACCTTGTAGCCGGTCAGATCGGTGCCGGCCAGGTGGCCGGCGGTCGACTTGTAGCTCCACGTATGTTCAGTCACGCGAAAACAACTCCTCCGGTAACAGCGAGCAGTGGCAGGCTTTCTGCCGAACTTCCCTTCTCGCACACTTCGCTGACGGATTTCTGTTCCGCCTAATCGCCGCTTTCCCGCTATCCGGCGCTTCATTCACCTCAATAAGCCGCGGGAAGTGGGGTACGGGCTGTCGAGCGTGGAAGTGGCGCACTCGCCGCACCACGGACCCATCCGACAGTGGCGCTCGCGCGCGTCATTGCCGGCCACGCCGAGTCTGCCACCAGGGGTATCAGCAGTCACTGCCCCTCTTGGGCCGGGCAACGAAACCGATTGGCCGGAGCACCAGCACGGTGATCGGGAGCCGCCGCAGAATCTCTACCGCGAATTCTGCGCAGAAGAGAATCAAGTGGCACAGGCTGCACGGGCTCATCGTCACGGATGTCCCACCACACGTGTCCAGTGGTCACGACGGCCTCGGGTCGTCGCTGCCGAGTCGCACACGTTTCCGTGAGTTGCCGCCCTGCGGATCTCGCCCTCCGTTCGCTCACCGCTTCGGGGGATCCGCTCGGGCCGTCCGGGAACATCCCGGACGGCCCGAGCGCTGATCCGGCTATGACCTCACACTCACCACGGACGGGGACCCAGGGCCGAGGCGGGGGCCACGTGATCACGGTCGAGCCCGGTACTGAGCATGTGCGCGTCGTGCGGGACGGACGGCTGCTCGCCGAGAGCAGGCGTCCCCTGGTCCTGCGCGAGACGGGTTGCCCGGTTCGCTACTACCTGCCGCCCGCCGACGTACGCACTGAGCTGTTGCTCCCCTCCCCCTCGACCTCCTACTGCCCGTTCAAGGGTGACGCCTCCTACTGGTCGGTTCCCGGCGCGGACGATCTGGTCTGGTCCTACCCCGAGCCCAAACCGGCAGTGGCCGCCATCGCGGGCCACTACTGCTTCTACGACACGGAGGTGGTGACGTGAGCCGGCCGCCTCAACCCCGGGGCCGATCCGCAGCAGAGGTCTTCGACGAGGTGGGCGCGCGCTACGAGGAGGTGTTCGCCGATGTGCCCGGCCAACTTGCCGCCCTGGACTGGCTCACCGGCCGTCTGGCCCCCGGCGCCCGCGTCCTGGACGTGGGGAGCGGCACCGGTCGCCCGACCGCGGAGTCACTGGCCCGAGCCGGCTTCACCGTCACCGGAATCGACGTGTCGGCCGAAATGGTCCGGCTCGCCGGGGAGCGGGTGCCCGGCGCCCGTTTCGAGCAGGCCGATGTCCGCACCTACCAGGCACCTGACGGCGGATACGACGCAGTGTGCGCGTTCTTCCCCCTGCTGGTGATGGACCAGCCCGAGGTGGCGGCCTCGCTGACCAGGATGGCGTCCTGGGTCGTCCCGGGCGGGTCGTTCGCGCTGGCCACCGTGCCCGGCGACATCAGAGGCCTGGACATCGTGTGGATGGGCCACCAGGTCACCGTCAGCAGCCTGACCACGGAGCACCATCTACGGCTTCTGGAGGACGACGGTCTGGAGGTGGTGCACCACCACACCGCCGAGTACCGCCCGCATGGGCAGGGCGCCCAACCCGAACCACACCTCTACATCCACGCCTGCCGCCCCTCCTGACCCGGCAGGTATCGCCGGCTGCCGCTCCCTCCGGACGGAGCGGCAGCCCCCGCTCGCGGTGAACCGGCAGTGGCGAGCAGGCAGGCCACTCGCGTCGTTCGTGGAGATGCCTCCGGCACTCTCGGCGGAGCGCGGTCTGCATGCACCATCCGGGCCGGGCACGGGGCGAGCGGCACCCGATCCAGGGCAGCTCACGGGTGCGCCGCGCAGGTCCGGCCGAGCCGCCCTCGCCACGGCGGGGGCGTCAGCCGTGAACGGGCAGACCGCGGGGCTCCTTGATCCGCTTCATGATGATCTGCGAGTTGACCTCGGTGACGCCGGACAGTGCGGTCAGCTTGTCGATCCACAGCCGCTCGTACGCGCGCAGATCCGCCACCGCGATGCGCAGCAGGCATCCCGGGCTGCCGAAGAGCCGGTACGCCTCGATGACGTCGGGGATGTCCTGGAGTGCGGCCTCGAATGCCTCGACCACCTCACGGTCGCGCTTGACCTCGATGGACACGAGCACCTCGAAGCTCCGGCCGACAGCCTCCGGATCGATGACCGCCCGATAGCCCTGGATCACCTTGTCCTGCTCCAGCTGCCGGACCCGGCGCATGCACGGCGAGGGCGTGAGGCCCACTCGCTGCGCCAGATCCTGATTGCTCAGCCGCCCATCGTTCTGAAGCTCACGCAAGATTGCCCTGTCAATGTCATCCATCACGCAATTATTCACCACGGCTGGGCGGCAGGGGAACAATAGTAGCGATCACATTGCGCGCCCTGGCTTCTATCATTGCGCTCGACTGCTCCGGGCACCCCCGGAGGAGACATGGGGCGCAGCCCGGCCGCAGCCAAGAGCGAGGCCGGACTGCGCGTCCGAAGGATTCGCCGCTTCCATGCGGCACGAACGAGGAGCGGGCACGGTGGGACGAGTCGTCGTCATCAGTACCGGGGGGACCATAGCCAGCCGCCGGCAGGGTTCGGGCCTCGCCGCTGACGCACATGGGCGAGAGGTCATGGCGACAGCCGCAGTCCCCGAAGGCGTCACCGTTGAGGTCGTCGACCTGTTCAGCGTGAACAGCGCCCGCCTGACCACCGTCCACCAGCTCACCCTGCTGCATGCGGTGCACGAGGTGCTCGCCGATCCAGGCGTGGACGGCATCGTGGTCACCCATGGCACCGACACCATGGAGGAGTCGGCGTTCCTGGTGGACCTTCACCACGACGACCCCCGCCCGGTCGTCTTCACCGGCGCACAGCTTCCGCTCGACTCGGCCGACGGCGACGGGCCGGGCAACCTGCACGACGCCCTGCTGGTCGCCTCGACCACGCGGGAACTCGGCGTACTGATCGCCTTCAACGGCAAGGTGCATCCGGCCCGTGGCACCGTCAAGACACAAACGCTCGCACCGGACGCCTTCTGCGACCCGTCCGGTGCCGCTGTTGGAAGCATCGGCTTCGGGCGCGTCCACGTACTGCGCCGTCCGCGGCGCCCGGCTGCGCTCGCGCTGCCGGGCGTGCCCGACACCCCGCCCCGTGTCGACATGGTGATGCACCACTGCGACGCCGACCCTCTGCTGCTGAACGCGGCCGTCGACGCCGGGGCCCAGGGAATCGTTCTCGTGGCCACCGGCGCCGGCAACGCGACCCCGGAGCTCGCCGAGGCCATCGCCTCCGCCACCGCCCGCGGCGTGCTCATCGCCCTGACCACCCGAGTCCAGGCCGGACCGGTCGCCGAGATCTACACCCACGGCGGCGCGGTCGACCTGGTGGCCGCAGGCGCCGTGCCGACCGGCACGCTGCGCGCCGGCCAGACCCGGATCGCCGTGCTCACCGCGCTGCTCGCGACCGGCGACCTGCAGGAGCGGGTCCGGGTGCTGCGGCACACGCTCTCGGATGATGCGACCGCCGCCGCACCTGCCGTCGATGCCGTCACGGCAGGGGTCTGATCCGCAGCAGGACCCCGGAGGTCCGCCGGTCCTTCACGGCGCTCCGCAGTCGCTCCCGGCGGCTCCCCCATCCCTCGCGCACGCACCCGACAGGAGAGTTCGTACTCACATGGCCACCCAGGTCCCTCCCCACTCCGGGTTCCGGGCCGAGCACGATCTGCTCGGCAACCGGGACGTCCACGCCGACGCCTACTACGGCATCCACACGCTCCGGGCCGTGGAGAACTTCCCCATCACCGGTACCCCGATCTCGTCCTACCCGGACCTCGTCACCGCCCTCGCCTGCGTCAAGCAGGCCGCGGCCCTCGCCAACCGTGAGCTCGGCCTGCTGGACGGCCCCAAGGCGGACGCCATCGTGACCGCCTGCGAGGAAATCCGGGCCGGGAAACTGCACGAAGAGTTCGTGGTCGACGTCATCCAGGGCGGTGCAGGCACCTCCACGAACATGAACGCCAACGAAGTCATCGCCAACCGTGCTCTGGAGCTCCTTGGCCACCACAAGGGCGAGTACACCCATCTCCACCCGCTGGAGGACGTCAACGCGGGACAGAGCACCAACGACGTCTATCCGACCGCCGTCAAGATCGCTCTCGATTTCGCCGCCCGACGGCTGCTGGATGCCATGGAAGTGCTGCGCGTCGCGTTCGCAGCGAAGGCGGACGAGTTCGCGGATGTTCTGAAGATGGGCCGTACGCAGTTGCAGGACGCGGTGCCCATGACCCTGGGCCAGGAGTTCGCGACGTACGCCGTCATGCTCGGCGAGGACCGCAAGCGCCTCTCGGAGGCACGCGAGCTGATCCACGAGATCAACCTCGGCGGCACGGCGATCGGCACCGGGCTCAATGCCCATCCCCGGTACGCGGCGCTGGCCACCCGGCACCTGCGGACGATCACCGGCCTGTCGCTGACGGTTGCCGACGACCTCGTCGAGGCCACCCAGGATGCCGGAGCGTTCGTCCAACTGTCCGGCGTGCTGAAGCGGATCGCGGTCAAGCTCTCCAAGACGTGCAACGACCTGCGACTGCTGTCCTGCGGACCACGCGCCGGCTTCGCCGAGATCAACCTGCCTCCGGTGCAAGCCGGTTCGAGCATCATGCCCGGCAAGGTGAACCCCGTCGTCCCCGAGGTGGTCAACCAGATCGCGTTCGAAGTCATCGGCAACGACATGGTGGTGACCATGGCCGCCGAGGCGGGCCAGCTCCAGCTGAACGCCTTCGAACCGATCATCGCCCACAGCCTGCTCCAGAGCCTGGCGCACCTACGAGCCGGCTGTCTGACCCTCGCCGAACGCTGCATCAGCGGCATCACCGCCAACCACGAGCACCTCGCCCACCTCGTCTCCCACTCCATCGGCCTGGCGACCGCCTTGAACCCCCACATCGGCTACGAGCAGGCCACCGCCGTCGCCCGAGAAGCCCTCAGCACGGGCCGCGGTGTCCATGAACTCGTCCTCGACAAGGGCCTGCTGACCACGGACGAACTCCAGCGCATCCTGCGGCCGGACAATCTCGCCCGCCCGCACACCCACGCAGCTGAAGCAGCAACACCCGACTGACCGTTTCGCGAACGTCCCGGGTCGCGGCCCGGCGGCGGACCGTGAAAGGCCGACACGGTCGCCGCCCTGCCATCGGGAACGGGCCGCGCTACGGGTCGGCGGCGCGGTGACAGTTCCCGGTGCCCACCGCGTTCCGTATCCGATCCTGATCTCAGTGCAGCGAGGGGGCCGACGACGAGGTCGCTCAGCCGGCAGCGCCGAACCACTTGGGCAGCCGGCTGAGCAGATCCTGCTGATCCTCACCGGCCCATGCCACGTGGCCGTCCGGCCGCAGCAGTACCGCGGGGACGTCCAGTTCCTCGCTGACGTCGACGACGTGGTCGACCCGGTCTGCCCAGCCCGCCACCGAAAGCCGGCCGGTCTGGTCGAGCAGCAGTCCGCGGCCACCGCGCATCAGCTCGTAGAGGCGACCCCGTTTCAGCGCCACGTCCCGCATCCGCCGGCCGAGCAGTTCATGACCCGCGCCGAAGTCGTAGCGGACCCCGATCGCAATGATCTTCTCGGTCAGGTACCGGTTCACGTCCTCGAAGTCCATCAGTTCCGACACCAGTCGGCGCACTGACCGGGGACCCGGCTCGGGCGACAGCAGCTCCATCTGCGCGCGGGTGTTCTCCAGCACGTCGGCGGCCACCGGGTGCCGTTCGGTGTGGTAGCTGTCCAGCAGCCCTTCCGGTGCCCAGCCGCCAACCTCGGCGGCCAGTTTCCAGCCGAGGTTGAACGCGTCCTGGATGCCGAGGTTGAGCCCCTGCCCACCGGTCGGCGGGTGGATGTGCGCCGCGTCGCCGGCCAGCAGGACCCGGCCGGTCCGGTAGCGCTCGGCCAGCCGGGTGGCGTCGCCGAAGCGGGACAGCCAGCGCGGGGAGTGCACGCCGAAATCGGTGCCGGCGAACACCCGCAGCTGTTGCTTGAAATCCTCGAGAGTCGGCGGGACCGAGCGGTCCTCGGCCACCCCCTCGGCGGGCACGACGACGCGGTACACCCCGTCGCCGAGGGGTCCGGCGCCGAACCGCAACTGGGTCTTTCGGACTTCGGCCACGACCGTGGCCACCGTCTCCGGCGGCACGGCCACCTCCATTTCGCCCAGCAGCGTCTCGACCCTGGTGGGCTCGCCGGGGAAGCCGACGCCGAGCAGCTTGCGCACCGTGCTGCGGCCGCCGTCGCAGCCGACGAGGTAGCGCGAGCGCAGCTGCGCGCCGTCGGCCAGCTCGACGGTCACCCCGTGGTCGTCCTGGCTCAGCCCCACCAGCTCGCAGCCACGTCGGATCTCGACGCCGAGCTCGGTGGCGTGCTCGGCGAGCAGGCGGTCGGTGGTGGTCTGCGGGATACCGAGGACGTAGGGATGCGTGGTGTCCAGCCGGTCGGGCGCGGGCTTGCTGATGGCGGCGAAGAAGCCGCCGACCGGGTACTGCCGGCCGTGCGCGAGGAACCGCTCGAGCAGACCGCGCTGGTCCATCACCTCGATGCTGCGCACGTGCAGGCCGAGCGCGCGGACGTAGCCAGTCGGCTCCGCCTCCTTCTCCAGCACGAGCGCTTGCACGCCGTGCAACCGCAACTCGCCGGCCAGCATCAACCCGGTCGGTCCGCCGCCGGCGATGATCACGTCAATCACAAAAGCCCCATTTCCCCAGGTCCTGGCTTCGGCCGACGATTCTGCGGTACGACGGGGGCCTTGCCGCAAGCCCCCCGCTGCGCTATACGTTGAGAGTGGCAAGGAGTGGGTGACCTCCTTGCCTTTGCTTTTTGCCGTCCGCCACGGATCCCACCAACGGACAACCTCCTCGCGAGCCGACGATGGCTGCGTACGGCGGCACGTCGGCCCAGGAGGGTCTACCTGGGCACACAGCTGAGGAACGATGAACTCACGACAGCACGGCTGTGGTGAGGTCCCGCAATCGGGGCGCTTGCTGGTGCGCCCGGGATGCACGGAGGGAGCCAGGGCGTCCTTCCACGCACCCCCGCAAGCCCCATGGGCGGCGACCGGTCCTGGTCGACAGCACACCCGATGTGGAATCGAGCGCGTTCGTCACCCTCCTGGGAACATCGGGCCGAGAGAATCAGCTCGGTGTGTGTCCGGCCGGCACTGCTTCCCCGGGCGCCGTCGGCCGGGGCGGCATGCCGTCGCCGAACGGCCGCCCACCCAGCGCCGCACGGTCGTGGGGCTCGAGCCAGCTCGACAGGTCCGGACCGACCGGCACGATCCCCGACGGATTGATGTCGCGGTGCACCCGGTAGTAGTGCTGTTTGATGTGTTCGAAGTCGACGGTGTCGCCGAAGCCGGGCGTCTGGAACAAGTCTCGCGCGTAAGCCCACAGCACCGGCATCTCCGACAACTTCTGCCGGTTGCACTTGAAGTGACCGTGATAGACCACATCGAAGCGCACCAGGGTCGTGAAGAGCCGCACATCCGCCTCGGTGATGGTGTCGCCCACAAGGTAGCGGCACCCTTCGAGCCGCTCCGCGAGCCAGTCCAGCCGGGCGAACAAGCGCTCGTACGCGTTGGCGTAGGACTCCTGCGACCCGGCGAACCCGGCCCGATACACCCCGTTGTTCACCTCCCTGTAGACGACCTCGTTCACTGCATCGATCTCCGACCGCAACGCGGGCGGGTAGAGCGCCGGAGCACCGTCGCGGTGATACGGCACCCACTGCAACGACATGTCGATCGTGATCTGCGGAACGTCGTTGGTCACGACCATGCCCGTCGGCACGTCGACGATCGCCGGCACAGTGATGCCACGGTCGTAGTCGGGGTCGCGGGCGAGGTACGCCTCCTGAAGCCGTTCGATACCGAGCACCGGGTCGCGATGGTCCGGATCAAGGTCGAACGTCCAGCTCCGCTCGTCATGCGTCGGTCCGGCGATGGCCATCGACAGGGCACTCTCCAGTCCCAGGAGGCGCCGCACGATCACCGCCCGGCTCGCCCATGGACAGGCACGACTGACCACCAAGCGGTAGCGTCCGGGCTCCACGGGAAAGCCATCGCGGCCGTCAGCGGTCACCCGGGAGGTGATGTAGCGACTGTCGCGCGTGTACTCCCCGCCAGGATTCACATAGCTCATCTCCGCACTCCCGCCGATCTCGATTCGAGAAGTCCGCAGGCCACGAACACGTACGTGCCGCGCCACATACGCCCGGAGGCAGCCGATGCCTCTTCGTCAACGCCTCGTGAGCGCGGCGGAGTCGGCAAGGACCCGACGGGCCGATCCCCGGGTCCGGATTGCGCCGCCGCGTGGTGCGACGCCGGGCACTGGCCGGAAGCGACGCCGGTGGGCACTGCGCGCGAACGGTCCGATACCGAAGGGCGCCGCCCTGTCCATCCCGCTCGCGCCGTCGCCCGGATCCCGGCCGACCGCTGTCGGGCGCGAGATCGCGCAGGCTTGCCCAGACGCTGCCCGTCATAGTCAGGACCACGGCACGAGGCCCCCGATCCGTGTGCCGCTCGATGCCATGCGGATCATGTCGGCCGCCTTCCCCCGCGAGTTTTCTGTCATGCGGATACCCGCGCGGCCACCCTATATGTACCGGTTTGCGGCTGCCTGTCGGCAGCCGAGCCGACTCCGCAGCATGGTCGAACACTCGGCATGTCGCCCTCCGTGTACGGAGCCTTTCGCCGGGTGCACGGTCACCGCCATTGCCGCGACAGCAGGGGTGGGACCTCCTCCGACCTGCATTTCCACTCCCGACTGCCCGGTTCTGCTCTACTCCCGAGCGCCTGCTCCACTCCCGAGCGCCGTGTTGATTCCCGACCGGAGCCCTGCAAGGAGCGCACCACCTCGACCGATGAGCTGAATCACCACAGGGTCGCCATCCTGGAAGGTGTGAAGTGCACAGGACCCTCGCTGAGCGAATGTCGTGCGCGGGCGACGTCCCTCTCTGGCCCGGCAACCGCGCGGGTCTGCGCAACGCAGGAGGCGACACCAATGAGGAGATGGCCGCGTCGACCGGGACTCGTCTCCACCCGCGGCCGACGACCTGCCCGCGTCCCGCCGGCCATTGTCAAGGAATCCGCCGTGACACGGCAGGCCGCTCGATCGGTCCCAGCCGGGACGAGACCCCGGCATCCTTCGCGAAACCCCTTGGGGAAGAACGATCATGAAGGCGGCCGCATACGAAGCACCGCGGTCCGTCACCGCCGTGAAGATCACCACCACCGACATCCGGGCCGCCGCCCTGCACTTGCCCTACCTCGACGAAGCCCCCTGTGCCTATGAGCACTTCGACATCCGACGCAGGCAGGTCCAAGTCACCCTTCACCCAAATCGCGCCGATTGAGCGCCAGCAGAGCCCAACAGAGGGAACGGTACAGCGATGACCGAGTACGAACGTGCGCGCACGATGCCCGCCCAACCCGAGCAAGTCTTCGACCAGGCCGCCAACGTCGGCCAGTTGGACGCGTGGCTGCCAACAGCACTGCACGTGCATGCAGCCGATCTGCCTGCCGTCACGGTGCACGAGGACCGCACAGGCGAGGACATCGCCGCGGTGCTGCGCAGTCGGCGCGAGGAGATGCGGCTTGAATGGGGCAACCAAGACCAGAGCGCCTACACCGGCTGGCTGCAGGTCGCCGACCTGGGCAGCGGAGCCAGCGAGGTAACGGTGCACCTGTCATTCCTCGACGACAGCCACGATCCAGGCGAGTCGGCCGTGAACAACGCCCTCGATGCGAGCCTCCAGCGTCTGGAGGAGCAGGTACGAATCCGTACGGACAACACGGCCGGCTGACAACCGTCCCGCTACGCCGGAAACGCAGTGCGGCCGTGGCGGTCAGGCAGTCCTCTCAGCTTCGGCACCCGGCCGGGCGGCGGTGCCTGCCTTCCGGCTGAACTGCGAGCAGGCGTCGGCCCGGGCTGCACGATGGAGGCAAGCATGGACACGCCAGTGGTTCGTCGAGTGTGGCCGGGACACCGCGATGGCCCGCATCGTGACGCACTCACAGACCTTGCACGGGCGGTTCTGGCTCGTGCCGGTACCGGCACGAGCCACCTGGACGGCAACACCCGTCCCGTGCACCGCGACCGCGCAGCCGCAGTACATCTCGCCCCGCGGGTCGGCACGAACGTCGCGCTGATGAATGCGCTGCTCAGGTAGACAGGGTCTCCAGTAGGTCGCCTGCCTTTGCGTCCGGCAGAGCTTGGGCAACATCCGCCAATGCCACCATTCCGACCAGGGTGTGGCCGTCGATCACCGGCAGCCGTCGCACCTTGTGTGAGGCCATGGTGCGCAAAATTTCCTGAGCATCGTCGTCGGCACCGATCGTGACCGCCTCTCCCTGCGCCAGGTCGCCCGCCTTGCAGCCGGCGGGGTCCTTGTCCGCGCCGAGGACCTTCACGACGATGTCGCGGTCGGTGATCATGCCCTTGAGCCTTTCGTCGGTGCCGCAGATGGGCAGTGCCCCGACTCCCAGCTCGGTCATCTTCTTCGAACGCTCTCCTGTGCACCGATGCATTCGGCGTCCGGGGTCATGATGTCGCGAGCAATCGTCATGGCCGCTCTCCTTCCCAGCAGCACGCGGTGGGCGCGGCTGCCCACCGGGCTCGGTGGTGCGTCTGCCCAGTGCGGCCACGCACATGCGACAAAGGGCACGATATTGCCTGCCGCCTATCGACCAGGCAGTGAGTTCCCCTTGATCACGGTCAACGCCCCGCGGCGGCCCGGCAGGAACGCGCTCCGCCTTCTCCGAAACAGTGCCGCGACGTGTCGGATGCGCGGGTGGGCACGGCGATCGCGGGTACCCGCCGCATAGGCAAACGCAGAAGGGAGAGGAGGCGATAACCATGCCCGGTAGCACCGACCAGGCCCCGCAGCGGCGCGATCAGGAATCCGTGAGCGAGCTGGTGGAGCAGGCATCGGAACAGTTCTCCCGGCTGATCCGGCAGGAGCTGCGACTGGCGCAGGCAGAGATGCGGCAGAAGGGCAAGCGGTTCGGGATCGGCTCCGGCCTGTTCGGCGGCGCGGGTGTCGCCGGGTTCCTCGCCCTGCAGGCTCTGGTCGCGACAGCGATCGCGGCCCTCGCCCTGGTCCTGCCCGTCTGGGCGTCCGCTCTCATCGTCACGGCAATCCTGCTGGCCATCACCGCGGCCCTCACCGCCACCGGCAAGAAGCAGATCAGCCACGGCACACCTCCCACACCCGAACAGGCCATCGACAACGTCAGAACCGATGCCGCCGAAATCACGGAAAGGATCACCACGCGATGACCGGCACTCCCCACGAAGACGCCACTCCCGAGACCCCGGAGGCTCTGAGCGAGCAGGCCCAGGCCACCCGGGAGAAGCTCGGTCAGACCCTGGAGGCCCTTGCCGAGAAGACGGACGTCAAGGCCCGAGTCCAGCACAAGGCCGACGACATCAAGAGCCAGGTGGAGCACGCCGCGGCCGAAGCCAAGGACAAGGCCGCTGAAGCAGCCCGCCTCCTGCACGACACCGCGCCCGAGCCGGTGCTCGCGGCGGCCGCCGCGGCACGTCGTAACCGAACCGTTCTACTCGCCGCCGGTACGGCTGCCCTGGCAGGGATAGTCCTCCTTCGGCGTGCCAGGAGGTGACGTCGATGAAAGCGTCAAAACTCGCCTACAAGCCGGTCGGCCTGCTGGCAGGGGCCATCAGCGGTGCGACGGCCGGCGCAGTGTTCAAGCAGGTCTGGAAGGCCGTCGGCCATGAGCAGGACGCGCCGGACGCCACCGACGAGGACCGCACCTGGAGGGAAGTGCTGCTCGCAGCGGCCCTGCAGGGCGCGATCTTCGCGGCGGTCAAGGCCGCCACCGACCGCGGCGGCGCCGTCGCCGTGCGCCGGCTCACCGGCACATGGCCCGGGTGAGTTCGCAAGCGTTGCGCGCGGGCCACCACACCTGAAACCACGCGCGGAGATGAAGCCTTCCACGCGAGTCACCCATCCGCCCGGCTCGCCTGTGCAGCGACACCGGGCGGCTTGCTGCCTCCACGCAAGGCCACAGCATGCCGACCAGCACCGCGCGCCCGCACACGCCGATGCGACCTCCGCTTGCCGATCAATGTGAGCGTGTGGAGCGAGGTCGAATGGAGCCGGTACGTCCCCGGTCCTGGGCATCAGTGGCGGACCGCCCCAGGCAAATTTCGGACGCCCCCGCGGCGAGCGAATCGCGGTCCTTCGTTCGGACCGTCGGGCGAGGTTGCTCACCGGCGATCAACGCGCCGGCGAAAAATCACTACCAGGGTGGCCGTGAAGGGCGGACACTCATCGCATGGCTGACATGGGGGCTTTCGGCGAGGCGGTCACCGCGTGGGCGGCCGGTGGCCCCGGCGACCCCGCGCGCGCACTGGCAGGACGACTGCCCGTCCGGGCAGCCGTCCTGCTCGAAGGTCCGAGCGACGTCGCAGCGGTCAGCGCGCTGGCCGCGAGGCGCGGCCGCGACCTGGCGGCCGAAGGAGTCTGCGTCCTGGCGATGGGCGGTGCCATGAGCGTGGGGCGCTTCGCGCATCTCCTAGGGCCACCCGGCCTGGGCCTCAGCCTCACGGGACTGTGCGACGAGGCGGAACGTCGCTACTACGCCCGCGCCTTGGAGCGAGCCGGCGCAGCACCTCAAGGGTTCTTCGTCTGCGCGGCGGATCTGGAGGACGAACTCATCCGCGCGCTGGGCGTGACACGGGTGGAGGAGCTCGTCCGGGCGGAGGGAGACCTGCGCGCCCTCCAGACCTTCCTGCGCCAGCCCGCGCAGCGGGGCCGCAGCTCACAGCAGCAGTTGCGCCGCTTCCTCGGCACGAAGAAGGGGCGCAAGATCCGCTACGGCCGCGTCCTCGTCGAGGCCCTCGACCCCGACCGCACACCCGCACCACTCGAAGGCCTGCTCACCAGTCTCTGACCACTGGCAACGTCAATCTCGGTGAGGGGTCCCCGGGGCTCAACCGTGCGAGGGGAAGAGCTCGAGAAGGCGTTGCCGCTGCCGAGTGCCCAAGCCTCCGATCCTGCGCTGCTCTGAAATGCCCAAATCCCTGAGCACCTGACCGGCCCTCACCCTCCCTATGCCCGGCAGGGCCTGCAGAAGGCTACGCACCGGCGTCCGAACGACAACCGGATCCTCACGCTCCATCACCTCCTCCAGCGAGAGGGCGCCGCCCTTGAGTTCGGCAAGAAGCGCGCTGCGCTCCTTGCGACGGACCGCGGCCTTCTCCAGAGCCATTGCTCGCTGGGACGGAGTGAGCTGGGGCAGAGCCATGCGATTCAACCCTTCGTATCTGCTGGATGGCACCTTCAACCGGCGCCTACCCGCTCCGCCCAAGAGCATTTGCCCGCCGCCGGCTCGCACGGATCCTTGGCCGGGACTTGCCACTCGCGCGGCGAGATCTCGCGAACCGTGCCGGAGCAAGCAGCGCCACCCAGAAGTCCTTGCCAGGGCGCACGGCCCTGGGCCGGCCCAACACCCGGTTCCGCCTGTGGGCCACAGGCGGCATCCCCGTGGTGGCCGTCGGCCCATGTCCGGATCAGCGATGCAGGCCGTTCTCGTTCGCCTGGCCGCAAGAGGAAGCCGGGACAGAATGGTCCTGGCCGGGAGAGTTCCCGATGGGACCGGAGGCGGCACGCACGCCGTGCCTTCGTCGACGGGCCTGGCCCCCTGAGTCACCGCGGCCTACCTCACGGCGACACCAACCCGGCCAAGTGCTGCCAGGGCCGGCCGTCCGCCCCTCGGTACATTGACAGGCGTCTGTCGACATGTTGCTATGAGGCGCTGCTCAGCTGGGCCTGCGCCGCGTCGTGTGCCACTTGCGCACCGGATCGACGGCCACTTGCCCGGGGGCGGCGCCCCCCAACCCGGAGCGAGGACCCATGCCGCAGCGCGTCGCGACCATCGTCGGCGGCGGGATCGGCGGCCTCGCGGCGGCCGTTGCCCTGCACCGCCGGGGCTGGCGCGTCGAGGTGTTGGAACGGGCCCCGGAGTTCACCGAGATCGGCGCCGGCATCTCCCTGTGGCCGAACGCGCTCCACGCACTCGAGGTGCTCGGCCTTGCCGACGCCGTCCGGGCGCGCGGTGCCGTCGAGGCCACAGGCGGCGTACGCAACCGCAGTGGCCGCTGGCTGTCCCGCACGGACAACGCGGAGCTGGCGCGCCGCTTCGGCCATCCCCTGGTGGTCCTCCACCGCGCGGACCTGCTGCGGACGCTCATCGAGGCGCTGCCGGGTGACAGTCTGCGGTCGGGCAGCGAGGTGTTCGCGGTCCGCGACGACGGCAACCGTCTGGTCGTCGACCACTGCAGGGGCGAGTCCCGGCCCGATCTCGTGGTCGGCGCCGACGGGCTGCGCAGTGCGGTCCGTCGCGCCCTGTGGCCCGACGCGACCGGTCCCCGCTACGCCGGTTACACCGCCTGGCGCACGGTCACCGAACCCCTCGCCGAACCGCCCGCCGAGGGGGCGGTGACCTGGGGCCGCGGAGCGCGGCTCGGCTACACGGCACTGCCGGGCGGGCGGATGTACTGCTTCGCGACCGCGTCGCTGCCGGCGGGAGCGGCCTCCGGCTCGTCCGAGTACGCCGAACTACTGCGCCGGTTCGGGTCCTGGCCGGATCCCATCCCCGCCCTGCTGGCCGCCGTCCCCGCGGACGCGGTGCTCCGGCACGACCTGTACGACCTGCCGCCGCTGCCCTCCTTCGTCCGCGGCCGGGTCGCACTGCTGGGCGACGCGGCCCATGCCATGACCCCCAATCTGGGCCAGGGCGCATGCCAGGCGCTGGAGGATGCGGTGACCCTCGCCCACTGCCTGGACGACACCCCGGACGTCGCCGCCGCGCTCCGCTCGTACGACCTGCTGCGCCGCCCGAGGACCCAGGCCATCACGCGCCGCTCCGCCCGGCTCGGCGCAGTCGGCCAGTTGTCGTGGCCGCCCGCGGTGCTGCTGCGCGACACGGCCGCCCGGCTGACGCCGACGCAGGCGACGCTGCGTTCCATGGCGCCTGTGCTCGGCTGGACCGCGCCCGGTGACCGGATGACCGCGACGGAGAGCGAGAGCCACTGATGCCGGACTGGACGTATCACCCGCTGCGCGGCTCGGCCGCTGCCGTCCTCGGCCGACGCCGTTCACAGCGAACAGCACTGCGGCTGCTGGCCTCGATCGGCTCCCGCCCCGCCGGTGCGCGGTTGATCGCCCGGGGGTTCGGCCACCGCCATCCGCCGCAGCGGCTCGCCGGCGAGATCGCCGGCATACCCGTGAACGCCCGCCTCGGGATATCCGTCCCACCCTCGCTCGCCCGCGAAGCGGTACGCGCCATGCCCCCACTCGGGGCTGGTGTCGTCGAGGTGGCGCCCGTCTCGGCGGCCGACGCGGAGACGGTACGCGAGGCCGCTGCCGGCCGCTCGATCCCGCTGGTGGTCCGCGCCGGCGACCCGGAGGCCGAGGCCGCCCTCAAGCCTCATGTCGACGGGTTCACCAGCAGCGACGACCCGCATCTCAGCCATGTGTCCGATCCGTCGGTCACCGCTGCGGCCGCTGTGCTCGAGGATCCGGACGCCGTTGTGCTCGCCCGGCCGGCGGTGCTCGTCGCGGCCGGACCCGGCTGGTTCTCACGGGTCATCGAGGCGGCCACGCCCACCGCGCCCGCTCCGGTGCTACGGGACGTCGGCCGCCGTCCCCACCACTGGCCCGCCTGGTGGTGGGCGCTGCTCGTCGGGCTGGGTATGACGGGTGCCGGACTCGGCGCCGCGGCGATCACCCTCGGACCTGTGCTGCTCTGGTACGACCGCGACTACCTCGGGATGACGCTGAACGAACTGCATGCCGCCAACCATCACCTCGTGCACTTCCTCCAGCACGACCGGATCACCATGGCCGGCACGATGGTATCGATCGGTGCCCTCTACACCGGCCTCGCCGTGGGCGGGATCAGACGGGGCTGGCCCTGGGCCCGCGAGGTGTATCTGCTCTCGGGGGCGATCGGCTTCCCCACCTTGTTCTACTTCCTGGCCACCGGCTTCGTGGAACCTCTGCACACGGCCACCGCCATCGTGCTGTTCCCGATGTTCGTGGCCGGGGTCCGTCGGACCCCGCACGCACCGCGGTGGCGCCTGGCGCCCGAGGGGCCGGAACCGGAGCGCCGACGGGCGCTGGTCGGCCAGCTACTGCTGATCGTCACGGGAGCGGGTCTGTTCGTCGGCGGGGCGGTGATCTCGGTGGTCGGTCTGACCGGAGTCTTCGTGCCGACCGACCTGGCCTTTCTGGGCACCAGCACGCAGACGCTGGAAACCGTGAATCCCCGGCTCGTGCCGTTCGTCGCCCACGACCGCGCGGGGTTCGGCGGCGCCCTGATGGCCGCCGCGGTGGCGATCGTTCTGCTCAGCGCGTGGGGCTGGCGGCGGGGTGAAGCCTGGGTGTTCTGGACCCTGGCCGCGGCGGCGGCCGCCGGCTTCCTGCCGGCTGTCGTGGTGCACGGCGCAATCCACTACACGGACTTCTTCCACCTCGCGCCGGTCTACTTGGGCATCGTCATGGCCGGCACCGGCCTGCTGCTCGCGCGTCCGTACCTCTGCGCCAGGCCGTCGGCGAGACCGAAGGACTGACGGGCGGGCCGGTGTACGCGGTTGGCCTGCAACCGGGCCATCAGCGCACTGGATGTCTCGTGTCCGCGCGGCGAGTACGGGGATCCGCCGGACGGCAACATCGTGGGATGCCTCGCGGTGACCGCTGTGAAGTACGGAGTACCCGTGCTCCCCGTACAGTCGCGCACAGCGGCCGAGTACCGCCCTGGGCACGGAAATCGACACGCTCGTCATGCGCAAGGACGGCTCGGACGACTGATCTGCGTTCCCGTACCCGCCCTCGAGGGCCAGGACAGGGACGGAAGGCCGATCTTCGAGGTCGCTGACAACGGCGACTTCCAGCGTGTGGGCATTACCGTGGGCGACAACGGCCTTGGGAACGGAGCAAACCACGGACAGGTGCAGGGCGGCGGTGGGATCTTCGGGGACGAAGTCCCCGAAGCCGTCGGAGCGCAGTGGACCGACCATGTACTCGCCTTCGACGGTGATGTGGACCGGGTGCGGTGGTGTGCCGTGGTCGTCGCGTTCCCAGTAAAGGTGGTCGCAGCCCCAGCACACCCACTTCGTTGTCCCGTGACGCTCGTCCCGGTAGTGCACCGCCCATGACGGCCCGAGCTGCCTGGCCAGTCGCTGGGCAGTCGACAGGCCCTGTTCGACGTGCTTGCGCAGGTCCGGGCGGGAGACGAACCCTCCTGGCGGGCGGGACAGTGACCACGAGCGCAGCACGCCAGCCAGATCTTCAGGCAGGCCGAGACCGGAAACGGGCTCGTCACCGGCATGCACGCATGGGCAGACAGGATCGACACCACAATGAACCTGGACGTCCGGGACCGGGAGGACGGCAAGTACGACGCCGAGTGGCAGCGGCTCTTCTGCGAGGGATTGGACCTGTCCAGACAGGTTGCACACGAACTCGGCCCCGCCCGCACAGTGACCTACAAGGGCCTGGCACATGGTGGTCCGGCCGCGATGACGTCAGTCACCTGGCGAGGCGACCACAAGGTGTAGACCCGAGTTGAACGTGGCCGGTGGAGCGGGCAGGACCGCCGCCACCCATCGGCCCTGCTCAGATCCGACCACGGGCCAACTTGGTCAGGGGGCCGGTCTGCGGCTTGGCGGTGACCCTGCCCAGGGCGAAGGCCGCGCCCACCACGCCGACGGTGCCCGCCGCAGCGCCCGCGACGATGCCCTTCCGGTGCTTCATGACCGTCCACGCGGCTGTGGCTGCTGTGGCTGTCCTGGCCGCAGTGGCCACAACGGCCTGCTGCCCGCTCTGCAGACCACTGGCGGCTGCTCGCCCGACGAGCTTTGTCGCATCGCCCGCTGCTCGCGCGCCCGTCGCCACCGTCTTCTCGGCGTCCTCGGCAGCGGACTTCGCCTTCGTCGCTTCGGTGTGCGCGCTCTTTTCGGCCCGCTTTCCAGCTGCCGCCGTCTTTTTCGCGGCAGCGCTCCCGGCCCGCTTCACTGTCCCTTGCCGCTTCGCGGGCGCTGCCCCCGAATCGGCCTTCGACATCTCAGCAGAGCTGGTGGTCTTCTTGTCAGCGCTTTCAGTAGTCATGTCATTCGCCTTGCCCCTCAACCCATTTCGAAACTCCGGAGTTTGCTTCATGTCCCGGGGTGCTTCATGTCCCGCTACGGGGCAGCAACGAACCGAGAGGCCCAAGGTCCAGATTCAGATCGTCCGGTGTCAGGTCGTAACGCTCACACAGCTCAGCCATGCGCTCCTGGAGAATCATCAGCGTCATTCCGATGCGCTCCTCCTGGTCCTCGCTGAGGTCCCCCTGGTCGACCCGGTGAAGGGCGGTGCGCTCCATCAGCTGCCGCAACAGCTCCACAATGGTGAGAACGAGTTTCATGAGGTCTCGCTCCACCGATTCGGGGTCCGTCTCCAGCCGCTGGGCAATGGCACTCCCGGCATCAGCGGGATCGGCGGGCAGCACGCCGAAAGCACGTGCCGCGGTCTGCGCCACGTCTGCTGCGGATCCTGAACCCTGTCGGTCGTGCATGAGGGGTGCGGATTTACCCGGCACGTGGAACCTCCTTGGATATGGCCTGGGCACCCCGTGTTGCACAGCCTTCGTACGTCACCAGGGGGCCGGTTCATCGGATGTGACAGACCGGATGACGGCTCGGAGATTTATGTGCACCAGATCGACGTCGGCGATGGACAGCACAAGGTCCCCGGTGAGCACCGCTCCCCCGTTGAGCAGGCGATCCAGCAGGTCGATGAGCGCTACCGGCGGGCCCGCAGGGGCTCCGTCCCCCCATGATTGTGTCTGCGCGACGGCGGACCCCGTTCCGCAGGGTTCTGCTTTCCTCGTCATCGCGGCGCGCCGTCCCCTTCCGTCGTCAAGGTCGCGAACGAATACGGGGCCCATGGGCCGGTGATGTCGATCCGCACACCTGTTTCGTCCCGGGCGAGTTCACCGAGCACCTCCCGAAATCGATCCGCCCTGGAAGCGTGGACGAGGTAGGCCTCGTTGGCGATGTTCTCGCCGGGGCCCGACGCCAGTTCTCCCTGCTGCGGGCGATGAACGATCCGCGCCGAGGCAAGGTCGGCCGCCTTGTGGACGGCTTCCGCCGCAACGGCCGCGGCCCTTCGGTAGATGTCCTGGCCACTGCGCCGCTGCGCGCGGCGTTGCTGGAGATAGGCACGCCCCGTGCCGGCGACGGCGGTCGGCCGCTCCGGCTGTGCCGGCGGGACACGGCCGGGCTCTGCGTACACCTTCATCCCGAGCTCGACGTGCTGGTCGAGCTGGTCCAGCAGTCCTCCGAACTCCTGACTGCGTTCCCGCAGCAGAGCGGATACCCGGCCGTCGTTCAGGTACACGGTCGCCAGACGCATGGGCAGGATCGTCGCTGCCGCAAAAGCGGCATCCACCACAGCATGATGGGCCCGGGCGATGCTCTCGAGCCGGGACAGGTCCTCCATCTGCGCCTTCAGTCCCTGCTCACTGAACCTGTCCGCCGGCACCGACGACACCAGGGCGACAAGCCCGCCATCGTTCACCCATCGCACAGCCCGGCCCTCGATGCCGTCGAGAGCGCAGGCGATGTGCTTCAGCCCCGAGTCCTCCAGGCCGAGCGCGTACACGTACGTCAGGTCCTCGCCGGTGAGTGCGTCAGTGGGTTCGGCGGTCACTGCTCGTCCTGCCCTTCGGTGGTGGCCTGCCGCTCAGGGCCCGTCTCGTCGGGTGCCATAGGGAGGCCGGCGGCCTTTCGCAGCTCGGCGATCTGGGCCCGCAGAAGCGCGTTCTCCTCGGCCAGTGCATCCGGTCCACCGCCGGAAAGCCCGTTGTGGCGGGGGTGCCGCGGGGCACGAGAGGACAGCGAAGGATCGTGCTCCCACCAGTCGATCCCCATTTCCTTGGCCTTGTCCACGGACGCGACCAGGAGGCGGAGCTTGATGGTCAGGAGTTCGATGTCCAGCAGGTTGATCTGGATATCACCCGCGATGACGATGCCCTTGTCCAGCACCCGTTCCAGGATGTCGGCGAGATTGGCCGACGAACCCTGCTGGCTGTGAAGAGGAACGCTCGCGCGACCGGCAAGTGGTTGGGTCATGGGTTCAGCCCTGTCTGTGCGGTCGGCATGCGCGGTCAACGCCGGGCCGACGCGACACGCCGGCGCCGGGCAGGTGGCTCTTCCTCCGCCGCGTCCTCGAAGTCGGGTTCGTCATCCTCCATCTCGTCCTCGGGCAGCTCCTCGTCAGGCATCTCGTCGCTTTCGTGGCCTTCGGAGTACCCGTCCTCGTCGGGATCGTCCTCGTCCCGGTACTCGTCGTCCTCCAGCGAGTCGGCTTCCCCCGCAGCCGATCCGTCGTCGGCGTTGTGTGGGACGTCGTCCTCGTTGCGGGTCTGCGTGTCCTCTTGCTCGACGGCGTCCTCGTGTTCGACGACGACTTCACCGTCCCGGATCTCACCGCGCCAGCCGTCGGTCGCCTCGCCCCGCATCATGATGAATTTGCGGTAGAGCTTGAGATCGAGGCGCGCACGCCTGCCCTGGGCACGCCATATGTTGCCGGTCTTCTCGAAGAGGCCTTTGGGGAAATACTCGAGCACGAGGAGTACCCGGGTGAGGTCTTCAGTGATGCGGTGAAAGGTCACCACACCCTTGACCGTGCCCTTGCCACCTTCCGTGGTCCAGGTGATGCGTTCGTCAGGCACCTGCTCGGTGACGCTCGCCTTCCAGCTCCGTGTGGACTTGGCGACCTTCACCTTCCAATTGCTGGTCGTGTCGTCCGCCATCTCGACGCTCACCACCCCCTTGGCGAAGGTGCTGAACTCCTGGAACTGGGTCCACTGGTCGTAGGCCTCGCGCACCGGAACACCGACATCGATGTCCTCGACAATGGTCACGCTCTTCGACTTGCCGCCGCCGCTCCTGCGCCCCTTGCCGAACAACCCCTTGACCTTCTCCTTGATGGTGTCCTTGAGGTGGGACGCACCTGCGATCGCCATGGCCTCACCAGGTGTCTTGCCATCGCTCAGGGCCTTGCCCCCCTTGGCCAGGCTCTTGCCCAGCCCGCCGGGACCGTGGCCCGGTTCGGCCAACCTGGAGACACCCTGCCCGAGGCGGTGGCCCAGATTGGTCACAGCGAGCTCGGCTCGGGCGCGCAGGTAGTTCTGCAGCTCTTCCTTGAGCCGATCGGCGGCCGGGCTGCGGCCGATGTCGTCCTTGATCCTGCTCAGTGCGGAGTCAGCCATTGCCTTCACCCCTCTTGCGGGTCGCCGACGCCGTGGACCGGCGAGAGGCGCTGGTGCGCTTCCGGGCGGCGGCTGACGTCTTTCGAGCGCCCTCGCCTGCCGAACGGGTGCGGGTGGAGGCCGCTCGCCCAGCGGAGGCTGCCTTCTTCCTGGTTTCGGAGGTCTCCCCGGAGGTCTTGCGGCGGGCCGGCTGCCGCTCCCCCTCGGGCTCCTCCTCGGAGTCGGGAGGGCCGTCCTCGTCGTGTACGGCCGCGTCCTGCGCCTCGGAGTCGCCCTTCTGGCCGAGCCCCAGCGTGCGCTGGTGAAGGGAGTCCGCCAGGCTCGTCGCTCGTTCGGTGAGCGCGGCGGTTGCCGCAGACCGGGTGGCGTCGACCAGCTCCCGGCGGACCTGGTCGTTGAGAGAGCCCAGAACGGGCGAGTTGGCCAACAGTTTGCCGACCTGCCTCGGATCGAGGTTCATTTTCCTGCCGGCGAGGAACAGGCCCAGGCCGATGGCCATCCTGGCCTTCCTCGTCCGTCCCAAGACGTAGCCGCCAACCAGCGCGACGCCTATCTTGACGTTGCTCGACATGTGCTCGTGCACCTCATACTCTCGCGCTCGGAAATCGTGCCCGGCGGTCATGGCCCCAACTGCCGTCGATGGGCCTCGATCTCGTCCAGCCGGTCGAGAAGTTCGTCCTCCCGCCGGTCGAACTCTTCTTCTGTGATGCGTCCGGTGATCAGGTCCTGCTCCAGTTCGGCCAGTGCACTGAGCACGGGCGCCGGGTCGTAGTACTCGCGCTCGGCGGCCAGGACCACCTGGTCGAGAACCCACGCCGTTCCCCGGACGGGAGCAAGCGGGAAAGTCAGAATGCCGGTGATGAGACCCATGGCAGGCGCCTTCGGTCGGTCCGCGGAAGGTCAGACGAAGCTGTACGGCGGCAGCGGTCCAGTCAGTGTGAAGGTGTAGGCGTCCCCTCGCCGTCCTGCCTCCTCCTGAACGGCGTGCGAGAACGCTTCCGCCGTCTCCGCGTTGATGAGGAACGACACATTGAGGAAGTGATTCCTGGTGGGCTCGCCCAGGGCGGTGCGTGACGCTGACGGGCCGAACCTGGCCACCAGCTCCTCGGCCTCGTGCTCCTGACGTGCCGCAACTTCATGCGAAACCATCTCGCCGAGTGCCACCCGCTCGTCGTGAGCCTCGGGAACGGCCCGGCTGCGCTCGTTGAGTTGTCGGATCTCCTCGGACTCGGTGATGATCTCTCGCAGCAAGTCGTCCTCGTCCCGGGCGACCTTGAGGTTGAACTCGACATGCCCCACGAGCTCGGCGAGGCGTTCGCTGTAGTTGTCCCGCTGCTGCTCGAGAGCCGCTGCCACTTGCTCGTCGTCGGGGCCGAGCAGTCCGAAGCGCATCGGCAGGGTCGCGCCGTCGCGCATCAGCCGTTCGATCACGGTCTGGTGAGCCATCACGTCACGGCGCTTGGCCCTCAGGCCGGGCGGCGCGTCACTGACGACCGCCGACAGATCCCGTGCCACGACGGTCCGCAGCTGCAGCGGCGGATCCCCGATGCCCTCGAGTCCGTCCAGGCTCAGAGGATGATCGGCGTGCGTGATGGCATACACGTACGTGGGCATGAGTCACTCCCCCCTGCTCTGGGTCGACTGACGGCTTGACGAGGACTTGCGCGCGGGACGCTTCCGCGGCTCCTCCTCTGATTCACCGCTCTTGCCCTGGAGCGATTCAGTGAACGCTTCCACGGCTCCGCTCAATGCTCCTTTCGACTTTCCCTTCGCACCGCTCTCCGTCATGTCTCCGACCAGGTCAGTGAGCTGGCTGGGCGCCTTGCGACCGGATTCCAGGTCAAGCCGGTTGCAGGCCTCGGCGAATCGCAGATAGGTGTCGACACTCGCGACGACGACCCTCACGTCAATCTTGAGTATTTCGATGCCGACCAGGGAGACGCGGACGAACGCGTCGATGACGAGCCCTCGGTCAAGTATGAGCTCCAGGACGTCGTAGAGATTTCCGGAGCCACTACCGCTGTTGGACGCATTGCTCTGCTGAACGAGCGTCATGATGAAACTCCTTTCGACGATGATTCGGTCCGGGCCGACCGGTCCGGAAACCGGGTGCCCTTCCCGGGGATTCAGCGACGGTCGATCTGGCCTCTCGCATAACGGCGCATGCGTTCATAGCCGACAAGGTGGCCCTCGGCATCGAGAGAGACGCGATAGGAAGCCATCACGCTCATGGTGTCCGGCACCCGTTCGAGTTCGACGACCTCCACGTCGGCGCACCAACCGTCATCCGTGGCCTTCACCGCTGAAACAGTTCCGGGCTCGCACTGGAGCAGCTCCGCGAGCTGTCCTGAGGCGCACTGCAAGGCCTTGGAAATATCGATTCGCTTCTCGGCGGCCTTACTGCCCTTGCCCTCTTGGGAGTTCATGATCCCACCCTCACGCCTGGGATGATCTTTCTGACGAGCCCTCAAACATGTGCCATGGCTTTAATGCGCCTGCCCCTGACAACCGAACGTATGCTTCTTCGTGCGCCAGTTCGTGGAGGGCACATCAGGACTTGCCTGTTCGTGCTGGGAAAGGCCGGCTGCGATGGACGCCCTGGCGGCATCACGCAATTGACGAGCGCGGTGGGCGGGCCAATGCCGCGATCGCAGCTCACTGGATGGCTGCGGCTCCTCCGCGCGCCCAGACCGAACCGACCGGCACAACGCAGGCCGGACCGCCGACGACAGGACTGGTCGGGGCGCCTGCGAGGCTGAAACGAGACCGGAATCACTGCCGTTGACGTCCGGGGGGCGGGGAAGCCGGCGAGTACCTCGGCGGACCTGGAGGGCCGCAGACGGGTGGCAGTGTCGGGCAGCACAGGTGCGATCAGAGCGCGTCGGTCCAGTCGGACGGCTTGTCGAACGGGGTGACTCCGACGTCCTCGGCGATCTTCAGCCCGTCTGGGTGGTGGTCGGCAACCGGCAGCCCTCACCGCATCCGCGCCCGCGTCGATCTCACCATTGATGCCGACGGTGTCCGTGGCGTCCTCCCGGAGCACCCCCACGGCTCAGGCCCAGGCAGTTCGGCACACCGGGCACGGGCACTGTCCAGCAAACGCACCGCGTCGCTACTGCCGTTCGTGCGGTGGGCGAAGGTGATCGCGAAGCAATTCCAGTGCCGCGACGACTGCCGCCTGCTGGATCGCCTCTCGGTCCATGGTCTCGCCCGCCTGTGTCGGCTCGGCAACGACCGTTCCGCCTGACCCGCAGAGGGCGACGAACAGGGTTCCGATCCGTTCGCCGTCCTGCATGCCGGGACCGGCGACTCCAGTGGTGGCCAGGCCGTAAGTGGCGTCCATGAGCCGCCGTACGCCCTGAGCCATCTGTGCCGCCACATCGGGGTGAACAGCCCCTTCGGCCGTCAGCAAGCAGTGGTCGACACCGAGGACGGATGCCTTGACCTCGGTTGTAGTAGGCAATCACCCCACCGCGGAACGTGCGCCAAGCCCCCGGGGCGTCCGCGAGTGCAGCCGCCATCCGGCCAGCGATGAGCGACTCGGCGGCCGCAACCGTGTGCTCCGCAGCGACCAAGGCTCCGTGCAACTGGCGGCCATGGTGTGCCTGGCAGGCTCCTTCCACGTGGGTGCGTCAGCAGTGGACATCACCAGGATCGGATTGGGCCGACGGCGTCAGAACGAACGCCTCTGCTCGAGCGCCGAAGCGTGGATGGACGACGGCCTCTCGACCGATGACTCCACCGGGGGTGCCGAGGGGCACGCCCCGGGAATGCGAGTTGCTCCGCTCTTCGTCATGGCCGGCCGTCCTAGTCGCGTGCCTCCAGGGGATGCACTGCCGGGCCTTGCAGGACGGACCCGTCCACGCCGAAGCGGGAACCGTGGCAGGGGCACTCCCAGGCCGTTTCGGCTTCGTCGAAATGGACGATGCAACCGAGGTGGGTACAGCGTGCTGATACGCGGTGCAGGGTGCCGGATGCATCCCTGTGCACCGCTTGGGGCCCTGCACCGTGGCCGCGGACCACCGCGCCCTGACCCGGTTCGATGTCGTCCACCGAGTCGGCGTGTCCGCCGGGGAGCCGGTCGACGACGAGATGCCGGGCTGTTTTTGCACCGAGCCGCAGTATCGACGGGCCCTCCGCCAGGGGATGGAGCCGGACCGGGTCGTACAGGTCCGCCCAGGGGGACGGGCTGTCGGCGATGAGGGAGGTGAGGAGCCGTGCCGCCATCATGCCTCCGCTCAGACCCCAGCCGCCGAAACCCGTCGCCACATAGGAGTGGTCGGTTCGTGGGTGGAGCCGGCCCACATACGGCACGTGGTCGGTGGAGAACGTGTCCTGGGTGGCCCAGCGGTGCGTGACGGCAAAGCCTTCGAAGTGGCGGCATGCCCACTCGGTGAGCACCTGGGCATGTCCGCCCGCACCGATGTCTTCCGGGTCACCAGGAGTGAACTTCTCCCCGGTGACGATCAGCATCCGTCCTTCATTCTCGTGCGGCGCGGTGCGTATCGACCTCGTGTTGCCCTCCTCGGTGAGGAACATCCCTTTCGGAGCGGGGCTCTCCAACGGCAGCGGGCCAGCAACCACAACTTCCCGTTTGGGTTCCAGCCTGGTGAACAGCAGCGCCCGGTCGAAGATCGGGTAGTGCGTGGCCACGACCACGTCATTCGCCTCGATCGTGTACCCCGCACTGGTGGTCAGTCGGCACGGGGTTCCCTCATGAAGCTCGGTGACCCGCGAGCGTTCGAGGATCTTGCCTCCACGACGCACGAGGTCGACCGCGACGCCGACGAGGAACTTGCGCGGGTGGAACTGGAGTTGACCGTCCAGACGTACGGCTGCTGCGACCGGGAAGGGCAGCGGCACTTCGTCCACGCAGCTGACGGGCAGGCCTGCGGCCTCCGCCGCCTCTGCCTCGCAGCGCACATCTGCCGCAGAGGCCGGATCGGTGACATAGGTATACGCTGCGGTCCGTTCGAGATCGCAGTCAATGCCGAGTTCCCTGCTCAGGTTCGCCACGGCGGACACCGCGTCCTGCTGCGAGTCGGCGTACTGCCGTGCGGCCTCGTCACCACGGGCTTTCCGGATACGGCTGTAGGCACGGCCCTGCAGGGCCGAGACCTTGGCGGTGGTGTGGCCGGTCACCCCGTGAGCGATGCGGTCTGCCTCCAGCAGTGCAACCGTGCGGCCTGTGCGCGCCAGTTCCCGCGCGGTGCAGATGCCGGCCATCCCGCCGCCGATCACGGCGGCGTCCACCTGGATGTGGCCTCTCAGGGCCGGATATTCGGGCCCCGGATCGTACTCTGCCCAGAGTGAGCCGGCTGGTTGTCCGAGCACGGTCATGATTGCCTCCAGGTTCCGTCAGGCGGCCTGGCTCGTGTGCGCGGCTACCCGCCCCCGCCTCGTTTACGCGTCGCGAGTGAATAGCCCATAGCAGGGCAGACCAGCATGTGGTTGCCGATGGCCGCGGGACGGAGATGACTCCCCGGGTCATTGCTTGAACAGTCCACCACCCGGCAGCCGCGTCGGCCGTGGGGTTCGCCGCCGGGCACGGCGGGTGCAGCTCTGCGGTACGCGGCACCGTCCAGTACTCCGGAGGAGGTCATGCCCGAGCTGCCGGACGTCGAAGGATTCCGCCAGGTGCTGAACGCGTGCGGCCGCGGTCGGCGCATTACGAGTGTCGAGGTGCACGATGCCGGGGTGCTGCGCGGAGTCACAGCACAGCGGCTGCGGAAGGCGTTGCAGGGGAAGCGACTGGGCACCGCTTGGCGTCACGGCAAGTGGCTCATCGCACCGACGGAACACGGCCCGGTGCTCGTCTGGCATTTCGGCATGACGGGGTCGCTGCTGTGCGTGGGCGGGGACGACTCTCCCGGGAAGTACGATCGCATCGTTCTGACGCTCGACGACGCGCGGCAGCTGCACTACCGCGACCAACGCAAGTTGCAGGGCGTCCGGCTGGCCGACGATGACGAAGCCGTCGATCACGTTCTGGAGCGCTTGGGTCCTGACGCCCTGGCCGTGGGTCGCGGGGAGTTCGGTGAACTCCTTTCCGGTCGGCGGGGCACCGTCAAGAGCGTGATGATGGACCAGGCCGTACTCGCGGGCCTCGGAAACCTGTTGTGCGACGAGATCCTCTGGCGGGCACACGTGGACCCGCGCAGGCCGGCGGGGGAACTGAGCGAGGCAGAGTACCGGCACGTCCATGCGGCGATGCGTCGCGTCCTCGCCACGTCCGTACGGGCCGCGTGCGTCCCCCCACGGCGCACGTGGCTCACCGGCCGGAGGGATGACGACGTGCCGGTGTGTCCACGCTGTGGCGGTTCTCTGGACTCGCGCCGCGTTTCCGGCCGTCGCACGGTCTGGTGCCCGCATTGTCAGACCTGAAAGGCAGCCCGCTTCCTTTGTCGAAAGGGGCAGGCGCGCAGGGGGCCAGTAACCGCACGGGCACACACGGCCCGGTCCCGTCCGGGGACGGCAGGTTTCCGCCTGGTGCCTGCGAGCCCGGGCGACACCGGCCGAGAGCCACCTGACCTGCAGGTACAGGCGCCGCCGAAGACCCGCCCTCGGCTCGATGCCTATAGCGGGACAAATGGGGCAGTGGCGTCGTATGAAAGTGAACAATCCCGATCCCGATCCCCGCATCACACCAGGGCTCGACCAAGGCGGCTCCGTGCCACCGGGCGAGACGCCTCCGGCCGAATCAAGCACCTCCTCGGGCACAGGCCCCTACGAGCGTCGGACACGGGGGTGGGCCAAGGGCCCGTTGGTTGCACTCGCGGCACTGGTGCTGCTGGTGGCAGCCTTCTTCCTGGTTTACGCGCTCGTCCTGCTGTTCTGACACATCGCAGATCACATGGATGAAGGGCTCACCTTCTTCGAACGTCACAACTGTTCAGGCCTACCGCGGTCCTCGAACTCCATGACGTCGGCCAGGGCATCCTCCCATCCGGACACCGCATCCCTGGTAGGACCGAGCACCGCGTAGCGCCATGACCGGCAATCGGCGGGCGCATCCGCGTAAAGCACCACTCCCCCGGCCGCGTCCGCCGCCCAGGCCAGGCCCGACTGCTCCAGCAGTCGGGCGGCATCGTCGAAATCATGGGGCGTTCGTGTGCGCCGTCTGCCGAGGGACCAGGCCGGAGCGTCCAGGCCCGCAGAACGAGCCAGACGGCATGCCATGAACTGCGCTGTCGTGGTGGCGGTGCGGCGGACGTTGCTCTCCGTCGCGTAGAGCCTCCCGTCGGAGGCGAGGATCGCGTCGACCCCGTACGTCCCGGCGTAGCCGCATTGCGCCAGATGGTGCCCCAGTGCCGTTCCCCACTGCTCCAGCTCCGCCGCGACGGCCCCACCGGACCCCTCCAGCGGCGAGACGTAGCCGGTGCAGGAGCCGCCCTCCACACGCATCTCCCCGGAGAACACCGATCGCGGCCCTGATACGCCCAGGTCCATCTGGATGCTGACCGACAGGACCGTATCCAGGCACTCCTCGACCACCCACGTCCCGGCCGGCTCGTTCCGAAGCGGCGCCGAGCCGGCATCCGCGCGCGAGAGGAACCTCAGTCCATGGCCGCCCGCTGAGCGATCCGGTTTGACCACGATGCGCGCATACTCCCGAAGCAATGCGTTCGCGGTCGCTTCGAGGAGGCGGCCCCCGCACGTCCGACCCGCCGGAAGCCGTATGCCAAGGTCATCGGCAACGGCCCGGAAACCGCTCTTGGTGTTGAGCCGGTAGACCGCGTCCACGGCGTTCCTGCTCGGACCTTCCGGACCATAGGGAGCCACCGTCGTACCCAGCCGCTGCGCAAGAGCGGCTGTGGACGCATCCAGGGCGAGAGGCAGCAGCGCCGCCCCGGGCCGTTGGTCCACCAGATCGCCGAGTCTGTCCAGCAGCCCCGCCCGGTCCAGGGCCTCCGCCATGGGCAGGCCCACGGACGACGGCACCGTGATCACCGTCAGCGACTCATGGGGCACTCCCAGCAGACCGCTCGCGTAGCGTCGGAATGCCTCGCTCGGCGCGACTGGAGTCACCAGCACATCTCCGGGCTGCAGGAGCCAGATCTTGCGCGGCGCCTGTTCGGCCCACTGGGTCATGGTCCCGTGAGCGGTGAGGCTTGCTGCCGTGTCGGAGAAGAAGTTCGCATAGACGATCAACGGGCTGCGCAACGGGCTGCGATCCTGGTCCACGTGGCCATCCCTACCCGCGGGGTTCCCGGGGCTCTCCGGCACCCATGGCCAACGCGGTCACCCCCGGACCATCGCCACGGGTTCGCGTCCCTGAGCCCGCGGGACGCTTCCGGATCATCCCGGACACCCACGGTCCGATTCGTGGGTCCCCTCCAGAAACTCCACGACGACGCGCAGGTCCGATACAAGGCCTTGGTAGGCGGAGTCGCGGTCGTCGGCACGGAGAACGGCTGATGGGTGAATCGTTGCCACCAGGCCGGCTGCGCACCCTCCGGAAGCATCGTCCTCATCGTGCGGGGGCCAGGGCAGAAGGCCGCCACGCTGTTCGGTCACACGGAACGACGGGCCCAGGAGCGCTTTGCCGGCCGTGGACCCGAGCACCACCACGACCTCCGGGGAGACCGATCGCAACTCGGCCAGAAGCCAAGGCCTGCACGCCGCGATCTCTCGTAGGTTCGGTGCCTTGTGGATGCGGCGCTTGCGGCCCTCGGCGACCGTGAACTTGAAGTGCTTGACCGCGTTGGTCAGGTAGATCTGTCCCGGGTCGAGCCCCGCATCGTCCAGGGCACGCGCCAGGACCTTCCCGGCCGGACCGACGAACGGGTGGCCCTTGAGGTCCTCCTGGTCGCCGGGCTGCTCCCCGACGAGCAGGATGCGCGCGGTGCTGGCCCCCTCGCCGAACACGGTCTGGGTGGCATTCTCGTGGAGGGGGCAGCCGCGGCATTCAGCCGCGGCCCTGCGCAGGCCCGGAAGTCCCGCTCGTCGCCCGGGCAGGAACGGTGTGGCGTCGTACGCCCTCTCCGCACCGTCATCGGCCGTTCGCACCATGGCACGTCCCTTTCCCTGGCGACGAGTGTGAGCTCAGACCCATGAGTGGCGTTCGGCCACCTGCGCGGCCGCGGGCCGTGCGGACCGGCCCCGGGGACCGGTGTGCTGTGCTGCCACCAGCCCATGTCTGCGCGTCAAAGGCTGCCAACACTCGCTGGCACCAGCATCGGCCACGAATCCGCCTAGAGCGCGTCGGGGCGGCGAGCAGACTCGTCCTTGCTCGCCTCACACGCCTGCTGTGCCGCGGCTGCACACGGACCGATCCAGCTCCGGGCCGCCGGCACTGCTCTGCCCTGCGCACGCATGCCCTACCGTCAGCCTCACACCGCACTGAGCTGCGCGGCCGGAGTGTGGGGCCATGGCCGCTTCGCGGCAGACCTGTCGTGGGCCTGCGTACCGGCCATGCCTGCGAGGCAGGCGGCGCATGACCTGCTCGGCAGAGCTTGTCCGCCCAGTACGTCCGCCTGCTCGAATCTCTTGGGCACCCACTTCACTCCGGACGGGAAAGCCACTGGGGAGGGAGAGGTGGCGGAGGCTGGGCCCGATCCCGGCCAGGAAGGCGCGACAGGCAGCACAACCTGCACCGACTGCACGAGGCCTCGGTCACCGAGCTCCGGCCGACTACAAGACGTGCGACTCGGCCGTCAAGGGATGGTGTCAGCCGAACCGGAGTCAGCCCAGCCTGATCACCTCCGATCACACGCACATGCCGGCCCTCCCATGCGTCCCGCCCCCGCCTGTGTGGATCCTTGACGGTCTCTTGACAACACCGCGGCACATGAAAGGAGACTGCCGGGCAACCAGCGAGGGGTGACACGCATCGGACCGGTCGCCCTCACCCTGGCCGCGGCAGTCGCGGCGGCTATCGCCGCGGGCCGGGGTTCGCCCCTGTGGTGGTTCGCCGCCGTCCCGCTCGCCCTGCTGGGCACGTGGGACCTGCTGCAGCGTCGGCACTCGGTGCTGCGCATGCGCAGCCATGGGGATACCGGCGGGCGCTGACGAACTCACCCTGCTCGGCAGGCGATCGCCGGGAAGCGGCGCTCAGGACGAGCGGTGGGGCCTGACCGCAACGGACCACACGCCTGCCCGGCCCGCATGAGCCATGGGGCCGGAGGGCGCGGCTCCGCGCGCAGCCGTAGGGGCTCGAGGCTCTGTGCTCCCTGTGTGGGTCGGGAGCCGGCAGCGACTTTGGTCAACAGGTGCGAAACCTTCGGCCGACTCGCCCGCGGCACACGCCGTGCAGGCTTGGAGGCATGACACCAGCACCGATCGCCCGCCGAACTCTGCTCGCGAGCACCGCGGCCCTGGCCCTCGTCGGCGTGGCCGACAACGCGCGTGCCCGTACGACGTCCGCCGGCGCGCTCGCGTCGCCGCTGACAGCCGGATCGCTCACGTTCAAGGGCGTCAACTTCGACACGGACCGCGAGGTCTGGCGGACGGAGTACGTCCGTCGGGAGATCACGGCAATCAGGGAGCAGTTGCACTGCAACGCGATCCTGCTGCTCGGCCATGACCTCGACCGGCTGACGGAAGCCGCGTCGTTCGCGGCCGCGAACGGACTGTTCGTCTGGTTCGAACCTCGGCAGTTCGACCGGGACGCGGAGCAGACGCTCGCCTTCCTCGGCTCGGTTGCACTCGCCGCCGAGCGGCTGCGTACCCGTCACCCCGGCGTGGGCATCGCGATCGGCACCGAGCTGACCCTCTTCATGTCCGGCCTGGTGCCGGGCAAGGACTGGAACGAGCGCGGTCGGGCGCTGAGGCGCCCCGAGTCGACCGGCTACCAGGAGCGGCTGAACGCATTCCTCGGCCGGGCCCTGAAGACCGTACGGCCGCTGTTCAAGGGGCTGGTCACCTACAGCTCCGGGGAGTGGGAGGAGGTCGACTGGCGCGGTTTCGACATGGTGGGTGCCAATCTGTACCGGACCGCGGACAACAAGGCCACGTACACCTCGAAGGTGCGCGCCCTGCACCGGCACCGCAAGCCCGTCGTCATCACCGAGTTCGGCTGCTGCACCTTCACCGGGGCCAAGGAACAGGGCGGGATGGGCTTCACGGCGGTGGACTGGGAGGCGGAGCCACCGGTGGTCAAGGACGGTTATGTACGCAATGAGCGGGAACAAGCCGACGCGATAGGCGAGTTGCTGGACCTCTATACGACCGAAGGGGTGCACGGCGCGTTCGTCTACAACTTCATCGCCCCCGACTCGCCCTACTCCCCTCAGCGCCGCCACGACCTGGACATCGCCAGCTTCGCCCTGGCCAAGACCTTCCCCACCGGCACACGGCGCGGTTACGCGGAGACCGGGCAGTGGGAGCCCAAGCGGTCCTTCCACACGGTGGCCTGCCGGTTCCGGTGACATACCGCTACCGGTTCCAGGGATGGCACATTCGGTGCGCGGCGGCACGGTGAGCTGGGCGATGTCGCGGGCGGGGAGCGGAGCGCGAGGGACGGCGCGTCCCCCTTGTTCTCCCACCGGCCGGCGGCTTCCCTACCCGGCCCGGGCCGGCACGGGGCCGGGCCACCAGTCCTCTGCCGCAGCGCCGGAAACCGGCGCGCCCCGACCGTGTGGGCCCTGGCTGGTGTGAACGGGAGCGCGATGGGTTCTGACACGCCGGCACGGCCCCGATGTGCGCCGGCCCCGAACGAGGGTCTCGACGCTCCCGAGCGCATGCTGTCGGTGCGGTGATCGACTCAGCGGAAGCGTCAGCGGCCGAGTGCGCGGCGCAGTTCGTCCTTGTTCATCGACGAGCGCCCCTCGACGTTCTTCTTCTTCGCCTCTGCGTAGAGCTGATCCTTCGTGGGACCTTGGGAGCCTCGGTGGGAACGCTCTCCACCACGCTGGGAGGCGGACTTGGGATCCTGGGTCGACGTCTTGCTGGCCGTCTTGGACTCGCCGGAGCGGGCACGCTCCTTGTTGACCGTGCGGGCGGCGATCTCCTTGGCGCGGGAGGCGGAAGCCCCGCGCTCTTGCGCGCTTTCCTTGATGTGCTCGTACTGGCGTTCCCGCTTGGGGCTGGAGCCTGCAGGCATGACGTACTCCTTCGCGCAGGGACCGTGACGTCGGAGTCACGGCTTCAGTAGTGTTTTGATCATGCCGCCCTCCTTGGCCTGGAAGGTCTGGTAGGCCTGAGGCCCGTCCTCCAGGGGCAGTGTGTGGGTGGCGAAGTTCTCCACGCCAAGGGGGTCTTGGTCGTTGAGGAGCGGAAGGATGTCGTCGACCCAGTTCCTGACGTTGGCCTGGCCCATCCTCAGCTGGATCTGCTTGTCGAACAGGGTCAGCATTGGGAGCGGGTCGGCGGAGCCGCCGTACACGCCGACCACCGAGATCGTGCCACCGCGCCGGACCAGTTCAATTGCGGTGTACAGGGCGCTGAGACGGTCAACTCCGGCATGCTCCATCAAACGTCGGGCCACCGCGTCGGGCAACAGGCCGAGGGCCCAGTGTGCGGCTTTGGCGACCGGAGCGCCGTGGGCCTCCATGCCGACCGCATCGATGACCGCGTCCGTGCCGCGCCCGTCCGTCAGCTCTCGGACCGTCTCCGTCAGGTCCTTCCCGTGGCTGCGCAGGTCGAGCGTCCTGACCCCTCGAGCGCTGGCGCGTTCGAGCCGTTCCCGTACGAGGTCGACCCCGATGACCAGTCGCGCACCGCGGTGAAGTGCGATGCGGGCAGCCATCTCGCCTATCGGACCGAGTCCGAGGACGGTGAGGGTGCCATTGGGTGGAACGTCGGCGTATTCGACGGCCTGCCAGGCGGTGGGAAGCATGTCCGAGAGAAAGATGTAACGCTCGTCGGGCGGACCGTGGGGAACCTTGATGGGCAGGGTGTCCGCGAACGGCACCCGTAGGAGTTCGGCCTGTCCGCCGGGCACTTGACCGTAGAGCTTGGTGTAGCCGAAGAGTGAGGCGCCCATTCCGCGTTCCTTGACCTGGGTCGTCTCGCACTGGGACTGGAGCCCCTGGTCGCACATGTAGCAGTGACCGCAGGAGATGTTGAAAGGAACAACCACCCGGTCGCCCACGGCGAGCGAGGTGACCTCCGCTCCGGCCTCCTCGACGATGCCCATCGGCTCGTGGCCGAGGATGTCCCCGGGATCGAGGTAGGGGCCCATCACCTCATAGAGATGCAGGTCGGAACCGCAGATGCCGGTGGACGTGATCCGGACGACCACATCGGACGGTTCCTCAAGGATCGGGTCGGGCACAGTGTCGACCCGGACATCACGCCTTCCGTGCCATGTCAGTGCACGCATGGTGCCTCCGATGACGAGTCGCCGTTCATTGGTCCGACTGCCCGCACTGCCACCTGTCACACATGACGCAGACTGCGGTCCATCCGACTCGTTGCATTGCGTTCCGTTCCGCATGCACCGGGCCGCCTCCGGGCGACTGACCGGCCCGTCAGCACGGATGGCCGCCGGACGTCGGCCCTGCGCGTTGCTGACATCCCGGGAACGCCTTGTCGAAGGCGACGGAAATCCGAAGCGGGAACCGCTCGTACGCATCTCACCACGGACAGCACACGTGGCGGGCAGACCGGGGAGAGACATACCGGGTGCACATGCGGGAGAGAAACGTGGAGCAGGGGGTACACGAGTGACATGAGGGACATAACACATGGAGCTCCGCAGGGTCGGGAGCCATCGCTGCCGCGATCTCGGGGCCCGCTCTCGAGGGCGGTGGTCGGCAGACTTGCCGACGGGGCACCGCTCCCTGAACCCCTGCCGGCAGTGGCAGGAGCCGATCCCCTCGGAGAGGATCTGCACCTCGCGCTCTACGTCTGCTACGAGCTGCACTATCGCGGATTCGCCCAGGTGGACCCCGCGCTGGAGTGGGACCCGGAGCTGCTCCGGCTGCGGCACGCAATGGAGCACCGCTTCCTCGTGCACTTGCGCGCAGAAGCCACCCGCCACGAGAACGTGGAGCAGGCCTTGGCCGGACTGCTGGTGGAGCCGGTCCACGGTACCGGTGTGTCCCACTTCCTGCAGGACGAGGGAGAGCTGTGGCAGCTCAGGGAGTACGCGGCACAGCGATCGCTCTATCACCTCAAGGAGGCGGACCCTCACGCCTGGGTGCTGCCCCGACTCCGGGGCCGGGCCAAGGCAGGTATGGCGGCCGTGGAATTCGACGAGTTCGGCGGGGGCCGTGCCGAGCGGATCCATGCGCGACTCTTCGCCGACCTCATGAAGGATCTCGGCCTCGACACCACCTACGGCCACTATCTCGACATGGCGTCCGGACCGGCGCTGGCCACCGTGAACCTCATGTCCCTCCTCGGCCTTCACCGGGCTCTGCGCGGTTGCACGGTCGGCCACTTCGCTGCTGTCGAGATCACCTCATCACCGGGATCACGGCGCCTGGCCGCAGCAATGCGGCGCACTGGTGCGGGGCCGGCCGCGGAGTTCTTCTACGACGAGCACGTCGAGGCGGACGCCGTGCACGAGCAGGTGGTACGCCACGAGGTCATCGCGGGGCTCCTCGAGGAGGAACCTCACCTGGAAGCCGACGTCGCCTTCGGGATCGATGCGACTGTGTACCTGGAGGACCGTCTGGCGGATCATCTGCTCGACGCCTGGCGCGCGGGCCGGAGCTCGCTGGACCAGCGTGTCCAGCTCCTCTGATCCGGGCTCGATGCCCGACCGGGGACGGAGCCAGTAATGTTTTCTTCCGAAATTTCGGGTACGCCTCACCCATGAAGCTCATCGCTCTGCCAGGTGTCTACGTCCCACAGGACGACACCGCGTTGCTGGCCGGTGCGCTTCGCCGGGAGGAACTGGCGCCGTGCGCGCGGGTACTCGATGTCGGCACAGGGACAGGCGCCCTGGCCCTGACAGCGGCCATGCGCGGTGCTCAGGTCACCGCCGTGGACATCTCGCGCCTGGCGGTCTGGACCACCCGGCTGAACGCGATACTGGCAAGAGCCCCGGTACGTGTTTTGCACGGAGATCTGACAGGGCCGGTTGCGGACCGCACCTTCGACCTCGTCGTCAGCAACCCGCCATATGTCCCGAGTCCGGCCCGGACCGCGCCGCGCCACGGGGCCGCCCGGTCCTGGGACGCCGGTCCGGACGGCCGCCTGCTGCTCGACCGGATCTGCAGCGAGGCACCGCCACTGCTGAGGCCGGGTGGCGTGCTGCTCCTGGTGCACTCCGCCATGAGCGGCGAGGGCCCCACCCTGGCCCGGTTGAGGTCTTCCGGGCTCACGGCCGAGGTCACCGAGCGCTGCTACGTGAATCTGGGCCCCGTTCTGCGCTCCAGGCAGCCTTGGCTGCGCGATCGGGGTCTGATGAGCCCGAGCGGGCACAAGGAAGAGCTGGTGGTCATCCGTGCCGAACGAACGCCGCGACGCGCCGCGACGCATCACCCTCACGACTGATGGACCCATCCTCGTCGAAGGCCCGGTCGAAGTGGTCCTGGAAGACGGCACGCTCGTCTCTTCGGACCGTTTCTGCGTCGCTTTGTGCACCTGTCGCCGGAGCCGTCGCTTCCCCTGGTGCGACACCAGTCACCGACGCCGTGCGCGGGACTGACCGGCATGCCTCGCAGACGGACCGTTCGGCATCGCACGGAAATCTGGGCAGGTCCTCGCACTCGCCAACGGACGGAGAACAGTCCTCTCACACTCCCCGGCACGAGCGAGCAAGGCCGGCGAGTACAGCTCACGAGGTTGCCATTTCGGGGGATGGGGACAGGTGGTAGACCGCGAACGCGCGGCCGATGACGGGCTGTGCCACATTGCGTACGCGCACGCCTCCGGCCGTCATCCCGTGCTCGACGCCCATGTGCGCATGCCCGTGGACCGCCAGGTCGGCTCCTCCTTCGTCCACTGCCTCACCCAGCAGGTAGCTCCCGAGAAACGGATAGATCTCCGGCGGTTCGCCGGCAAGCGTGTCGGACACCGGCGAGAAGTGTGTCAGCGCGATGCGCAGGGCAATGCCCCCGGCAGCGAGCTCCTCGAGCGACCGGCGCAGGCTCGTCGCGCAGCGGCGGGTGTACCGGACGAACGCCTTCATCTCCGGCTCACCGAACTCGCCCGCACTGCGGCCGACGAAGCCACCGCAGAAGCCTTTGGTGCCGGCGATGCCGACCCTGGTCCCGTTGATGTCCAGAATCGTGGAGTTGCCTTCGAGAACCGCGACCCCGGCCGCCGTCAGCACGGCGGTCACCTCGCCCTCCTGGTCACTGTGGTAGTCGTGATTGCCCAGTACGCCGACGACGGGCACGGGCAGGCCCGCCACTTCCGACGCGACGACCTCGGCCTCTGCCACCGTGCCGTGACGGGTGAGGTCACCGGCGAGGAGCAGGACATCCGCGCAGTCGCCGAGGGTGTCGAAGGCAGGCCGGAGCAGACCGCGGCCGCCCTCACCCAGATGAATGTCACCGACCGCCGCCACCCGGATCACGGGAGTTCCTCCGGGTGGTCGGGCGGTCCGGTGAAGGCGACGACCAGATCTGAGCGGACGGGTGTTCCGGGGAGTTCCTCCGCGGCGACGCGCAGGATCTGTGCACGTTGCTCCTCTGTGGAGACGGTGCCGGTGAGCAGAACGCACCCGCCGCGTTCCTCGACGCGTATGCCGAGTTCGGCTACATCGTCCCCGGCAAGGCGTTCACACAGGCGTGCGACGCGGTAGTCGCCGATGGGTGGAAAATTCATGACCCGGGCTCCTGGGGTGCGATGACATCCAGTCGTTCGAGTAGTTGGAAAAACGCCTCCTGCAGAGGCTGGTCCTGGTACTCGTCCCGCAGCGCGTTCCAGTCGATGACCTCCCGCAAGGTCCGGGCAATGCGGAGCAAGGGAGCAAAGTCGCAGTACTGCTCGGTCAGGGCGGCGAGCTGGCTGTTCAGCAGGTCGTGCGGCGCAAGGACCGGCATGCGTACCGAGTCCACCGGCAGCACGGGGGCTCGGTCGAGCAGTTCGGTGGTCACCGGGGCACGTGCCAGCTCGAAGATGAGGTCGATCTGCTCCCCGCCCGAACGGGCCTTGACCAGCCAGTCCTCCGGTGCCGGCACCTCCTCGACACCGCCTGCGCGCAGGGCGCTCAGAACCTCTTCGATGTCGTCGCGCCTGATGCAGAAGTCGGTGTCGTGCTGCAGTACCGCAGGAACACCATGGGCATGGGCAGCGACGCTGCCCGCCAGCGCGAACGGATGGCCGGATGCCTTGAGGAGCGCAGCGACGTGCTTCGTCGTCTCCAGGATCGCCTGGGTGTGATCCCTGGGCAGAACGTCGTTCCCGCGCTCGGGCTTCGCCTGGGTCATCGCCGGCCCTTGGCAGGAGAACGGTCCGGAACCGGAGCCACCGGTGGTTCGTACCGGCGACTTGAGTCGTCCAGCAGATGCATGCACGTCGGTACCGCCAGCTGCGTCACGTTTACCTCGTACCCGATTTCCAGCGCCTCTCGCATCAACCACGTCCCGCATCGTCACGGGTCGCGTGCACTCACGGTCAGTGACCGCCTGCGCGTACTGCGCGAGAGCTGCAGCTGTCGATCCACCGCCAGATGCTGCTCCTGGCATTGCAGAACTGGGTCACTCGGAGGAGGAGTCGACGGAGGTGTAGCGGAATCGGGCCCAGAGGGGAAGCAGGAACCAGCAGACCAGGTACCAGGCGAACACCCCGCCGACGAGGTAGGGCACGAAGCCGTCGTGTGTCGCCGTACGCAGGATCAGGAACAGCGCAGAGATCAGAGTGGCGAGCAGCAGCACGAGGCCCAGGAACGTGAGCCGTGACGCCCACACGACCACCATCGGCTTGATACGACGCCCGGACACGATGCGATGAAAAGCCACCGGAGCGATGAGGGCTCCTGTGGCCAGCGACCCCAGGATGACCGTCACGATGTAGATCGTCTTGTCGGTTTGACTCAGCCCTTTGAAGGCGGGGGTGAACACGACAGTGAGCAGGAAGCCGAACAGGATCTGCACGCCCGTCTGCGTGACCCGTATCTCCTGCACGAGTTCCTGCCAGCGACGGTCCGCCCGCTCGTCCTCCGTCTCTTCTCGAGTGTCGCGACGACCGGACTCGCCCGATACCCCGTCTCGTTCCATGACGCCTCCTCGATGCGAGCGGTGGCACACATGTACCCCGGATGGAGGAAGCCAGCCCGGTCGAGTGGTGGGGACCAGAACCGGCACTCGCTCAGCGCGGACCGGTCTCTGTCGTCGGTCGCCGCCCGGGGCCGCGCGGAAGGACCTCGCGCCTCGGCTGGTGGCATCAGATCCCCGGGGCCTTGTGCGGCTCTGCTTCGCGCCGAGCGGGCTGATGGCGGCGTTGCGGGTTCACAGCGCCCGCGCTCGGTAGACAGCAAATCGGCGCATACCCGGGCGAAACACCGGGTAGTCGCACGACTGCCAGGGAGACCTCGGAAGGAAGGCGGCCGACATGACCGGCACCAGAGGGAGCGGCGCAGTACGTTCAGGCGGTCTCCGGGTCGTGGTCGTGGGCGCGACCGGCAATGCCGGGACGAGCGTGGTGCAGGCTCTCTGCGACGACCCGCGGGTGGAGTCGGTCCTCGGCATTGCGCGCCGGGCCCCCGACTGGCGGCCCCGGGGAACCGACTGGACGGCCGCGGACATCGATCCGGGCGGCCCCGATCTCGTGCCCTTCTTCGCCGGCGCTGACGCGGTCGTCCACCTGGCGTGGAAGTTCCAGCCCACGCACGACCCCGGGACGACATGGCGGACGAACGTTCTGGGCAGCATCCGCGTCTTCGATGCGGCCGCCGAGGCAGGGGTGCCGGCACTGGTCCACGCCTCGTCGGTCGGCGCCTACTCCCCCGGCCCGAAGGACCGGCCGGTGGACGAGAGCTGGCCGACGCACGGCTGGCCGCAGGCGGCCTACTGCCGCGAGAAGGCCTATCTGGAACGCTGCCTGGACGCGTACGAACAGCGGCATCCCGCCATGCGGGTGGTCCGTATGCGCCCCGGCTTCCTGTTCAAGCGGGAGTCGGCATCCCAGCAGCGCAGGATCTTCGCGGGACGGCTGCTGCCCGCCCAGCTGATCCGGCCGTCCCTCGTCCCCGCCGTCCCGGACCTGCCGGGGCTGACCTTCCAGGCCCTGCACACCGATGACGCCGCAGCCGCCTACCGGGAGGCCGTCGCACGCCCCGTTCGTGGCGCGTTCAATCTGGCCGCGGATCCGCCGCTGGACGCCGCCGGGCTCGCCCGGATCCTCGATGCGCGGCCGCTGCGGATCCCGCTGACGCCGGTGCGGGCCGCGCTCTCCGCGGCCTGGCGGCTGCGGCTGGTGCCCGCCTCGCCGGACCTGTTCGACGCTGTCCTGCGCCTACCGCTGCTGGACACCTCCCGCGCCCGCGCCGAGCTGGAGTGGCAGCCGCGGCACACGGCCGTGAAGGCGGTCCAGGAGTTCCTGGAGGGGCTCCGCGCCCAAGCGGGCATGGCCACCGCCCCTCTCGCGCCGGAGACCGCCCGGGCAGCCGCCTGAGCCCGTGTGCGCCACCTCGCATGGAAGCGCCCTGCTCCCTTGCCAAGGTGGTACGTATCGCCATGCGCTTCCGGGGCAAGCGTTTGCTGTGCACGCCACTACGGAGCACGGAAACAGCGTTTCGCGGACGCCCGCGAGAAAGCGAAGGACATGGACATGCTCATCAGCAGCCAGCCGTACTTCTCGCACGCAGCGAGCAATCCGGTCCTGGGCGGCATCGCACCTCTGATCACAGGGATCGTGATCGTGGCCGTGCTTGTCGGTGTGATTCCGTGGGCCATCAGGCGCCTCAAGACGCAACCGCCGCGCCCACGGCCCGAGGAGCAGCCGACAGCACCCGCACACCGTACGCATATCGAGCACAACCGCGAGCCGGACGGTGCACCCTTTCCGGACGATGGCTCACGCCTCACGCCCCACGAGCTCAAGCCCCACAGCACCCGGCCGGCCTCCGAGCAGCGACACAAGCCCGATGATGAAGGTGGCGCCCTCGGCAGCGGATCATCCATCAGCTGAGGCGAGGTCTCACTCGGAACAGTCGCCGAACTGTCCAGCGGGTGCTGCGTTCGCCGGCGGCGGTTGCACACCTCGGACGTTCTCCGACAGGACCGCGCGAGTCCCGTACGGACCCGGTGGTTTCAGCCCGGCCGGCTCGTGGCTCTGGCCCGCCCTTTGCGCACGCCCCGGCGCTGCGGGATTTCGCGGCCGTGAGGAAGGACCGTCGGTCAGCTCCCGGCGTTCTCGGTTTCAAGGAGTTTGAGCAGCTCGGCGCGATGCAGGCCGGCGATCGGGCCGAGCAGGTCCGGGTGGCGCAGCAGCGGTGCGGCGTCGTGATCGCGGGGGCTGGGGACGGTCAGTCGGCGCGCGTCGCCCGCGGTGTCCTTGCCGTGTTCGGTGGCCGACAGGGCGGATCCGGCCGTTGTGGCGAGGTGGGGGTCGGCAAGCAGGTTCGCTGCCCAGCTGACGACGGTTTCGTCGACCCAGGTGCGCCAGGAGTATTCCGCCTCTTCCCTTGGGTACTGGTCGGCTCCGGTGAGCGCGTCCAGTCGGTCCGAGCCCCCGGGGCCGAGCATGTTCAGCACCTCGATGTCGAACGTCGTGGGGTAGCGCAGCGCGGCGGCGACGGTGGCCGCCTGTCGTGCCTGGGCTTCGGCCAGCGCGTAATTCATGGCCCCGGCTGCTGCCGGGAAGGCGGTCAGCAGCCAGCGCGTGGCGGCGGCGATGAGTGGCGAGAGATCACCGGGCATGTGCCTCGTCCTTCACGCGCGCCCAGCGCCTGTCTGTCGTGCGTGAACCGGCCGCGCTGTCGTAGATGACGCGTCAGCGTACGTGGCCGTCCCCGGCCTGTGACAAGGAGCTGCGTCACAGGCCACGGGGCCGAGCGACCACCCCCGACCGGCGCCAGGGTCAGGACTTGCCGCGCCCGCTGACGAAGTCACGCACACGGTCGACCAGACCGGCGCCCGGGGCGAGCAACTTGTTGGCGGGTGGCGTGTCGGGGGCGGAGGGATGCGGCCGGGTGGGGGCCATGGCCTTGGCCCGGCGGATCTTGTCCCCCAGTTCGTCCAGCGTTTCCGGCGTGCACGCCTGGCGCAACCGTGGGAACAGCTCTCCCTCCTCATCGCGGATGTGGGCGGTGACGTCGTCCATCAGCTGTTGCAGGGCGGGGTGGAACTGTGCGTCGTCGACCCTCATCTGCTCCAGCTTCTTCATGAGCTTCTCGGCCTCGGCGTGCTCTGCGATTTCCTTGTCCGCAAGCTCCGCGCCGCCCTCGACATGTTCTCGCACTGCCGGATAGAGGTACTGCTCCTCGGCGACGGAGTGCCGTACGAGCTCGATCGTGACCTCGTCGACCAGGCCACGCAGGCCGCTGTTCCCGGTCGGCAGCACCTCGATCCGGGAAAAGAGCTGCTCCACCTCACGATGGTCGGCCGTCAGTTCCTCGATCACGTTTCCGCCGTGCCCCATGGCCTGTTTCCTCTCACATCGTCCAGCGCCGGACCTGCCCGGCCACGCCTGATGCGTTCCCCACCGCCCGCCGCTGCCTGCGCCATCCCGGGCAGGCCACCCGGCTGGCGGCAGCCGAAGGCCAGTTGGCGACGACTGGTCCGGACACACGGCGAGGTTCGAAGGTCCACACGGCACGGGCGCTGCAGAGGTGCTCTCCTCGGGGCGCGGAGTCGCTCAGCCCGTGGTGATCCCGCCGACGGAAACACCGAACCCCCACCATCTCGGCGGCTGGGGCGCTGCCAGTGCCGCGTCTGCCAAAGGTCTGCCCGTCAAGGAGCAGCGTCAGGTGCGGTGGATCGCAAGGCGCTGGATCGACCTGGTAGTGGGGCTACTCGGTTGATTCGGCAACGCAGCGTGGGGGGCACCTCCCGGCGAAGCCAGAGGGAGTGCCGTGCCGGGCGTCGTGGCGGGGAACCCTGGCTGACGCGGCACTAGGCATCGGTCTGCTGAGATGCGGCCACGGCGGACTGGAGGGCAGCCATGCACGGCATGCAGTGCCGGTCCGTGCGCTGCTCAGCATTGTCGACCGGACTGTTCTTGAGCTGTCCGCACAGGGTGGTGTCCCTGTCGGAAACCACAACATGCCACACCAGCTCCTCGCTGGCCGGGACTTCCCCCACCCACATTTCGTACATGATCAGCTTCCCGGCTAGGCGTCAACGGTTTCCATCGGAACACCGCCGGACACTCGCGGCGTCTCCAGCGGGCCATGGGAGTGACGGACCTGCGATCCAGCCGGTACGTGCGGACGCTGCGACCAGGCCGGAGGTGTTCACTTGCCACGAGCCCGGCGTGCACGTCGTCGGCGTCGTACGTCCACCCTGCTGGACCAGCCGCGAGCCGCTCGGGTGCGGCAACCAGGAGTGGAGCTACGGCTGCCGTGGAGCGAACGGCGCGGCGGCGTCGACCTCTGCCTGCCGAGGTCCGGTTCAAGAAGATCCAGGTCTCCATCACGGACCGACGTTTCGCCGGAGGCTGATCCGCAAGCACCCATGTGCCCTGACCCGGGCCAGAGCGGCTCGCCCACATGACGGTCCGGCAGGTCCATGGGGCGGTGCGACGCCATCGGTGTGATCTGCGGCAATAGCAGTGGGTGACCGTTCGAGATGCAGGGCCGTACGGCTCCTGATTCGCTGATGACGCCCGCTCTCCCCCCGATCCAAGGAGTGATCATGAGCGTTGCAGGCGAACCCGGCGGCCGTACGGAGCAGATGCGCGCCAAGATGCAGGAACTCAAGGACGCAGCCGACCGCGCCACCGATCCTCAGGAGCGCCAGCAGCTGCGCGAAAAGGCCCGACAGATGGAAGAGCAGATCACGAAGGCGAGCGGCAAGAGCCGGGGCATGGACCCCATGGAGTAGACGCTCCCCCAACCGCGTGTGTGGCCCTGACGTTTCACGTCAGGGCCACACACGCGGAGCACTCGTGCGCCGCCATCAAGGACCTCACCGGACCGGGAGCCTCGCATCCCGGCACCCCAACTCAAGACCCCAACTGCCATCAGTACGAGGCGACATCATCAAAACGAATCGGCGGACGTCTGCCCGGACAACCGGGGGACCGGATACCCGCAGTCGTTACGGGCGACCAGCGCTGCCGCCGGAGAACGGCAACCTGGCGGCGGTTTCGACGGCGCGCAGGACGGTCGCGCCGGCAAGCACCAGCACGGAAAGGGGTGGACCCGCCCATCGTGTCAGGCTTTTCTGCAGGTCCGGGTCCACTTCGATGGTCACGCGTACGTATCTGCTGTTCAGCGTGGTGACTTTCGGGGACCGCGCATCTCTGTCCCCTCCGCGCTCCAGTGCCGCGCGGTATCTGTCCTTCCGCTCCTTCATGTCTCTTCCTGACGCTTGATGAGTTCCTCTGCGAGGTCCATGTACGCCGACCCTTTGGCCCGGACCGGACTCCCGAACGACTGGGCATACAGCTCGAGCCGAGCAATCTGGGTGCCCATCACCACGAAGCCCCACTCGGTGAGCGCCTCACGAGCGTCGGCATCGGGGCCGGTCCGCGTGGCGTCGGGACGATTGGTGCGGTTCAGCAGGACTGCGGCCCGAGCCGGCTCGGCGCGCAGGGACTGCACCTCCTCCATCTCGGACCGGATGGGGCCCATACGGTCCAGTTCGATGGGAGCGGGCGTCACCGGAATGATCCATTCGCTCGCGTACCTCATGATGCTGCGGGCGATACGAGGATGGTCCTCCAACTGCGGTGCGTCGAGCACCACGGCCTGCCTGTTGCCCAGGAAGTCGTTCACACGACGGTGCACGTCTCCCACCGGCAAGGCGATGACAGGAAACGGAAAACCTTCCGCCAGCTCACTCCAGCGCAGCGCGGAGGAGGCCGGGTCGCCGTCGACGAGCAGCGGCGAGTAGCCCGACTCATGAAGAGCATGTGCCAGCCATACGGCACTGGTCGTCTTGCCGACTCCGGGCTTGAGGTTCACAAAGGCGCAGCTCAGTGGCACGGGAGTACCCTAACGGGCCCGATCTCGCGCTTGGGTTCGACGCGAGCGCGAAGCTCCGTCGTTCACTCGCAAGCAGTCAGGACCGGTCTGTGCCCCTGCCTTCCCGGCGGTGGCCCGGCCATCGGGTACGGCAGCAGACCGACGGTTCGCCCGGCGCCACGACGCCGCGAACACCCGACAGCGGCCCGGGGCTTGCTGCCGCAGGCGGATTCCCAACTCGTCGAGCGCCAGCGCGGTGAGCCCGCGTCCAGTCAAGCCTGCCCCCGGGGCCAAGTGGCCCATGGGCGGGAAGGCGTCGAGTCGTGGAACAGCCTTGAACGACAGCGCGACCAGTGTTCCGAGCGTGGCCGGAGCCCCCACCACCTGTGTTCTCAGCGCGAGCGGGGGTGAACCGCCGGGCAAGGTGCGTCATCGAGTGGACGTCGCGGAGGCCTCGGACGGGGCGAGGGCGGCCGCGAGAACGAAGAAGCGGCGGCGTGCACACCAGGCGAGGGAACCGGAACGGGACCGGAGGCGTTTGAGACCGTGAGCGGGCAGGCCGGCCCGCCCACCAGCGAAAGGGACGGGACGACGTGATGAGTGACAAGGCCCGCAAGCTGTTCGAGGCGCTCGATCTCGACTCGAACGGGACCTTGACCCGTGAGGAGGTGATCACCGCCCTGCGGACGAAGGGCCCGCACCTGGCTGCATCGGGAGACATACCGTTCTGGGGCGTGGGCGACTCCGATGCCTCCTCGGCGCTGTTCGACGCCGCCGACCAGAACGGGGACGCCGTACTGACCCTGGAGGAGTTCGCGGCGGTGGTGGACCGCCGATTCGGCTGGCGCTGACGCCGAAGCGGTCCCCGCGGGGAACGTGGCAGACCACGGCCCGCAGCAGACCGGCTTCCCACACGACCGATCCCTTCGTCCTGGCCATACCGACCGCCACCGGCCGCTCACCAGCCTTCCCTCCGAGGCACCACACGCCTGGTCCTGGGCCGCACGGGCTCGCCGACTGCCTCACCGGGCCGTTCTGCGAGCCGCAGACGGGATCTTCAGCTCGGGGCCTGCGGCGACGAACTCCTCGAACGTCCGACCTCCGGGAAGAGGGGCCGGCGCCAGATGGAGTCCCTGCCGATAGGCTCTCGCAACCTTCCCGGGCAGCATGATCGGGAGGACCGCACGCCGCCTCCCCGTGATGCGCAGATAGATCCGGGCCATGTCGGCCATCGCAAGGGTCTGCGGCCCGGGGAGGTCCGGCACTCGCCCCTGGGCGTCGCCCATGGCGAGCTCCGCGGTACGGCGGGCGACTTCGGCCGTGTCGACGCTCTGAAACCGGGTACCGGCGAGCACGGGCATGACCGGGAGCCGGGCCGCCTTGTGCATCGCGAAGTACACCAGGTCATGGAACTGCGCCGCGCGCAGGACGGTCCACGGCAGCCCGGACTCCTGGATCGCCTGCTCGCTCCGGTGCTTGGCCTGGTAGTACGGCAGGGGGTGGCGGTCCACACCGATGATCGACACGTACACGACATGGGAGGTGCCGGCGCGGGCCGCGGCCTTCAGCAGGTGTTCCGTGGCCGCCACGTCACCGTTCTGAGTGCGGCCGTCGGTGGCGCAATGGACGACGGTGCCCACACCTTCGAGCGCCCGGTCAAGCCCCTCGCCCGTCACCAGATCCCCCACACACCACTCGACCGCAGGCACGCCGTCACGGCTCCGTGGGCTGCGCGAAAGCACTCTCACCTGCTGTCGGAGCCCTGCCAGCCGACCGACGACATGGCTTCCCAGATTTCCGCTGCCGCCCGTGACCAGGATGGTCTGGTTCATCGTGCTCGTCCTTCCCTGATGCATGTGTGGGGCCTGTGACATCGGATGGACGATGTGGCTGCCCGAAGTGTGACAACGGGTGCCGGCGGACCCCGGACCGCTGTGCATCGAACGGTCGAAGGACCTCGTCACCCATCGGTTCGGCCTCCCCGTCATCGGATCGATCGCGCCGGATCGTGGCCTCGTCGACCTGTGCGAGGGCGGCTGACGCTGTCTGCGGTTGTGACCACGTGGAGGGTTCGTGGCTTCCTGGTGCTGTGACCGGATGGGTTTGCCGGGAAGCCCGCGGCGTCCGGTGCATGGGGTCTCCCCCGGCCCCTTGGGGCCGAGGGGACGCATCGCTCGCCGCGTTGTCGTCGGTCGCCCACGCTCCGCGTGGGCTCCTTCCTCCGCCTTGCGAGCGCACGCGCCGGACCCCGCTCACCGAGCCAGCCCGATCCAAACGAAAGACCCTAGATCGCATATTTCCACACGGTCAGCATGTGGGCCCCGTACCAGGTGCCGAAGAGCACCGTGACGGCGAGGACGCCGACCGCCGTGCTGGTCCTGGCGCGCGAGAGCGCGCGGGCCGCCGGGAGCAGGAACACGATCGCGGGCACGAGCAGACGAAGTTTGCAGTGGTAGTAGTTGCTCTGCCCCAGGGAGAGGACAACTATCGCAACGCCATGGACGAACAGCGGCGGCCACATCGCCTGTCTGCCGGCTACGACCGTGGCGCCCACCGCCGCAAGGAGCAGGAACGCGGTGCTGAGCGGAACCCAGCCGCTCTCCCTGAGCAGTGTCCGTCCGAGGAATTCGGTGAAGGCGGCGCCGTTGTCCCAACCGGTCCCCCAGCCTGCGCGCTGGATCACGAACCACGCGTCGTGGCGGCCGAGCCGGTCTCCGACCCACAACAGGTAGGCGGGAGTTCCCGTACACGCAAGGACGACGGCGAGCAGAGGCCGCCGGCCGATGGGCCGACCGTTCTTCGCCGCCTGCCTGGCGTGAAGGACTGCCGCGACTGCCACGGCGAGCGCGACGGCGGCGGCAGCCGGCCGGGTCAGTCCGGCGAGCAGCGCCACCGTGCCCGCCGTCAGCCAGGCTCGGCGGTGTGCGGCCAGGAGTGCCGCTGCGCCGAGTGCGAGGAACAGTGATTCGCTGTAGGCGGTGTGAAGGACGACCGCCATCGGCTGGGCTCCCGCGACCAGGATGACGGCGAACAGCGCGACACGGCGGCCGTACAGTCGCACGAGCAGTGCGTGGATCGCGAACAGGGCTGCCAGAAGCATGAGTTGGGCAACCACGATGGCGGCCGTACCAACCTCGAGGCCGGTGAGCACACTCGTGGCACGGGTCAGCAACGGGTAGAGAGGGAAGAACGCCAGAGTGTTCCCGGTCAGCTCACCGGCGCTGTAGGTGAAGTGGGTCGGGTACCCGTCCTCGGCTATGTCGACGTAGAGCCGGGCATCCCAGGCGAGCAGCAGGTCGCACAGCCCGGGACGGCCGGGGCCGCTCATCAGCATGAGCATCGCCAGGTGGAGCACCGTGGTCGCCGCGAAGACGATGCCGACATGGCCCGCATCGCGCCAGGCGGCTCTCCAGCGGTCCGTCCGGGAGGGCGGCACCTCGGCGGCGTCCGCACCGGACGGGACGTCGGCCCGGTCGGCGGAGAACTGCGTGGTGGGAACGGTGACGCTGCGACTCGGTCGGTCGCTGATCAGATGGGGCAACATCGACTCCTGCAGGGAAGGTCCTGCGGGGTCTACGCCCCGTGGCGCCGAGCGGTTTACCCGGTGCGACGTGGATCACGTGGCACTACCGCGCGTCGCGGGCCCGTTCGATGCGTGGGTGCTCGTCCGGCGCCGTGCGGTCCGGGCGGGCGGCGGGCTCCAGGTCCGGTAGTGGGGACCGTGCCGGTGAGGTGCGCTGTGCCATTTCGCCATGGCACGCCTCGCGGCGGCCCGGAGGTGTCAAGGCGCGCAGACCTGTGGTCAAGGGGCCTCCGTACGCGTCGACGCCACGAGCGCCACTGCGATGAGCGCGAGCGGAACGAGGGGTGCCGCGGTATGTGACGCATGGAAGGCCAACGCCCCGAGAGCGGCTCCGAGGGGGACGAGAGCGATCAGCGCCGCCTTGGGCCGATCGGCCCGCCGGCTCGTCGCCATGCCGACGAGCACCCCGGTCAGCGCCCCCGTCATGTACGTGGTCGACGTATCGGGCGGCCCTGCGACCCGTACCGTGCCGCTCTGGCAACCCATGCCGGTGGCCGCAACGCCGAGGAGAACGAGGCGCCACGACGTCGGAGGTCCACCGCCCGTCGCGATCCACCCTCCGGCGAACGCACACATCAGCACCAGTTCGGTCATGAGCGCCGACCGTGCGTGCGACCAGCTGCCCGGTCCGGGCCGCGAGGCGAGGCGGCTGCCGAGCAGTACCCCTGCGGCGTAGCCGACGACGGCGACACCGGAGCCGAGTGCCAGTTGCGGGTCGTGCGCCCCGGCGGCAACCCCGATCAGGGCGAGGTTCGCCGTCATCACGCTGACGAAAACACCTCCGAGTGCCAGGAACCCGATCGCGTTCATGGCGCCCATGGCCAGGGTGAGGAGGAAGTACGGCGTCCAGATACGCATGTCGTGCCCGCCTCCGCGGGGCCGTGGCGCAGGGGGCTCCATGTGCCCCTGAACCCGCACGGGAGCGCGACGGCGGCGAAGCGGCAGGCGCTCCTACGCGGTTTCATTCCGTGCGGTCGAACCCGTCGACCTTATGGCGGGCAGGGGGCCACGAGACGAAGGCGCCCCCAGCGGCGGGGACATTCATTCCACCGGCCGTCGGCGGACCCACTGAGCCGGGTCCGCGTTCAATGGTGGCCGACGAACCGGCGGCTGATCTGTTTGCGCAGCAACAGGATGAGCAGACCGACCGTCACCGCAACCACCACTTCCGCCACGACGAACGGACGGCCGTCCAGTTTCGCCCCGGCGAGGGAGGCGAGCGAGGTCACGCAGTCCCCCGCGGTCACTGCCAGGAACCACACGCCCATCATCTGGCTGCCGTACTTCTCCGGAGCGAGCTTGGTGGTGATGGAGAGGCCGACCGGTGAGAGGCACAACTCGCCGACTGTCTGCACCAGATAGATCGCGCACAACCACATCGGGGAGACCAGATTCCCGCTCGCCGCCGCCGCCAGCGCAGGCAGGAAGACGACGAACGACAGCCCGACCAGGATGAGCCCGGCGGCGAACTTGGCGGGTGTGGACGGTTCCTTGTGCCGTGCCGCGAGCCACTGCCACAGCCATGCGAAGACGGGGCCCAGGGCCATGATGAACAACGGATTCAGCGACTGGAACCAACTCGAGGGGAAGTCGATCCCCGCGAACTCGGTGTCGGTGTTCTTGTCGGCGAAGATGTTGAGCGTCGACCCGCCCTGGTCGTAGATCATCCAGAAGATCGCCGCGGCGACGAACAGCCACGCGTAGGCCGTCATCCGCTCCCGCTCCGGAAGGGTGAGTTCGGGATCCCGTCTGATGCGCACCAGCGTCCATGCGGGGAAGACCAGGCCGATGATCGTCAGGGGAACGACCACCCAGTTGAGGGTGTAGTGCCCGGAGAGTCCGACGACGGCATAGAAGACGACGGGAACCAGCAGCCACAGCAGCCCCTTCTTCACAAGGGCGGCCCGCTGCGCCGCGTCCAGCGGGGCGGGGACCACATCGCTGTGGGGACTGAGGGAGCGTCGCCCCAGCAGGTACTGGGCGAGGCCGATGGCCATTCCCACGCCGGCGACGGCGAACCCCAGGTGATACCCCACCTTCTGTCCGATGGTCCCGATGACCAGTGGGGCGAGAAAGGCTCCGAGGTTGATGCCCATGTAGAAGATGGTGAAGGCGCTGTCGCGGCGCCATTCCAGGGAGCCCTTGTAGAGGTGACCCACCATCGTCGAGATGTTCGCCTTCACCAGGCCGGAGCCGATCGCCACGAAGAAGAGTCCGGCGAAGAAGAACGCCTCGGTGGGCACGGCGAGCAGGAAGTGGCCGATCATGATGATGACGCAGGCTACGGTGACCGATTTTCGCGGCCCCAGGAAGCGGTCCGAGACCCAGCCGCCGGGCAGTGTCAGCAGATAGACCATCGAGAGATACACGCTGAAGATGGCGATGGCCGTGTTGTCCGGGAACCCGAGACCGCCCTCACTCACGGGTGCGGCGAGATAGACGGCAAGCAGCGCGCGCATTCCGTAATAGCTGAACCGTTCCCACATCTCGGTCATGAAGAGGGTGGAAAGTCCCCGCGGATGCCCGAAGAAGGTACGACCCTGGGGAGCTGCTTCGGACGTACTGACCATTTCTTGCCCCTTTTGCCGCTTCTGACGGCAAACTAAGCATTCCGGACCCGCCCGGGGCGTTGCCACGCCCAGGCCCACGAATCCGCCCACGGTGGCAGCGGGCGGATTGTGGACCACTCCGATGGCCCCGCAGCGGCCGCCGGGCGCAGGAGGATTTCGGCACCCGTCCACGCCGCAGCCGTCCGGGGAAGGCCACGCCCCCAAGGCCGTACAGCCGCACCTGGAGCACTCAACGGGTCCAGAACAATCGGCGGCATCCCTGATTCGCTCAACAGGTCGACGTGCTGAAGCGGACGTCGTCAGCCCGCGCACATGAGCCCGTGCTCAACGTCGCAGCTGGATGTCGGGAACGGACAAGGGCTGTGGCATGGCCGCACCGGGCGTCGGGGTCGTGGCCCGCACGACCTCGCCCGGCCCGCCGAGGGCTCCATCGATAAAACGCAACATCTTCTCGTCGATGGGGTGGGGCTCGGGATTGTTCTGGCCGTCGAAGCGCTGGTACTTCATCAGGTTGTAGCCGATGGCGACCTGGCGCCCGCCATCCTCGGTGGACAGCGCCCAGGTGCCGGCACCGAAGACACCACCGTCGTGGCCCCAGTACCAGCGACCGCCGGACATCTTCATGGTGTACAGGCCGAGGCCGTACCGCATCGTGACCTCTTGCCCCGGCTCCGGCTCGAATGCCGGGACAGTGGTTTTCATCGCGCGCAGTTCGGCGGGGCGGAGCAGCTTGCCGCCCAGGAGCTGCCGGTAGAAGGAGTTGAGGTCGTCCATGGTCGACACCAGTGAGCCGGCCGGTCCGCACCAGGACATGTCGTACACGCTGTAGTCCCGGGCCGGCTCGATGGCGCCGTACATCGACTCGTACATCTTCGCGTGCGGTCCGGTGAGGAACGGCGTCCGCGGGAAGTACGTGTTCCGTAGACCGGCTTTGCGGATGACGTTGCGGGTGATGTACGTCTCGGGTGTCTGGCCGGTCACCTTGCGCAGCAACAGTCCGGCGATGACGTAGTTGGTGTTGGAGTACGCCCAGGTGCCTCGCCCGGCCGCGGGGGGTGCGGCGAGTCCGAGGCGTACGAGCTCCTCGGCGGCGAAGCGGCGGTAGCGGTTCTGGTCGAGCGCCTTCCCTGGATCCTCCAACAGACCGGGGAAGGCAGGGAGGATGTGGTCTCCGAGGCCGCTGGTGTGGTTGAGCAGCATGCGTACCGTGATCGTGCGGCCTCGCTCACCGGGCACGAGCTCGGGTAGGTAGCGGCCGATCGGCGCGTCGAGCGCGATGCGGCCCTTGGCGACCTGCTGGAGGACGGCGACCGCGGTGAAGGTCTTGGTGATGCTGCCGACCCGGTGCTCGAAGCCGGGCCGCGCGCGGCGCTTGGTGTCAACGTCGGCGTAACCGGCAGCCCCGCGCCAGTGTGACGAACCGTCGCGGACCGAGGAGTAGACCCCGTACATGCCCGCCTTGTGGATGGCGTCGAGCGTGGAGCGCAACGCCTCGCGGTCGAGGCCGTGTTCGGTGGAGAACGCGCCGGCTGCGAGCGGCACGGGCGTCGTGGGCGCGGCATGAGCCGGTAACGTGCCGATGACGAGCGAGAGGAGGACTGCGCTCGACGCCACGGCAGTGAGGCGCAGCCGGCGGCAGCGCGTGGGACGGCGGTTGAGGTCCATGGGCAACTCCTGGAAGGTCGATCAGACGGCATGTGTGCGCCTGCTTCCATCCTCAACTCGTCGTGGCGGACTCCGTCTCCGCCCATGGAACGATTCCGTGCACAAGGATTCATGACGTTTGTCAGGTGCGGTGGGCGCGTGGGGATGTACGAGCCGGCCGGTGACCCGGGTGACTGCCATCCGCCGCCCTCTGCCGGCACCCGAGCTCCCGGCGGACCCGGAGCCGCGGCGGGTGTGCCGTGCAAGCGGACCGCTGGGCCCCTGCCCCGGACCGGGTCATGCCCGGCGCCGTGAAACTCGTGCTCTCGGCGTACACACGATGCCCCACCTGCGGTCAGAAGACCACCGCCCCCACCTCGTCGGCGATATCGACCGGAACGGCCGTGCGGGCGGCCGGATGGCCGCCCGCACGGGCTCTTCCCTGCTCGACGAAGCCCGGCCGGAGCAGCGAGTCGACACCTGGTCACGGCCATGAGCCATGGACGGGCGCAACCCACTCTGCTGTAGCAGAACGGGGCGTCGGCGTCGTCAGGAATTGACGCAGGCGTTGCCCGCCGAGGGGTTGAGCATCCCGATCACGTTCAGGGAGTTGCCACATACATTGAGCGGTGCGTGGACCGGAACCTGAACGACGTTGCCCGAGAGCACACCCGGCGACGACATGGCCACGCCCTCGGCGACGACGCCGTCCTCCGTGTCCTCCGTGCCGCCGACCACTGACGCGTTGGCACAGGCGTTGCCCAGCGAGGGGTTGAGCATCCCGATCACGGTCAGGGAGTTGCCGCACACATTGAGCGGTGCGTGGACCGGAACCTGAACGACGTTGCCCGAGAGCACACCCGGCGACGACACGGCGACGCCCTCGGCGCCGGTGTCGGCCGATGCGGCCGAGGCACCGCCGATCAGTGCCGCACCGGCGACCAGCACCACACCGACGCTCTTGACCTGACGGAACATCACTACCTCCACAGTGCTTGTTGAGTCGACCGCAGCGCTGGCGGACCGACTCCATCCCGCCTCACGGGCTGTCACCATTCCTTCGGCACGACGACGGGCGTCAGTAGGCCGGTCCGAAGAATTTCCCCTGATCGGACTAGTGGGACGAATGAGATTTTCACCCGGCCTCAGGAATTTCCCGTCCATTCGGATCAGCATCACTCCCACAGTGGCAGGCAGGACAGGAACCGCGCTCGACGAACCGTTCGCAGCCAGTGCCCGCGCACTCGCACCGTTGTAGGTCTTGGGGAACATCGGTACAGCGGTTGGCGCTGAGAACGATCACGGTCAGGGTGTGAGTGTGCTGACGCGGTTCTCGTACTCGGCCCTGGAGTCCTTGCTCAGACACCAGCCGCAAACTAGCCGGATGATCACCGGCCTTGGGACTGGTGGGCTCGCATGTTGAGGTGTCGCGTATTCCTTGTCGCCGAGAACAAGGAGATCCTGGACGCATTCACGGCGGCCACCGTCAGCGTCCGGGAGGAGATCACCGCTGACGATCCGGAGCCGTGGATGACCGGGATGCTGACCGCTGCAAAGGCATGGAACGAGTACCGGCGCATGGTCTGACTGGCAGTCTGGTTTTCGGCACACCCCGACCGAGAGGAACCCATGAAACTGAAACAACTCGCCGCCACAGCAGGAGCAGCCCTGCTGACCGCGCTGGCACTGCCGGCAGACGCCCACGCCGCCGCCATTGCCTGCGGAGGCGCCGTCTCGACCCAGAACATCGGCGCACAGGGCTGCATCTCCGCCGAACGGTGGAAGGACGGCCACGTCTTCATGCGGAACATCACCGCCCACGCCGTCATCACCAACTCCCGTGCCCACGCCTCCTACGTCGACTACGAAGCGTATTTCCGGATCCGCGAAGGCGGCCACTGGGTCAAGCTCGGCAACGGCCGCACGATCGTCCAGCGCAGGTCCACGATCGGCCCGTTCGAGATCGGCAACACCGACCGCGTCTGCGGCCCGGTCAACGCCACCGCCGAAATCCGGGTGCATGTGAGGCCGGCCGGCGGGGCGTGGAGCAACTGGAGCGGAGCCGTGACGAAGCAGTGCCAGACGTGAGCTAGGTACGACGACGCCCCCGCCTCCCGGAGTTGGAGGACGGGGCGTCCGTATTTTTCGACTACTGGGCCGTACTCGTGAAAGCCCAGAGCATCTGGGTGACCACTCTTGGAGCACTGGAATGACCACGTGTAAACCTGGTTTCGCGCCCGTCAAGTTGTGATGCTCGTTGGCGTCTCAGGCGTACCCCGGGGGACGGCACGATGGCGAACTGTTGCACCGTCACCAGTGCCAGCTGCCCTGGTGACTACCCTTGCCGGCCTCGTACCCCGAACGCCTGGGCGAACTCGACATCCGCGAACAGCTCGCCGAGCTCGTCGCGGACCCGCATCGCCAACGGATACGGCCCCTTCGCCGCCGCGGCCCGCGCTGCCCGCCCGGTCGTATCCGGCACCTGCGGCCACGGCCGCGCACGCATAGACACCCCACACCCCACTCCGCGGCCACAGACGGAAGAGCACGACCGCTACACGACCAACGAGCATCACAACCGACCTGCAACGGAATTGGCCAGCAGGATCGTCACCAGCCGCAAACGGCGAGGGTCTTCCGTATGGCCCCTCATTGCGAAGCCCTTGGGCGTCAGCAGGAACACGATCTACAAGCATGTGCCCGAAAACCGACTCACCTCTGCTCCGCGACCGACGCGACGCGCTCCGCTCGGCCGTGTCCCCCCGTGTGGGCTCGCAGTCCGCGGACGCCGTGGGGTGTGCCGATGCCGGTGACCAGGTCGTATCCCGGCATCGCGCAGAAGGCGCCGGCGCAGCCGGTGACGATGTCGTGGAAGTACCTGGGTCGCGCGTAGGGGTAGGCGTTGGGACGGTCGGCCGGACCGGGCCGGCCGGCCCGGGCGTACATGCCGGCGATCAGCGGGGCGGAGAGGCTGGTGCCGCCGATGACATACCAGCCGGGGGGAACGTCGGGGGCTGCGCCCGTGACGTACACGGCCAGGCCGGTGGCGGGGTCGGCGACTGCGGAGACATCCGGTGTGGCGCGGGTGGTGGGGCACAACAGGTCGTGCTGGAAGGACGGCTTGGGCTCGTACAGCGAGCAGCCGCCTCCGGAGCCGACCCAGCCGCTTTCGGCCCAGCCATCGCCGTGATGCGCGGGGATCAGGCTGGTTCCGCCCACCGAGGTGACGTTCGGGGAGACGGAAGGGTAGAACGTCTGGCCTCCGGTGTCGCCTGATGCGAATGTGTAGGCGATGCCGGGACGGAAGAGAAAGTCGAGCTCCAGCTCGGCCGGTTGCTCGGGGAGGCCCCAGCTGCCGTTCACGGCCGTTACGCCTGGCAGGGAACTGGCTACATCGACTGCCGCAAGGAGAGATTCGACGAACTGGTCATTGGGAGCCTCGACGAGGGTGATCTCGCAGTCCGGGCAGGCCGCACTGACGGCCTGGATGTCGAGGGCGGCCTCAACAGCCCAGATGGGGCTGGTGGCGGGCTTGACGCCGGTCGAGTACACCTTTTGGAAGCACCCGTTGGCTGTCGTGCAGGGTGGCAGGTGGAAGGTGCGGCGGTAGACCGCCAGGTCCTCTTCGGCAGTGGGGTAGTCGAAGGCGACGACGATGGCGACCCTTCGCCCGCTCCCGCCGTGCCGGCGCAGGTCGTAGGCGCTTTGGATGCCCTGCGGCGAGAGACCGGACGGCTGCTGGCCCGCCCTGAGGACCCGCGTCGTCGGCACATCGGTCCGGATCATCGCCAGGCAGAACGCCTGGTCGGGATCAGGCGTGTCCGGACAGACCCGCCGGGCCGTCGCCCCCTGGCCACCGCCCGCACCGATCGTGCGCGTCGACCGGGGGCCGTCGTCGGGCGAAAAGGTCAGCGGCTGTGCCGTCGTGGCACCAGCGGCCAGACTCCCGAGGGCCATGGCGGCCGTCACCAGTGAACTGATCAAACGCCCACGCATGACGCTCCTTCAAAGCGCGAAGGGGACCGGATCCCGGGCAGCGCGGCGGACCCGCACCCCACTGTGCTCGCCGACGAGTTCCCGATTGGTGACCGACACGCGATTGCCGAGGTGACAGCCACAACCGAACTGCCCTGACCTGCAACATCGGCAGAGTAGCGCCGCCGTTTGCGGCTGCTGACACGGTTCTTACCGGCACCCCAACCTGGTCTACAAGCGGGTCTCGACCGACCAGCAGTCGACCGCCCGGCAGAACCTCGTCCAGAACGAGGCCGGGATCGAGGACCGGTCGTCTTCGAGGAAGGCCCGGGCATTTCCAGCCGCCTCCACCCCCTCCAGCGCCCGAAGTTCCGCGCGCTCCTCGACTACGCGCGGCCGGGCGACACCGTGCACATCTCCGGGCAGCAAGGGCGGGCGCCGCCCCGCCGTGACGGCCGCAAGACCGAGGCCGTGCGCGCCGCGTACCTGGAAGGCCGGTCCATCGCCGCCCTCGCCCGCGACCACGGCGTCAGCCGCGGCGCGATCCGGACGGCCGTCGCCGACCTCCTGCCCGACCAGGCCGCCATCGAGGAGAACTCCCCGGTGCCGGAGCTGCCGGTCACCCTCGACATGCCGGGCAAGGTCGCCGACTTCCTCCGCAGCACCGAACTGGACCCCACCGAGCGGGACGCGCTCGACCAGGGGGTGACCGTAGGACGTGGACAGGGTTACACCCTGCGCGTTAGCGCCGTGCACCTCGGACTCCTCGCCCGCTGCCAGCCGCTCGACGGCGGCCCTGGCGCGCCGGCGGTTCCGGCCCAGCGCAAGACCCGCCACGAGTACGAGAACCGCGTCAGCACCCTCGCACCGACCAGACCATGATCAATCTCAGCGCCAACCGCTGTACCGATGTTCCCCGAGGCCGGTTGTGAATCGGCCACCCCGGCACCGAGGTCCATGTCACGCAGGCAGGCGACCGCGGGGAGCACGACCCCCCTTGCGCATCCACGGCGGAAAGGTAGCGGGGGCGGCGCCCACAATGGGCCGCGTTCCCCGCAAGCCCAGGGGGCGCGCACCGCCCTCGATGTACCTCATCGCTGATGCAGGTGATCCCGGCGTGTCTGCGTCGGTCGCGCGTCCGGGCACATGCCACCGTGGGCCGCATCCACAACGCGACGCTCGTTTGCACTGCGCGCACCGGGAGGATCCCCCATGAAGAGTTTGGTCTCGGCGAAGAGCCTGGTCTCGGCCCTGTCGGCGGCACTGTCCGCTGCCGTCCTGTTCGGAGCCGCCGTCCCCGCGCAAGCGGCCGGCGCGCCGTCACCTTCCGCCACGGCGGGACGGTCGGATGTGCGGCAGTCGTACTACCCGAACGTCGACTGGATCGTTTGCGAGATCAACAAGGAACGCGTCTCCCGTGGCCTGCCCGGCCTGCGTGTCTCCGACCGGGCCGGCGAGGTCGGACGTTCCCACGCCAAGGACATGGCGACCATGCGGCGACTGACCTCGGTCGGCAGCAACGGCCACGACCTGCGGACCCGGATGTCCGGAGCGGGTCTGTACTCGAGCCTCATCGCCGAGTCCATGGCGTTCGGCTACGACCACGACGGGTACTTCGCGGACAAGGCGACCGACCCGGACCCCACGAACGCGTTCTTCAAGGTCCTGATGCGCCGGGACATCGTGGCGATCGGTATCGGGTACGACCGTCGCTACTGGGACGTGAATCTTCTCGGTCCGCACCGCAAGCTGGTCACCAGGCTTGCCGCCGGATGCGGCACCAACACCTCTTCGACAAGGGCGTTGCCCGTGCAGGCCTCATATGGCCCGCCCGCGCGGTGGAGCGGTCCGGTGCTCGCGCGGGACGCCCGGTAGCGTTCCGATCGGGCCGGTACGTGGGCGTGGTGCCCGCAACTCCGGCCAGTTACATAGCAGTTGCGTCGTCCTCGCACGTGCCGGGGCAGCGTCGGTGTGAACGGCGCTGAATCCGGTGCGCGGGCCGTCGGATTGACCGCGGCGTGCGGACTCGCCCCTGAGCACTGGCGGACCGTCCTCCTGGGACGAAGCCATGACGCCACGGTCGCGAGACCGCGCTTCGTGCACGAACGCCGAGGAGAACCGGAGTCCGCCCGGAGGATGGCGGTCAGCTGTTGTGCCTGGCCAGGCTGTGGAGAAGGACAAGCACAGCCAGGGCCATCACCGCCACGTGCAGCCATGCGGGAGCCGCTGAGGCGTCCGCGGCGGCCGTCGTCATGAGCGAAGTCATTGTGTCCTCCTGATCGTTTCGTCGTCCGTGACGGATTGCTCCGACACGCGGGGCTGGGTCCGCTGTACGGGTGGTGGTCGGCCGACGACGCTGCTCCCGGTGGATCACCTGGTGATGGTGGGCGCGGGAGTCCTGGCGTCATGCCGCGCGCGTATCTCGGCGAGTTGGGGTGGCTCATCGTCATGACGGGGCCCGCTCCCCCGCTCACCGTCAGCCTCGGCGGGCCCGGCCGGATCGCCACGTGGAGCCGATCCCCGCGATGTGCAGGGCCAGGAGCCCCAGGCCCAGCAGCATGACGTTCACCGAGGAGAACGCTTCGTTGGTCCCGATCTCGGCGGCATTGATCAGGAAGGCCATGAAGAACAGCACTGCCGCGACAATGGCGAGCATGCTCAGCTCCTTTCGAGGTGATGAGAGTCGTGTGCCCCCGTTTCCCATGACCAGGCCTTGAAAGCGCCCCGGTTTCCGAACAAGGCGTGGGCAGGTACGGGGGTCGGCCTCGGGCAAGACGGCCCCCGGCCGACTCAGTCAGGTAGGGCACGCACGTGAAGTTGCGGTGGGCACAAGGAGTTCCGCCCCGTCCACCGGGCCATGTTCACCATCACTTTCCCGCAGCGAGACAGTTCCGACTCCTTGAGCAGTCACAAGGGTTGCGACGGGCGGAAGAGTGCCGACCGTCGACCACACTTCGCGCAGGAGGGTGAGTCACGCCGCCTCCGAAGCGGAGGCGGGTCGATGCCGGTTTGGCCGTGCTGACGGCTGCCGCCGGTATTCTGCACGACATGATCAACGCACACACGAGCCTTGACGATGCTGAGGTTGCGATAGCTGCGGCACGTGCCGGCGCGGACGTGGTGCGCACGATGTACGGGCGGCGACTGACCCGCATCGACAAGGGAGCCGGGGACTTCGCCACCGCCGCCGACCTCGAGGCCGAGAAGACGATCCTCGGCGTCATCCGTTCCGCTCGACCCACTGATGCGGTGCTGGGCGAGGAGGGCGGGCAGCAGGGTGCCGCCGAGGCCGTGCGTCAGTGGTTGGTGGATCCGTTGTGCGGCACACTGAACTATGCCGTCGGCAACATGCTGGTGGCGGTCAACGTGGCCCTGCGCGACGGAGCCGCAGCGGTGGCCGACCCGTTCAGTGGCGAGGTTTTCTTCACTGACGGTGAGACCGCCAGGATGCGGCAGGACGGGGCCGACGTGCAGCTCACGCCCACGTCCGCCACCCGACTGGTGGACGTCAATCTGGATCCGCCGTTCCCGAGCGCGCCCGGCTTCCGGGCCGTGGACCTGTTGGGCCACTCCAGGTTCGTCGAACGGTTCCGGCCGCGCGTCGTGTCCACGACGCTGGCGTTGGCCTGGGTCGCCGCCGGCAGGCGTGCCGCGTACGTCACCGATGGCGGCGAACTCTCCGGGAGCGTGCACTTCGCCGCCGGCATCGCTCTGTGCCGGGCAGCCGGCTGTGCAGTCACCGGGATCGACGGCGCCCCGATCGGACAGACGGGCCGCGGACTTGTCGTCGCTGCCGATGCCGAAACCCACGGGCTGCTGATGTCGATGATCCGCGGCCGAGGCTAGAACCACCTGCGACGTCATGCCGCGCCCGCCTCAGCGGGCCGGCGCCCCAGGGTAGGCAGCCCGAGTGAGCAGCAACGGCCCAACCCTGAACGGAGGTGGGGAAATGCAAGCTGGTGACCGCGCTTCCGTGATGGCTACGTCTCGATGAGGATGCGAGAGCGATCGGCGAGCTCGAAGCGGGAGGCCGCTGCCGTGCACAGCCGGGTTCCGGGCGATCGTGTGAGAAAGTCGTGGCCGGGATCGACGTGCCGGGATGCAGAACCTGACCGCGTATGTGCAGGGCGACGCCACCGCCCAGCGCCTGGGACAGCAGCCCATCGGACTACCGGACCGTGCAGGGTATGCAGCCGGTCTTCGGGTCGTGGACGCCACCTGGCGGCCTCCGGCCTGACCGCCGCCCAGAGCGTCGCACTACCGGCACGCGACATCCTCGCGAACGCGGGCGTGCCCACCCGGCGGGTGACTCGCCAGGACACCGCAGCGGGACCGCCCCGGAAGCCCAGGGTGCCGCCGGGGCTGTGCACCAGTGGCCGGCGGAGCCTTGGGGTGCGGACCGGTGGTGAGCACCCCGCACAGCAGCGCCACCCGCCCCCGGGACCGTCAGTCCGAGGCCGGCCTGGCCGGGATGGATGTCCTTCGCCGCCGGGTGGCCCTGCTCGACGATGTCCAGGGGCAGAGGCACCGCATCCACAGCCGCTGGGAACCCATCCCCAGGGCCCGACGCGTGGCCCAGGGAGTCATTCCGTGAGGAGTTCTAAGCGGGGTACTCCTGTGCCATCGAACACCGCACCGCGAGTGCCGCGATGTCGTCGTCGAGCCTTCCACTGCTGTACCTGATCAGGTCCCGATGGAGCCGGTCCAGCAGCTCGCGGGGCGGGGACAGGGCTTGCCGCCGCATCCAGTCCGGCAGCGGGTAGAACTCACCGCTGTGGTCCCGCGTCTCCGTTACGCCATCGGTGTAGAGCAGCAGTTGGTCGCCCGGGGAGAAGGGGACGGTGTCGACGTAGTAGTGGTCCCCGATCAGCATCGCGAGATGGAGGGGCGGCGATGGAGTGGTGGGTTCCAGGACGAGGATCTCCCCGCGGTGGGCGAGCAGGGGCGGGGGGTGTCCGCAGTTGAGAATTTTGACGTGGCCGCTGCCGTGCGGGATCTCGGCGAGAATGGCGGTGGCGAAGCGCTCCTGGAGATCCTGGGTGGGGAAGGCGGCGCTGTGGCGGATGATGCTGGTCTCCAGGCGCCGGACGATGCCCCTCAGGTCAGCTTCTTCGTACACGGCCTCCCTGAAGCAGCTGATCACTGCCGAAGCCGCCCCCACCGCGGACAGGCCCTTGCCGCGTACGTCACCGATGAGCAGCCGGACCCCGTACGGTGTGTCGACCGCCTCGTAGAAGTCTCCGCCGATCCGGGCCTCCTCCTGGGCCGCCACATACAGCGACTCGACCTCGAGGTCCGCGATGCGGCGCGGCAAGGGGCGCAGCAGCACCTTCTGCGCGGCATCGGCGACGAGCCGGACGTGGAAGAGCGTCTCCTCCCGCTGGAGCCGGACATGGCTTGCATAGGCGGCCGCCAAGGTGACCGCGACGATCGCAGCGGCCGTGTACGGGGTCCCCAGGTCGGTGTAGAAGAAGCTGAGGCCGATCATGACGAGCAGACAGAACGTCCCCAGCAGGATCGTGGGGAGAACGGGCCACATCGCGGCGGCGAGGGCGGGTGCGGCGGGCAGAAGGCGGCTGAAGGCAATTTCGCGCGGTGTGGAGAATGCCAGGCCGGCGATGAGGACGGTGAGGATCACCGGTGACAGCAGGGCAGCTTCCCACCGGCCGCTGTGGGGGGGACGACGGCTCCGGTAACGTCCGGATTTCATCACGAAAGCCATCATATCCAGCCGAAACGATCATTGAACTCAAGCGGATCGCACCCTCACGCACCGTGACGGCTGCCTGCATGACTGATTGCCGCTCGATCGAGCTGGGATCCCCTCCCTCGGACAGGACGACGACCCACCCTCACCGGCGAGAGTGACCCGAGCAGCGACCGGCCAGGCAGAAGATTCCAAGATCATCCCATGGCCCGTTGTGGATGCCGGGCCGCTGCTGTCGGGCGCTCGCCATGAGTGGCCGGCCGAGCCGACCTCGGCAGCGTCGCCCGATCGCGTGACCGCTCGGTCGTCACTGGCCCCTGCGTACCCGAGCCGCCTTGCGTGCCTCTGCGACCTTGCGGGCTTCCGTGGTCTTGCGGGATTCCTTTGCGCCGCGGCCCGGTCGAGTGCCCAGGCCACGGAAGGGGGCGTTGCCGCTCTTGGGTTTGTCCCCGGCCGGTGGGCGCTTCGCTCCGGTGATGCTGGTCAGTTTTTCCTCACCGGAGCGCACCTGTGTGACCGTCGGTCGGATCCCGGCGTCGGACAGCATCCGGTTCACATCGCGCCGCTGGTTCGGGGTGACCAGGGTGACCACGCTCCCGGACTCGCCCGCACGTGCCGTGCGCCCGCCTCGGTGGAGGTAGTCCTTGGGGTCGGAGGGCGGATCCACGTTGACGACGAGGTCGAGCGCTTCGACGTGGATGCCGCGTGCGGCAACGTTGGTGGCCACCAGCACCGTGATGTCACCGCTCTTGAACTGTGCGAGCGTGTGCGTGCGCTGCGGCTGTGACTTCCCACTGTGCAGGGCGGAGGCCCGTACGCCACTGCCCCGCAGATGGCGGGTGAACTGGTCCACGCCGTGCTTGGTGTCCAGAAACATCAGTACCCGGCCGTCCCGCGCCGCGATCTCGGTGGCCGTCGCATACTTGTCGGCGGGGTGGATGTGCAGCACGTGGTGCTCCATCGTCGTGACCGCGCCCGCCGACCGGTCGACCGAAGCGAGTACCGGGTCGTGCAGGTGGCACCGGACCAGTTGGTCGACGTTTCGGTCGAGCGTGGCCGAGAACAACATTTTCTGCCCATCGGAGCGCACCTGGTCAAGGATCTCCGAGACCTGCGGCAGGAAGCCCATGTCGCACATCTGATCCGCTTCGTCCAACACCGTGATCCGCACCTGATCCAGGTGGCAGTCCCGGCGCGCCACCAGGTCGGCCAGTCGGCCGGGAGTGGCGATGACCACGTCGGCGCCGGCCCGGATCCTCAGCGCCTGCCGCCCGAGCGACACGCCGCCGACCACCGTCGCCAGCCGCAGCCTCAGCGCCTGCGCGTACGGTTCGAGCACGTCGCTCACCTGCTGCGCGAGTTCTCGAGTCGGTACGAGGACCAGCCCGAGCGGTCGCTTCGGCTCCGCCTGTCGGCCTGCCGTACGAGCGAGCAGTGCCAGCCCGAAAGCGAGGGTCTTGCCCGATCCGGTCCGTGCGCGGCCAAGGACGTCCCGGCCGGCCAGCGCGTTGGGCAAGGCGGCCGCCTGGATCGGGAACGGTTCCTTCACCGCGAGGCCGGTCATCGTCTCCACCAGCTCCGGCGGCAGCCCCAGTTCGGCGAAGGACTCGGCGGGCGGCAAGCCCGGGGTGGACGTCTCCGCCGTGAATTCGCGCTGTGGGGCCGCGGACCTGTGGGTGCTGCCTGCACCGAAGCGCCCAGGCGCTGACGGCTTTGCGTTCATGGGAACCTTCCTTGATCCGGCGCCCGGAACGGGCCGGTGCCCGTACCCCCTCGATTCGGGCCCCAGCGGCGTCGAAGCCTACAGCCATTTTTCAAGCCGGACACTCGGCCGCCTCCACCGCCGTCCCCGCCATGGCGGTTAGACGGGGCGACGCCCCCTGCGCCGGGCTCACCCGACGAATCCATGCGGTCACAGCACACCATCCCGGTCCGATGCTGGAGAAGGCACGAGCAGCAGGACCGGCCGGTAGGCGTCGGCGGCGGTGAGGGTGATCGTGCGTGCAGGCATCCTGCTCTGCGTGCGGGACACCGGCCACGAGTGCCGCCGGATCGATCATGTACGGGCTGGAGAGATCGCCTCGCCAGCCGCCGACCCGGCAACGATCCGGTCACCTGACCGGGCCGGGGCAGCCCTCTCCACTCACTTGGCGATGGCGCATCGACGACGGTCCTCGACCGAGTGGTTTCATGCCTGGAACTCGGTGAGATCGATGGCGTGAACGCGCAGCGGAAAGTCATACACCGGGTGCGTGGTATCGCGCTCCGGAACCATGCCGAGCTTTCGCATCACGTTCTCGGAGGCGTCGTCACCCACCCGGGCGATGCTGACGAGGCGGTCGAGGCCGCGGTCCTGGAGCGCGAACTCCATCGCGGCGTGGGCGGCTTCGGACGCGTACCCCTGGCCCCAGAACTGCCGGCCGAGCCGCCAGCTGATCGCCACGGCCGGCAGCACCTCCGGCAGGAACTCGGGCACGGACAGCCCGGTGAATCCGGCCAGCTCACCCGAGGCAAGCAGCTCGACGGCGAAGAGACCGAAGCCTTCGTCATCCCACTCCTCCTCCCATCGCTCGATGGCCTCGGCCGTGTGGTCCACGTCGAGGACCGAACCGTCACCGACCCATTGCATGACCTGAGGGTCCGCGTTGATCTCTGCCATGGGAACCAGGTCGTCGTCATGCCAACGGCGGAGGATGAGGCGAGGGGTCTGAATTTCGGTCATGGCACCCATCCTGTCGAACGACCAGGGAACAGGGGTAATCGGAGTCCGAGCCGGCCAGGGCCCCGGGGCTCGTTCATTCCTCCGACCGGCGGCGACGCGCATCGTGACGACGTCGCGCAGCTGCAGGACGGTGAGGGCGGGGGCGGCGGCGCCGGCCGGAGGCGGTCCACCTCAGCAGTTCGACCGTGCGGCCCCATGCCTCCTGGCATTCCCAACGGGTCTGGCCCGAGCCGCGACCAGGTCGCTCAGGGGCCGGCGGCCGAGCCTGCGCCGACGATCGACACGACCGGGCTTCGCAGCGGGGCTCGCTCCGGCACCGTCCGCCCGGCGCCCCGAAACCGGCACCGATACCGGCCACGACTCGAGCCTCTGTGCCCCTGCAGGAGCGTCGGCACGTCCAGGTTGCTCGAACGGGCCCCCGGTCGGGCAACCACACCCCCGAATAGAATCGGCTCATGTCGAACACCGACGAACTGCTCGTTGACATCGCCACCATGGTGGAATCCGAGCAGAGCAATCAGATGTCCCTGACCGTGGTCACCAGCGGCGCTGTCATCACCGGACGGCTGGCTCCCGAAGCCGTTTGGAGGCAGCGTGTGTCGGAAGTCCTGAGGGACTCGGACCGCCTCGGCCCATTCGCCGGCGTCTTCACCAGCGCCCGGACACAGGGCCGACCCGACCGCGGCGAGCCGCCGACGCATCTGCACTTCCACGTCGCCCGGATCCTCCAAGGCAGCATTGGAATCCCCGAGACCGGCGGGATGTACCGCGTCGCGATCAAAGAGGTCAGCAGCTGGACCGTTGGAGACTTCAGCTACTCCGACCACTGAGGCACCCCTTCAGACACCCCCGGCCGAGCCGGGGGTGTCGCCGTCGCGCCCGGACCCCGACACGCAGCCGGTGCCGGACCGGCGCGCCCCGTCGGGGCGGTGACGGACGGGCCCGCTGCGTCGGCCGACGGGTATGGACGGGTGTGTCGGAGGTGATGGCGGCACCGAGGGCGCGCGGCAGGGAGGTGGGTACCCACCCGCTACGGGTGCGCGAGGGAGGTCGCCCGCTGTGCCTGCCCTCCTAGTGACCCTCAGACGCCGGACCTGTTCGGCCGAGTCGCAGCTCATGTCCATCGACTTGATGATTCGGCGGGCACTCCGGCCCTGCGTGCGCCTACTCTCAAACCTTCAACCGCATAGAAGGAAGTTCTGTGAGCGCTGCTGGCTCTGGCGGTCGGGTTCTGCCTGCCCGCCCCGGCGACCCGTCCAGGGTTGGCCCTTACCGGATCATCGGCCGTCTCGGTGCGGGCGGAATGGGCATCGTCCATGCCGGTCTCGACCCGGCCGGGATGCGGGTCGCGGTCAAGGTCATCCATGCGGCACAGGCCGAAGACCCCGAGTTCAGGGCTCGGTTCCGCCGTGAGGTACAGCTCTCCACCCGCGTGCAGGGACCTTGCCTGATACCGCTGCACGCCGCAGACCCTGAAGCCGACACCCCATGGCTGGCGACCGAGTACGCCCCGGGCCCGACCCTGAACCAGCACGTGTCCGAACACGGCCCGCTGAGTGGCGGCATGCTGTGCGCCTTCGCAACCGGTACCGCGCAGGCGCTGGCCGCAATCCACCGGGCGGGAGTGGTGCACCGGGACGTGAAACCGCAGAACGTCATCCTCACCCCGGCCGGACCGCGCGTGCTGGACTTCGGTATCGCGCACGCGACCGACGGCACCAGCGTGACCCGCACCGGCGTCATGACCGGCACACCGGGCTGGATCAGCCCTGAGCACTACCGCACCGGCACAGCAGGACCGGCCGGCGACATGTTCGCCTGGGGCACACTCCTCGCCTACGCAGCGACCGGACGCCTCCCATTCGGTACCGGGGCGCCCGACATCGTCGCCTTCCGCATCATGTCCGGCGACCCCGACCTCGACGGTGTCCCGGCAGAGCTGCGCAGCATCGTGGAGAAGTCGCTGCTGAAGGATCCCAGGGAACGGATAACCGCCGTCGCTGCCGCTGAGGAGTGCTCGGAGTTCCTCGCCTCCCTGACGACACAGGTCGTGCCCGTGGGGGGTGCCGGACCGGAGCCGACCGTGATCGACGACCTCGTCATCGGCGAGTGGGACATGCCTGCCCTGGACGACCCGACGTGGCGCGCTCCCGCCGGCCGGCGCAAGGGCCGAACAGTCGCCGTGCTCATCGGAGCCGCTGCCCTGGGCGGGGCTCTCGCCGGCGGTCTTCTCTCCCAGACAAGCGGCAATGCGGGGAAGAGCTCCGCGGGTGTCCCCGTTCCCAGCCGGGCTGCGGACGCGACGAACAGCACTCCCGGCGCAGTCCGGAGCGACAGCCGGACCGGTGCGGCAAAGGGCGATCCGGGCGAGGCATCCATCGCCATGTGGAAGGAGTCACGGCCGGCCAGGACCCCGGCCGAGAACGACGTCCCCGGAGCGATGGGAACAGGGGCCTGGCTGGACCCCGTCGCCTACCCCGACTTCGACCGCAGGATCACCTTCCACGAACCCAGAGGGGAGGTGTACATCGCAACCAGCGGCCAGGAACTCTCCCCGGTGGCAGTGCAGGAAATCGCCGAGATGGCTTGTCTTGGCCTGCGGGACCTCACCGAGTCCTACCCTGGCTTCCGCTACAACGAGTACGTCGTGGTGGACACCGTGCGCAAGGACGGGCCGAGCGTCGTGTGGGAGGACGACTTTCGCACCAACACCGCGTGCAGCACGTCGGTCCAGGACCGCACCGTCCCCGCCGAAGGACAGGACTCGTGGTGGCAGCCCACCGGGTCGGGCCTGGAACAGGCACACATCCCCAGCACGGACAAGAACGAGATCCGCGTTGCCGACCGAGCGGCCAACGCCATCATCTCGGAGTGGCAGGGCAATTCCCGCCTCTCCAACGACCCCGGTCGGCTCGGCCACCACAACATGTCCGTCGGCTTCGCCCCCGACGAGGCCGTCATGTATGTGTGGGCCAACAAGCGCGACTGGGACCGGAGCACACGGAACAGGTGGGCAGCCATTGCCGCCGACACAGCCTGTCAGGCTGTTCTCAGCGAATCCCGGACCCGCAGGGAATGGCGCTACGCGCAGTACGCAGTGGCCGTCGTCGGCGGTGAAGGAGGCCAGGACTTCGTGCGCTGGGGCTCCGCCGGAAGCTGTGCGGACTGATCCTGCGGCGCCTTCGGCCCCAGGCCCTGCGGGCGAGCTCTGTCAGGTGGCCGAGATGAGTCATGGTGCGGCATCGCCCATGGTCTCTGAGGGTGGACTTCCCGATCGTCGTCGCCGGCCTCATCGGGACCGCGGCGGCTGCCTCTCTCCATACGGCCTACGGCCTCTATGGTCCGCCGCCCGCTTCGGCTGTGCCGTCGCGGCCTGATGGTGCTGCAGGGGCCGGAGCGCGGGGCACGCTCGGTGCGAGAGCCCACGGAGGCTGTGGCCGGGAGCCCCCTGCGAGTCGTGAGGGCAGGAGATGCAGGGCCTGCGCACCCCCGGGCCCCGGAGCGACTGCTCCAGGGCCCGGCGACGTTCAGCCGTGATCAGGCGACGGTGATGTTCTCCGCCTGCGGGCCCTTCTGGCCCTGCGTGATGTCAAAAGTGACGGCCTGCCCCTCCTGGAGCTCACGGAAGCCGCTCGAGTTGATGTTGGAGTAGTGCGCGAAGACGTCGGGGCCACCGCCGTCCTGCGCGATGAAACCGAAGCCCTTTTCAGAGTTGAACCACTTCACAGTTCCGCTGGCCATGCCCGTGCCTCTCAGTCGAGACCGGATCCGCACCGCGCGGACCCGGAGGTGATTGCCCTGGTCCACGCACACTGCACAGCAAAACGCCCGCACCGGAGCGCGGGCAGGTACTGCGGAACCACGACATCTGCGTCGACGTTACACGCCGAAACGCTCCGCTGCCACAGAGCAACGTCCCTTCCCGCGGACTCCGGGACTCCGGCTCCGCGCATAGTGATCATCTTGCCCCGAAATGCCTGCGTACGCAGCCGGCCCGGGCTCAGGGACGCTCCCCTCCTCACTGGTGCAGCCCTTCATCGAGCCCGAGCTCGACAGGCCGTCCCCTCGGGATCGTCCCGAGCCTGGGCACAGCGACATCCGGCCACCACGCGCCGGACGGTACGGCGGTCCGCAGCGACTCGCCGGACTCCGGGGCCGCCGACATGGCCATGCCGTTCAGCGGGTGGACTTCTGCCGACTACGGTGTCGGAGAGCTGCCGATGCAGAGCTCTGCCCGGAGCACGTCGGTGAAGATGCCGATCGGGTCGTCCCAGCCACCGGTGGTCCAGTCGCCGTTGGTGTTGATTGCAACCAGGTGCCGTCCGTCGCGAGTGCCGTAGGTGCAGGACCACGAACCGAAGATGGCGCCGCCCATGCCCCAGACCGTTGTGCCGCCCGGCAACGTCAGGGAGGAGATGCCGAGGCCGTAGGTGGTGTCGGGAAGCCAGTTCACGGTTGGGACGGTGGAAAACATCTCCCGTTGCTGATCGGGTGGGAGGAGCCGGCCGCCGAGCAGTGCGCCGAAGAACTGAGTGAGGGCCTCCGTTGTGGAGATCATGCCGCCGGCTGCCCAGTAGGGGGTTGTCTCCATCTCGGTTGCGTCGTGCACTTCGGCTTCGGGATCGGCCTCATGCAGCTTGGTGTAGTGCCGTGCGTGCGGACCTTCGATCGTCGGGTCCGTGCCGCGCGGCAGGGAGGTCCCGGCCAGGCCGAGTGGACCGGTGATCCGCTGGGCGATCTCGTCGGCGAGGGCCTGGCCGGTCACCCGTTCCGCGATCATCCCGGCCGGAATGTAGCCGGTGTTGGAGTAGGCCCACGAGGTGCCCGCCTCGAAAGCGGCCGGATGGGACATGGCGATCTGCACAAGCCGACCCGGGCTGTAGCTTTCGTACTGACTCAGCGCCCCTTGGTCCTGGGTGTAGTTGAAGATTCCGCTGGTGTGATTGAGCAGCTGCCGGACGGTGACGCGCCTGCCGTCGTGGCCATTGCCGGTGACCAGACCGGGCAGCCACTGCTCCACTGTGTCGTCGAGGTCCAGCCTGTGCTGGGCCACGAGTTGCAGCACGACGGTTGCGATGAACGTCTTGGTGATGCTCCCGATGCGAAACCGGTCCTGCGGCAGGCGTTTCCTGCCGCTTGCGGTGTCGGCGACCCCGGCCGTGCCGAACCAGCGTTTTTCACCGTTACTGACCTCGGCGAGGATGCCCGGAATCCCCCCTTCGACCACCGCCCGGTCGAGCACGCGTTGGACTTGCGCATGGTCGGTGCCCACCGCCGTTTCAGAAACAGCTTCCATTCCCTCGCCCCCGTTTTCCCAGTCGGGCTCCTACACCATCACCGCCAGGTCCGACCGGCTCAGCGCAGCCCAGCGCAAGGCACTGAGACCGTGCCCGGTGTGCTGATCGTTCGTCGAACGCCGTGACCTGACCGAACAGGACACCGACAAGAATCTGCGGCCACTTCTGGCGAAGATCAACATCCCCGGTCGGACCATGCTCACCGAGGATGTGAGCAGAGCCCATCCGGAGCGAGACCCGGGGCATCGACAGCCTCGCCCGGTCACTGCCCCGGAGGGCGCGTTCGGCATCGTCGTCCCCGACGAAGCCACCGGCCAGCTGGAAACCGTCGACGACGTCCGCCGCTGCGTGGAAGCGCTCACTGCCGCGGCAATCACGATCCCCGCACCCGAAGGACCCACGAGTGAGCCTCCGCGAGATCAAGCCCGCCAACCGCGGCTACCTCTACGTCAACAGCCATCCGACCGGCTGCAAAGCGGTGGTCGACCACATGTGGCAGCGGACACCGGACCCTGCCGGCGACCGGCCAGGCCCGGTCGCCCTCGTCATCGGCTCCAGCGCCGGCTACGGACTTGCGGCGACCCTGGTCGGCCTACGCGCCCACCGGATGCGGGGACTCGGCATCGCCTTCGAGTCCGCGGCGACCGAGCGCCGCACCGCCAGCGCGGGCTGGTACCGCACCGCGCGGACCGCCGAACTCGCCGCCGAGGCCGGCGCCGACTTCACCTTCCTCAACGGCGACGCCTTCTCCGACAGCGTCAAGGACGAGGCTGCCGACCAGCTGGCCGCCCGCTTCGGCAAGATCGACCTGCTCATCCACAGCATCGCGGCCCCGCGTCGCACGGACCCGCTGACCGGCGAGGTCCACCAGTCCGTCATCAAACCGCTGGGCACCGACTACCGGGCCAAGACCCTCGTGTTCGAGGACGGCGTCCCGCAGATCGGCGAGTTGCACCTGCGGGCCGCGGACGAGGCCGAGCGCGAGGCGACCGTGCAGGTCATGGGCGGCACCGACTGGCAGATGTGGATCGACACCCTGCAGTCCAAAGGCCTGCTCGCCGACGGCTTCCAGACCGTCGCCCTCTCGTACGTCGGATCCGACATCACCGCCCCCATCTACCGGGCCGGAACCATCGGCGCCGCCAAGCAGCACCTGGAAGACACCGCCCGCGCCCTCAACACCCGGCTCAAGGGCACAGGCCACGCCTACACCGTCGTCGCGGGCGCGGCCGTCACCCAGGCCTCCACCGCCATCCCGAGCATCGCGCTCTACACCAGCATCCTTCACCGCGTTACCGGTGACCGCTGGCAGGCCACCGTCGACCAGGCAGCGGCCCTGTGGAACCAGCTCGCCGGTGGCGCCGAACTCGACCGGGACGACCAAGACCGTATCCGGCTGGACGACTGGGAGATGGATCCCGGGGTCCAGGCTGCCGTCCGCGCCGCGTGGGACCAGGTCGACACCGACACCATTGCCAGCAGCGCGGACACTGGTTGGTTCCGCGACCAGGTCGGCCGGCTCTACGGCTGGGACGTTCCCGGCGTCGACTACGAGGTCGCAGCCGAGACCACCGTCCCGTGGCCCGCCTCCCCGTCGTCCGACGTCTGACCTGAGGACTTCGGCGAACGGTTCCCGCCCGAGCTGCCATGCTGGAACGGCACAGCCACAAGGGGCGGGGCAGCGTGCGGGGACCGGGAAACACGACAAGGCCGTGGCTCGTCCCGCAACGGGGTCCGTGTTTCCTTCCCCGATGCGGCGCGACCACATGACGGCACCCGTTGCAGGGGGAGCAGGCTCCACCCGTGCAAGGGCTAGAAGTTGCCGTAGTTGACCTGCCAGGTGGGCAGGCCCATGCGGCGCCAGACGGCGACGACGCGATCGCGGTCGTCGAGCGAGACTCGTACGGCGAAGCGGTGGCGCACGTGCCGGTCGAAGAGTTCGGCCTTCACGACGTCGTCACGACGGCCGTCGTTGGCTGCGCGCATCCACAGCTCGTCGTACGGGACTTCGTGCCGGTGCAGCCATGCCTCTGTCATTTCCCGGTGCTCCTCGCCCCGGCCCGAGAGCAGGACGATGACATCGCCGTCGGCACGTCGGAAGGAGCCCAGGGCCCCCCGTACCGACACGTTCAGCAGGTCCTCGTCGCAGCGGCTGAAGTCGTACGGGCCCCGGTCTCCCCTGATGGCGAGTGTGCCGTCGATGTCGCACATGACCGCCGAGGGGAGCGTCTGGTCGGCGACATAAGGCTCGACAGAAGGCTCGTCGTTCAGCCACCCCTCGGTGAGCTGCCAGCCGCCCTTCCTGGCCTTCACATGCTTGTCGGCAAGAATCCGGATGATCTCCTCGCCGACCGCCCTCTCCCGTCCGGCGTCGCGCCGTATGCATTCCTCCACGGGTACCTCCGTGAAATCGTGCACGACGAAGGCGGCCTGTCCGGCCACAGCGGCCTTCAGCCGCTTGGGGATGTGGGGAGTCAGGTGCGTGTTGTCCACGACGACGTCGAAGCCGTCATCGACCGCCGCCCGCACCGCCGCATCCTGGATGGCCAGCACGGTCTGCTCGTGCGAGTGCGACCGGCCTCGCTCGGGTGCCGGAATGTCGAGCATCGCCCGCAGGTCATCGAGGTTCACCCGGCGCATCCGGCCCTCGGACTCCGCCTGCAGTCGGCGCGCGGCGGTCGTCTTCCCCGAGGCCGGGAGCCCCGTCATGACGTGTACTACGGGCATGGTCATTTCTCCTCGTCGGTGGTGAACGGATCGGACGCCTCGGGCCGGACGGAACGGTACGTGACGAGTTCGGTCGGGCGCCCGTCGAGGCGCAGAAACATGGCCGGTCGGACGGCAGCGTCGGGCAGTGCCTGCGCTGCGCGGGCAAAGGCGCCCCGGTCACCGGCGAGATGGGCGAGCGACCGGAACGCCTCGTCGATCGCACGTTCCCGGCCGGCCACATCCTCCTCGATCCGCGCGATCACGTCGCGCACCCAGGCATCGAACTCGTCGGGCACCTGCTCCAGCAGCGCGTCCAGGGGTTTGCCGCCGGACGCCTCCATGTCCGCCGCCGAGCAGCCCAGCGCCTGTGCCACCTGTTTGGCGGGCAGTCCGACGAAACGCTGGATGCCGTGGCTGCGCCAGATGTCCCGCTCGGTGACGCCGGTGAGCACCTTGTGGAGCCGTACGTACTCGGAGAGCTTCGCCTTGGCCCGTACGCCGGACGTGAAGCGGAGCACGAAGCCCTCCGCGTCGGTGCCCGAGGCTGCCCGGCCGCCGGGCAGCCGGTTGGACTCGGCCAGGGCGAGCAGTTCGGCGAGTGGCATGGCCGGCCAGACGGTGACGACCGAGCCGATGCCCTTCCAGCCGGCAGAGGCCTCGGCGAGCGGTATCTCCGTGCCGTCCTTGGCGAAGGCGGCGAGGAGCACCAGGTCACGGCGATCGCCGTAGTCGACCACGATCCGGTTCTGCGGGTACAGAATCTCGGCCAGGTAGGTCACTCCGGGAACCAGGGCTGAGGTGTCCCTGCCGTTGAGCAGGCGCTGTGCCCAGGTGGCCTGGGTGCTGATGAACGACCCCTTGGACGCGACCCGCCACTGGCCCGCGTAGTGGAAGACGACCGCGAGGCTGCCGTCGACCTTGTCGTACACCTCGAACGGCTCGTCCGGGAGAGCGGGCGCGTAGGGCTGGCCGGACTCGTGCTCGCCGACGTTGAAGAACTTCGGCAGAGGAAGCGCGACGATCTCGCCGGTGGCGTCATCGGTGACCAGGCCGCGGCATCGCATGGTCACCCGGTTCCACACGCGCTCGTACTGGCACGTCCTTGTGTACGTGTATATAGACAGCGGCAGGTCGGGGTGCCGCTTGCGGGTGACGTGCCCTGCATCGAGGGCTGCCGTCAACTCCTGCGGCGGCAGCAGCTCGTGGAGAGTCAGGTATGCCTGGCTCATGTGTTCCTCCCGTGAGTGGACCTTGATTGTCACGTGCGGGAGGCCCTGACCAGTACCGATTTACGTGGGGAACGGCTGGACGGTGACCGACTTCCTCGTCTCCGCCGACCGGCCCCCGTCATGCGAACGGCGAACCCGGGGCAACACCCACTGCCGGCGACGTTCGCGTCCGCAGCGAACTGATGCGGAACCGTTTCCCTGAGGCCCGGGTCGCCTTCCTGGCCGGCAGTGTCCTGACCCTGCCGGCCATGTGCGCAGCGGACATGTTGCGCCGGCCGATGGGGACGGGCTCGGAGCTGCTGCATGCTCCCAACTCGGCGAAGAGCAACCTCCGGAGCAGCAGCGGTGCACAAGGCCGTGTCACCAGCTCGCGACTCGCCCTGCTGTTCAGGGCCGCCCAAGAGCGCCACCACTCCACAGATGCGGGCCGGTTGCGGAAGGCCACGCTTGTGTCGACTCGCCGTGCCTGGCACCGGGTCGGGCCCGTAACCCATCCACCAAAAACAGACGATGCCGCACACAGGACGTCGCGAAGGTCTCTCCGGGGGAACTTCTTTCCTCGTACAACCGTCCTTCAAGCCGAGGCCGGATATTCATGGTGCCCGCCCATCCACGGAAGTGAGTTGCCATGCAAGCGAACGACCCGACCAAACTCGAGACCGCTCTCCCCGACGGCCGGCTCATGACGCTGTCACTCCCGCCGACGGACGCGCAGTGGGCCGCCGACGGCATCAAGGCTCTGTGCGCCGTTCCGGCCACGCACGCAGGCCGCGGCCAGGAGCCCCCCGCCCTCCCCGCACAGCCGGCCCTCCCTCTTGAAGTGGCTTTGCTCGGCATCGGAGCCTGAGAGGTCATCCCACGCGGCCTCTTCGTAGATCCCATTGCTCAGCGGACCGGTCTTTCCTGATCCGTCGGAGTCCCAGGGACGAATCTGCACGACAGCCGGACCCCGACGCCCCGATGACGGGTCGCCGATCCGCTCCCCCGTCCCGAGAACCCCAGCGGCGCAGGCCGGGGAGGCCGTAGAGCGGCACGGGCCGGCAAGGACGACGATGATTCCGCCTGCCGCGACGGTTGCGCGAAGGCGGCCCGGGCGCCGCATCGCCCGCAAGGGCATCGAGGCCTCACGGCGCCTGGGCCGCCACCGCTGAACCAACGAACGCACCCTGCCCGGCCTGCCTGCCGCGGCACCTCCACGACGTCATGAGAGTGAAGGCGAGCACACGACAGGAAGTTCGCCCAGGGCGACCACCGCACCCGGGCCCTGCCGGCGAGCCACGAATACGGCACGTCGCGACCAGTCGCACCGGGCCGGGCCGAGGGGCCGTCAGGTGGCTTCCTGCGGGGAGCACGTTGCGCCTTTGGGGTGAGTGGCCGAGATGCGGCGCACCTCACCCCGGAAAAGACTATGGGCATCCTGTCATGCCGTCGGTCGTGCGATTGAGGTTCCCTGTGGATCCCCTCGGTTCTACGTGTTCGCCCCAGCGGATGGGCCGCGAGCCCGCTTCGCGGGGGCCGTGCGGACGCGACACGGCGTGTGGGCGTCGCGGGCGGCTGCAGTGGGCGCTGGCATGCTCTGCTGCAGGCATGCTGCTCATGGGGGGCTGCGTGACCGGCCCGCAGAACGGAGCCGGTGACCGGACTGGAAGCGCCCCGGCCAAGGACCAGGCGCCGTTGACGTCGGGGAAGGGGAAGCCGGCCACAGCGCCGCAAGGCAGCCCCCGCACATGGGCGCCGGCCCGAACGGACGTGAACCGTGTACTCGCCCGCTCTCTCGATCCGATCCCAAAGGGGAGCGGCACTCAGTTGTCGGTCGCCGTCCTGGGGACCAGGGACGGTCGGCGCGCGGTGTACGGCTCGCTGGTGCACGTCACCGCAAGCGTGGTGAAGGTCAACATCCTCGCGGCCCTGCTGATGCGTGCCCAGCGCGAGAGTCGGCCGCTCTCCGAGTGGGAGGCATCGACCGCGGCCTCGATGATCCAGAGCAGTGACAACGACTCCGCCGATGCCCTGTGGAGGCGTATCGGCGGTGGCAGAGGACTGACCGAGGCCAACCGAGTCCTGGGGTTGACCTCCACCCAACCGGGGCCCGGTCCCCACTGGGGCCTGACCCGCACCACTGCGGCAGACCAGCTGGTCCTGCTGTCCGCTGTGTTCCAAGACCATTCACCGCTGAGTGGAGCCTCACGCAACCTGATCCGGACACTCATGGGCCGGATCGACGCCGACCAGGACTGGGGGGTGTCGGCGGCAGGCAGCCATTGGCAGCTCAAGAACGGCTGGCTCCTGCGCTCGCAGACCCAACGCTGGGTGCTCAACAGCATGGGGCAGGTGAAAGCACACGGGAGCACCTTCTACGTCGTGATCCTGTCTCACGGCAGCCGGAGCATGACCCACGGAATCCGGGCCGTGGAGCGGGCGGCGCAATCAGCCGTACGTGCCCTCCGCAGCACTCCCCCTCCGGTGTCCCCGATCCTGCGCTGAAGTGCGACCCTGCCGCCCAGAGGGGCACATCTGCTGCTCGCGCAGCAGGAGGACCAGGGCACAGTCGCCGTCGCCCCTCACACTCCTCGTCACAGCGGTCACCGGTACGCCGGCCCATAGGGCACTCGTGCGGGTTGTGCACGGACAGACAGTCCAGGGTGCTCGGGGGCTCGCTGTCGGAGCGGCCCCACCGCAGGGCACGAGATGCGCCGGGAACGCCGTGGACAATTCCGTCCGGGCTCGAAGGCGGCATCGGCCTTCCCGATCGGCGTCCGCCGACCGACGCAGAGTTCCGCCGCACGTGCCCGCCGTACGTGCCCGCCGTACGTGCCCGCCGACCGATCGCCGCCTGCCAGGATCGCACGGCGAACCTCGTGCGACGCGTCATTCGCTTCTGAGCAGGTCGACCGTCCCGGCCAGACCCTCGTCGCCGTGGCCCTGGGTCACCCGATGGTGCATCAGCTCCATGTAGGGCGTGAGAAGTCGAGGGTCGACGGACTGCTCCTTCGCTGCTGCCAGGAGCGTGGCGTTCCCTGCCGACATCATGGCGAGGTTGGAAGTGACCCCCTCGGTGTATTCACCGCTCGCCAGTTGGCCGGCAATGCCGTGCACCGCACCGGCCATGGCGCCGAGCCACTCCGCGAGCAGGGTGGCGAACCCGGCATGGTCGAGGTTCTTTTCGGGGCGCACCAGGGCGAAGGCATGAGTGACGCCCGCGAACATGCCGGTCATGGCGCTGAGCAGAGCGATGTCGTGCAGGGCTGCGTGGCCGGGGTCCCCGCCGACGAACTTCGCGCCGGCGGGAACCTCCAGTACCTCGCGGTGGCGATCGAACAACACGCGATCGCCGCTGTAGAAGACGTAGCCACCGGTCTCGGGCCGTCCGATCATCGGCGGTACCGCCATGATCCCGCCGTCCAGGAATCGAGCCCCTCGCTCCTCGGCCCAGCGGGCGCGCTGCTGCGCCTGGGCGGGGGTGCTGGTGGTCAGGTTGACCAGGTCCTTGCCGTTCAGGTCGGTGCCGTCCAAAGTCTCGTCGACGGAGGCGTCGTCCAGCAGGCAAAGAACGACAGGCCCGGTGGCCGAGGCCAATGCCTCGCCCGGGGAGGCCGCCACACGTGCGCCCTCGCGGGCCAATGGTTCGCCCTTGGCCGGAGTGCGGTTCCACACGGTCAGCGGATGTCCTGCAGCGAGCCAGGCGCGGGCGAGAGCGGTGCCCATGTCGCCGAGGCCGAGGAGGGTGACGGGGATCCCGGAAGTGGAGTAGGTGTCCATGCCGATCAGGCTCGTACGAGCCCGGAGCATGATCAAGTACGCACTCTTTTGTGGGTGGTTACCCTAAGGTGAGTGCATGACCAGGCGGGACACGTACGTGTGCGGCATCGACGCGGCGATCGACGTGGTAGGAGGCAAGTGGAAGGTGCTCATTCTCTGGGCACTGGACGCAGGGCCTTGCCGGTTCGGCGAGCTGCGGCGCGGGATCCCCGGTGTCAGCGAGAAGGTTCTCACCTCTCATCTGCGGGAGCTGGAGTCGGATGGCATCGTCGTCCGGGACGAGGCTTTCGAGGGGGCGGTGCGCCGCGTCGCCTACGCGCTCACCCCGCTGGGTGTCTCGCTCAACGAGGCGCTGAGCCCCCTCGGTGCCTGGGGCAGGGAACACCTTCTCGGTGGCGGGAGCACACACGACTAGAGCGTCCCGGCGCCCGTGACCGGCCGGGGTCCGGCACCAGCCTCTGCACACAGCTGGCGATGCCCGACTTCCCAAGCCCCTGGCCGCCGTTGAGCACGATCGTCTCGGGCAGCAACGGCCCGTGGCGGCGGGCGGTCGCGGCCGCCCGGCCCTCATTCCGGCTTCGTCAGGATCCGGTACGCCTCCTGGCGTACGTCGGTTCGCGGGTGCCTGCGCAGCAGGCGCAGCAGCGACCGCCATTCCTCGGGCCAGCCGAGGCCGTTTCCCGTCCCCGTCACCAGCCCGGCTGCCAGCAGGCCGGTGACGGTGCCGCCGTCCCGGGCCAGCCGGTCGGCCGCGGCCAGCAGAGTCTCCGGGTGCTGCGGCAGCGCACAGTGCGCCCAGGAGGTCCACAGCCGGCTTGCGGTCTGCACCGCGACGGTCACTCCGGCGTCCTCCAGTGCGTCTGCCAGGTCCTGCAGACGCCCGAGGAGCACGGCCGACTCCGCGGTGCGATCGACCAGTTGGCGCAGCAGGTCGGCGCGTTCAGCCGCCAGCAGTGGTTCCGTCGCCAGCTGCCCGGCCACCGCCTCGAGCACCTCGGGCCGCCAGCCCCGGCTGCCCAGTGACACCAGGGTCCGCAGCCGCTGCAGCGCAGGCTGGTCCCGGTCGTCCAGCGCGTCGCAGCCGCCATCGGGTCCGTGCATCGCGGTCAGCAGCTCGGCCACCGCGCCATGGAACACACTGCCCGGAGCCGCGCCGCCCACGGGATGCGGTATTTCGGATCCGGCCAGGTCGCGCAGCGCCCACGCCGCGTGCTGCCAGTGGGTACGGCTGCCCAGATCGCAGACCGTGCGCGAGAGCCGTTCGGCCAGATGAGGGGCGTGGCGGGCCCACATACCCACGGCCTGCAGCGTGCCGTAGGCGGAGAAGCCGTCGAGCGACGTCAGGCAGGCGTCGTAGGCCGCACCGACCACATCGGCATACGCGCGACGGTGCGCATCGGCCAGCTCCCAGGGGGTGACGCACAGGAGAGCCTGGGCCACGGATGGCGCGTCGTCGTGTGCGGCGTCCTCGAGGAGGCGCCAGGCCTCGGGCACCCCGAGCAGTGGCGGCAGTGCACGCACGACGGCGGACCGGACGTCCGGGTGGCAGTCGGGGGTGTGGAAGGCGCGCGTCAGCAGGGCGATCGCCCGCGGCGGTGGCAGGAAGCGGGCCGACAGCCGGACGGCCTCCTTGCGGGAGGTCACTTTCGCGGCCCGTTCACCCGTCAGCAACGGGTCGAGTGCCAGGGCGAGTTGGGACGGCGCGGTGAAGCGTGCGGCGCGGGTGGCCGCATACACAGCGACCCGCGCCCGGTCACCGGCGGCCTGCTCCAGCAGCACGGGCAAGGCGTCCTGGGGCCGGTCGGTGCTCGCCAGTGCGCCGAGCGCCGCCTCTGCAACGACCACCTCCCCGTCGTCCTTGTACTGCATCGCCAGGGCGCGTCCCAGCTCCGGGACCGGTGCAGCAGCCCGGATCGCGGCGGCCCGGTCGTCGAGCGGGAGGGAGTCGTCCGCGACCGCTCGACCGGCGAGCCGTGCCGCCGCCTGTTGCTGGCGAGGCAGCCAGCGGTCGCTGTCGCAGAGGTCCGGCAGCGGGCGCCGCGCGCCGCGTACCAGGAAGCGACCGTACGGCGGGGTGTCGTCGAGGAGTGAGTCCAGCAGGTCCGTGCGCCGGCGGGCCAGCACGCGCCGTACGGGCGGGAGGACCACCGCCGACGGTTCGAGCGCAACGATGCGGGCCACGCGTTCGTCGCGGGTGGCCGGGGCAGCCAGCCATAGCTCCGCAGCGGCCTCGAACGTCTCGTCGTCGCCGCGCTCCAGGGCTGTGGCCAGCATGTTCTGGAGCTCCGGCATCAGCCGGGCACGCGGCCCCAGCGCATCGGCCAGGCCCAGGAGCAGCCGGAAGTCGGCCCGCCCGGCCGCGGCCTCGAGCCACGGTCGGAGTGCCTCGAACACCAGGTGCTCCTGACCTCGGCGCAGGACCCGGTGCAGCGGACCGAAGTCGGGTACGCCGACCCGGCCCGCGATCCGCTCCAGGGTGCGCAGTGCCCAGGCCCGCAGGGCCGTTTCACTGTCCATGGCATGCTCGACCAGCACCCGCTCGGCGAGGGTGCGCACAGCCGCCAGGCTGTCGGCCGAGCTGTCGCGTGCCTCCAGGGCATCGACGGCGATCCGGTCCAGCAGGGCAGCGTGATCGGGGCTGAACAGCCGCGGGTGCACTCCGGCGAGTGCGCCGAGCGCTGCGGCGCGCACCGGGTCCTGCTCGTTGCGCAGATGCCCCGCCACGGCAAGCAGTTCGGTGACCGCCTCTCGGCCGCCGTCCCGTGCAACGCAGGACACCAAAAGCGGCCAGGCGGTCGCTCGGTCGTCAGCTTCGGGGCGTCGGACCGCGGCGAGCAGCGGGGAACGCGCCTCGTCGAACGGACCGTGCGCGAGAGTGTCCAGATCGTCCCACCAGCACCACGTCGCGCCTGTGAACGAGGCCGCCGCCCGGCGCACCTCCGCCCAGCGCCGTTCACGGGGCAGCAGGTCCAGAACGCCCAGAGCGGGCTCCCCGCGCATCCCGCCGGTGGTGACCGTGTCGAAAAAGGCGGAGCGCCGGCCGGGAGGAATGGCCTTCAGCAGTGCGGCGAAGTGGCTGTCCCGGCCCAGCCAGTGGCGACCCAACATGGTCAGCGACACAGGTTCTGCCCGCACCAGCCTGCGCAGCACTCCCGGTGGGAGTACCGGCTCGTGGCGCTGCTCATGGCGGTCGGGAGAGGTGATCCAGCGCACCACGCGCTCGGCGTCGGCGGTGACCAGCGCGCCGAGTCCGCTGTGCAGCCCTGATGGCATACTCCACGGCCCGTACCGCTCCAGCAGCGTCAGCACCCGCTGGGGGCGCAACGGTGCGAGCGCTGCGACCGTCGTCGCGTGCAGGCGCCACCACTCCTCCCGCTGCTGCCCGCCGGCACGGTCGGCCAGGGCACGTTCGGCGTGGTCCAGAACCGGGTCGGGATGCCGGCGTGCGAGCCCCGTCCACCTGTCGACGGCGTGCGCGAGCCCGGGCAGTTGCCGTGCCACGAAGGGGGTGGAGCAGGCCGGCAGCAGGCGCGCGGCCTCGGCATCGCCCCACTCCGCCTGCAGCCGCACCAGCAGCCGCTCGGCGAGCGCGGTACGGCCGCCGGAGGTGAGCACGCGTGCCAGCCGGTGCCGCAGGGCGGCCGGTGCGTCGTCGTACGCCGACTCCACCGCCTCGTCCGGCACGGGCAGAACACGCACGGCGCGCAGGGCATATCCGGCGACGACGGGGTCGGGGTCGGCCAGCCGCTCGGCGAGGAAGCCGGCATCCCCTCCGGCGGAGGCGGCGAGCGCGGCGAGCCGCCGCTCGTACGGCCCGCGCGCGTCGAGGTCGGTGAGCAGCGGAGTGAGTTGCCCGTCGTCCGCCAGTCGGCGGGCGGTCCTCGCGGTGAGCGACAGTCGGGCGGGGAACGGAAGCGGTTGGAGTGCGGAGAGAAGGTGCTCCGCAGTGGTCGGCATGGGCCGATTGTGCCTTGGGGTATCCGTCCGTGCGATCGATTATGTGAGCAGGCCCGAGTGAGCAGTCCGCTGGGTGAGCAGCCTGCTGGGTGAGCCGGGTTCGCAGAAGGTGGACCGGTCCGGAACACCGGTCGCTCGGGCGCCTTCGACATGGATCGACGCCTGAGGCCGTAGTCGGGCGACGCACGAGGTACGCGGTCGTGGAATCCGTCGTCCGGTCGGGCGGTGTGATGTGGCGGCGCCGTTTCGCCACTCCTTGTGCTCGGCGGGAGGGGAGTGGTGCAGGCGGGGCAGGACGAGGGCTTCACAGCGCGATCGGCTGGTACTTCAGGGCTTCATCGACGATCGCCTGGGGAGTCACGACGTCGAGGTCGTCCGAAGGATGGAAGACCAGATCACCGACCCGGGGGTGCGGCACGTTGGCTTCGAGGAGCCTCAGGTAGTAGTCACTCTCCGGGCAGCCAGCGAGGAGTCTGGCGACGATACCGACGAGTTCGTCCCGCGTGATGTCCGCAATCCGGGGGTGAGCCGGTCTGGCCGCCTCCTTGGCGAACTCTTCCAGGCTTCTGCTTCCGTCGTACTCGATGAAATCGAGAGCCACGTAATCGTGGCCGGTCATTGCGTTGAAGGCCCCGATCGCCTCGTCAGCGGCATCGGAGTGGTCGGCCACAAGGTCAGCGATGCGACCGATCTCGTGGCTCAACTCGTCCAGCCGTTGCCGGCTCACGGGCGGGGGCAGCAACTCCGGTCTCAGGTCCACAGCCCTGATCATGGCCGTCGGCGCCCGCACAACGAAGCAGGGCCCTCTGGCCCGTCCTGATCAGGACCGAAGCCGCGCGGCCAAGCCCTTGAAGTAGCTGCGGTGCATAGCGGTCAGGTCTACCTGTTCGGGATCCAGCAGCCACAGCAGGTGAGCTCCCTCGATGAACGCGGCCGTCTCCGCGGCCAGGATCGCCGGGTCCAGGTCGGCACGGGCCGAATCGTTGGCCACTGCGCGCGTGAACAGGGCCACCAGATGGGTTCGCAGGGCCCGGCCACGGTCCCGGAACCAGGTGTGGAGCACGGAACCTGGCTCCAGGTTCTCCGCGGTGAGGGTGGTGTGCAGGGCGGCCAGGTCGCGTTCGGTGGCGGCGGTGTGCTCGGCGTCCCGTACGAACCACTCCAGCGCCTGGTCCAGGGTGGGCTCGGCATCCGGTGTGATGGACAGCCGTTCAAAGGCGCGCCGGTCGACCTCCTCCAGGACGGCTCGTACGAGTCCGTCCTTGCTGCCGAAATGATGGATGAGGGCGGAGGGGGTGGCGCCGGCGCGCTCGGCGACCGCGGCCACCCCGGTGCCGCGCACCCCCTGCCGTGCGAACAGCTCGATTGCGGCCTCGACCATGGCGCGGCGGCGCTCCACGCCCCGCTTCTGCACCTGTCCCTTGACTCCGGCCATGCGGATCATCGTGCCCGGCGGGGGGCGTCGGCGTCCAACCCAGGCGTACCGGGAAACCCGGTGCGTGGCCTGCACCGAACCATTATCTTGAATGACCATGCAGGAAAATGAATTCACGAACACGTACCTGACGGGCCGCGAGCGGACCGTCCACGCAGGGGACCTCGAGTTGTGGGCGGATGAATTCGGCGATCCCGACCACCCGACTGTGCTGCTGGTGATGGGCGCGCAGGCACAGGGCATCCACTGGAACGACGGCATCGTCCGTCGCCTGGTCGACGGGGGCCGTCGGGTCATCCGCTACGACCACCGCGACACCGGGCGCTCTTCCACCGTGGACTTTGCTGCCCAGCCGTACACCGTCGACGACATGGCCTCCGACGCGCTCGCCGTTCTGGACGCGTTCGGGGCCGGGCGAGCCCATCTGGTCGGCGCATCCCTCGGCGGCATCATCGCCCAGCGGCTTGCCGTCACACACGCGCACCGGGTACTGACCCTGACGAGCCTTTCGTCCCAGCCGCTCGGCACGGACACGATGGCGGCGGTGCAGCGCGTCCTCGAGGGGGCGCCTCCGCTCCCGGGCGAACTGCCTCCGCCCAAGCCCGAGCTGCTGACGGCGCTCGCCTCGGCCTACCCGGAGCCGCAGGCGGGCATGGAGGATCACCTCGCTGCCCGGCTGGCGTTGTGGCGTGTGCTGCACGGCCCTGTGCTGCCGTTCGACGAGGACGAGTACCGCGCCATGGAGCAGCGGGTGAACGAGCGGGCGCGCGATCCGCAAGCCGCGCTCAACCACACGTCGGCAGGGGCAGCCGGCACTGGCTCCACGGCGGACCTGACCTCCGTCACCGCACCGACGTTGGTGCTGCACGGCACCGAGGACCCGATGTTCCCGCCCGCGCATGCCGAAGCCACCGCCGCCGCCATCCCCGGCGCCCGCCTCGTCATGATCGAGGGCATGGGCCACACGCTGCCCACGGCGCTGGACGACCGGCTGGCCGACGAGATCCTGCAGCACACGGGGCGCGCCTAAGGGCTGCCGGCTGGGTCCGGCAGGGTCGTACGAGCGGCCGGGCCGGACCAAGCCGGCAGAAGCATCGTCGGGACCGTCCGACGACGGGCTCAGACCCTTCCACATGATCCTGGTGTGCGCTCACGGTCGGTGATACACCGTCATGACGGTCGCTCCCGTTCACCCGGTCCCCGGCGTGATCCCCCTTGGCCCACCCGGCGGCCATGGCGGGGGCGGTGCGGGTGTGCGACGCGTTCGGCCTTGGTGAGCCATCCGGGCGTGCACACCCACGCGCCGGTGCTCCAGTTGGTCAGGTGGCATGCAGTGCGTCCCGGACGATCGCCTCGGCCGCGTGGGCGGCTGCGCGGACCGGAGCCGTGTCATGGGCCGAGCGGGCGAGCATGAAGGCACCTTCAAGAAGTGCGATGACCGAACCGGCCGTGTCCCGGGCAGTGCCGGGCTCGATTCCGGCTGCTGTGTAGAAGTCGGCGAGTGCTTGGATCCATGAGGCGAAGACATCGGCCGTGGCACGGCGCAGACCTTCGTGCGTGCAGGCGACTTCCAGGGCGACGGTGGCGATCGGGCACGGATCGGTGAAGTCCAGTTCTCGGAGGGTCTCGGCGGCACCCATGAAGGCGGCGGCAGTGGCGGCCACCGGATCGGCCTCCGGGTCGGCGAAGAGGGTGCCGATCAACGCCAGATAGGCGGCGCCGGAGCTGCGGATCACTTCCTCGCCGAGCTGGGCCTTGCCGCCGGGGAAGAAGTGATACGCCGATCCATAGGGTGCTGATGCCTCGGCAACGATCTGCTTCATACCGGTCGCGGCGTAGCCCTGCCTCCGGAACAGCTCCGTAGCGGCCGTCACAATGCGCGCTCTGGTGTCGCCAGTGATCCTCATGTCGGCTAGCGTCTCACTAGATCGATCTATCTAGAACAAGGGGGATCGTGATGCGGCAGATCGAGCTGAGCGCCGGCACCATCGAGTACGTCGACACCGGAGGCAGGGCAGCGAGCGAAGGCGGCGGCGCGAGCAAAGGCGGGCCGGGCCGTGCCCAGGAAACCCTGGTGCTCGTGCACGGGCTGGCTTTCGACGAGTCGATCTGGGACGCGGTCGTGGCGGAACTCCGCGACGACTTCCGGGTGGTGGTGCCGGTGCTGCCGCTCGGGAGCCACCGTCGGCCGATGCGGGCCGACGCCGATCTGTCGGCCCAGGGTGTGGCGAACCTGCTCGCCGAGTTTCTGGAGCGACTGGACCTGCACGGGGTGACGCTCGTCCAGAACGACGCAGGCACGGCACAGTTGCTGGTCGGAGTACGTGACGAGCGCGTCGGCCGGCTGGTTCTCACGTCCTGCGAGGCACTCGACAACTACCCGCCCGGTGTCCAGGGCCGCACCCTGCTGGCCGCGAGCCGGGTACCGGGCGGCCTGTTCCTCCTGCTCCAGTCCTTCCGCGTGCCCTTCCTTGCGGCCATGCGCAGCTCGCTCGGCGGCATGACCGCGCGCGGGATCCCGCACGAAAGGATCCGCCGCTGGTACCGCCCCCTGCTCACCGACCCGGCTGTCCGCCGCGACCTCGCCCGCTTCCTGAGGACAACGGACAAGGGCACGTACCTGCGGGCCGCGGAGCGGCTGCGGCACTTCGACCGACCGGCACTGGTGGCCTGGGGAGCGGACGACCGGATGATGCCGGCCGATACCGGGCGCCGGCTCGCCGAACTGCTCCCGCGGGGATGTTTCGTCGTGATTCCGGGGGCCGGAACGCTCGTGCCGTGGGACAACCCCGCCGGGCTGGCCGCCGAGCTTCGCCGGTTCATGGCCCGTAGCCCGCTTTCGCCCACATAGCGCGTTGGACATGGGTGCTCGGTCATGTGGGCGAGGGGATTCGCTCTGTTCGTGGCCGCGATCACGGTGGCCGTCGTACTCAGCTGCGACGCTCCACCGCAGCAGCACGCTCGCGTCGTCGGCCGTGGTACGACCGATGCTGTCCATGGCGATCCGCACGGGCTCGGAGTCGACGAACGGCAGCTCAAGCGCAGCGGACAGGGTCAGGGCGCCGTGCTGCATGCTGCCGGGGTAGAACCGGCTGAACCGCGCGTCCATGTGGGCCGAAAGCAAAGATGCCCACGCCCGGGGCGCCCAACCAACTGCCCGCGCCGAGCCACCGCAATAGTGCAGGCCAACCTCGTCCTGCACCACGTCGAGTCACCGCGTTACGAAGGATGAAACGGCTCACTGGATGCCGGCTCGTCTGCGATCGATGTGCCGGCGCGGTCGCCGGTGCCCGGCAGGTCCTTGGCGAGCCGGCCTGCGAGTGCGCTCACCGGGCATCGACCGGGTGAGGACGCCGAGTGTGAGCAGAGCGAGCGCCGGCAGCACGGCGACGATGATTCCCATCGGCAAGGCGTCGGTGGCGCCACCCGCGCCGGCCAGCGGAGCAAGTGCCCCGCCGATCATGAACTGGCTGAAGCCGAGCAGCGCGGCGGCCGACCCGGCGTGTCCGCCGTGGTCGGCCAGGGCCTGGGCCGCGGCGTTCGGCATGACGAGGCCCACGCTGGAGACCAGGACGAACAGGCCGATCAGGAGCGCGGGCAGGGGTGCCCGTGTCAGCACCGCGGCCAGAACCGTGGTGCCACCGGCTGTCGCGCCCAGCAGACCGGCGAGCAGCAGCACGCGGGCGCCGGCCCGGGCCACCAGCCGGCCGCTGATCTGGGCGGCCGCAATGATTCCGGCGGCGTTGACGGCGAACACGGCGCTGTACTGCTGCGGTGACAGGCCGTGGATTTCCTGCAGGACGAACGGCGAGCCGGAGATGTAGGCGAACATCGCCGCGAAGACCAGGCCGTTGGCCAGGACGTACCCGGTGAAGACCCGGTCGCTGAGCAGCTGCCCGACGACAGCCAGCAGCGGCTGGCGTGACGCGGAGGACCGGGTCTCCGGCAGTCCTGCGGCGGAGGCCGCCAGCATCACGGCGCCGAGTACGGCCAGGGCCACGAAGATTCCAGGCCAGGCCGTGACGCGCAGTAGCTGGCCGCCGAGGACCGGCGCGAACACCGGCGCCAGGCCGGTGATCAAGGTCAGTGCGGAGAAGAGACGTGCGGTGCGGGTTCCGGAGGTGCGGTCGCGGACCATGGCGTTGGCGATGACGATGCCGAACGCCCCGCCGATGCCCTGGACCAGGCGTAGGCCGACGAAGGTCCGGACGTCGGGCGCCACCGCGCAGAGCGCGCTGGCGATCGTGTAGAGGGCGAGGCCCGCCAGCAACGGACGCCGCCGGCCGTAGGTGTCGCTCAGCGGCCCGGCGATCAGCTGCCCGATGGCCAGCCCGGCCAGGCAGGCGGTGATGGTGAGCTGGGTGGCCGCGGCGCTGGCGCGCAGGTCGCCGGCGAGGTCCGGCAGTCCGGGCAGGTAGCCGTCGATGGACAGTGGTCCCAGGGCCACGAGCGCTGCGAGCAGGACGATGAATCGGGTTTGCCGGCCGGCGGCGTCGTTGCTCATGGCTCAGTACGCCACGGTGATGCGGCGGCGGATCGCGGTGCCGCTCTCGATCGTGTCGGCCAAGGCGATCGCGTAGTCGGCGTACGAGATGCGGCTGTTGCCGTCGTCGTCGGTGAGCAGGGTGTCCCCGGCGCTGCGGTAGGCCCCGGTCCGCTCGCCCGCTCCGATGACTGCGGCGGGCGACACGTACGTCCAGTCGAGGTCGTGCACGCCGCGGTAGAGGTCGAGCGCTTCGGACTGGGCCTCGGCGTTGGCCTTCCACAGCGCGGGGAAGTCCGGGTCGTCCATGACCCGGGCGCCGGTCGGCGTGCGTAGGCTACCGGCACCGCCGATGGTGACCAGGCGGGTGACGCCGGCTCGGCGGAGTCCGTCGATCAGCGCACGGGTGGCACCGACGATCGTGGCGCGGTCGCTTTCCTGGCCGATCCGGGGGCCGACGGCCGAGAGCACGGCGTCGTGGGAGGCGGCGAGGCCGGCGACCGCCGCGGGGTCGGTGACGTCACCGGTGGTCACGGTCAAGGCCTTGTGCTTGAGTCCGTCGATGTGGCCGGCTCGGGTGACCGCGGTGACGGTGTGGCCGCGACGCAGTAGTTCCTCGGTGGTGGGCCGGCCGATCTTGCCGCTGGCACCGAACAGGACGATCTTCATGTGTTGCTCCTTGCTTCTGATCGTCAGAGGACGGGCTGGCCGTCGGCGATGATGGCCGCGGTGATGCCGCGCTCGTCGGCGGCGTGCTGGAAGCGCTGCTCGATGTCGGGTTGTTCGGTGTAGAACGGCGGGTTGTGGAACAGGCCGTAGTGCATGGCGCAGACGGTGCCGGCGCCGAGTGCGACGGCGGCCTCGACGCCCTGCTCAGGGGTCATGGTCGCCGGGACGTTGGCCGCGTAGCCCTCGAAGTGGGCGATGACACCGTTGACCGGGACGAACGCGACGTCGAACGGGCCGTGGTCGCGGGCGATCTGCCACCAGCTGCCGTGCCACTGGGTGTCGCCGCAGTGGATGACCCGCCGGCCGGTGCCTTCGACGACCCAGGCGACCTGGTCACAGTCGTTGCCGCGCCAGTCCAGCGAGGTCACCGGGGTGACGGACAGCTCTCCGATGCGCCGTGACTGACCCAGGTCCTGGGCAACGGGAGTGATGCCCGCCTCGCGCAGCCCTGCCGCGCTGGGGGTGTGGCAGCCGATCGTGCCGGTGGCCGCGATCCGGGCGATCAGGTCGTGGTCGTAGTGGTCGGGGTGCAGGTGGGTGATGAGGGCGTGGGTGCCGGGCGGGGTATCGACCGGGTCGACCGGCCGGTGCGGCGGCCCCATCACCGGCGCCAGCGGAGCGACGTTCTCGAGCGGATCGATCAGCAGGCGGGTGTCGCCGAGACGGATCTCGACGCCGGCCCAGGCCAGCCGACGCACGGAAAGGGTGGGGGTCATGGGCAGCGACGCTAGACCGACATTGTTGAGAAAGTCAACAAGAGAGTTTTGAATCTCAACACCACGATGTAGGATGGTGGCATGCGCACCTACGGGCAGTACTGCGGCATCGCGAAAGCACTGGACACCATCGGCGACCGGTGGTCCCTACTGATCGTCCGCGAACTGCTCGCCCTGGGTCCTTGCCGGCACACCGACCTGCGCAACGGGCTGCCCGGGATCGCCAGCAACCTGCTGGTCGACCGGCTCCGCGAACTCGAGGAAGCCGGCCTGATCCACCGCGAGGCCGCCCCGCCGCCGGTGGCCACCACCCTGTTCTCCCTCACCGAGCGTGGCCGCGCGCTCGAGCCGGTGCTGCAGGAACTGAGCCGGTGGGGCGTGCCGCTGTTGCGTGAGCCGGGCGGCAACGACACCTTCCGCACCCACTGGCTGGACATGCCCGCCCGGGCACTGACCGACCACCGCCCCGACCAGCCGGCAATCGCCCTGCAACTGCACGCCGACGGCAACGAAGACCTGGTCATCGAAGTCAAGGACGGCTCGGTGCACACACATGCCGGCCGGGTCGACCACCCCACCGCGTCACTGACCGGACCGCCGCACCTGCTGGCCGCCACCCTGCTCGGCGACCTCGATCTGAGCGCCGCAGTACAGCAAGGCCTGCGGCTCAGCGGCGAACACGAGGCAGTAATGCGCATCCTGCCCCGCTGAACGACCGGCCGCTCTCCGCATCACCGAGGTACTGGGCCGCCGCTGAGAAGACCGGCGTGGCGCGCCCGGCCGGCTGGGCCGTCAGGACCGCGAGAGGGGCCCAGGACGCACTTCGGGTTGCGCCCAGCTCGCACTTCGGGTTGCGCGCCCGCTCAGTAGCGCACGGGCAGCGAGAGCAGCCCACGGGCACGCATCGAAGGACGCCACTGCAGTTCGTCGTGGGGAACGTCAAGTTCCAGCCGCGGAAACCGCTCCAGCAGAACGGCCAGTGCGATCTCCGTCTCCATCCGCGCCAGCGGGGCGCCCAGGCAGTAGTGGATTCCGTGTCCCAGCGCGAGGTGGCCCGTCGTGTCGCGGGAGATGTCGAGGTGGTCCGGGTCGGTGAAGCGGTCCGGATCGCGGTGGGCGGCCGCCAGCGAGAGGAGAACGGTCTCACCGGCCGGGATGGTGATGTCTCCGATGCTCATGTCCTCGACGGGAAAGCGTCGGATGGCCAGCGGGACGGGTCCGTCGTAGCGGGCCAACTCCTCGACAGCACCGGGCAGCTGTCCGGGTTCGGCGCGCAGGGCGGCCAGCTGATCCGGGTGACGCAGCAGGGCCAGAGTGGCGTTGCCTATCAGGTGGACGGTGTTCTCGTACCCGGCGAACAGGACGAGGAAGGCCAGGGACATCAACTCGTCCTCGCTCAGCCGGTCTTCCTCGTCCCGTACGGAGATCACGGCGGACAGCAGGTCGTCCGCCGGCTCGGCCCGCTTGCGGGCGATGAGCCTGGTGAAGAACCCCACCATGCCGGCCATGGCCTCCTTGGCCCTGGACGGCTCAGCAGGGTCCGGCGCCACCAGGGGGTCGGTCCAGGCCCGGAAGTCGTGGCGGTCTTCCGGGTCCACACCGAGCAGGTCACAGATGACAGTGATCGGCAGCGGAGCCGCGTACGAGGCGATCAGATCGGCCCGGCCGTGCGGAGCGATGGTGTCGAGCAGTTCATCGGACGTCTTTCGGATCGGCTCGCGCAGTTGCTCGATGCGACGTGGGGTGAACGCCCGGGACACCAGGCGCCGGATGCGGGTGTGGTCCGGCGGGTCCATGTTCAGCAGATTCGCGTCCAGCGCCGGCGGCAGTGCAAGTCCCCGGTAGCCGCCGGGTGCCGCGTTGCGCTTGTCCAGGGAAAGCCGGGGGTCGGCAAGTGCCTGACGTACGTCGTCGTAGCGGGTGACCAACCAGGCCGGCAGCCCGTCCGTCCCCGTGATGCGGTGAACGGGTGCGGCCTCACGCAGTCGCGCGTACGCGGCATGGGGATCGGCCAGCAACTCACGTCTCTGATCATGGATTGCCATGTATCCACCTTAGGCAGACGGTCTCGCCGGCCCGTGCCGGACTGCCGGGACGGGCCAGGACGTACCCTCTGCCGACGCCGTACTGCCGGGCGCCGCAACAGTGTGTGCCGGCGCCCGGTTCGGCTGCTTCGGCACCTGCAGCCATCGTCATGGCGGCGGGACCAGCGCGCCACGGGGGCCGTCGCCTGCCCCCCTCGTCGGATCCCGCTCTCCTCCCGGTGCCGGAGGATCGACCACGCGTCCGCCTGTGTCCGCGGCTTTGATTCCGGCTCCGCGATGAGCGTATGACGCGGCCGTTTCGTCCGCGATCGGCGTTGTCAGTGGCCGCGCGTAAGTTCACTCGTGTCCCGCCGGTGTGGCGCGGAAGGCCCCTTGGTGCATAGGAGATGGTGCGTTGTCAGATTGGGAGAGGTCGAGCACGGCGCGGGTGATACCACCCGCAAGGCCCCGCAAACTCGCCAAGGTCCCGTTCGTCGAGCTGGCCGACGGGCGCTTGCAGGGCGTGGTGTCCAGCGGCTCGGACATCGAGCGGGTCTATGTCTCGTCGGTCGCGGCCGGCACCTACGCGTTCGCCTGCAGCACCAACAACAACCGACCCTGCGGCGGCGCACGGGGCTCGTTCTGCAATCACATCCGAGCTCTGATCAACGAGGCCGTGCTGCAGTACGGCGCCGAGCGCGTCGCCCGTTACCTGCGGGTCGAGGCCGTGGACGGTGAGCCGAGCGCGCAGAGCATCGCGGGCGACATGGCCGGCACACGCCCACCACAGGGCGACGCCAAGGCTGCCGCGCCCGTCTTCAGCCGGTTCCTGCGCCACCTGGCCTACCTGGAACTCGCCCCCACCACTGCACCATTGCCGGAGATGCAGTGGTTCCCGTCGACCAGGGCGGTGGCGTGATGCGCGTCGATCTGCTCGCCGAAACCATCGACGGGCTCGACGAAACCCTGGCTGCCGTCGACGCCTTTGACCGGACTCTCATCACCGGCCTGCTCCGTCCTCAGGCCGCCCAGGCCGACGGGCCGGGCACGCTCGCCCAGGCAGTCGCGGGGACGCCCCTGGCCGCCAGGGTCGCCGAAGCCGCCGCGAAGGCGGCCGCCGGAGCCGCGGGCGAGGAGCACTTCGTCACCCTCGCCGCCGCCCGGGCCGCGCTGCTCGGCTCCGTCCACGACGCACTGACGGCCCGCATCGAGGAGGCCACCGGTCGGCCCCGGAGCGAGGAGACAGTCCCGGCGCCCGGCGGGCAGCAAGCGGCGAACCTGCTCGCCGCGTCCCGCTCCTGGCTGTCCGACCTGGCGCGCTCCGGTTGGCAGGGCATCGACCACGACATGGTCGCCGGATCGGCGCAGGTCGTCTCCGCGATGCTTCCGGACCCTGCCCTGCGGCGTCTGTCGACGCTCCTCGACGGTTTCGCGGCCGAACTCGCCGCCTCCTGCCCGGGCGCAACCCTGGAACGCATTCCGGCACGTCGCTGGGCAGACCTGTGGTCGCGTGCGTTGGTGCTGACGCTGCCCGGCGCGGCCGACGCGCCGTTGACCGCCACGGTCACCGGCCGCCTCCTCCCCCTCGGCGTCGACGTGCATGAACACGCGACCGCCGCACAGGCGCAGGTCCACGCGGTGTTCGAGCCCTCGGACGGCGCCGCCTCCCGCCTGGTGCGTGCCAGTGTGTCGGCGCCGAAGCCCGACACGGTCGTCGGAGCCGGCCTCTGGCAGCTGCTCCGTCCGCACATGTCGCTCCTGGCAGCCGTCAGCGAAGGCCGTTCGATGGACATCACCGACATGCCGATCACCGCTGGGGGCGACCTGATCTGGAGCGACGAGCACGCGTGCCCGAGCGAGCCCGCCGACGCCTTCGCGACCGCCCGCGTGTCCCTGCCCACCGCGACCGCTCCGGCGACCGCACCCCTGGACCGGCACCCGACACGCATTGCCGTTCCCGTCTTCCTGGAGGGTTTCACCGTCCAAAAGGACGACGACACCATGTCGTTCGCCGTCGCCGGGCACCGTCTGACCGTCGACACCGACCGCATTCCGGTCGCCGGACCGCTGACCCCCGAGGCCGTCGCGGCGTCGAACGCGTGCATCGGCCTGCTCCGCTGGGACGCCGGGACGTACCGCGTACAGCCGCTCGCCGTCGAAACCACCGTACGGAAGAAGCCAGTCGCGGTGCACGCCGGGGCATGGGCCGGCGGCACGTCCGACAAGGCCGGTGTCAGGGCTGAGAAGGCGGCCACCGACGCTGCGGCGGTGCTCCGTGAGCGCGCTGGAAGGCTGTTGCGGAAATGACCGAACAGGATCCCGGGATGATCTCCCACGACAACCGTCGTCAGGTCCTTTACTGGCGACTCCTCGCGCGGCTGTTCGACCACGAGGAGCAGGTGACGCTGGAATCGGCGAGCCTCGCCGTCGTCGAGGACATCGACCTGCCGCCCGGACTGCTGGATCCGCAGGTCTCCGTCGACTCGATCGTGCAGCGCCACCCGGAGCTGGCCGCCGAGTTCGACGGCCTGATGGTGCCCGGCGCCGAGGCTCCGTCCAACGGCGAAGGGGACGGCGGTCGTGACCGTGCCGCCGAAGTGCGCCGCGCGGCGCTGGTGTCGAAGGTGCTGCTCAACGTCTTCGCCTCCGGCGCCGGCACGGTCACCGCCGGACAGCTGTCGCGCTGGCAGTCCGACGCGGGCTGGCTCGAGCGCGCACTCGGCTGCCGGCCCGGTGAGCTGAGGGCCGGCCGCCCCGCAGGTGGTGCCGCCGCGGGACCCGGCCTCAGCCCCCACGGCTCCGGCGGACGCGGTACGACACCCGACCTGAGCCGGTTGATTCCGGCGATCGGGCCGGAGCTCGGTGCCATCGAAGCCGACCTCGTCAAGCGAATGCACCTTCGGGAGGTCCTCGCCGACCCCAAGCTCGCCTCGCAGCTGACCCCGAGCATGTCACTGATCGAGCAGCTGCTGCGCGACAAGAACAATCTGTCCGGCGTGGCACTGGCCAATGCCAAGGCCCTGATCCGCCGCTTCGTCGACGAGGTCGCCGAGGTGTTGCGCACCCAGGTGGAGAAGGCCACAGTCGGCGCCCTCGACCGCTCGGTCCCGCCCAAGCGGGTGTTCCGCAACCTGGACCTCGACCGCACGATCTGGAAGAACCTCACCAACTGGAGCCCTGAAGAGGAACGGCTTTATGTCGACCGCCTCTTCTACCGCCACACCGTACGCAAGACGACGCCTCAGCGGCTGATCGTGGTCGTCGACCAGTCGGGCTCGATGGTCGACTCGATGGTCAACTGCACCATCCTGGCTTCGATCTTCGCGGGACTGCCGAAGGTGGACGTGCATCTGATCGCGTACGACACCCAGGCACTCGACCTCACGCCGTGGGTACACGACCCCTTCGAGACCCTGCTGCGCACCAACCTCGGTGGCGGCACCGACGGCACGGTCGCCATGGCACTTGCCCAGCCGAAGATCGCCGAGCCCCGCAACACCGTCGTGGTGTGGATCTCGGACTTCTACGAATGGCAGACCGAGCCACTGTTCGCAAGCATGGAAGCCATCCACCGCTCGGGTGCCAAGTTCATCCCGGTCGGCTCGGTGACCAGTTCCGGCCGCGGCAGCGTCAACCCGTGGTTCCGGGAGCGCTTCAAGGACCTCGGCACGCCGGTGCTCTCCGGGCACATCCGCAAGCTTGTTCACGAACTCAAGACGTTCCTCGCTTAGAAAGGCCCCGATATGTCCGACCTGTTGCGCGCCCCTGCAGAGATCAAGTACGCCGAGGAGCTGGACTGGCTGGAGTCGGTCGACGACGGCCCCAAGCCGTTCACCTGGCGCCTGTCGCCGAAGATGGTCCGGCTCTTCATCCTGGGGTCCGAACGCGCCGACGGCCTCGACCGGGATGTCTCGCAGAAGTGGTTCGGCGACCGCAGTATCGTCGAGCGTGCCATCGTCACACTGGCCTCCGACCGCGGTCTGCTGCTGATCGGCGACCCGGGAACCGGCAAGAGCTGGCTGGCCGAGTTGCTGTCCGCCGCGATCTGCCGCAATTCCACACTGGTGGTGCAGGGCACGGCCGGCACCACCGAGGACCACATCAAGTACTCCTGGAACGTGTCCATGGTGATCGCCAAGGGCCAGTCACGGGAGTCGATGATCCCCTCGCCGATCATGACCGCTATGGAGTCCGGCGCGATCGGCCGCTTCGAGGAGCTCACCCGGTCCACGAGTGACGTCCAGGACGCGCTGATCTCGATTCTGTCGGAGAAGTACATCTCGGTGCCGGAGCTCGACAGCGACAGCATCGTCTTCGCCAAGCCCGGTTTCTCGGTGATCGCCACGGCCAACAGCCGCGACCGGGGCGTCAACGACCTGTCCTCCGCGCTCAAGCGTCGCTTCAACTTCGTCCGCATCCCGGTGGTGACGAACAAGAAGAGCGAGGCGGAGATCGTCCGCTTCCGCACAGAGGAGCTGCTGCGCCGTCACCAGATCGAGCTGGACGTGCCACCGACGCTGCTGGACGTGCTGCTGCAGAGCTTCGCCGATCTGCGCGCCTCCGCCGCCGCGGCGGGCAGCGACGACGAGAAGCTCGAGTCCGCGCTGTCGACCGCCGAGCAGATCGGCGTGCTCGAGGACGCGATCCTGCACAGCAACTTCTTCGGTGAGCGCACGCTGACGGCCCACACCCTCGCCTCCTCGCTCGTCGGTTCCCTGGCACGGCGCGAGCCGGAGGACCTGGCCATCCTCAACAAGTACCTGCACGGCGTCGTCGAGCCGCGCGGCCGGGAAGAGGGCGGGTCGTGGCCGGAGTTCCTGGAGGGCGGTCGCGACGCGATCGGCGCACTGTCATGAACCCCGAACAGAAGGGGACGCCGTTCCAAGGGCTGCGCGCGCAGCTGCAGCAGGCCGCCGCGGCGTTCGCCGACGGGCCCGACGCCCTGGAGGGAATCCTCCTCGGCATCGTCGGCGACGTCGACCGCGCGGTGAGCGAACCGCTGGAAATCTTCCCCGTGTGCCATCACTCGCCCGCCTCGGCGATCGCCATGGCGCGGCGGCTGCGGGAGAAACAACCGAAGGTCGTCTACCTGGAGTTGTGCGAGGACATGGCGCCGCTCCTGTCCGAACTGCGCAACTGCAGGCTCCCGGTGGCGGTGCAGGCATTCGCGAGCGAGGTCGAGGGCTTCCCCGCCGAATGGGCTCCGCTGTCGGTCGTCGCACCGATCACCGAGGCATCGGCCGAATACCAGGCGATCGCCTACGCACTGGACACACCAGGCGTCGAGCTCGTCCTCGTCGACCGTTCGTCGGACCATGTGTTCCAGTGGCAGGCGCGCGGGGCCCAGTCCGCCGAGCCGGCCGATCCGGACGCGCCGCAGGCGGAGGAGGAGGCCGCGCTGCACGGGGACGCGGTCGGCGTGGAGATCGGCGACCTGCGGCCGCGCTTCGCCGAGTTGGAGGAGCACCTGCTGCACCACGGCCGGGTGCGGCACTGGTCGGAGTGGTGGCACCAGTACGTCGAAGTGCCGCTCGGCGACAGCGACCACGACACCTATCGGCAGGTCATGCTTCTGATCGGCAGCCTGTTCCGGCGCCTGGCACCCGGGGATCCGGAGCGGGTACGCGTGGACGAGGACCGCGAGCGCTACATGTGGACCAGAATGCGCGAACACCTCGCCGCGTCCGGCACCGATCCCACGGACTGCCTCTATGTCTGCGGCGCGTTCCACGCAGCCAGCCCTGTCGCGGAGTTCGGCGTCCACGGCACCGACACCTTCGTGATCGACCCGCCCAGTGCAAGCACATGGCAGCACGGCCTCATCCCCTCCAGTCACGCGGCGATCGAGGCCCAGTTCGGCCTCGCCGCGGGCTCGGTGTCGATCGCCGCGACCCAGTGGGCGAAGAACCTCAGGCGCACGCGGGTAGAGCCGTTCCGGCTCGCAGGGCAGGCGGGCGCGAAGAAGGCATCGAAACCCGGGAGGACAGCCGCGCCGGCCGTCCCTGCGGTACCGGACACGCCCTCGGACAAGCTCTCCGGTTTCCTCCGGCGTCCGCCGGTCCTCGACCGACTGGACGAGGCCGAACTGCTGGGCTGGTCGGTGGAGATCGTGCGCGCCGCGCGCCGCGGCGGCTACCTCGCCTCCACCGCCGACGCCATCGCCGTCTTCGAGACGTCGATCCTGCTGGCCGGCATGCGCGACCGGGCCAAACCCACGCCGTACGACTTCCAGGACGCGGCAATCACCTGCATTGAGAAGGACACCGTGCCGGGCCGGCGCGACGTGCGACGCCTTGTCGAGATCATGATGGGCGGGGACCGGATCGGCCAGGTCGGTTACGACGCGCTGCCGCCACTGGCCCGCGACGTGCACGACCGGCTCGCGCCGCTGAACCTGAAACTCCAGCAGCGCGGTGTGCAGCGGGCGTTGCTGGACATGGCCACCCGGCCGGAACTGGAGCAGTGCTCCGACGTGCTGTGGATGCTGCGCCAACTGATGCCCCAGGGCACCGCGCGGCCGATCATGGGTGAGCGGCGGCTCGGCGAGCGGCCGATCCAGGAGTCGTGGGACCTGGCCCTGGGCACCCACCAACGGGCACTCATCGAGCTCGGCTATGAGGGCGTCAGTATCGAGCAGGTCCTGGAGCAACGCCTTCGGCGCACGGCGTACGGCCCGCACGCGACCACGGCGGCGGTTCTCCAGGCCGTCGAGGACGCGATTCTGTATCTGCGCAGCCGTCGCCTGGCCGACGAACTGGGGGCGCATGCCCTGGAGGTTCTGGCGACCGAGCGCAGCGTCGACGGCGCGCCGGAGGTGCTGCACCGGGTACGTCGGCTGCTCACGTACTACCGGACCAGCGAGCCGGTACTGCCGTCGTGGATCGAGTCGTTCGTCAAGACCGGCTATGCGCACTACTGCACCCTGCTGCCGACCGCATGCACCGACGAGGACGCTACGGTCCGCCAGGTCGCCGCGATGCTGGGCTTCCTGTTCAGCATGGAGGGTCTGGCGCTGTCGCTGGGCTGCGACCGGAACCAGCTGGAACTGGCGTTCGCGCAGTCGCATCCGCAGGAGCCGTCCAAGGTGGCCCTGCTGTGGGCGGCACAGGTGCAGCTCGGCCGGCTCTCCCGTGCGGACCTGCGGGCGCGGTGCGACGATCTGCTGAACAACCCCCTGGTGGTGCCCGCCTATCCGCGCTACCTCAGCGGATTCCTGCACGCGTTGGAGCCCGTGCCGCAGCTGGCGGACTTCGTCGTGGAGGCGGTGTCGAGCGCGTTCGCACGCCTGCCGGACCCGGTGCTGCTTCCATGGTTGCCCACGCTCATCAGTACCTTGCGGTCCGACGGCGCCGAACTGGCCCCGCTGCTGATCCGGGAGGCCGGGCGGATCTTCCCGGGCAGGCTCGCGGCGCTGGACTCGTGGGTGCCGCCATGGCTGGACCGGCCGGACGCGGGAGCCATGCCGCCGGCAGGCCGCGGCAGCGCCGGTGGTGGCGTGCTGCTCGCCGCCCACCCCGCCACCTGCGATGCGGTGGCGGTTCTGCTCGGCTGTGAAGGGACGTGGGAGACGGCGGATCCCGCCCCGTCCGGCGCGGCACTCGTCGGTCGCCACCCGGATACGGCGATGGCATTGGAGGTGCTGCTGGCAAGTCTCTGACATGGGCGGGGCGATCCCCGCACGGCGGATCCGCCGACGGTGGCACCCGGAGTCGCGGACGCCCCGACGGGCCCGGCCGGCGGTGCCCCGGGTCCCGCCGCATCCCGGCCGCACTCGCGGGTTGGCTGCCGGCCCGGCTGCCCTGACGTCCGCCTTGCCGGCCAGGGCTTGGGGTCGGGCCGTGCCGGGTACATCGGAACGCACTCGGCGACGTCTGACCATGCGCGAACACGCCCATGATTCACGGAAGTTGCACGAGAACGCTCACAGGGCACCGCGGCGCCGCGTCGCCGACTGCGGATCGCCGGGTCAGCCACGCCACCCGCACAGACATCCCCGGTCCGAGTCCGGGCCGGGGATGCTAGCCGACCGCGGGCCGGAGAGATCGGCCCGGCATCACCCGCAGCGCGCCGTGACTCGCCTTCGGGATATTTCGTTCCTGCTGCGACGGCCTGGCCTCACGCACTCCAGTCACGTCACCCGGGGAGGCCCCCGCGCCGTCCGCCGGGCCACGCAGGTTCCCACTGATGTCCCGCCCTGCCACCGGCTTGAACGAGTTGAGGGCGTTGCGCTTGGCCTGCGACGATGCGCACATGAGTGAACACACCAGGGACGAACTCCTGGCTGCAGCAGTCCGGTTCCGTCAGCAAGGAGATCCCAAGCAGGCCCGTGGGCGACTGCTGGATCTGGCCGCCGATCACCCCGACGACGCCGAAGTGGCGTACCAGACGGCCTGGACCCATGATGTGCTGGGTCTGGAAGCCGAAGCCGTCCCCTTCTACGAGCGCAGCCTCAGCGGATCCGGGCTGTCGAGTGAGGATCGCCGCGGCGCTCTCCTGGGCCTGGGCAGCACCTACCGGATCCTCGGCCAGTACCCGAATGCGGTCACCACCCTCCGCCAGGGCGTGGCGGAGTTTCCCGACGACGGCGCCTTGCAGACCTTCCTCGCCATGGCCCTGTTCAACACGGACCGCCACCACGAAGCCATGCAGATCCTTCTCACCCTGCTCGCCACCACCAGTGAGGACCCCCAGGTGCGCCAGTACCAACGAGCCATCAAGCACTACGCCCAAGACCTCAACGAGACCGTCTGACACCTGTCGGCCCGGATCCTTCCGGCTGTCGTCCCGGCACATCCGGCTGCCCAGGGCCGAAAACACCTGACACGCAGGACATCCGCTCAGGGCTCCGGCAGGGCACCCAGTGAGCGGACGGGCCCGTGGACGCCCCGGCTCCGTAGGTCGCGGCGGGACTCGCCGTACAGGACACACATCAGCGGCTGTTCCTGTCCGGAGCTCGTCATGGCGCCGTCCGCAGGAAGGCCCGTACGCCCCCGCGCAGCCCCACGTTCCGCACGAGCGAGGGCACCCACCAACCGGGTGCCCGGTGCCCGCCCGAGGTACTCCCGGGGGCGGATGTCGGGTTCCGGCGGCCGTATCGGATGATGTGCTCATGAAAACCCAGCGGGCCGGATACGGCCTGTTCGCCGCTCTCCTCGCCCTGACACTGCTGACCAGTGGCGCGATCATCGCGACATTCACCTTCGCCCGTGACGACCGCAGGCACCCGTCCGGGGCCGAGGCCAGGACCGTCGGAGGCCATGGCGGTGCGGCAGCGCAGGCGGTGGGAACGGACGGCTGGACCGGGACCTGGTCCGCCGCCCCCGGGAAGGCCGCAGCAGCCCCCGCCGGCGGATACTCCGTGCGCAACGTCGTCCACACCAGTCTCGGCGGCAGCCAGGCCAGAATCACCCTCTCCAATCTCTTCGGGACCGAGCCCCTGCACATAGGCCACGCTTCCGTCGCCGTTGCCGCGGACGGCGCCGCCGCGGTGCCCGGCACCCTGCAGGAGGTGCTGTTCGCCGGGCGCCCGTCCGTCGTCGTGCCTCCGGGCGGGCACGTAGTCGGCGACCCCACGGCCCTTCCGGTTCCCGAGGACGGGCATCTGCTGATCACGGTCCACGTCCCCGCACCCGGCGTAGTCACGCTGCACGCGCGCGCACGGCAGACCTCCTACCTTGCCGCGGGTGACAGGACGCAGGACACCGATTGGGTCGCCGACTCGCGGCCCATCTCGTCCTGGCACTACCTGACGGCCGTCGACGTCCGCAATCCGGCCGCCCGGGGCACGGTGGTCGCCATCGGTGACTCGCTCACCGACGGCGCCGGTTCCACCCCGGACGCGGACCGCCGCTGGACTGACCATCTGGCCGGCCGGCTGCGCGCGGGCCGCTGGGGCTACGGAGTCGTCAACCAGGGCATCAGCGGCAACCGCGTTCTCCGCGACGGCACCGGCCCGAGCGCGCTGGCCCGCTTCGAGCGCGACGTACTGGACCGGCCCGGCGCCCGGGTCGTCGTGATTGCGCTGGGCATCAACGACGTCATCCGCCCGCCCGGCCCGGCGGAGCCGGAAGCGGTCACGGCCGCGCTGCGGAGGCTCGCGCACCAGGCACGGGCCCACGGACTGCGAGTCGTCGGGGCGACGCTCATGCCCTTCGAGGGGCATCGCCGCCACACCCCGGCTCTGGAAGCCGTGCGGCAGGAGGTCAATGCGGCGATCCGCGCCGGCACGGTCTTCGACGCCGTCCTCGACTTCGACCGGGCGCTTCGAGACCCGTACTCCCCGGACCGGCTCGATCCTGCGTACGACTCCGGTGACCACCTCCACCTGAACGACGCGGGGTACGCGCGGATGGCGCGGAGCGTCGATCTCTCCGTATTGATCGGCGAACGCTCGGCCGCCCGGCTCTGACAGTGCTCGGCCCCCCGCCCGGTGCGGTCGGCTCATGATCTCGAACCCTGCGGCCGCCGGCACCGGCTCCGCCCCCGTGGCCGAAGCGGAAGGCGAGCCCGCAGCGGCCGCCCGCCGACATGCGCTGTGCACGGGCGTGCACTGCGGCAGTGGCTCGTGGAGGCGAAGCAGTGTCAGAAGCAGACAAAGGCCTGCTCCTGACACTGTGCAACAGCGAATTCGGCGAAGGGTTCGGACCCCGGCTGCCGGCCGACATGCCCGTGGACGGGAAGGCCGGGCTGCCGCTCGCGGCAGAATCCGGCCGCCCTGTCCCTATGGCGCCTCAGGGCCCGAAACTCGGCCGTACTCGTGCACCACTTGGATGGTGCCGACGATGTGGTCATTGAACTCGTCAAGCTCCTCGGCCGGCACCCACAGCTCGAGAATCGTCCGCCCGCCCGCCTGTTGGACGGGGTACCGGCTCAAGAAGTCCGACTCGACCTCGAATCGCGTGACGAAGCCGGCGCCGTCGTGCTTGACGTTCCAGTCCCTCGCGATCTTGATCGCGTAGTCCTCATTGAGAACGGGGTAGAAGATCGGCTGCTCGGGCAGCCGAGGCGGCCAGGCACGCCAGTTCAGCTCCCGGACCAGCTCCAGTTCCTTGGGACCGGTGGGGCGCCACAGGGTCGTTGTCAAACGCCGGCTGGTCATGGGAAGCACTCTCTGGACGGGGCCGGCCTTCGGAACAGCTGGTCGGGAGACCGGAGGATACCCACCGCACAACCGCAACGGCCACAGGGTTTCCCGGAGTCGGCCCTACGGCTGACCGGCCGTGCCTCACGACCATGCTCCTTCCGTGGCGGCACAGCTGTCCGGCTGTCCCGGGTCGTCGGCCTCCCCCACACGGTTCGTCATCGGCCGCGATTCGGCCCGGCGCCGACCGCGACGCCCAGGCAGACTCCATCGGTGGCGGACCACCTGGTGATCCTCGGGCGGCACTCGCGTCGTCCTGGCCGACGTCAGAAGCTCGTGAGGATGACGAGTTGCCGGGTCGCTCGGGTCATCGCGACATATCGGTCGACCGCTCCTTCGACACCCGTGCCGAACGTCTCCGGGTCGATGAGAACGACCAGGTCGAACTCGAGCCCCTTCGACAGCTCCGGGGTCAGCGACCGCACGCGGGACGTCGCCCTGAACGTGGGATCGCCGATGACACAGGCGATCCCGTCGGCATGCGCATCGAGCCAGGTGCCGAGCACCGAGTCCAGATCCGCGACAGATCCGTGTACGACGGGCACGCCACTGCTGCGGATGGAGGTCGGCACATTGGCGTCGGGAAGCGCGGCCCTGATGACCGGTTCGGCTTCCGCCATGGCCTCTTCCGGCGTCCGGTAGTTGATGCTCAGTGAGGCAACGTTGATCCGGTCCAGCCCGATCCGCTCGAGCCGTTCCTGCCACGACTCCGTGAACCCGTGCCTGGCCTGGGCGCGGTCGCCGACAATGGTGAAGCTCCGGGACGGGCAGCGGAGCAGCAGCATCTGCCACTCCGCGTCGGTCAGTTCCTGGGCCTCGTCCACGACGATGTGCGCGAACGGGCCGGCGAGCCGGTCCGGGTCGGCGCCGGGCAGGGCGTTCTCGTCGATCAGGCTGTTCTGCAGGTCCTGTCCGCGCAGCATCGTCACCGCACCTTCACCGTCGTCATCGGCCTCGAGCAGGTCGTCGATGACGTTGGACATGCGCTCGCGTTCGGCGGCAACAGCGGCGTTGTGACGACGCTTTCGTCGTGCCTCCTCCGGGTCGCCGAGCCGCTGCCGTGCCGCGTCCAGGAGCGGCAGGTCGGACACCGTCCAGGCCTGGGCGTCCTCGCGCTGCAGCTTCCGAACGTCATCGCGGCTGAGCCAGGGGGCGCACATCCGCAGGTAGGCGGGTACGGACCACAGGTCTCCGACGAGGTCAGCCGCTTCGAGCAGGGGCCACGCCCGACAGAGAGCCGTGATGAGCTCTCTGTTCGCCAGCAGCGACCGCCGGAACAGGTCGGGCGGGACATCGCCGCCGTGCTTGTCCATCAGGATCGTGAGCAGCTCCTCCCAGATCCGGTCGCGTGCTTCGTTGTGCGGAGTACCTGGTTCCGGCGCTTCGAACGCCTCGGCCCAATCGTCGGCGCTCAGCCAGATGTCGGACCAGTGGGTGGACACCGTCATCCCCTCGGTGGGCGGCTCCTCGTAGAACCTGACGGCCGTCTCGATCGCCTTCACCAGGTTCGCGGACGACTTCAGGAGGGCCACCTCCGGGTCGGTCTCGATCGCCGCACCGGCGCCCTCGGATACGAGGTCCCGCACGGTGCAGGTCTGCACACCCTCCTCTCCGAGGCTGGGCAGGACATCAGCGACGTAGGCCAGGTAGTGCTGGTGCGGACCGACGAACAGCACGCCGCCGCGACGGTGACCGAGGCGAGGATCGGAGTAGAGGAGGTGGGCGGAGCGGTGCAGAGCAACGACGGTCTTGCCCGTACCCGGACCGCCGTCGACGACGAGAGCGCCGCGGGAATCCGCGCGGATGATGGCGTCCTGGTCGGCCTGGATGGTGCCGAGTACGTCTCGCATCCGGGGCGACCGGCTGCTGCCCAGGCTGGCGATGAAGGCGGATTGGTCGTCGAGCGCGGCGTGCCCTTCAAATCCGTCGGCGGTGAACACCTCGTCCCAGTAGTCGCCGATCCGGCCGCGGGACCAGCGATACCTGCGGCGGCTTGCCAGACCCATCGGGTTGGCGTGCGTCGCGGCGAAGAACGGCTCGGCCGCGGGCGAGCGCCAGTCGATCAGCAGCCGACGCCCCGCGCCGTCGGTCAGGCCGAGCCGTCCGATGTACAAGGGCTCGGCGTCGTCCGCGCTGACGATGCGTCCGAGGCACAGGTCCAGACCGAAGCGATGCAGGGTGCGCAGGCGAGCGGTCAGCCGGTGGATCTCCATGTCGCGGTCCATCGCCTCCCGGCCCAGACCACCGGGCGCCCTGCGCAGGTCGTCGAGGCGGCCGGACAGTTCGGCGATCGCCTGCTCAAGGCTCTCCGCGAGGGCCGCGAAGTGAACCTCGTCGCCCGCGATCAGCGTCGGGCCGGCCTTGGGGGAAAGATGGTCGGGGAGGTCGAACGCGCTGGTGGTCAGGGAGGTCATGTCATCAGCTCCGATCCGAGGTCGCGCCCGAGAAGCCCAGCGGCGCGCACATCCGCGCCTCGGCGCCACGCGCCCACGGTCGCTGCGCGATTCCCACCCCGGGTTCGACGTCACCGAATGACCCACGAACCGACAACAGCACACCCACGTTGTACATCACTCATTTCCTCAGGTTCTGGCTTCGAGCAGCGATTCTGAGGCACAACCCGGGTCTTGCCGCAAGCCCCCCGGTGCGCTATATGTTGAGAGTGGCAAGGGGTTGGGTGCTGCCATGTGCCTTTGCCGTCCGCCGTGGACGGGCCGGCCCTTCGCGGAACAGCAACACGCTGCGTGCGGACATTTCTTCGGCCCAGGAGGATCTCCCATGGGCCTGCGTACGGCCGCCAAACGGGAAGTTCTCACCCTCTTCAGCAGGTCGGCTGGAACATCGTCGAGAAGCCCCCAGAGCTACGGCCGGCAGGCACGCTGGCGCCGCGGGCCACACGTGCCTCGGTGTCGGATGGCGCGTCCCGATTGATCACTGGGTTCGCTAACCACCTGACGTGCTGGCGGCCTTCGCGCTGAACGTAGGTGTTCCATCCAAGGGAACACCTACGTTCAGCGCGAAGGCCGTGAGAAGGCGCCGATGCAGCCGCCTCGTCCACTGACGAGAGGGGCCGGCTCACGGCGTCGCAACCCAATGCGAGCTCCGCACAGCCGTGGCCGACGGCCAGTGGGTACGGACCGGGCTGCGAAGCCCTGGCCGCGATGCCGCTGAGCGGGCTGTCGGGCACAGCCTTTCGCCAGGTGTGCGGTCGCGGAGGCCGAAGGGCCTTCGGAGCCCAATGACCAGTGCATACGCCTGCGCTCAGCCACCAGAGCCGCCGCAGTCATCCGACAACTTGACCGGTCGCGTCGACATCGTCCTCGGCCGGCACGGCTCCAGCGTGGAAACAGGTCTCGGATACGTGGCGCAGCCCGGTGAAAGGTGCACACTCGACTCGACCCTGTCGAACGGAGGGCTGCGGGAACCGTGGATCTGGAAAGCGTGGCGAACGAGCTGTACGGGCTGTGGCCACAGGACTTCACCGAAGCCCGCGCTGCGTACGCGGCCGCCGCGCGCAGGGAGAAGAACCGGGGACTGGCAACCCGGATCACTGCGCTGCGGCGACCGACGCTCGCAGCCTGGGCGAGCAATCTCCTCGTCCGTGCCCGGCCCGAGCAGACCGCCGACTTTCTGCGGCTCGGCGAGGGCCTGCGCCAGGCACACGAACAGCTCGACCCCGAACAGCTTCGCGAACTGAGCAGACAGCGGCACCGTCTCGTCGCCGAACTCGCCCGACAGGCCCGCCAGCTCACTGCCGACACCGGCCACACCATCAGCGACGACGTTCAGCATGAGGTCGAAGCGACCCTGCACGCGGCCCTGGCCGACCCGCAGGCCGCGCGCGACTGGTCCTCGGGGCGGCTCGTCAAGGCGCTCACTCCACCTGTCGGCTTCACTGCGACCGCCGTCGCCGGTGCGGCACCCAGACCCTCGGCCACCTTGCCTCCAACACCCGACCGCGCCGTGGAAAAGCGCCGACACAGCGCGGAACAACAGCACCGAGACGGCGAAGAACGCCGCAAGAGGCTCACCCAGGCACGCCACGATGCAACGGCAGCGGATCAGGAGGCCGGACAACGGGAGACCGAACGCCACCAGGCACAAGCCGAGTGCCGGCAGGCCGAAGCGGCCCTGCAGAAAGCCGAGCAGCGGACCACCGCCCTGGCCGAGGAACTCGCCTCGGCCGAACGGGCGCAGGCCGCGGCCCGCAGCGCTCTCGAGGAGGCACGGCAACGGGCACGTGAAGCCGACCGCATCGCCCGAAAGGCGCGCCGTGACGCAGAGGCCGCCCGGACCCGAGCCGAGCGCCTGCAGTCGGACCCGTGATCCGGCGCCCAGGGGGCGCCCCCGGCGCACACGGCCCATCGAGGCAACGAAGTGGCGCCACCGGGTAGTGCAACGGACATGCCGCCGACCGTGAGCACCGTGGTCCTGGTCCCGCCCTCCCCGGCAGGCTGCGCGTCGCACCCCGGTTGCCACCACGTCCACCCCCGTACCGGAAGCTCGTCCACGTCCGCCCCAGGAGCGAGCAGGGCCGAATCGCGACGACGGCTCCGCGAGCACCGGGCTCTGAGACTGTCGTGACATCGTGGGACAGCTCCCGGGCAAACCCCGCAAAGCCGCACGTCGGAGAGTCTCGTCAAGGGCCCGCAGGCGTGCCGTCCCCGGCCTAGCCCGGCCCCCGGTGCAAAGCGCCCGGGTCCGGACGGGCAACATGACCACCGTGCACCGCTGCTCGTCCAAGAACCGTGACCGTGTCCTCGCCCTCGTCCTGGCAGCTGCTGCCGCTGTCGTGTTCGCCTGGGGAACCGGTGCCACTCCGTGGCCGTCCTCTCCCGCCCGGCCCAGCGGCATGCTCGGAGACCTGGCGCGCATGGCGGGCTGTACACCCACGCTCGTTGCCGACGAGGCGGGATACGAGGTGGCGTCGTGCTCGGACGGCAGCGCGCGCTATGTCCTGGCCACATTCACGAGCGACCGGGCACGGAGCGAATGGATCACGGATACGCTCCCGGCCGACGTGACGTACCTGTCCGGCAAGGACTGGATCGCCTACGGCACAGGGAGCACGGTACGCAGCCTGCACACCAGACTCGGCGGCCGCATCCTCACCGTGAAGCGCTAGGGTCTTTCGTTCGGATCGGGCTGGATCAGTGAGCGTGCCGGGGCACGCGAGCCCGGCAGGATCCAAACGAGCGGCCCTGGTGTCCTGAGTCGGAGTTCGCCGTCAGCAGGGCGCAACCGTCCGGGGCTGTCGTCGGCGGCCTTCCTCCGGATGAAGGAGCGTGGCCGTCCGCTCCCGTCGTGCGCGGAACAGACGTAACCCTTGCTGCCGCTGCTCGTTGAGCCATCCGGTCAAGCGAAGTGCACAGCAAGACCCCGGGACGTCACAGCTGCTGCCCGGGGTCTTGTGCTGTCGGCATGCGCCCGCCTCCGTCACCCATGGAAGGAGGGCTTCGAGCGGCCGGGTGACGAACGATCGCGAGGCTCACCACTTCCTGCACCTCGGGTGTCGTCCAAGGACAGGTCGACCGCATCATTCTGTGGAATCAGCGATGTCAATCCGTGCGCTTGTGCATCACGTCGAGGTAGTGACGGTCACGGTGCGGCACCTGGTTGTCCCGTCCCGGCAGGCTGAAGACCGCGCAGACATCGGCGGGCTGGGTACGGATGCTCGACTGCCTGCCGAAGGTGAGGGTGTCGTTGACCGCATGCCGGCAGCCTGCGCTGTCGAGGGCAGCGACCAGTTCCTCGCGGAGGACGGTGGCCTCGAACGACTCGGAATCGGGCAGGACGAGCGGCGGGAGCGCGGCGGTCGAACCGGGCCAGAGGCTGATCCGGATTCCGCTGACGACTCGCTGAGTGATCACCAGCCCAAGCCCGTCCCAGGAATACGGATAGCCGTCGATATCGGGCCCCATCAGGATGTGGGCGGGGTGCGGGCGCCCCGGGCCGAGGAGGTCTTCGGCCTCAGCCAGGGACATTCCGCAGTTCAGGGGCCCGAGCCGGCCGGTGCGGGAGAAGTCGACGAGTACGTCCATCAAGGTCACGACAGTGACAGTGGCACTTCCCCGGGCCGGTCCGCACGTCGATATCGGCGCGGCACCGCTCTTGCGCCGCCTTGCCGGACGGCGACGAGTGGCTGCGCCGGATTGCGGCCGCGTCGGCTTCGCGCTGTGGCGCAGACGGGTACGCCTCGCCTGGGCCGACCGACAGGGTTCCGGCCGGCAGCGCTGCTGGCCAGCGGCTCCGGCGGCAGGCAGGCTTCGAGCACCGCCCGCGCGTACGCCAGGTTCTTCCCGCTCTCGTCCGTCCTCACGGACCACTCGTACCCGGCCCGCCACGGGATCGGGTACGCCCGCAGTGCCTCCGGCAGCAGTGGGGGTCTCGTCGGCGGTGGTCACGCGGTGCTCCCGGACCCTACTCGATCGATTCCCGGATCTCGTCCGGCAGCCCTTCCACGGCGGCCAGCCGCAGCAGAGCCGCGCGGCTCTCGGGGAGGGACACGGTGCTGCGCAGCGCCGAAACAGCCTTCTCGGCGGCCAGCCCCCGCACGGCGTACTGCTCGGCGAGCTCCGGGAACCAGGACCGCAACAGGTCGAGGTCATCCATGAGGCCGCACCACTCCAGGGTCTTCTCGACGATCCACCCGGTGACCCGCCGTGTCCAGACCTCCTGGAAGTCCGTGGTGTCGAGGCCTTGCCGGGCGCACTCGGCCTCGGCGGCGGCCATCTGCCCGGCCGTGACCTGCCGGACGTCCTCGACGTGGTGAAGCAATACGGGCCAGATGTAGATCCAGTCGGGTACTTCCTCGTCGTCGGTGAAGTACTTCTCGTCGCCGAACCCGAGGAACGGCGGCTCGGGGACGGCGAGCGGTGCCGTCGGCAGCGCAGCTTCGAGGATGCCGCGAGCGAGCGCGACGAGCTCGTCGTTCTCGTCGTCGGGCCACTGGCCCCAGTCGAACGGCATGGCTCGGATCGGCGCCGGCAGCAGTGGCGTTTCGTCTGCGGTCACGAGACTCCTAGGTACTCCATCGCGCTCTTCGGATCGTTCATCCTGCCGGAGTCGATTGCCGCTCGCTTGTCGGCGTCGCTCTTGGCGTTCCAGGCATCGTCCATGGCCTTCATCTGCTGCGGGGTGAAGTCCTGTCCAGAGATACGGACGTTGAGGCCGTTCTCCGCGAAGGTCCGGGCCGGTGTGCCCGGAGGGGCATCGCCGTTCTTGGGCTTCTGGTAACCATCGAAGATCTTGTGCCAGTCCTTCTGCTGCTCGATCTCGTAGCGGGCCACCCTCGGCGGGGTCGCGCCGTCCTCCTTGGCCCAGTCGGCGAGCCGCTTGGCCTGGTCCGGAACCGAGTACTTCGTGGCGGCGTTGGCCGTGTTCTTGACCTCAACCACGTGGATGTTGCCGTCCTTGCCTTTGTAGATCACGTCGATGTCGTCGACGCCCCTGACATCGACAGGCCCATCGCCGAAGTCCACGCTCTTTCGGCCCTTGCTGCCGCCGACAGCCCCGTACACCTTGGTGCCTTCGGCGGCCTCCTGGGTCGCCCGCTGGGCGGCTCGGACCTCCGCCATGCCCTCGGCCAGACCGTGTCGGTTGTTGGCACGGAGAACCGTGCCTGCGAGCGAGCCTCGGGTATCCCTGTCGATGCCGTCCTTGTTCTTGAGCATCGCGTCGAGTTCCTTCAGCACGGAGGCCAGTTCCTCCTTGCTGTACTCACCCTTGCGATGGTCAGGGTCGTCCTTCGCCTTCGAAACGAGTCGATCGATCGCCTTCGAATCGAGGACGATCTTTTCCTTCCTGGGTGTCTTCTGCGAGTCCTTGAGGTCGGCAAGCGTCTGCTTGATTTGGTCCGCCATGTCGCCGAGCTCCGCCGCGTCGGCCGCCCTGTCCGCCTCGTCGGCCTGCTTCTGCGCGTCGCGGGCGTTGTCCGACTCCGCGCCCGTGCACAGCTCGGGGCCGTCCTCCGCGACGTAGGCCACCGGCACCGCCGCCGGTGCGGCCGCGAGGACGGCGCTGCCGCTGCCGGGTCCGCCGATGAGGCGCGGGGCGCCTCCGCCGTACGGGACGAGACGCGCACCGCCGAGGGCGGTGAGCTTGCACTCGCCCGCCTCCTCGACCTTCTCCTTCGCGTCGTCGGCGATCTCCTGGGCGTCGTCCGCTGCGTCCCGGGCGCCCTTGGCGTCGCCCGAGTCCGCGGCCTTGCGGGCGCGGCCGGTCGCGTCCTTGGCCTTGTCGACGGCCTCGGTGACGGCCCCTGCGATCTTGCCGAGGCGGCCGAGCTTGCCCAGCTTGGCGGCGGCCTTGGCCTCGCCGTAACCGGGGATGAACAGCGAGCCGACGTTCCACAGGACGTTGCTGACCGCCTGGGTCTCCTCACCCCGGTTCCAGCTCTCGCGCACCTCGTCGCCGATGAACATGTCGTCCAGCGGCTTCAGGGCGACATCGACACCGCTGCCGCCCCAGTCGGTGAGCGCGTCCCAGTACTCGCCCTTGTCCCACTTGTCGCCGGCGTCCTCGGTGCCCTTGCTCCAGGTGTCGCCGAGCACCTTGCCGTAGTCCACCAGACCCGTGACGCTGTCGATCGGGTGCATGATCGTGTCCCAGGCGTCGGTGACGTCGCCCCACAAACCGTCGACGAAGATGCCCTCCCCGACCTGGCCGAGCTGGTCGAGCGTGCACCCCCAGAAGCCGGAGCACTCCTCCTTCTTGTCGCCGCCGTCCTCCTGGCCGGCATCGTCCTTCGTCGCCCTGCCGTCGCCGATCGGCTCGTACGGGTCCGTCGGGTCGCCGCCCTCGTCGTCCTCGGAGCCGGGCGGGCCGTCGCCGGGGACGCCCTGGGTGTTATCGCCGGACTGCCCGTCCGGATCCGTGCTGCCCGTGCCACCCGTGCCACCCGTGCTGCCACCGGTCGCGCCCCCGCCGTCCGCGCCGTTGCCCGTGCTGCCGTCCGTGCCCTCGCCCGTGGAACCATCCGCACCGTCGCCCGTGGAACCGTCCGCACCGTCGCCCGCCTGGGTCGTCTCACCGCCGTCGTCGGCCGGGCAGGACTGGCCGACCAGGGAGCAGATGGCCTCCTTGAGGCCGCCGGAGATCCGTCCGCCGACGCCGCTCAGCAGCAGCGTGGTGATGATGGCGACGACCAGCACGATCAGGCCGGTGTACTCCACCGCCGACTGACCCCGGTCCCGACGCCAGGTGATCATGTGCGCGAGGGAGAACGGCGGCCTCTCCTGCCGATGGGACGGCGCCGAACCGAACCATTCCCGCGTGTCCTTCATGCACAGGAAGACCAGGATCATGATGGGCAGCAGGAGTTGGGTCAGGCCCTGGAGCGAGCCCTCCCGCATGTTGGCCAGGCCGCCGGATATCAGCCACGCCTGTACGGCGATCAGCCCCCAGCGGATCCGGTTGCCGCCCGTCCAGGCCCGGCGTGCGAGCAGCCAGCCGACGACGCCGGGCGCTGCTCCGTGCAGGAGGGTTCCGAGCACCAGACCGCGCAGCGCGCCCACTTGGGCGGCGGAGAGCAGCAGGCCGAGGCCTCCCACGATCGTCGCCCCGAACAGGACGTACACAAGCCAGCGTGCGACGACCAGTTGCTGAGGCATGGCGCGTCGCGCGACTCCGCCCGCTCCGGCGACATCAACGTAGAAGGACATGCTCGCCCACCCCCCGAATGGCCGAGAATAGATCATCTGCGCGAGTGCCACATGGGCCCCTGGACCCAAATCCGGCCCCAGTTCCGGCATTTCGGGTTCTTCCAGGCTGCGCTACGGGTGACCCCGGCCGAAGTGATCAGCCCCCTCCTCCCAGGCGCCGCCGCTCGCCGTCGACCGCAGGCCCTGAAGCTCCGGACGGCAAGCATCGCGGCGAGGCTGTCGGAAGTGCGGATGACGCATGGCCGACGTCGAGGCCGGACACCGTGGCGATCCTCTTGGCCTCGTGCCATGCGGGCGGTGTGACGGCCATGGCGCGCCGGGACCGGTGAATGCAGGGCGCGGGAGCTCGGTGCGCTTAGAAAAGGAGGCCGGCACCGCCGAGGAGATTGACGGGTGTGATGGCTGAACATGGCAGGCCGTGCGAGGCAGCCGGCCCCCGGTTCCCCGAGCGCAGGCGGATGCTGGGGCTTGCAGCGGCTGCGTTCGTCCCGACTGTTCGCTGGTCAGGCAATCCGCCCGACCCGGCGCCGCACACGGGCGGCTGTTCCGGTGGGACACCGCAGGTGTGTGGGCTCGATGTGCCGGCCGAGAACGCCCGGCCGGGCAACGCTGACTGGCGAATCGTCCGGGCGGGTGCGCCTCGTTCCATCGAGGGCTTCGCCGAGCGCGTGAGCGTGCGTCCGGGTGAGCCCGTTGCCCTGCGCGTCTCGACGACGGCGGCGGCCTACACCGTTTCGGCGTACAGGATGGGCTGGTATCGCGGAGAGATGGCTCGTCTGGTCTGGCGCTCGGGCAGCCTTCCGGGCAGGGCCCAGCCCTCCGCGCTGATGGAGGCCGGGACGAGAACGATGTACTGCGACTGGCAACGGACGGTGGAACTGGACACCTCCGGCTGGCCGGAGGGCTGCTATCTGCTCCGGCTGGACGCCGAGAACGCAGAGGGTCAGCGCTATGTGCCGCTGACCCTCCGGTCCGCCTCGGCTGCGGGCCGGATGCTGGTGGTCAACTCGGTCGCCACCTGGCAGGCGTACAACCGGTGGGGCGGCATCGACCTCTACAAGGGCACCGATGGCAAGAAGCAGTCGCGTTCGCTCGCCGTGTCCTTCGACCGCCCCTACGCCGGCGGCAACGGCGCCGGCCAGTACCTCGTCTACGAGGCACCGCTCGTTGCGCTTGCGGAACGCATGGGGCTGCCCCTCGCGTACGCCACCGGAGTGGACGTGGCCCGCGAGCCGCACCTCCTCGACGGTGCCGTGGCCATGCTGTCGCTGGGACACGACGAGTACTGGAGCCCGGAACAGCGGCGGCACGTGACGGCGGCGCGCGACGGCGGGATGAACCTGGCCGTCCTGGGCGCCAACTGCTGCTACCGCCGCATTCGCTTCGAGGCATCCGATCCGGGTGCGGACCGGATCGTGGTCTGCTACAAGGACGACTACGCCAAGGACCCCGGCTTCCGGCGCGGGTTGCCACCGACCAACGACTACCGGCTGCGGCCCGCACCCGACCCGGAGAGCGCGCTCCTGGGAGTCATCTACGACGGCTACCCAGTGGACGCACCGCTCGTGGTCGCCCGCCCGGACCACTGGCTTCTCGAGGGCACCGGTGTGCGGCCGGGCGACTCCTTCCCCCATCTGGTGGGCGTTGAGTTCGACCGAGTCGACCCGACGCGCCCGACACCTCGGCCGGCCGAGATCCTGGCGCACTCGCCGGTGGTGTGCAAGGGGCGGCCTTCTCATGCGGACATGGCCTACTGCTCCCTGCCGGGAGGGGCGGGCCTCTTCGCCACGGGTACCATGCGCTGGGTCGAGGCGCTGAAGGCGACCGGACGGGCACGGAGCGGGGTGAACCACGGGCTGGACGGACGCGCGGGGCAGTTCGCCCGCACCGTGACGGCCAACGTCCTGCAGGCGTTCGCGCAGGGACCGGTGGGGAAGGCCAGGCCTGCGTTGGACAACGTGGGTGACTACTACGGCCAGGACAGCGCGCCGATCGGCGCATAGCACGCACCGCCCCTCCACTGCCGCTAACGTCACACACATTCCCTTATGTCCCTTTTGGGGGTATGTGATGCGTCGGCTCACCGTCGGACTGGCCCTGCTCTCCAGCCTGGCTTCCTGGCCCTGGCTCGGCGCACAGGCCGACTCCGGTGGGGACGAACCCACAGGCCGGGACAGCGGCCGCGGCACGAACATCCTGATTGTCGGCGTCGACAGCCGTTCCGGTCTGTCGGCTGCCGAGAAGCGCCGCCTTCACGTGGGTGGTGAAGGATGTGACTGCACCGACGTCATGATGCTCGTACACCTTTCCGAGGACCAACGGCGCGCAAGCGTCGTCTCCATTCCCCGGGACAGCTATGTCGAGTACGCCGCACCGGAAGGCGTCACCGCTCCGGCCCGCTGGGGCAAGATCAACGGCGCGTACAAGATCGGCAGAGGACCCCTGGCCGTACGCACCGTCGAAAAGGTCACAGGTCTGCGCATCGACCACTATCTCGAGACCGGCTTCACCGGCTTCGAGCAGGCCGTCAACGACCTGGGCGGCGCGACCGTGTGTACGGACAAGCCGCTCAAGGACGAGAACTCGGGCCTCGACATCACTGCGGGAACCCATCGGATCGACGGGAACGGGGCACTGCGCTATGCGCGGGCCCGGCACATCAACCGCCCAGGAGACCTCGGCAGGGTCCGCCGCCAGCAGCGCATGCTCGCCGACATGCTGGCCGGTCTGACGGCCCGAGGGGCGCTGACCGATCCCGTGAACACCGTCCGCACGGCGCACCAGTTGCTCAAGTCCGTACGCATGGACGAACGGACCGGTCTGGACGATCTTGTACGCATCGGCTGGGCCATGGGCCGACTCCCCGCGGAGCAAACGGAGTTCACCACCGTACCGATCTCGCAGTTCGACCACCGCGTGCCGGGTGTGGGCTCCACGCTCCTCTGGCACAAAGCGCGCTCCCGGGCCCTGTGGGACGCCTTGCGGGCCGACCGCGCCATCACGGCTGACGACCGCATCCTGCCCGTGCCCGAAACACGTGCCGAGACCAATCCCGCCGGAATCACCGTCCGGGTCGACCACGCCACCGTCGCCAAGGCCCTGCGGCGCAACAAGTTCGTTGTGACCGACACCTCGGCGTCCGCCCCGTCGCAACGGCCCGCAGGCCCCACCGTGATCACCTATGCGGCCGGACATGAAGCGGACGCTTCCACACTGGCCGCCGCCCTGCCCGGAGCCCGCCTGAAGGCAGTCTCCCGGCCAGACGACGTCTTCGACGTCACCGTCGGATCCGACCCCGTCGTGGTCAGGACCGTCACCTACGACCGCAACGTGGCAGAAGGCGCACCGGTCACGGCAGACCACCTCCGCTGCACCCGTCCGACAGCGCCGCGCCCTGGCCGCCACTGACGGTCCGTGCCCGGGCCCGAAGGCTCGTTGCAGTCATCCGAGTCGGCACGTCTGTTCAGATGCAGGGGTTGGCCCGACCCCACGGACGGGCGCGGCGCCTCACCGCGCCGTACCGGGACGCCGTCGTCGGCGGGGCGACACGTGAGGACGAAGTGTGCACGGCGGCACGGCGAGGATTCCGAGCCGCGAGAAAGACGTTGATGGAGGCGATGCGGGCCACGACGCTCGTCATCCCTCGCTGACGGCAGGCAGGCCCCTGCCCCGTACAGGAGCACGGCCGAGCCGGGTGGTTTCGCAAAACCTGTCAGGGCACCGTTCCATCCTCTACTGGGAACCGCCTTCACCGGCCGCGACGGCGATCGCGGCGCCGGACCGCCGGTTCATGCGGAGCATGCCGACGAGCACCAGGAGCGTCACGACGCTGAGCATCCACCACAGCCCGGCCGGCGCGTGGGTGAGCAGAAGGGCCACGAGCAGGGGCACCACGGCCAGCGACAGACCGACGAGAACCTGGTTGAAGGCCTGGTAGACACCGCGCTCGTGATCCGGTGCCAGAGTCACGAGAAGCACCGAGAGGACCTGCGTGGCAAGGATCTCACCAAGGGTGTAGATCATCACCCCCATGACGAGCAACGGCAGCAGTGCTCCGAACGGGAGTTGTCCTGCCAGCGCGAGCACGACGAGCAGTGCCGCGTGCAGGATGCTGCCCACGGCGATGACGCGCAGCGGGGCACGGCTTCGTGTGCGGCTGCTCACCGGAAGCTGGAACAGCACCATCAGAATCGTGTTCATGGCGAAGAGAAGACCCACGGTCCACGTCGGAGTGTCCAACGTGTCTATCAGATAGACCGGAAGGCCCACCTCGGTGGCGACGATGACGGTGATGAGAAGGAAGTTGACCGTGGCAAGCCGAAGAAAGAGCGGATTGCGCCAGGGACGGCTGCCGGAGAGCGAACTTCCTGAGCCGGAGGACCTGATCGTCGGGAGCGGCAGGTAGAGCAGCGCCGTCAGGGCAAAGCTGGCCGCGTTGAGCAGACCGACGGTGACGAAACCCGCGTGGCTGGAGGTCTGGATCAGAGCCAGCCCGGCCAGCAGGCCGCCGAGACCCATGCCCGCGTTGAATGCCACCTTCGTGAGCGCCAGCCAGTTCCCCAGTTGCCCTTCGGGCGCGATCCCGGCGGCGAGCACCGGCATGGCCACCTGCTCCGCCCGTTGGGCGACCGCCGCGACGAAGGCGAGGACGACGAACGATACGACATCGTGGACGAACAGATAGGCGACGAACACGGCCGCCCTGAGGAGCGTTGCGGCGACCAAGGACGTCCGTGTCCCGTAGCGGTCGACCCACCGGCCGAGGAGGAGTACGGCCGGCAGGGCCAGCAGGGTCGCCACGGTGAGGCCGGCGCCGATGGTGGTGAGCGGGAGATCGGTCACACCCAGGAAGAAGAGCAGCTGATACGGGTAGAAGAAGCCTGTTCCCACCGCGTTCACCAGGGCGGCAGTCCCGAACCACCCAATTCCCGCGCCACGGGGCAGTGAGGCGGTGAAGAGGGTTCGCCCGGGCTTCGAAGGAGCTTGGGGGGTACTGCTGCCAGGGCGTTCCCCAGCGGTCATCGTGGTCTCCTCGGAGTTGCAGCGAGCTCTGGCAGGACGTCAGGCAGGCATGAGTGTGCTGTCCTGTCGCAGGATCGCCTGCGCGAGGGTGCACAGGGTGGGCCAGGGTTCGATGCCGAGTTCGTCGGCCAGAGTGCGCCGCATGCTGTGGAACACCTCCAGCGCGTCGGCCTGGCGGCCCGAGCGGTACAGGGCCAGCATCAGATCGGCGTGCAGGCTCTCACGCAACGGGAATCGGTCGACGAGTTCGTAGAGGTCGGTGATGACTTCCTCGTGGCGTCCGAGCTGAAGCTCCAGGGACACCCGGTACTGCACGGCGGCGATGCGCTCCTCTTCGAGGCGTGTGGCGCGGGCACGGAGCCCGTGATGCGGGATGTCCGCCAGGGCCGGACCGCGCCACAGGTCGTGAACCGACCGCAGCAGCCGCACCGCCTCGTCGAGGTGACCACACCTGTGCATGTCCCGCGCGGCGGCCAGCGTCTCCCGGTGGACCGTCACGTCCGCCGAGCACACTCCCCGCAGAAGCTGGTACCCGGTGAGGCTCGACTGCAGCGTCCGAGGTGGGGCACCGGCGCTGGTGAGGGCGCTGCGCAGCATCCAGATCCCCGTCTGGACCTGGGCCGGTGCGGTCCTCGGCGGATCGTCCTCCCAGATGGCCCTGATCAGCTGCTCCGTGGGCACGGTCTGTCCGAGCGAGAGTGCGAGCGTGGCCAGGATCGCCCGCTGTCGACGCCCTGGAATGCCGACCCGCTCCCTGTGGATCCGCACTTCCAGTGGACCGAGCACGGATATCTGGATTGGCCGGGCAGCACCCTCGTCCCCCTGCACCTTCATGGTCGGCCCTTCGCCATGTGACACGTGTTGAACTCCATCGAGTGGTGCGTGAGAAGTAGACGGAACATGTGAAGGTTGTGTCAATGGACCTCGGCGGCTCACCAGGGATTGGCTGGAATTGCCTCTCCCGCCTTGCGCGGACGGGGAGTTGCACCTCGTGGAACGACCGTGCGCCATGATGGCCGGCCCTCGTGGCGATTGAGTGGAATGCTGACACCGACCGATTGGCTGCCACCCGGCGGTACGACGACGCCATGCCCGGAGAATCCGCGCACGAGCTGCTGTGACCGGGCACGGCGACCGCTGCCGCATCTCGGGTCGGAGCATGCCCGGCCTGTCGTCGGGGCCCACTCTCGGCGAGTGCTCACAGCCCGGCCGACGCCACCCGGGGTGTGACCCGGATACACGCCGAAGGGGACAATGAGCTGATCTTGGACCCCCTGAAGGGAGTCCGGGCTCACGCGGCGCTGTCGGCGTCCTCGGCGAGGATGCGGTGGACGGCGGCGACCGAGTGCCGACCGAGCCGTCGGCGTTCCGGACGAGTTGCAGCGCAGGCTCGGGGTGCCCGACACCATGGTGATCGGCCCAGGTCGGTGATCGGCACCGGGAGCTTCGCCGCGCTCACCCCGGCGCGCACGTGGCCAACTCCGGGACCGCTGCTCGGTCCGGCCGCGACCGCCGTGGTTGCCCACGGCAACGCCGCCCGGTTCGTCGCCCGTTATCCGGCCTCGGGCGGCACCTGCTGTCCACGGCCGCGAACACCTAGGTGATTTCTTGGGCTGCCTGGCCCGCCCTCCCGGTCCCGGGGAGGGCGGGGTTGCGCGTCATGCCCGCAGGAAGGCGAGGACCGCCAGCACCCGCCGGTGTCCCTCGGTGTCCACCGGCAGGTCCAGCTTGTTGAAGATGTTGCCGATGTGCTTGCTGACAGCCGCCTCGCTGATGTACAGGTGCGCCGCGAGGCTGGCGTTGGAGCGGCCCTCCGCGATCAGCGCGAGCACCTCGCGTTCGCGGGCGCTCAGCCGCTCCAGCGGATCCTGGCGCAGCCGGACCAACTGGTGGATCACTTCCGGGTCCACGACCGTCCCCCCGGCGGCGACCCGCTCGATCGCGGCCGTGAAGTCGGCCACTGCGCTCACCCGTTCCTTGAGCAGGTAGCCAACCCCGGCCCCGCCGCCCGAGTCCAGCAGGCGCAGCGCGTAGGAGCGCTCCACGTACTGGCTGAGCACGAGCACGGGCAGCCCTGGGAACTCCTCGCGCAGCTTCACCGCGGACCGCAGCCCGTCATCTCTGAGTGACGGTGGCATCCGTACGTCGGTGACGATCAGGCCCGGCCGCTCGGCACGTACCGCCTCGACCAGTGCGTCGGCGTCCCCCACCGCCGCCACCACCTCGTGGCCGACCCGCTCGAGCAGCCCGACCAGGCCCTCGCGCAACAGAACGGCGTCCTCGGCCACGATCAGGCGAAGCGACACGGAACCTCCACATGCAGCAGGGTGGGGCCACCCACCGGGCTCGACACCCGCATCCGGCCGTCGAGCGCCGCGACCCGGTCCGCGAGCCCGGTCACGCCGCTGCCCGCGTCGGGCTCGACGCCGCCGTGGCCGTCGTCCGTGATGTCGAGGATCAACAGATCCGAATGGTAGCGACCGCGTACCTGGGCGCTGGTGGCCCCGCTGTGCTTGGCGATGTTCGTCATGGCCTCGTTGATCAGGTAGTACATCGTCGTCTCGAGTTTCCTGGGCAGCCGCTGGGGCAGCCGCAGGTCCACCGTGACGGGGATCGGGAACCGGCCGGCGTAGTCCTCGATCGCCGCGACCAGTCCGTGATCGGCCAGCACCGGTGGGTTGAGCCCTCGGATCAGGGCCCGCAACTCCCGGTGGGCAATGGAGAGTTGATTCTCGGCCTGGGTCAGCAGCTCGGCCTGCGGGGAGCCCTCGGCGACCTCGAGACGCATAAGACCCAAGGTCATCCCCAGCGACACGAGCCGCTGCTGCGCCCCGTCGTGCAGATCGCGCTCGATGCGCACCCGCTCGGCGTCGAAGGAGTCGAGCAGCCGCGACTGCGAGGCTCGCACCTCGCGCAGCTCCTCCCCGAGCTCCCTGTCGCGTGGGGCGAGGAAGGTGCGCGCCATGGCGGCCCGCGCACCCGCCCACGAGGTCACCGTGTAGGGCGAGGCGAGGAGCACGATCGCCCCGAACACCGCCCAGGGCCAGGTCTGGCCGTCGGCCGAGGCGATGGTCACGGCGGGTACGCCGAAGGAGAACCCGAGCACCAGCACGTCCAGCCACCACAGTGCTGCCGCCGACAGCAGCGTGAACATCAGCTCCCGCCATGTCGCCTGCTCCTTGAGCCGGGTGGCCGCCCAGGCGCGCAGGCCGGGGCCGTCCGGGGCACGGTGCGGGTCGGGCAGATGGTCCAGGTCCACCAGCCGCAGCCGACGGCGCTCCACCGTGGCCACCACGGTGGAGGCCAGCACCATGCCGACCAGGGGCGCGACGCCGATCAGCACGATGAGCAGGGCGACCCCTGCGGCCAGGCCCAAGGCGAAGACCAGGACGGCCGCGGCGCCGACCACGACGCCTCCGGTCAGATAGGCCAGCGACCGCCAGGGCCAGCTCGAGGTCAGGAAGCTCAAAGGACGCTGAGCCATCGCCTGCCAGGCCGTTGTGGGACGCATGGGGTCACCGTAGCCCGGCTGTTCGGGCACCGCGGTAGAGCTGCCTCTACCTCCGAAGTAGAGCGTGGATCAGTGCGTCGCCCGCCCCCTGAGCAGTGGAATCGACGCATGACGACAACGAGGCGAACCCCCGTACAGGACGCGGTCGAACTCGACGGCGTGCGCAAGGTCCACGGCACCGGCCCACGCCGGGTGACCGCACTGGACGGCGTAACCCTCGGCTTTCCCCGCGGCACCTTCACCGCCATCATGGGCCCCTCCGGTTCCGGGAAGTCGACCCTGTTGCAGTGCGCGGCGGGGCTTGAGCAGCCGACCGACGGTCGAATCGTCCTCGCCGGCGTGGACATCGGCTGGCAGAGCGAGAACGAGCGCACCCAGCTCCGCCGTGACCACGTCGGATTCGTCTTCCAGGCATTCAACCTGGTCGAGTCCCTGACGGCCGCGCAGAACGTGGAGCTGCCGTCCCGGTTCGCCGGCCGCAGGGTCAGCCGCGAGCAGGTCGGGAACGCGCTCGCCGCGGTCGGGCTGGCCGAGCGCGCCGGACACCGCCCGAGTGAGCTCTCCGGCGGTCAGCAGCAGCGCGTGGTCCTCGCCCGGGCCCTCCTCACCCGCCCCGACGTCCTCTTCGCGGACGAGCCGACCGGCGCCCTGGACACCGTCACCTCCCGCGAGGTGCTGCGGATGATGCGGATGCTGGTGGACCAGCAGGGCCAGACCACTCTGATGGTCACCCACGACCCGGTGGCCGCGGCCATGGCCGACGTCGTGGTCTTCCTCAAGGACGGCCGGATCGCCGATCACATCCGGCTCAGGCGGGACGCGGGCGGCACCAACACCGCTGCGATCGCCACCCACATGGCCCGGCTGGAGGCGTGATGCTGATCCTCGCGAACGTACGCGAACGCTGGTCCGGATTCCTCGGGGCCTTCATCGCCGTCCTGGTCGGCGTGGCCCTCATCACCACCACTCTGGTCATCTACGACTCCGCCCGCGCCAAGGTCCAGCCGCGGTACGCCGGCACCGCCGCCATGGCCCTGCCCGAGCAGGCCGTCGACGCCGACGGCAGCCCGGAGGACCGCATGCCGTGGAGCAGGGCCGAGGCCGCGGCGCTGATGGCCGGACTCGACGAGGTTCCGGGCGTGGCCGAGACCGTGGTGGACCGCTCCTTCTACGCCCAGGCGATCAAGGGCGGCAAGCCCGTCGGCGACGAGGGCGCCCTGGAGTCCGGACATGGCTGGGGCAGCGCGCAGATGGCGCCCTACAAGCTGATCGCCGGCCGCGCTCCGCGCGGCGAGAGTGAGGCCGTCGTGGACCGCGCCCTGGGCGCTGCCGTGGGCAGTGAACTTACCGTCAACATCACCCAGGGACGCCGGCAGTTCACCGTCGTCGGCACCGTGGACGGCCCCGGCTACTACTTCAGCGAGGCGTTCGCCGCCAAGCAGCAGCCCGGTGTCCGCGCCATCGCCCTGATCGCCGACAAGAAGGCCGACACCGGCGCGATCGTCGAAGCCGCCCAGAAGGTGCTCGGCGACAAGGGCAGCGTGGTCTTCGGCGACGGCCGGGCCGAACTCCAGCCCCAGTACATCGAGCACAAGCGCTTCCTGGGCGTCCAGCTGATCAGTGCCATGGCCGTCCTCGGCCTGTTCACCACCGTGTTCGTGGTCGCCTCCATGCTGGTCCTGGCGACCGGGATGCGCCGCCGCGAGATCGGCCTGCTGCGCGCCATCGGCGCCGCCCCCGCCCAGATCCGCCGCATGATCCTGGGCGAGGCCGCCGTGGTCGGCCTGCTCGGCTCCATCACCGGCTGCGTGGCCGGCGTGGCCGCCACCCCGCTGCTGCGCTCCATCCTCGACGGCCTGGATGTGACCCCGCCGGACCTGGAGGTCACCGTCGCCGCCTGGCCGCTGCTCTCGGCCTCTGCGATCGGTGTCGGGGTCAGCGTGATCGGCACCTGGACCGCCGGCCGCAAGGCCGCCCGGGTCGCACCCGTCGAAGCGCTGCTCGACAGCCACTCCGTCAACAAGGGCATGGACCGCGGACGGTGGATCGCCGGCCTCGCCGTCCTCGCCATCGGCGTGCTGCTCGCCATCGGCACCGCCACCTCCAGCGCCGACAACCGCATCAACATGGCGATCTTCGCCACCATGACGCTCATCGTCGCGGCGGCCCTGCTGACTCCCGTGTTCGTCGGCCCCGTCGGCCGGCTCCTGACCGCTCCGTTCCAACGCGGCAGCTCGGCCGGTCCGGTCCTGATCCGGGCCGAACTGGTCGCCAACCCCCACCGCGCCGCCTCCCTGGTGGCCCCCGTGATCGCCGCCGTCGGTTTCGCGGTCCTGCTCAGCGGCATGGCGGAGACGATGCGGGTGGCCTACCCGGCGGGCGAGGCGCTCAAGGTCTCGGGCCAGACGATCGTCACCCCGGACGCTACCCCCGGCAACACCGACGAGGTGGTCGCCGCCAACCCGGTGGGCAAGGCCGCCCTGCCGACCCGCGCCTTCGTGGTCAGGGATGCCAAGGCGAAGGAAGGCTCCACCGTCCTGGACGTCCTGGGCACTCGGGACTCGAAGTGGAACAAACCGGGTGAGGCCGTACTGGGCGAGCGCACCGCCGAGGACCTGGGCCTGAGGAAGGACCAGAACGTGTCGGTCCGGTTCGCCGACGGCGCCGTCGTCACCCTGCGCGTCGGGGCGGTCCTGCCCGACGACCCGGCCCGCGGTGACTTCGTGGTCGCCCGTGACCTGGTCCGTGCCCACGACCCGGCCGCGCTCACCGACGACATCTTCGTCCCCGGTGATGCCAAAGCCACCGACTCCGTCCCCGGCACCGCGCTGCACGAGGCCGCCGAGTACGCGCTGGCGGACTACAACACCGACGCCAGGCTCACCGACAGCCTCGCCGCCATGCTCATCGTGATCGCCGTCGGCTACAGCGTCATCGCCGTGGCCAACAGCATGGCCATGGCCGCCCACGGCCGGCGCCGCGACTTCGGGGTGATGAAGTCCGCCGGTGGCACCGTCCGCCAGCTGCTGCTGATCTCGGCGGGCGAGACCGCCCTGGTCATCGCCGTCGGCGCCGCCCTCGGTGTGCTGGTGACGCTGGCCCCGCTGGCGGGAATGGCAGCCGGCCTCTCCGAGGCCACCTCGTCCGACGTGAGCCTGCACCTGAACACCGGCGCCATCGCGACCGCCGTCGTCGGCACCCTGCTGGCGGCCGTGGTGGCCGGGATCGCGGTCACCACGAAGACGATGCGGAGGCAGGAGGCGTAAGGACCACGCAGACTGCCACGCCCCAGAGATGAGGGACGGATGGCACAGGACACGCCACCCACCCGCGAAAGGCGTGGGACTGCAGATCACAGGCGGCGGCCCCAGGATTTCCTCGGCGGCCGCCGTCTGCGCACCTGGACCCGGTCGCTCGGCGTGCGGTCCGGTCCGCGGTCGACCGGGCGCCCGGGCCGAGCGCGGAGCGCGTCGAACAAACGCGCCAAGCGCCCCGGACCGCCCGCCGCAGCCACCGCTTGCAGAGCACGGACAGCACCTCTTTCTGTGCTGGTCGGGGCAACAGCCGGGCCAGCACGGGCGCTCCCCGACCCGCCACCACCGAGTGGCTGCCCCCGGCGGTTCACGGGCCGAGCCGGAAAACGCAGTCGCTGTGCGCGGCGCACAGCGGACCGAAGAATTGAAGAAGGAAGGCACCGGACACGGTCAGCGCATCGAGGTACCGGAGGATCGGTCGCTGAAAGCCGGCCCGGACCCTTGTCCCGCAGAACGATTCGTCACCGAGCAGGAAGAGGTGCACCAAGCGCTGGTCCATGACGTGCGGCGAGTCATCGGTCCGGATGCTGCTCGGCGCCGCCACCGGGAATTCTCGCCTTCGAGCTGAGCCATTCCTGCGACTCGGGACCGTACAGGCCACGGCCGTTGCAGCCCTGGCGACTCTCCGACCGGAACACCGCCCGGAATCCGGTTGTAACCGGATTCCCGGCTGCGGCCCGGTGCGGGTTTCCCGGTCGGCGGCCCCTACCGTAAAGCGATGGTCGGTTACCGCAGCCATAGGCCCGATCGACCGAGAAGCTAGAACCTTTCGAAATGGCGCGGTTGACGGTGTGTTGGAGACTCTGGTGGCATGGAGGTGTGCCACGGGGGTGGCCGGAGTTCTTTCTTTGCCCGGAATGCCAGGCACCTTTCATCGGGTGATGCCGGAGCTTCCCAGGAGTCTTCTCGCCTTTCCCCGGTATGCCTCCGACGCGATTGCGGATTCGGTGGCCCCGCAATCGTCACCGATATCGCCTGGTATCCCGAGATCAAGGAATCCACCGTTGCCAACTCAGCCGGCAGTCGAAGAGCTCGTGGCCGAGTACTCGCAGGAGCGGCCCATGCGCCGGCTGTCGTCCCCCGTGGGCACCGCGGTCTCCGCAGTCTGCGCTGCGCTGTCGGTCTTCGCACTCTCCACGGTCTTCTTCCCGCTGGACGAGGGGACCCCGTACTACGTCACCGTTTTCCTTGCCGTGGCGCTGCCTCTGTGCTTCCTCACGCACCGCGGGTCCATACGCATTCCCGCGTTCCGGCTTCCCTGGTGCCGCCCGGCCGGTTCAGCGGGGCCCGGCGCCGGGAAAGGGGACGATCCCGGCTTCGCCGACTGGGCGCTGGCGGCGGTCGCCGTGGTGGTCGGCGGGTACCCGCTCTTCGGGTTCGAGCAGTTCCTCGAGCGGCGGCAACTGCCCACCTCCCTCGACACCGTCATCGGAGTGCTGTTGCTCCTGTTGGTCCTGGAGGCCTGCCGGCGGACGACCGGCTGGGTGCTGCCTGCGTTCTGCGTGGGCTTCCTGCTCTACGCCTACTACGGCGGTCTGCTCCCCTACGACTGGACACTGGCACACGGGGGTCTCGACGCGAGCGCGATCCTCGCCAACCTCTCCATGGGCACCGACGGCTTCTACGGAATGCCGTTGAAGGTGGCGGCCACCTACATCGTGCTGTTCACGGTCTACGGGGCCGTGCTGGACCTCTCCGGGGCGGGCGCCTTCTTCATCAACCTCTCCCTCGCGGCCTTCCGCGGCTCACGCAGTGCGCCGGGGCGCACGGTCACGGCCGCGGGCCTGCTCATGGGCACGGTCTCCGGCTCCGGATCCGCCACAGCAGTCAGCCTGGGCTCGGTCGCGTGGCCACTGCTGCGCCGCGCCGGCTACTCGAAGGAGAAGGCCGGAGGCGTCCTCGCCGCGGCGGGAATCGGTGCCATCCTGTCCCCTCCCACCCTCGGCGCGGCCGCGTTCGTCATCGCCGAGTACCTGAGGGCGAGCTACCTCACCGTCCTGCTCTACGCCACCGTGCCGATGTTCCTCTACTACCTCGGCATTCTGCTGGCCATCGAGATCGACTCCCGGAAGAACCTCACCGGGACGGTGGAGGCACGGCAGCAACACTCGGCGCTGAGACTGCTGGGCAGGTTCGGCTACCACTTCCTCTCTCTTTTTCTCATCATCGGCTTCATGGCGGCCGATCTGCCGCCCTTCAAAGCGGTGGTCTACGCAACGGCCGTCCAGTTCGTGCTCTCGTTCCTCGACCCGGCGCACCGGCTGACCCCGCGACGCCTGTACGAGGCCCTTGCACAGGGCAGCAGGTCGGCGCTCCCAGTGGTGGCCACCTGCGCCGCGGCGGGGATCATCGTCGCCGTCGTCACCCAGACCGGGCTCGGCCTCAACCTCGCATCGCTCATCGTGGATTTCGCAGGGGCCTTCGGCGACAACCCCACGGTGAAACTCACGCTGACGGCGCTGTTCGCCGCTGTGGCGGTCTCCCTCCTCGGGCTCGCCGTGCCGGTGACCGCGTCGTTCATCATCTCCGCCGTGATCGTCGCGCCGGCGATGACCTCCCTGGGCGTCACCGCTCCGGAGGCGTACATGTTCATCTTCTACTACGCCGTGCTCTCCGAGGTCACCCCGCCCACGGCGCTGGCCGCCGCGGCGGCCGCAGCCATCACCGGCGGCAGCCCGTTGCGGACGATGAACGAGACCTGGAAGTACTGCCTGCCCGCGTTCCTGATCCCGTTCGCCTTCGTACTCACCGACAACGGCTCACATCTGCTGGGCCAGGGGACGATCGTGGAGATCGCCGGGGTCGCCTTCCTCTCGGCTCTTGCGGTCGCCGCGCTGGCAGCCGCCACCGGAGGCTGGATGCTCGGCCCCAGCACCCCCGCCGAACGCATCCTGTGCGCCACCGCCGCCGTGTTCCTTCTCTACCTCGTACCCCTTTCCCTGGTCGTCGGCTCGGCACTGCTGGCCATCGCGTTCGGCATCCACGCGGTGCGTCGCGGCAGGGCACCGAGCACGCCGGGCCGCCGACCTTCCCTGACGAAGTACCTCTGACGAAAGGCAGTTTCACCCGATGAAGCACGTACATCTGCGCGCCCTGGGCATGGTCGCAGCGGCGGTCGCCCTGGCCCTCACCGCCACCGGCTGCGGTGGCAAGCAGCAACAGGGGGGCAAGGGCACCGAGGGTGGGCGGATCACGATCGCGACCGGCAACACCACCGGGGTCTACTACCAACTCGGGGGCGGCCTGGCCGAACTGATCTCGGACGACATCGAGGGCTACCGGGCGACTGCCACCGCCACCGGCGGCTCGGTGCAGAATGTCCAGGGCATCGTCGCCGGCGACTACGACCTCGGCTTCTCACTGCTCGACAGCGCCGACGACGCCGTACGGGGCAAGGAAGGGTTCACCGAGCCGCAGCCCGTGGAGGCTCTGGCCCGGCTCTACCCGAACTACACCCAGGTGCTCGTCCGGGCCGACTCCGGCATCACATCCGTAGCGGACATGAAGGGCAGGCGGATCTCGACCGGAGCCCCCGCCTCCGGCACCGAGGTGATCGCCAAGAGGCTGCTGGATGCGGCAGGTCTCGACATCGCCAGGGATGTGAAGGCGCAGCATCTGGGACTGCCCGAGACCGTGGACGCCATGAAGGACGGGACCGTGGACGCCCTCTTCTGGTCCGGGGGCCTGCCCACGGCGGGCATCACCGACCTCACCACGACACTGGGCAGCGAGGTGCGCTTCCTCGACATCACCCCGCTGCTGCCGGCGCTGCGCAAGGAGTACGGCACGGTCTACGAGAAGGACGTCATTCCCGCCTCGGCATACAAGCAGCCGGCCGATGTGCCGACCGTGGCCGTTCCCAATGTGCTGCTGGTGAAGAAGGGCTTCGATCCCGACCTGGCGGGGAGAATCGTCGGTGTGCTCTTCGACCGACAGGCGGAGTTGGAGAAGGTGAACGCGGCGGCCGAGGAGAACTCCATCTCCGTCGCCTCCAAGACCGCCCCGGTACCACTGAACTCCGGTGCGATGAAGGCCATATCGGCAAGGGTCGGCACGACCTGACCCAGTCCCTCCCCGGTGGCGCGGGGCCCTCGGGCCGCCCCGCGCCACCGTTTCCGTACCGTTGGCCGTGCTGCCGCTGCGAATGCCCTGCTGGCGTCGGACGCCGGCGAGGTCGGTCGGCCGGGACCGCGAAATGGGAGCCGGATCACGGCCGCTGTGCGCGCCAGTAGTGCCGTACGGGGTCAGGGAACTCCTGGGGCCTACGGGAGCTGACGCCTTCCAATGAATTGACCAGCTTGGACAGGGCCACCTTCGGCGGGAAGTGCACCAGCAGGTGCATGTGGTTGTTCTCACCGTTGACCTCCAACAGCTCACATTCGAATTCCTCGCACATGGCCCGCCTGATCTCGTCCGTGCGCGTCAGGTGCGCGTCAGTGGTCGTACGCCCTGGGCCCACAGAGTGGTCTGGGGGTCCTCGTGCTTGACCATCCCGGGCGAGACACCGAGCCGGAAGCCGCCGGGCAGTGGCTTTCCGTCCTTGTACGGAAGGAAGTCCAATGGGCTCGGGCCGTCGGAGGCGTAGACGGGGCAGTCCGAGAGGATCGCGACGGGGTACTGGACGGTGGCCCGGGCGAGTTTGAGCATCTTGCGGTGCATGTTGGTGCGGGCTTTGGAGATGACGGCCGCGCGGATGTCCGGCCGCCAGGTCGGACGCCTGAGTGCCGGCCACGGCCGGCCGGGGTGCCAGCCGCCTCCACGGGGCCGCTCTCGGAGCTTCCCGATCCCGCCCTTGAGTCCGTAGCGCATTGCGGCCGCATCGGGTGAGCACGAGCATCGGGTCGGCGTCCTTGCCGGAGGGGCGGGGTGCGCCGAGCTGCGCCTCGGCAAGGGTCCACTCCACCAGGGCCGGGAGCGACTTGGCGGGGACGTCCAGGACCAGTCCGCGCAGGCAGTACGCGGAGACCCGGCCGTCCCGACGTCGACGACGGCAAGCGGCCTGTTGGCGAAGCGTGGGTCGGCAGCGCCATGGGGCGCCTTCGGCGGCGCCTTCTTCACGCCCGGGCGCCGGGACGTCCTGGTGGCTTCGGCCGACCGCGACGGTGGCACCGCGGCGGGGGGCTCCCGTGCCGGTTCGGGCTCCGGTGCCGGTGCCGGTGCCGGTGCCGGTGCCGGTGCCGGTGCCGGTGCGGACGGACCCGGGAACACCTCCGTGACGTCCACGGCTGTGGGGATCGGGTCGGCGACCGGGGCGGGGTATCTGGCGGCAAGGCCTTCCAGCAGACGAGCGTAGGCCGCACGCTTCGGCGGCCGCGGCTCGGTACGGCCCGACTCCCAGCTGCCGACAGTCTCTCGCCGTGCCCGCAGTCATGAATCGCTCTCGAATTGCTCAGACCTGCACTTGCTGGCCGCCACCCATGGGATCCGCTCCTCACCGATCGGGACGTAGCGGCCTCCCTGGGCACGGCCCGGCCAAAGCCCTCCGCCGTCCGGGCTCAGCACGGCGCCCGGAAGAACAGGGAGTCGCGCCCGGTGCCCGGCATCGCGGCGCTTGGGGCGCTTGGGGCGCGGAAGAGCTGTCCCGCATGCAGACGGGCACACATCACGGCCGTCTCACGCTCCTGCTGCTCAGTCGACGCGCTCTCCGATCAGGAGCAACGCCGTCGGCTTTGCCCTCCTCGCAGACCGCCGGTGCGGACGCCTTCTCATTTATGTCGGATATATGCAGAAGAGGCACAATCGAGGGTGAAGAGGGCGGCAGCACAGCTCAGCCCGGAGGTGATCAGATGCCTGGGACCGAGTCTCGTTCGCGCTACGTCCCGGATCACGGACTCACCAGCCGCATGGTGACGACGATGTTCCTGATCGGGCTGCTCTACGTGGTCTTCGTCGGAGTCCTGCTGGTCGTCCTCCGGGGTTCCTGGCCGCTCATCCTGGTGATCGCGGGCGGCCTGTTCGTCGCACAGTTCTACTTCAGTGACCGGATCGCGGCCCACAGCATGGGGGCCCGCGAGGTCACCCCCGAGCAGGCGCCGGAACTGCACGGCGCCGTGGACCGCATCTGCGCCCTCGCCGACATGCCCAAACCTCGTGTGGCGATCGCCGACAGCGATGTGCCGAATGCCTTCGCCACCGGCCGCAACCAGAAGACCGCCCTGGTCTGCGCCACCACGGGCCTGCTCCGTCGCCTGGAGCCGGAGGAACTGGAAGGCGTCCTCGCCCACGAGCTGTCGCATGTGGCCCATCGCGATGTCGTGGTGATGACCATCGCCTCGTTCCTCGGCGTTCTCTCCGGCATCATGGTCCGTGTCTGGCTCTACAGCGGCCTCGGCCGGAACAGCCGCGACAGCAACACCGCCATAGCGATGGTGGTGGTCCCCCTGGTCAGCGCCGTCGTCTACGTGATCAGTTTCCTGCTGACCCGAGTGCTCTCCCGCTATCGCGAGCTGTCCGCCGACCGCGCCGCCGCGCTGCTGACCGGCCGCCCGTCCGCCCTCGCGTCCGCGCTCACCAAGGTGGACGGCCAGATGGCCAGGATCCCGACGCAGGACCTGCGGAAGGCGGAGCCGTTCAACGCCTTCTGGTTCGCGCCCGCGTTCTCGTCCAAGGAGAGCCTCAGCAGGCTGTTCTCCTCGCACCCGACCCTGGAGCAGCGCCTGGACCAGCTGGGCAGGATCTCGGCGCAGCTCGGCCGCCCATGACCACCCTGTGACCCTCACGTCCACGCATGACGACGAGCAGAGGTTCTTCCCGTGGGACTCCTCGACACCATCCTCGGCCGCAGCAGGCCCGTACGCCCCGACCTCGACCAGCTCTTCGGTCTGCCCCCAGCGGCGATCACCCTCGAAGCGGGCGCGGGGTTCCGCCCCACTGGCACGGGCTCGGTCTGCTTCGCCAGCGTGGAGGGCGGTGCCTTTGCCGGAATCCAGGAGGACGTACGGGAGCTGCTCGACGCCGACACCGGTCGCGGCGGCACACCTGTCGAATCCAGCCGGGACGCGTACGGCTACACCTGGCTCATCGCCCGCCATCCCGCCGATGACACAGTCGGCCTGGTCAACGACCTGCACGCCGTGAACACGCTCCTCCAGGAGTCCGGCTTCGGCCCGCACCTGCTCTGCTCCCTGATCGGCTTCCGCGATGCCGTCGGGGACCGCTCGCTGGCACTGGTCTACCTCTACAAGCGCGGCACCTTCTACCCTTTCGCGCCGCTTCCCGGAACCAGTGAGAAGCGGGACAACACGCTGGAACTCCAGGTCAGGGCACTGCTCACGAACGACCTGCGGATCGAGACGGACCTGGGCCGCTGGTTCCCGGTGTGGGGCGCACCGGGGCTCGGCGGCACGCAGCACAGCGGCCCGGCCGACTGAGTCGCCCGAGCGACCGTGCGGAGGCCGACGGGGTCGCCGCGGCGCATGCACGGGGGGACTGTCCCGCACTCCCCGTGACTGGCCGCGGCACGTATGGCGTCGGGGTGACGAGAAGACGCCGTGCGATGACGTCGGAGACGTCCACCGCTGAGGGGCACTGCGCAGCCATTTCGGGGACCCGTCCAGGTGGCGGGGGTTGCGCCAGCCAGTTGGCGGGGGCAGTTCCGGTCATCTGCCGGATGGTTGTCACCGGCACCTTCTCCGACGCTTGAGGCTATGACGCACGACGCGCGCCCAGCCGTGCCGTCCGCAGCTGCGGACGACTCGCCCTTCAGTGCGTCGTCGACAGGGCGGCTGATCGGTCTCGACCTGGCCCGGGGTCTGGCGATCTTCGGCATGTTTGCGGCCCACCTCGGCCCGGAGCCGTTCATGGGCGGCCCGGTGGGCTGGCTCATGGAGGTGGCACGGGGCCGTTCCTCCGCCCTGTTCGCGCTGCTTGCCGGGTTCACCCTGGTCCTGCTGACCGGACGGCCTGAGCCGCGGACGGGGCGCCCTGGCAGGCAGGCTGTGGGCAGGGTACTGATCCGCTCAGCCGTTCTGATCGCCCTGGGATACGCCCTGACGGCCCTGGACACGACTGTCGAGGTGATCCTCGCGTTCTACGGGCTGCTTTTCGTCCTCGCCCTGCCCCTGTACCGGCTGCGGGCCGGCACCCTGGCCGTCATCGCCGCGGCGACCGCACTCGTCATGCCCGTGGTGTTGTATCTGCTCCGGGCGGCGGCCGAGGGCGGAAGCCGGGCCGATGCGGTGATCGCCCACGATCCGCTGGCCCGGATCACCGGGTCGGACGGCCTCGTCGAACTGTTCGTCACCGGCGAGTACCCAGTCCTGACCTGGCTGCCCTTCATCGTCGCCGGAATGGCCGTGGCCAGGCTGGACCTCACCCGGCCCGGCGTACCCGCCAAGATCGCCCTCACGGGCGCTGTGCTGGCCGTGCTCGGCTATGGAGGCTCCTGGCTGGCCCTGCATGTGGTCCCGGGCGCAATGGCTGCCGTGACCACCGCCACGGACGGCGGGTCGGCCTCATCTGCCTGGTGGTCCGACTCCGTCGGCGACCCCACTTCGTTCACTCCGCACTGGCTGCTGGTGTCCGCACCCCACAGCCAGACGACATGGTCCATCCTGGGCAACACCGGCGCGGCCCTCATGGTCCTCGCCTCCTGCCTCGTCGCCGCCACGCGCTCCGCGCGGCTGCGATGGTGGGCGGCGCCGGTCACCGCGGTCGGCTCCGTGTCCCTGACCGCCTACGTCGGCCACATCGTCGCCATCAAGGCTCTCGGCACGGACGACATGCCGGACTCCAGTGCCCTGCCGGTCCTCCTCGGCTTCATCTCGGCGGCCATGCTCCTGGCCCTCGCCTGGAACCGACGCTTCCGCCGCGGACCACTGGAGTACATGCTGTATGCCACCACTACGCCCGCCCGCCTGATCGCCTGATGGGTGGGACCAGTCCTGCGCCATACCGGCCAGGAAGGAGGTCAGCGCCATGACAGACCGTCTGACATTCCTGTGTGCGACCGCCCCGGACGCCACCAGGGAAACCGTCTTCGGCGACGCTGCCCTCAAGGAGAGCAGCCTGCGCGAGGCAGCTGCCGTGATCGCAGCGCTCCCGCCGTACTCGCTGGCCGCCCGGGCGCCTTCGCGTTCCTGCGCGCTGATGGCCGATTTCCTCGGCGTGCCGGCCGGACTCGACGCCGCGCTGCGCAATCTCGACTACGGCACGTGGCACGGGCTGTTCGTCGACGATGTCGCGGCCGGTGACCCTCACGGTTTCTCCGCCTGGCTCACGGATCCGGATGCCGCACCGCACGGAGGTGAGTCCGTGCGGCAGCTGTGCCGACGAACCTCCGACTGGATGTGCAGCGTGCCGCCTGACGTTGGGCACGTAGTGGCCATCGCCGAAGAGGCCGTCGTCCGGGCAGCGCTCGTCCATGCGCTGTCCGCACCGGCGAGGGCCTTCTGGCATCTCGACGTGCCACCGACCGCCGTCTCCTTCACCGCGCGCGACGGCCGATGGAGTATCGGGCACGGCTACGGCACACCCCTGCGGCGTCCGCAGTCGCCCACGGACGGTGGGTCCGAGTACGACGGCCGTCCGGAGACCGGCCGTGCCGCGGATCCTGCTCCGGGTGAACATGTCTGTGAGTCGATGCACCCGTTGGTGAGACGGCACTGGAGCGGACGGGTCGCGGCCCTCTACTGCGGATGTGATCAGAAAGCCGACAGGGGATGGTTCTGGGTCGAGCCGACCGGTATCCGCGCCCGGCGCACTGCACCGGAGCGTTCCCGTGGTCGCGGGGATCGTTAGAAGCACCGGCCCCGATCGCGGCACCCTCGCCGAAGGCAGCACCCACCGGCCGCTCCGGGCGCGGCCCGGTCCGGCCCGGCAGGTCCGACGTGCCCCCGACGGATCCGCCTGGCAGTGGCCCCACTTGGCGGGGGGCAGTTGCAGATTTCGGTGCCCACGCGGGCGGTCGCGTCCCGAGTTGTGCTGTGTTGTGCCGTGCCGTGGGAACACACTCGGCCGGTGCCCGGCACAGGAACGTGCCGGGCACATCTGATTGGACCTACTTCCAGATCTCGTCGACCCATTCGGGGTGGTCGATGAACGGGTTGCGGTTGTGCTGGAACCGGTCGTGGATGATCTGGTTGCGCTTCTGCTCGGCGGCGTCCGGCGGGTCCTGCTTGCTCCATGTCTTGAGGACCGAGAGGCGGCCGATGTGCGGAGCGGAGCCGTTGTCGACCTTGTCGTTGGGCTCGAGGTCCGCGAAGCCGTCCTCGCCGTCGTAGCGGACGGCCATGTAGAAGATCATGCGCGCGACATCGCCCTTGACCGCGTCACGCGGTTCGAAGGAGTCGCCGTCGGTGCGGTTTCCGGGGGCCTCCTGGACTTCGTCGCCGCCGGCGTCGAAGTCCTTGTTCCCGCGGACGCTGTTCACCGACACGTCCGCCGGACGTAGATGATGGATGTCCGTGCCGGGGCCCACGGCCGTGCCGAAATCGCCGTGGGACTTGGCCCAGACGTGCTCGCGGTTCCAGTCGTCGTCGCCGGAGCCGTTCCTGTCCTTGCTCTGCGAACGACCGGAGTAGAGGAGGATGACGTTCGCGGAGTTCGCGGGGTCCTCGTCCGTGGCCTTCAGGGCGTCCCAGACGTCGTCGTAGGAGACTTTGGTCTGCTCGCTGACTATGGTGTGGAGCGCCTTCTTCAGCTCGGGACCGGTCTTCCCCAGCGCGTCCTTGTAGTACGTGTCGTCGTACGCCCCCACCGCTGCCTCCGGCCGGTCGTGCCCGGGGGCGGGGGGAGTCTGGGTGGCGACCGCGGCGGTCGGCGCGGCTATCCCGGCAACGGCCACCGCGACGGCAACCATGCGTCCTGATATATGACGGTTCAGGCGATGAGTGGACATGGCGTGGGGGGCGTCCTCTCCCTCGACGGGCATCCCCGGTACACAACGAGGTGCTCGGGGATGCGAAGTGACAGACTGTTCGAATCCTGGAGCCTTCCACGCCCTGGTCCCCGCTGAGTGGACAGGCTGCGCCCATCCTGTGCCGACACCGTGAATGAATGCCGCACACCCACGCTCCTCCCGGTGGGCGCAGGCGCGGGCAGACCGAGCTCCCGGCCCAGGGCGGGCCTTCCAGGGCGACGCGAACGACAGTGCAGGGAGATACCGGCCACTCAAGTCGCCATGACCATCGGCGTCGTGGGAAACGCGGTGGCCCACGCGCTGTGCCCCGAACCAACACAACACTGCCGTCCTTTTCCGTGAGCTTCATGTCCCGTCGCATTGCCCGGGCACCTCATGGAGGGCGGGGTCGCAGACGGACATCGGCGCTGGGAAGGACGTCGTCGGCGGGCGTTGCCCATGCACTGCTCGACGCGGCCGACGCTGCCGCCCTCCAGCTCGAAGCGACCAGTCCCCCGGCGTCGCAGGTCAGTTGGACCCGGTCGATGAGCGCCAACCGTGTCCTGGCAGGTGGTCCATGGTGTGACGGGCATGCCGCCCTCGGGAACCGGCTGACGGTCATGGCAGTCTCTTCGTACAAGGGAACGCAACAAAGACCGACACCAGACGGCGGTGAGGACGGTTCCGGCCTCACCGCCGCCTGCACGAGGGGAGCCGTCATATGGCCGTCACTCTGGCCGAGGAGATCACACTGCTGTCGCTGGACGACGAATCCGGCGCCGCAAAGGAGCGCTCGTCCGCAGGCTGGGCGGTGTCAGGCGGCATCCTGCTGGAGCTGGTCATGGCGGGGCGCGTCACGGTCGACGGCGGACGTGTCGAGGTGATCGATGCGTCACCGACCGGGATCGCTCTGCTGGACGAGCGACTTGAACTGCTGAGTGCCTGGGCGAAGCGGAACCGCAGACGCAAGGTGACCGACTGGCTGACCAAGGACCAGCCGAAGGCTGTGTCCGCGACCGTCGCAAGCCTGTGCGCCCGCGGCCTTGTCGTGGAGGAGCGGCGCAAGGCGCTCGGCATCTTTCCCGTACGCCGCTACCCGGAGGCGGACGGCTCCGTCGAACAGGAACTGCGGGCGCGGCTGACGGCAACGGTCCTGGAAGGCGCCCAGCCGGACGACCGCACATCCGGCCTCGTTGCGCTGCTGCATGGAGCGGGCCTGCACCGACTGGCCTTCCCCGAAGTGCCCAAGAAGCAGGTCGAACCTCGTATGGCCGAAATCGCCGAGGGACAATGGTCGGGCGAGAGCCTCCGCGAGGCCATCCGCAATATGCAGGCGGCGATGGTCGCGATCACGACGGTGGTGGTCGTGACGACGGTGATGTGAGAGCCCGCCGGAGTCCGACGGCTCCCCCGGCCACGGACCCGTGCCTGAACGGGTGTCCGGTCCGAAGCCGAACAGCCACTGTGCCGATGGTGAACTGCTCCGCCCCGGCGCCGCCGCGCCGATCGCGAAGTGCACAGCCGGCCGCCGCGCTCCCTGACACAGGCCGCCGGTACGGCGTCGGGGCCCACCCGGGTCCTGCTCATTCGCTCATGGGATCGTGAGGCCGCACGCCGGCGCGGGGCAGCCGCCGGGCGGCATGCAGGCACCGACGCGGCCAGGGAGGATCCACCATGCGTGCGCATCGTCTCGGCTCCCGTTGGGTGCGTGTGTGGTGCCGGGAGGTGTCGGGCAGGTTGACCGGGCCTGCTGGGAGCCGGCGATAGGCTCCCGGCATGTTCGAGTACCACGGTTGGATCACGATGCGTGAGAGCGTCGCAGACGGCTCATCGAGATCATCCAGAACCTCCGCGAGCGCGTCCGCGAAGCCCGCGGCAATGGCTGGCTCGGCGAGGTCGAAGGGCTCCAGGTGAGCCTCGATGCCGCCAACGCCAAGCTGCACAGCCTCAAGCTCGCCCCCGCCGACGGCCGACCGCAGCTGGTCGACCTCGGTATGCCGGTCTTCACGGACACCGCGCCGCCGCCTTCGTGAGAACCGGGAAACAAGGGGCCGACCTGGGCCTCTCGTGGGGTCACAGACCAGCAGCGGTGAGGATCCGATACATCTGAGTCGGCCGCAGCGCAGAGTTGGCAGCGGCGTCGTCGGCTACCTGGGGGTCTGGGTCACCGAGCAGATACTCCAGCAACACGTCCGTGATGTTGGGGTGACGGGCGACCCCGCGGCGCAGGAAGGGCTCGGCAGCGGCGGCGAGCTGCTGAAGGTATGGCAGGGGTAGTTCCGGGTCTTGCAGGGCGAGGTAGCGCACGTTCGGGCTTGACTGGTCGACGAGCGTGCGCAGCGCGTCACGAGGGAAGTTGGGGTGGTCGACGAGCAGCGGTCTGATGTGCAATACGTCGCCGTGGGCGCGGACCAGTCCTTCCAGAACTTCCGATGGCGTGTTTGGCCGACGGGCGGCAGCACGGCGGACTCCGAGTTCCGGGTCGTTGTCCAGCCGACGCCATGCCTCTTCAGGTAGGTCGTGACAGGAGGCCAGTACGCGCCGGAATGTTGTGTACTGGCAGTCCAGGTAGCTCATCCGCTCATCGAGAGGCGCTTCGCGCAGCCAGTCCGGTTCGGCGCAGTTCCAGCTCAGAGCCACCTCCGCCTCGATGCTTCCGCCCGCGCGTTCGGCTTCTACAAGCGCATACAGTCGGTCCCGCATTTCGGCGTCCACATGCCGACTCTGCGCAGCCGCGACCCGCACGAGCGGGTCGTCGATGCCCAGAAGCTGGGCAACCATCTCTGCCGACAGATGAGGGTTACCGGCGACAGCCTGATGGAGCTCTTCTTCCTCGTGCCGCATGAGCTGCGCAAACTGCTCCCATGTGAGTGGGACATAGCGCGCCACGTTAATCCGCACTGCAGGGTCGGCAAGGCAACGCTCCCTCCACTCAGGCGGGACACCTGGATTCCCGCGCTCGGTGGCGGCTGCACGGACCTGCGGATCCGGGTCGGCGAGTAGTTCCACTTGTACGGCGAGGGGCCGGTCGTACCAGGCTCGCGCGACTGCGGCACGCAGGCTCGGACTCGGCGCGCTGGCAAGCATCATCCGAGGCTTGCCATAGGCTTCCTCCAGGTCGTCGATGCCGATCTGCACCTTGCGGTCAACCATGTCGCGGACAAAGTCTGTGAACGCGTTGCGGATCGCCGGATCGGGGTGCTCGGCAATCCTTCGGCGCATCTCCGGGGAGATCCGGTCCCCGTGAAGGCCCACCGCGGTGTTGCAATCGCCGTGCTTCAGCAGAGCGTCAACAACGGCGTCCTCCAGCTGCCCGCGACGCTGCGATATCCCGTGTCGGCCGGCCTTGTGCGTAGCCAGACGTACCAGGACATCCTGAGGAGCCGACGGGTTCCGCCCCAACCCGGAGAGTTGGGGGTGATCAAGGCTTGTCATGCGCTCAACCTAGTCGGACCGCTGCGTGCCAGCCTTCCATCGGTCCTTAGTTCGGAAAAGCGTGCCGGGCCGGCCGCCTGAACACACGGCGGGCCCGGGCCGTCTCAAACTCTGCGCCAGCGGGCCATCGCGAAGGAGAACACGCCGAACAGCACCAGCCCCGTGGCCGTCGCGACCAGCAACCAGGGGCCGACTGCCGTCGTGGCGAACGCGCGAAGTGTGTCGTCGAGACCCTTCGCGTCGCCGGGGTCGTAGGTGACCGCCGCTCGCACCGCAAAACCTCCAGCCGCCGCGAAGACCAGGCCGCGGGCAATACCGCCCGCCACCCCGGTCACGTCCACCGCCTGCCGCGTTCGCTGTCCCATCTCACCCGTCCTGAGGTGCTTGCGATACTTCCGCCGTGCGGCGCGCACACCGATCCAGGCACCCGCGCAAGCCACGCCCGCTGCGCCGAGACCCACGATCCACCGGCCACCCGGGAGTTCAAGTACTCGAGCCGTGATGTCCCGCGACTGGCGATCGCTGGAACCGGGGCCCTCGTAGCCGACCGCGAAGGCGAGCACCGAGTAGGCGACGAATGCGTAGAAGGCGCACCGCACTGCCGACAAGGCCCGCTTGCGGGCCTTTCGACCGTCCGGGCCAGCTGCCCCGAACAGCGCTTCCGACAACCGCCACAGCACCATGCCCATGAGCCCGGCGCCGAGGACCCACAGCAGTGCGGTGCCGAACGGCTTCGCCGACAGTTCTTCCAGCGCGCCGCCACGGTCGGCCTCCCTGCCGCTGCCCGAACCGAAGGCGACCTGCAAGGCCAGGATGCCGATGAGCAGGTAGATCACACCGCGTGCCGCGAAGCCCCAGCGCGCCCCTGTCCCCACGGCCGAACTGCGTGCGGTCCGGCGGGCCGCGGCGCGACCCCGAATCGTCCATGCGCGTGCATTCATGTCTCCCGGTTGCCCCCGATTCACGCACCCGAACGTGGCGCTCGTGTGCAGGGGACGCGGCCCGGGCAGGGGCGCCCGGTGGCCCGGCACCGGCGGCTGAGCCCATTCGCCGGTACGCCGACAGGCGCGGAGCAGGGATGCTCGGGCGGCGCTCCGCAAGGTGGCGGCGGGCGGTTGGCACGCCGTGGGCTGCACGACGGTGTGGCCGTCGGTCCACACTGTCGGCCACACGTCGGACGAAATGGGTGTCGGACCGGATGGTGCACGGCCGGTGTCGCAGGTGACGGTGGGACGGAGGAGCACTTCAACGGCTTCGTCCGGCTGCTGGATCGTGGAGTGCCGCGTCGGGCGGGTGCTGTGTGCTCATGGCCACGGCACGAACGGAGTCCGCGCCGATGACGTCCCCGCCAGGCTCTCAGAGGTGCCGACGCGCCCTCGTTCCCACGGTCCGTGAAGGGCCGGGTCCACCGTGACCGTCACCACGTGGCTGACGATCGCAGTGTTCGCCGGCTCCTACGTTCTGATCGCGACCGAGCGGCCGCGCGCGTACTGGCGATGCCGTGCGTGGCTGGCCCTGGCCTGCGCCCTCGCCGCAGTGGTCATCGGCGCCGTCCACGGGCAGGGACTGCTGCTCGCTGCAGGTCTGGCGATGGCCGGGGTCACGATGAACCTGTTCGACCCGGCACGCCGACGCAGACGGCGCAACCATCCGCCCGAATAGGCGCGTCCGGGCCCCCTCCGGCCCTGCACGCCACAGCCGGACTCGGCCCGTGTGGCCCCTCCGGGTTGCGCCGGCAGTCAGTCCACGGCCTTGGCCGCTGCCGACGACTCGCTCACAGGCTGCGCGGTCTGCGGGTGCGCTGGTGCCCGACGGGACGTCACCCAGGCGGCCGCCGGTTCGACGTAGCGGGCGGTGAGCGGGCCGATCACCACGAGGATCAGCACGTATGCGGTGGCCAGCGGGCCGAGCGCCGGTTCGATCCCGGCGGCGACGGCCAGCCCGGCGATGACGATGGAGAACTCGCCGCGTGCCACGAGCGTGCCGCCCGCCCGCCATCGTCCCTTGATGCCGACACCGGCCCGCCGCGCGGCCCAGTACCCCGTGGCGATCTTGGTGAGCGCCGTGATCACGGCCAGTGCCAGCGCCGGCACGATCACGGGCGGGATGCTCGCAGGGTCGGTGTGCAGGCCGAAGAAGACGAAGAAGACTGCTGCGAACAGGTCCCTCAGGGGACTCAACAGTGCATGGGTGCCTTCGGCGACCTCCCCGGACAGTGCGATGCCGACAAGGAACGCGCCCACGGCGGCGGAGACCTGGAGCTGCTGGGCGATGCCCGCGACCAGCAGTGTCAGGCCCAGCACCACCAGCAGGAGCTTCTCGGGGTCGTCGCTGGAGACGAAGCGTGAGATCACTCTGCCGTAGCGGACGGCGACGAACAGCACCGCCCCTGCGACTGCGAGAGCGATGGCCAGGGTCGCGCTGCCGGCCGCAAGACTCACTCCGGCCAGCAGGGCTGTGATGATCGGCAGGTAGACCGCCATGGCCAGGTCCTCGAGGACCAGAATGCTCAGGATCACCGGTGTCTCCCGGTTCCCGAGCCGCCCGAGGTCGCCCATCACCTTCGCGATGACGCCGGAGGAGGAGATCCAGGTGACGCCGGCCAGTACGACGGCGGCGACCGGACCCCAGCCGAGCAGCAGCGCCGCGGCCGCACCCGGCACGGCATTGAGGGCGAAGTCGAGGATCCCGGCGGGGTATTGGGTCTTGAGGTTGGAAACGAGGTCGCTGGCGGTGTATTCCAGGCCCAGCATCAGCAGCAGGAGGATGACACCGATCTCGGCGCCGATCGCGACGAACTCCTCGCTTGCCCCGAGCGGCAGCAGGCCACCCTCACCGAAGGCGAGTCCGGCGAGCAGGTACAGCGGGACGGGCGAGAACCGCAGGCGGCCGGCCACTCGGCCGAGCAGGCCGAGGCCGAGGATGATCGCGCCGAACTCTATGAGAAAGACCGCGGAGTGCACGTGTTCACACCCGCCCGAGGATGGCCGCGGCCGCCTCAACGCCCTCACGGGTGCCGATCACGATCAGTGTGTCTCCCCCGGCCAGACGGAAGTCCGGTGCCGGGGACGGAATCGCCTCCGCGCGGCGCAGCACGGCCACGATCGAGGCGCCGGTCTCGGTGCGTATCCGCGTCTCACCCAGCACTCGCCCGTTCCAGTGGGAGTGGACGGACAGCTCGATCCGCTCGGCCACCAGCCCCAGATCGGTGGTGTGCAGCACGTTCGGGCTGTGATGGGCGGGCATCAGCGCGTCGATCAGTGATGCCGACTCCGGGCCGGTGAGATGGAGCGACTGCGCGCACGCGTCAGGGTCATCGGCACGATAGACGTTTACCGTCCGGGTGCCGTCGCGATGTGCGATCACGGACAGATGGCGGCGCTCACGTGTGGTCAGGTCGTACTGGACTCCGATACCCGGCAGCGGTGTGGTGCTCATGCGTGGAGCAGGCACAGCCTGTCCCCTCCTGGTTCTTCGCTGTTGTGCGGTCGTGCGGTGGCGGATCCGGCAGAAGATCCGACCGCACATGGTGCCATCTGCCGGCAGTGCCGGGACATGGGTATTGCCACGGATGGACAGCACACGGGGGACGTCGGTCACTCTGAGGCGGGGAGCCAGGTCCCGCCGCAGGTCAGGGCATCAGCGCGTCGGCTGGAGAGCGGAACCGACATGTGGTGTCCGGCCATGCTTGCCACAATGGGCCCATGGACGGCTCAGCCCTGCCGTCGGATCACACGGGATCCGCCACAGGCGAGGGACACTACGGTGAGCGGGTCTTCCGCCCCGATGACAAGGGCGAGGACGACCGCATCGACCTCGGCGCCCTGACCTATGACGACACCACGATGACCCGGCTGCGGCAGCTGGGGGCCGGTCCGGGCTGGAACTGCCTGGATGTGGGCGCCGGAACCGGCACGGTAGCCCGAAGACTCCTGCGCGAAGCCGGTGTCAGCAAGGTGCTCGCCGTGGACCGCGACATACGCTTCCTGGCGGCGAACCCGATGCCGGGACTGACCGTACTGCAGGCGGACATCACCACCGACGCCTTCTCGCCGGGCGGGTTCGACCTGGTCCACGCGCGCTTTGTGCTCATGCACCTGCCATCGGCGGAACAGATGGTCGCCATGCTCACCGGCCTGCTCGCCCCGGGCGGCGTTCTGGTCGTCAGCGACGCGGTGGACCTGACCACCGATACCCAACCCGTCACCCCGTACACCTCCGCCATGCAGGCCATGTGGCAGGGCCTGCTTGACAGCATCGGAACCGACGTCTCCCGGGTTCCACACCATCCCCAGTTGCTGCGCGGGGCCGGGCTGGAATCCGTCGCGGCGGAAATCCATGTCCCACCGCTCGTGCCGGGCAGTCCGATCAGCAGGTTCTGGGCGGAGACCTGGAGGCGGTCACGAACAGCCATGGTCGCGACGGGCCTCGTCGACAACGCCCGGATCGACCAGGCCATCCGCTACCTGGACTCCGCCCAGTGCACCGGCCTGTCACCCGGAATGCTCACTGCCTGGGGGTACAGACCCGGTTCACGGTGACCACCACCCGCCCCGTTGGAGGCGCAGGGTCCACACACCGTCCCTGCAACGGCGTCACGCCTGCGTGCCCGCTCGCCACTCCGGTGCGAGCACCGACCAGATCTCCTCGTCGTGCCGCTTCCCCCGGTACAGGTAGCTCTCCCGCAGCACGCCGTCCTTCGTCATCCCGAGCCGCCGGGCCACAGCGATGCTGGGCGCATTCGCGGCCGAGACCCACCACTCCACGCGATGGATGCCCCGCTCCTCGACGGCCCAATCGATGATCACGCGCACAGCCCGGGTCACCAGGCCCTTGCCCACCGCCGACGGTTCCAGCCAGCAGCCCGCCTCTGCGGTGCCCTGCTCGACGTCCATCGACCGCAGGAGAACTGCGCCGACCAGCCTGCCGTCCGCCCAGATGCCGTGGATCCGCCCGGCGTCGGCTGCGGTCTTCTCCGCGTAGGCCTGGAGGAAGGCGCGGCTCGACTCCAGATCCGTCACCACGTCGGGCAGGCCGTTGTGCTGTCCGATGAACTCCCGTCCCCGGTCCACGTGGGTCAGGAACTCCTCGGCCTGCCATGGCTCGAGGGGGCACAGCTCTGCGCCGTCATCGCCCAGGGATATGGCGTACATTTTCACCTTCCGCCTTCGGAACCAGCGCACTTGGTGAAGGGATCTTCGCACGGGCATGGTTCAGGACGGCTACGGCGTGACACCCTTCGGGGCTCCCCCCACTCCCCTTGCCGTTGCTTTCTTCCTGCTGTCCCGCGGAGCCCGGGAGCCGGGTTCGACCCGCTGCGCCCGACTACGCCGGGGGTCGCTCCCGACGGCCCGCCGCCCGGCTTCGACCGGCCGCCTCGAGCTCGAGTATCAGGTCGAGGGCGTCGTCGAGAACGTGCACCTCGTCGTCGTCCAGGTTCGGATCGGCGGCTCGTCTCGCGCGGGCCTGTGACAGATGTCCGGTGTCGGCATTCCCCCAGCGGATCGTGGAGTCACATTGCCGAAGGAGCGCGGCGAGCCCCGCTCTGGCACCGGCCGCCACAGGACCCGCCGCCTCGGCGCCGGGTGCTACGGCGCCGGGTGCCAGGGCGACTTGGGCGAGAATGACGGCCGACATGGCCCAGTCCAGTCCCGGCGGCCCCTCCGCGGCGGTGCTCCAGTCGATCACCACCGGACCGTCCGGGGTGAGCATCACGTTGTCCGGATGCAGATCGAGATGGAGCAACCGATGTGCAGGGTCGGCCGCGTTGGGGGCGGGGATCGAGTGCAGCCGCCGCAGGAGACCACCGAGCATCGCGGCCGCCTCCTCCGCGGTGATCGTGCCCTGCTGCAGAGCCTCCAGCAGGGAAGGTCCGGACAGCCGCTGCATCACGAGGTCGGCCCGCGCCACCGCCGGGTCTTCGCCGGCGATGGTCGGCCGGATGCTCGGCACCGGATAGCCGTGCTCTGCGAGGTACGACATGACGGCAGCTTCGGGAGTGGAGTCGGTGCCATCCCGGTAGCGGCGCAGGACCCAGCGGTCGTCGATTGCGTACACATCAGCCGCGCGGCCGGAGCCGAGCAGTTCCCCCGTATTCATGCCATGAACACTAATGGCGTGGTCGTCCGGCGTCGGGTGCGGTACGCAGGTCCGAGGTCCGGGGCATGCGGCGTTCCCGGGGCCCGGGCCGGCACTTTCCTGCCGGTACGGCGTGTCAACGGACGAGCCATCCGCCGCGTCGTCCGGCAGACGGCCGTCCCGGACAGGGGCCACACCACGGCATGTCCCGCAGGGTTTCGAGACCGCTGCCGGCAATCGTTCACCGGTGACGCATGTGCCACCGCCAGGGGTCGGCAGGGGGCGATCCCACTCCGTCCGCCCGGAGCCACGGCGGGATGAACTGTCAACTGCCGCTCCATGTCGCACACACGGCGGGCCGATCAACTCCCCCGCGCACAGGTACTACTGACAAGGCATCAAAGATTGCCGGATATCGGACAGGGAGACACCCCAGCCGGACAAGAGCTGGTCAAAATGTTGTGAGGTAATTGTCGACGATCCGTCAATTTCGCTCGTTCGGTGGCACGCTCGATCGCGGTCAACCCCCCACAGGACAAGCGACGGAGATCGCATGACCCCCCACAAGAACACTCGGCGCGCTGCTGCCCTTGCTGCAACTGCCGCCATGGTCGTCGTCGGTGTGCAGACGGGCTCGGCGACGGCCGCACCCGACCGTGCCGACAGTCCCACCCCGGCGCCGCGCGCGTCCGAGCGTGCCGCAGCCATCAAGTCGGCACAGGCACAATCCGGTGCGGCAGCGGAGCAGCTCGGGCTCGGCGCCCAGGAGAAGTTGGTCGTCCGTGACGTGATCCGGGACGCCGACGGCACCGTGCACACCCGCTACGAGCGCACCTACGCAGGGCTGCCGGTCCTGGGCGGCGACCTCGTCACCCACACCGCGAAGAACGGCAAGTCCAAGGGTGTGGACAAGGCGAACGAAGCCCGGATACAGGTGGCGACCACCGAGACGACACGCAAGGCCGCGGCCGGCGCTCGCAAGGTGATCTGGGCGGGCAAGGGCAAGCCCGTGCTCGCGTTCGAGAGCATCAAGTCCGGTGTGCAGAAGGACGGCACACCCAGCAGACTGCACATCATCACCGACGCCGCCACCGGTAAGAAGATCCACCAGTACGAAGCGATCGAGACCGGCACAGGCACCGGCCAGTACAGCGGCGAGGTACCCCTCTCCACCACGAAGAACGGCTCCGCCTTCGAGCTCACCGATGGCGAGCGAGGCGGTCACAAGACGTACGACCTGGAGCAGGGCCAGAGCGGCACCGGCAAACTGCTGACGGACGACGACGACAAGTGGGGTGACGGCACCAACTCCGACCGTCAGACCGCGGCTGTCGACGCCCACTACGGCGCTGCCGTGACCTGGGACTTCTACAAGTCCGAGCTCGGGCGCAACGGCATCGCGGGCGACGGCAAGGCCGCCTACTCCCGGGTCCACTACGGCGACGGGTACGTCAACGCCTTCTGGGACGACAGCTGCTTCTGCATGACCTACGGCGACGGGGAAGGCAACAAGAAGGCGCTCACCGAGATCGACGTGGCGGGTCACGAGATGAGCCACGGTCTGACCTCGCACACCGCCAACCTGGAGTACAGCGGTGAGTCCGGCGGGCTCAATGAGGCGACGAGCGACATCTTCGGCACGTCGGTCGAGTTCTTCGCCGACAACAAGGAGGATGTCGGCGACTATCTCATCGGCGAGAAGATCGACATCCGCGGCGACGGCACCCCGCTGCGCTACATGGACAAGCCCAGCAAGGACGGCAAGTCGCTGGACGCCTGGAAGGAGGGCGCAGGCGACACGGACGTCCACTACTCCTCCGGTATCGCCAACCACTTCTTCTACCTGCTGGCCGAGGGCAGCGGCAAGAAGACGATCAACGGTGTCGATTACGACTCCCCCACCGCGGACGGCTCGACCGTCACCGGGATCGGCCGTGAGAAGGCCTACAAGATCTGGTACAAGGCGCTCACCGCGTACATGACCTCAACGACCGACTACAAGGCCGCCCGCGAGGCGACCCTGAAGGCGGCGAACGACCTGTACGGCGCGGACGGACCCGAGGCGAAGACCGTCGTCGCCGCCTGGACCGCGGTGAACGTGAAGTAGTCGCGCAGCACGCGCCTGTGTCCCGTGCCCCGCAGAGGCTGCCGGCCTCTGCGGGGCACGTTGCCTCCGGTCCCCCTGGCCACCGGTCCGGATCTGCAGTCGGCTCATGACGAGTTGGGCGGGGAATGCCCGAACACCAAGGGAACGACGGCTCTTTCCCCACCGGTCGCCGACTCCTCCCTGCCCCCGCGACCGTGCGACCACACCCCAGGAGGGAGACATCCGGCGGATGCGTGCATCCTTCGATGTAGCAGCCGTTCGTCACTGCTCACGACGTATGACGGCCGAACGGCACCGACGATGAGTGCATGACCAAGACCCTGCCGTCTGCCACGATGACACCCGGTGCTTTAAGCGGTCGTCTGCCGCTGCTCGACGTACTGCGCGGAACCGCGATCCTCGGCACGCTGATGACCAATGTATGGGTCTTCACCGCCCCGGGTGCGGAGTGGGGAGTCCTGGAGGGAGGCACCGACTCGGCAGGCTTCGGAACCGTACCGGAAGCCGTCGAAAGCCTCTTCCGTCTGGTTGCGGACGGCAAGTTCCTGTCGATGCTGACGATTCTGTTCGGCGTCGGTCTTGCAATCCAGTTCGACTCCGCCGCCCGCCGCGGACAGCCCTGGCCCGGCCGGTACCGATGGCGGGCTCTCTTCCTCTTTGCCGAAGGCACGATCCACTTCGTCCTCGTCTTCGCATGGGACGTCCTCATGGGCTACGCGGTCACCGCACTGCTTGTCGCCTGGCTGCTGACCCGCTCGAACCGGGCTCGGCACTGGGTGATGTGGTGGGCGGCCGGACTGCACCTCACGTTGATGGCTGCCGTGTCGGCGGTGCTGGTGGCGGTCGGCGACGGGAACGACGGCGAGGGCGGCGCCTCGGGCGAGGTGATCGACCTGTACGCGCACGGCAGTTACCTGGACCAGGTCTCCTTCAGGCTGGAGAACGCCCTCGCCCTGCGCCTGGAGCCTGTGTTCTCGTTCGGGCTCCTGGTCTTCCTCTTCCTCCTCGGCGTACGGCTGTTCCGGGCCGGGGCGTTCGGCGCCGACGAGACGGGCCGGCGGATTCGTGCCCGAATGATCGGCTGGGGCCTGGGACTCGGCGTGCCCCTGACCGCCGTCGTCACCTTCGCCGGGCAGGACCTCTACTTCCTGAGCCGCTACTGCACGGCTCCGATGGTGGCAGTCGGCTACATCGGACTGATCGGTATCGTCGTGGACCGGGTGCGGCGAGTGGGCCCGTTCATGACCGGGCTCACCTCCGTGGGCCGGACCGCACTCTCGGGATACGTGCTGCAGAACGTGCTGTGCGTACTCGCCTCGTACGGCATCGGTCTGGGCCTGGCGGACCGCCTCAACGGGTCGGCCCGGCCTTGGTGGGTGATGGGGCTGTGGGCGGCAGTGTGCATCGTCCTGATGACGGGCTCCACCCTGTGGCTGCGACGGTTCTCGCACGGACCGTTGGAGTCCGTACAGAAGTGGGCGCTGCGACGCTGAACCAAGGGCGGCCGCACGGGCGCCGACCAGGTGGGCAGCCGACGCGGGCACACCGAACTGGCAGAGCCCTCCGACAGGAGGTACAACCCGTGTGCCGGCCTCCGGATGACCGGAACCGTTCCGCACGCCCCTGTGCGGACCCTGCATCTGACCTCGGCCGAGGATCGCGGAGTGTGTCCGCCCGACGGCGACATCCCCACCGCAGTCATGCCGAACGAGGCCGCAACACGCGCTCAGGAACCATGGGCCGACAGCTCCGGAGGGGTCGGCTCGCTCCGGAGCTGTCGGCCCACGTGTGCCCCGGGGTCGCCGCTTGCGGGGCGCGCAGTGGGGAGGGACACGGGTGGGGTTCCCGGTGACTCCACCATGCCGGGAACCCCACCCGCGCGGGCTGTGACTGGCCTCAGGCGGCGACGGCCACACGCCCCGCGGCAAAGACCTTCGCGGTCTCGGCGACGCGTCGGCCGAGGTGCTCGGCGGTGGCCGTGTCGGCCTTGTGGACGGCCTCGGGGCCTTCGTCGGAGTTCGTCTGGGCGCCTGCGCCGGCGAAGAAGCCGAGGCGGTTGAGGTCCGTCTCCGAACCCGTGCTGGAGTTCCAGCCCGGCTTGAGGCCGAGGTTGACCCAGTTCATACCGTGCTGTGCGGCGAGGATCTGGAAGAACTGCAGCGTGTGCAGCTTGTCGCCGCTCTTCGAGGCGGAGTTGGTGAAGCCGGCGGCGAGCTTGCCGTGCCAGGCGTCCGAGAACCAGCGCTTCGAGGTGGCCTCGGCAAAGACGTGGAAGGCGCCTGAGGCGGTGCCCATGTACGTGGGCGAGCCGAAGATGATCGCGTCGGAGCCGTCCAGCAGCTCCCAGTCGGCTTCGGTGATCTCATCGACCTTGATCAGGTGGACCTCGGCGCCGCCGAGGGCGGCACCGGACCTGACGGCCTCGGCGATGACGGCGGTGTGACCGTATCCGGAGTGGTAGGCGATCGAGACGACAGGCGTGGTCACGTGAGTGCTCCTCGTGAACATGGAGGGTGGACTACGAGCTTTCGGTCGTGCCCCTGGTGGGGGCACGACCAAAAGGAAAGCACTCACTTTTAGAAAGCGCAACCCAGCAGTGAGCGCTGTGGCGGCGTTATGGTGGAGTCATGGCCAGCAGCACCGCGCAGGACGACGACCTCGCCTTTGACGTGTTCTCCAGGTCCTGCCCCTCCCGAGGCACGCTCGAGCATGTGACCGGGCGCTGGGGCGGCCTGACCCTCGGCGCCCTGTACGAGGGCACCTTCCGCTTCAATGAGCTGCGCCGCAGGGTCGACGGCGTCAGCGAGAAGATGCTGTCCCAGACGCTGCACGCACTGGAGCGGGACGGACTGGTGCATCGCGAGGCACAACAAGGCAACCCGCCCCGCGTCGACTATGAACTCACCCCGCTGGGGCGGGACGTGGCCGAGCAACTGCTCTCCCTCATCGAGACGGTGGAGGGGCGCATGGCCGAGGTGCTCTCGGCGCAGGAACGATACGACGAGGCGCATTCCAGCCGCTGACGACACGGACACACCGCCACGTCGTGCCGCCCGGGACGAGAGGCCGACGCGAACGGGCTCTGGTATCGGGCAGGAGAGGGCTCCAGGGTGGGCGCATGAACAGCGACGCGTGTCGGCCCTGCTGAGCCGGGCCCGCCGTTCAGCCCACTGACATGACTCATGGGACCTGGCGCCTTCACCGGTCACGGAAACGGCGCCAGCGTGCCATGACACCTGCGGTTCGACGTGAAGTCCATCTGCCGAGGACCGAAGGAAGCCCTTCGAGTGTGGGGGCGATTCAATGTTCGTATGTGCTCCATGACCGAGCGAGCTGCAGAAAGCAACGTCACCGCCCCACGCCACCACGGAAGGTCGACGAACCTCCTGCCGTATGGAGAAACGGTCAACTCCGGTTGAAAGCAGCCACGTTCAGGTCACCATGTGCAACCTCCGGCGGCCGGTACGGAGGCGGTGGGGTGTGTGATGGCCCCGTCAGTCGAAGGTGTTGCACGAACGGGAGTTGGGCTGTGCGGGTGTCAGCAGTACATTCGGGAGACTTGTGCAACGGCCCCAACGTACTCTGCTGCACAACATCCCCCGGTTTGCCCCGAACGCAGGGCACTCAGCCCAAGGAGAGCACGATGGCCTCAGCAACCAGCGCCACGCACAGCATCGAAGCCACAACAACAATGCTGCAGACGGAACTTCCCCAGTTGGAACAACAGCAGCAGAGTCTGCAGAAGGAACTCGCCGCGGTTTCCGAACGGCTGACCTCGGTGCGCAGCGCTCTCACCGCCTTGAGCGCCCTCTCCACCACGCCGGTCCCCGGGCCCCGCACCGCAGCCGTGGGTCCGGAGGGCGCCGCGGCATCCGCCCCGGCCGAGGCGCCGACCCCTGAAGCGTCCCCGGCTCCGACGAGCAGGAAGACGCCCTCCCCCCGCACGCCCACCAAGGCCGGAGCAGTCTCCGCGAAAAAGGGGGCCGATACCGGCAAGAAGTCACCTGCACGCCGTACCGCCGCCCCGGCCCCCGCCAAGACCAGCACGGGCGGACGGACCGGGACCACGCCGCCCGCCGGGGACTCAGCCGGACTGACCGAGCAGGTCGTCGCCGTCCTGTCCCGGGAGCCGGGCAAGGCGGTGCGCGCTCGGGACGTGGCCGAGGCGCTGGGCCGTGCCACCTCCGCCAACGACATCAACACCGTGCGCAGCACTCTGGACCGGCTGGTGGCCACTTCCCGCGCCCACCGCGCCGGCCGGGGTCTCTACCAGGCCCCCACCAGCTGAAATCCTCGACGGCCGGCCCACCACCTCACCCGTGGTCGGCCGGCCTGCCCATGCCACCCCTGGGCCCGGCCCTCGCACCATGGCCGCCCGGGGCTGTTCACTGACCTGCCTCGCCGCCGCGATGCAGTCCCGTGCAGAGCGGTGACCGGCACGGCCGCCACTGCCAGGTCCCGTCTCCCGATCCCCCAGTACGTCCGCTGCCCCGGAACTCGGTCGTGGCCATTTATCCGCGATCGCGGTGTGTGTCAAGCCCCGAATTCGGGTGGCATGACAGACCTGCCCCCCGCACGGCGTACTG
>NZ_JBWKDP010000006.1:275629-399109 GCF_056435905.1 Streptomyces sp. NPDC043861 | reverse complement strand
CGCCCGGTAACATTCCGAACCCGGAAGCTAAGCCTTTCAGCGCCGATGGTACTGCAGGGGGGACCCTGTGGGAGAGTAGGACACCGCCGAACAATCATTTGCCTCAACCCCCGGACATTGTCCGGGGGTTGAGGCATTTTTGCGTTGTGCCTACCTGCACTCGAACGACTCGAACGACTCGAAGGACGGAGTGCTCGTCGACGGTGAGCAGGCCTCCCGCATCGTCCTGGCGTGTGTGTCCGACCGGCCTCGCCCACCCGAGGGTTCACCGCGACGACGGAGCCCGCGAAGCCGCCGGGAGCCAGAGCACCCTCTTCGCGGACATGGCGGAGCTTCCCGTATTGCTCGCCTGATTCATCTACCCACGGGTACGCGCGCCGCTTACGCTGTCCGGCCATGACGAACGCGGATGCGCGGTTGCGGCACGGTCGGGCCTCGTTGGCGCTGAGCTTCTTTGTGCAAGGGGTGACCTTTGCCCTGCTCGTGACGCGTATACCTGCCATCCAGGACCGTTACGGGATATCCGACGGGCTGTTGCCCGTGTTTCTGGCTGCGGTGCCGGTGCTGGCCGGCGCCGGCAGTGTGGGGACCGAGAAGCTTGTGGTTCGGCTGCGGCCGGGAGCCGTGCTGCGGTGGTCCCAGCCGGTCGTGCTGCTGGCGCTGCTGGCGGTGGGCGCCGGTACCGACATGTGGCAGCTGGCGGCGGCTCTCGGGGCCTTCGGGCTGGCGGTCGGTGCACTGGACGCGTCCATGAACATGCTGGGGGTGAGCCTGCAACGGGCCTATGGGCGCAGCATCATGCTCGGCTTCCACGCCGCGTACAGCCTCGGTGGGATTGCGGGTGCGTCGCTCGCGTGGGTGGGAGCGCACGGGGATGTCCCGCTCGCGGTGTCGTACATGCCGGTAGTCGCGGTGCTGCTGCCTGTGGCCCTGGTCGGCAGCCGCTGGTACGTGGATGCGCACAACAGGCCGGAGGCCCAGGGAGATGCGCCTCGGGGCGGCGGGAGGGTCACGTTCCCGCTGCTGCTCCCGCTGTGTCTGGTGATGACTTGCGCGTACATCGGGGATTCGACGGTCTCCAACTGGAGCGCGAAGTATCTCCAGGACGTGCTGGGCGGATCGGAGGAGCTGGCGACCGTGCCCTACAACGCGTACATGGTGACGACGCTCCTCGGTCGGGCGGTGGGTGATCTCGGCGTGCGGCGTTTCGGGGCAGTGGCGGTCGTGCGGGGCGGGACGGTGCTGGCCGCCGGCGGATTCGCGGTGGTGGCAGTGGCTCCCGGGGCCTGGGTGGGGCTGGCCGGGTTCACTCTTCTGGGACTCGGACTCTCTGTCGTCGTCCCGCAGACGTTCGCGGCGGCCGGCCGATTGTTCCCGGGTGCGAGCGATGTGGCCGTCGCGCGGCTGAATGTCTTCAACTACGTGGGCTTCTTGATCGGGTCGCCTCTCGTGGGCGCCCTCGGGGATGCGTGGAGCTACCGCGGGGCGATGCTCGTGCCGATGTCGTTGGTGCTTGTGACGTTGCTGTATGCCCGGTCGTTCGCGAAGGAGTCCGCCCTATACGGTGGCGTTCATGAGCGGCCGCACACTGTTGATGTGGGACGAAGCGGTAACGAAGTATGACTTCGGGGCCGGACATCCGATGGACCCGGTGCGCCTGGCACTGACCATGGGCTTGGTACGGGCGTACGGGCTGGACCACGCGTTGGATGTGGTCGCTGCCAAGCCTGCGGGGGCGTCGACGCTGCGTCTGGTCCACCGTGAGGACTATGTCGCGGCGGTTCGGGCGGCGTCCGAGGACCCCGGATCGGCGGATCAGGCGTACGGACTGGGGACGATGGACGACCCGGCCTTCGCCGGAATGCACGAGGTCTCGGCGCTGATCGCGGGGCAGTCCGTGGGCGCGGCGGAGGCTGTGTGGCGCGGTGAGGCCGTGCATGCGGTCAACTTCGCCGGCGGACTGCATCATGCGATGCCGGGGTCTGCATCCGGGTTCTGCATCTACAACGACGCGTCCTTGGCCATTGCCCGGCTGCTGGAGCTGGGGGCCGAGCGGGTCGCGTACGTGGATGTCGACGTGCACCACGGGGATGGGGTGCAGACGGCGTTCTGGGATGACCCGCGGGTCCTGACGATTTCTCTGCACGAGCATCCACGGATGCTGTTTCCCGGTACGGGGTGGCCGCAGGAGACGGGCGGTGAGGGCGCGGCCGAGGGCTCGGCCGTGAATGTCGCGCTGCCGCCGGGCACGGGGGACGAGGGATGGCTGCGTGCGTTTCACGCGGTGGTCCCCGAGCTGCTGGCCGACTTCAGGCCCCAGGTGCTGGTGACGCAGCACGGGGCGGACACCCACTTCGAGGATCCGCTGGCACATCTCGCGGTGTCACTGGACGCGCAGCGGCTGGTGCAGGAGGCGTGTCACGCACTTGCCCACGAGTGCGTGGAGGACGGTCGCTGGGTCGCTCTGGGTGGTGGGGGATACGCGGTGGTGGACGTCGTGCCGAGGTCGTGGACACACTTGGTGGGGATCGCGGCACATGCGCCGGTGGACCCGGACTCGGTGCTTCCGTCGTCGTGGCAGGACGAGGTGTACGCGCGGACACGGCAGTTGGGGCCGGGCCGGATGACCGACGGACGGACACCGGAGTGGAGGGCGTGGGAGGACGGGTACGACCCGGCCGACCGGCTCGATCAAGCGGTGCTGGCGACGAGGCGGGCGGTGTTTCCGCTCAGGGGGATGCTGGCCTGAGGGCTGTCCCCGACATCGGTACGAGGGCGTTGCTCCGTCGTGCGAGCGTATGCGCCGAAGGCCGTGGCGCCCCGCCCTCCGGGCGGCCGATGCACTGCCGGGCGGCCATGACCTGGGCCTCCTCCTGCCCGGGGCGGAGAGCCGGTCGCCGGCTGGGCGCGGGCGGCCTGGTGCCTGGGCGTCGGCTTCTCGGCCGGTCTGCGGTGGGCGGCGCCGTCGGCCCGACGGCGTGGGGCAAATGCCCTTGAGGGACCGGGCGTTAGGCCGATTGTGGGGCTTTGCCAGGGTTTCTCGGCGCGTGGTGCGGGGCTGCGGGAACATCGGCATGTGTTGAGCAGGGGAGCGCTGCGGGCGCATTTGTTGGCGGCGAGACTGGCGGGGTCGGTGGCGACGTCGCGGGAGGAGAGCCTGCGCAGCTATCGCCTGTTCGCGGCGCGGGATCCGCGGGTCACGCTCGGGCTCGCTCCCGAATGGGTATGGGCTGAACGGGATTTGATCGCACTGATGGCCGACAGGTGTGGCGTTTCGGACAATCTTGATCACGTTTCCGGGCTGGATACGATCAACCCCGAAAGGACACTGAACCGGCTGGATGCCTTCGCCGACCGGCTGGCCGAGGCGGCCGAGAGGCGTGTGCCGGTGCTCCTCGGGACCGGGCATCCGCATCGGCTGCTCGGGTTCTACGCCGCTCTGGCAGACGCCCTGTCGGCGGCAGGCTGTCCTGTACTCACACCCGCGCAGGGGCGATGTGTCGACATAACGACCCGGTTCGGCGTACGCACGTACAACCTCGACTACGTACGAGGAGTCGCGGTGGTGCGGGAACCGGGGGCGCGGGGCGCCGGGCGTGAAACCGGCGCACACACCCATTCACCGCTCCCGGTCCGGGTCGCTCTCGAGGGTCTCGCCGAGGCCGGAGGGCCGCTTCCCGGGCTGGTCGTCGGGGACCACGGTTGGGTCTGCGGAGCAGGTCAGCTCGGGTTTGAGGCCATCGGGCTGGCGGATACGGACGACCCCGCGCTGTTCGTCGGCGAGGCCGAGGGCCGAGTGTCGGTAGCCGTTCCGCTTGATGACGCTGTGCGGTCCACTTACTACCGGCCGCTTACTCGGTATGTACTCAATCGAGCGTGTCTGTCACAGTAAACGGCTGACGGCTGCTCCTCTTCCCCACTCGCACCACCCGCCCCTAGTCTGGTGAGTGAGCGCACAGCGACGAAGAGTCACCGGAGGGGAAGCCGGTGTGCGTCGTGTGCGGAAGGTACAGGTGGGTCATGGCTGCTGGCGAGAGGCCTCTCAACGAGGTCAAGTTCCTGACCGTGGCGGAAGTCGCCTCGGTGATGCGCGTGTCGAAGATGACCGTGTACCGCTTGGTGCACAGCGGTCATCTGCCGGCGATCAGGGTGGGGAGGTCTTTCCGGGTACCGGAGCAAGCGGTTCACGAGTACCTCCGCGAGTCTTTCGTGGGGGTCGAATCCGCCTGAGGCACCCCTCGGATTACTTGCTCGGAGCTCGGGCCGGTAGGCTAGGCCGACGTAGGTCGTGTGGGCCCAGACGCCCCGCACCGAGTGAAGAGAAGTGAGCGAGGGTAGTCGTGGGCTCTGTTATCAAGAAGCGGCGCAAGCGGATGGCCAAGAAGAAGCACCGCAAGCTGCTCAAGCGCACGCGCGTTCAGCGTCGCAACAAGAAGTAAGCGGCAGCTGTCCGTGAACTACGCGGCCCTCCCACCATCACGGTGGGAGGGCCGCGGTGCGTCGTGCGGCGTTGGGGGCAATGAGCCGTGAAGACTGGCCTGCGGTCATCACAGCGCAACATCAACCCGCTACGGTGACGCCTAGGGGAGAACCGAACGGAAGGCGCTGATCTTGGGCAAGGTCGTGCTCGTCACCGGTGTGGCCCGGCAGCTCGGGGGCCGCTTCGTACGCCGCATCCAGCGGGACCCCGAAGTGGAGCGGGTGGTCGGCGTGGATGCGGTGACTCCCGAGCACCATCTGGGCGGCGCGGAATTCGTCCGTGCGGACATCCGCCAGCCGGCCATAGCCCGTGTGCTCGCCGAACACGGAGTCGACACCGTCGTCCACATGGATGTCACGGGCACCCCCCTGGGTTCGGGCGGCAGGACCTCGGTCAAGGAGACCAACGTCATCGGCACCATGCAGCTGCTCGGTGCCTGCCAGAAGTCGCCGACCGTCAAACGGCTGGTCGTCAAGTCCAGCACCAGCGTGTACGGCTCGGCCCCCCGTGATCCGGCCGTGTTCACCGAGACCACGCCGCCCAAGTCGCTGCCGAGCGGTGGCTTCGCCAAGGACGCGGTGGAGGTCGAGGGGTACGTACGCGGGTTCGCGCGCCGCAGGCCCGATGTGGCGGTGTGTGTGCTGCGCTTCGCGAACATCCTCGGACCTCGGGCCGACTCCCCGCTCGCCGACTACTTCTCGCTGCCTGTCCTGCCGACGGTCCTGGGCTACGACCCACGGCTGCAGTTCGTCCATGAGGACGATGTCATCGAGGTGCTGCGGATCGCGTCCCACGAGCCGCGCCGTGGCACGCTCAACAGCGGCACCTTCAATATCGCCGGCGACGGGGTGCTGCTGCTCTCGCAGTGTTCGCGGAGGCTGGGCAGGCCGACGGTGCCGGTGTTGCTGCCGGCCGTCACCTGGGTCGGCTCCGCGCTGCGCACCGTCGGGGTGACCGACTTCTCTCCGGAGCAGATCCGGCTGCTCACCCATGGCCGGGTCGTGAGCACGGTTCAGATGCGGGAGACCCTGGGCTTCGACCCCGAATACACGACGGTGGAGACCTTCGCGGAATTCGCGCGCAGTCGTGCGCCGGGCCTGCTGCCGCCGGAGGCGGTGGCCAGGGCGGTGGACAGGCTCGCCACTCTGCCGACGGCGGCAGGCTGCAGGAGAAGCGCGCGCACACACCCGAGCACCACCGCGACGAGCATGGCGAACAGCACCCAGAGCGCCGGATAGCGCCGGATAAGGAGCGCAAGCAACGATGGCGGACGCCAAGGTCATTCCGTTCGACGACGACCGGTCACGCACGGGCGCGCCGCAACGCCCGGCGCGGCGCCGCGCCGGGACGGGCCGGCGAAAGACCCCCGCCGAGGCGGTGGCGATGCGTGAGGTGCCGGTCGGTGCGGTGCCTGGGCAGCCCGAGAGGGAGCTGCCGGGCGCTGCGGGCCCGCTGGGTGCGGCGCGGGAGACCGGCCCCGTACGGAGTGCCGCGAACGGCAGCCAGCCAGTGGAAGAGCCCCGAGTGCAGGAGGCGGGCGACCGGAGCGGCGACAGCGGCCGGGACGGCCACGGCGGCGAGGGTGGATGGGAACGGCGGATCGCGGGCGGGCTGGCCTTTCTGCGGCGCCGGCTCACCGGGGACTACGAGGTCGACGAGTTCGGCTACGACAAGGAGCTCACCGACCAGGTGCTCATGTCGCTCGTACGACCGCTGTACGAGAAGTACTTCCGGGTCGAGGTGAAAGGCATCGAGAACATTCCGTCGGAGGGCGGGGCGCTCGTGGTGGCCAATCACTCCGGGACGTTGCCGCTCGACGGGCTGATGATGCAGGTCGCCGTGCACGACAAGCACCCGGCAGGCCGTCATCTGAGGCTGCTCGCCGCGGATCTCGTCTTCATGCTGCCGGTGATAAACGAACTGGCACGTAAGGCCGGGCACACGCTGGCGTGTGCGGAGGACGCCGAACGGCTGTTGCAGCAGGGTGAGGTCGTCGGCGTGATGCCCGAGGGGTTCAAGGGCATCGGGAAGCCCTTCGGCGAGCGGTACAAGCTGCAGCGGTTCGGGCGTGGTGGTTTCGTCTCCACGGCGCTGCAGGCGGGTGTCCCGATCGTGCCGTGCTCGATCGTGGGGGCGGAGGAGATCTACCCGATGATCGGCAATGCGAAAACGCTGGCGCGGCTGCTGGGGTTCCCCTACTTCCCGCTGACGCCGACCTTCCCCTGGCTGGGGCCGCTCGGGGCGGTGCCGCTGCCGACGAAGTGGACGATCCAGTTCGGCGAGCCGATTCCGACGGACGGCTACCCGCCCGAGGCGGCCGAGGATCCGATGCTCATGTTCAACCTCACCGACCAGGTGCGGGAGCAGATCCAGCACACGCTGTACAAGCTGCTGGTGCAGCGGCGGTCCGTGTTCTTCTGACCCGCGTGTGGTCCGTGACGGTCCCGTACACGGTCGAGGGGAGAGGCCCCTGGTGGGTGCCTCTCCCCTCAACCGTCAACGCTTGCGGTCGGTACGCCGGTCGGCCGACCGCTAGTCGTCCTCCGCTTCGATGCCCAGGCCCGGAAGTAGTCCCGGCAACAGTGGCGGGAGCGTGACGTCCGGTACGGGCGGCGGTGTCTGAGCCCCTCCGGACGGGGCGGACGGTGTCGTGCTGTTCTGCGGAGGGTCTAGCAGGCCGCCCGTGTTGCCCCCGAGCAGGCCGTCGTCCTCCGTCGTGCCCGAGCCGGACGGGTGGGGCCGGTTGTCGGTGCCCGTCCTGCCGGCGGAGGGCGTGGAGTACGACGGCTGGTCCGTGCCGTACGAACCGGTCGAGCCCGTGGAGCTCTCGGGGGTCGCTCCAGGGCGCTGGGACCTGCCGGTGCTGTCCCTCTCGGGAGCGCGCGGCAGCAGCGACTGGAGCGGTCCGACCTCCTGGTCTATGGCGTCGAAGACCGAGCTCACCTCGTCGCCGACATCAGTGAGCTGGACCGGAAGGCGTGTCCTCAGTCCGTCCCATGCGTCGCGGTGGGAGCGGGAGAAGGACGAGAGCGTCGCGATGGGGCCGAGAGAGCCGTCCCGCTCGTACGCCTGGTGCAGGAGCCTGTGGCCTTCGGTGGCGTCCTGACGCATTCCGGTCAGGGCACGCCTGACCTCGCCGAGCGATTCGTGGTCCAGCTCGCCGGCCCGGCCGCGCTCCATGAGCCGACGGGCCTCGCTGAGCCGTGTCGAGGCCTGGTCGAGATAGAGCTCGCCGCGGTCGGCTTCGTCGTCGGCCATGCCGAGCCTGAGGTCCTCCATGCCCCGTTTCAGCCCGTAGAGCGAGTCACCGGGGAGGGCGTCGGAGCTGGCAGCGGCCACCCCGCTGAGGGCGCCGGCCGCGACTCCCACGGTGAGGCCGCCGGCCGCGAGGCCCTTGGACCATCTGGAGCGTGGGCGTAGTTTCCGGAGCGGTGATGCCCGGTGGGCACCGCGGCCGGAGGTTCGTTGCTCCGGGACGGCAGGGCCCCCGGACGCACCCCCTCCGAAGGCTGTGCCCTCGAGGAGCATCGCCTCCATGGCGGCGACGAGCTGCGCTCGCTGCACCACCTTGACCTCGGGGTCCAACTCGGGCTTCGGCAGTTTGCCGAGGCCGTTCGCCAGGGCCAACAACCGCCCCTGTTCGGCCGGTTCGGCAGAATCCACGGGTTGGTCGGCCGCCGCGCCCCGGAGCGTCTGATCCTCCAGGGTCTGGGCGAAGGCGTTCGCCCGCCGGTGCGCCGAAACGTTCGCGATCACTGGCGGCACCTCCTCTCGTCATGACGATCGACTCCCCGGGGGGTCCGGAAGGTTGCACGCCTTGAGCACATCCACACGAACGAGTGAGTGGCTGCGAGCAGGGCGTGACCGCAGGGAGCCTGCATTCCGCACAACGAGCGGCTCGGCAGTTGGGTTACGCGCGAAGGATGATCGGACCAGTGCGTCATCAGCCGCTCACGGGTGGTGAGTTGAAGGAACAGGGCAGCGTGGGGGGCTGGATGTGGGGTCTGGTTCGTGGGGGGACGGGGAGAGGGCACAGGAACATCGAGGCAGGGGTCGCAAGGGGAGCGGAGGGGCCGAGAAGAACTCGGGAGCGCGGAGGAGGGTCAGCGGGCGTCGTCGGGGAGGAGCCTTGCCAGGGTGCGGACTGCGCGGTACTGGAGGGTTTTGATCGCGCCCTCGTTCTTGCCCATCACCCGAGCGGTCTCGGCCACCGACAGGCCCTGGAGGAAGCGCAGAGTGACGCACTCCTGCTGCTGGGGGTTGAGCTTGCGCACCGCTTCCAGCAGTGCGGCGTTCGAGAGTGACTCGAGCACCGAATCCTCGGGGCTGCGCTCGACCTCGTTGGCGTCGAGCATCTCGCCGGTGGTCACTTCCAGTCGGAATCGGCTCGACTTGAAATGGTCGGCGACCAGATTGCGCGCGATCGTGACCAGCCAGGCGCCGAAGTCGCGCCCCTGCCAGGTGAAGGTGGAAATGCGGCGCAGGGCGCGCAGGAAGGTCTCGCTGGTGAGGTCCTCCGCCGTCGCCTTGCCGCCGACGCGGTAGTAGATGTAGCGGTAGACCGTGTCGCTGTACTGGTCGTAGAGACGGCCGAAGGCGTCGGCCTCACCGGCCTGGGCGCGCTCGACCAGCTCCATCATGCGCGCGCTGTCGCTGTCGGCGCTGGGGCGGCGGGCCGTGGCCGACGTACCGGCGCCGCGGCCGCCTCGTCTGCCGGCTTCCCGCCCGTCACCCGACGACCGCCGCCCCTCGACGACGCCGCTGCGCACCGGCCCCTTCTCGATTCCGTCCGTCAGGGCGTAGCAGGGACCGGCAGGGCCGAGGGCGGCAGTGCCCGGCGCTGCGAAAGCGGGGACGGCGTACGCGGTGGGGACGAAGCCGCGCAAGTGGTCGAGGACCGTTGCGCGCAGCGTAGCCAGGCCCGAGGCGTCAACCCCGACGTGTGGGTACACGGGACTCCCAGAGGCAGAGCTTCCATCACGTGCAGTGCGGGACCGTTCACTCGTCGTGGCGACGTGCGGGGTCCTGTATGCGTCTGAGGAGAATAACGCTTCGTACAGGCAGCGCTACACCCAGTTGCTCAAATCATCGATTCCGTCGCTTCTGTTACGGCAAGGCGGCGGATTGAGTCGCAGATTGTGATCGCTTACTGATCGAATCGCTTCGCGATCTGTTGCAGCGCGTGATGGGTTGTGCCCATGTGCCGGTATCGGGACTGGCGGGAGGCGCGGCCGGGTAAGGGCATCGGAATGCGACGTGCCGCAGGCCGGCGTTCGGTGCCGTCGGTGACACCGGTCGTGGCGCCGGTTGTCCGCGGTGGTTGTCCGCGGTGGTGCCGAGGGGTGCCGGGAGCCGTGTGGTGCCCTCGGTGCCGGCTGTGTCCATGGCGGCGGAAATCCGGCACTGTCACGGCGCCCGGTGCCGGAGGGGCGGGCGATTCCGACGTACCGGGGAGCCGGCGGCGCCCGGTCTGGGGGGCGCTCGATGTGTCAGAGGCGTCAGCGGCGTCGGCGGTGAAGGGCGACGGCCGCGGCCGTGCCCCCCGCCAGTGCGCCGACCCCGGCCGCGGCCGGGATGCCGACCTTGGCCGCCTTGCGGCCCGTACGGTAGTCGCGCAGCCGCCAGTCGCGCTCCCGCGCGTGCCTGCGCAGCTTGGTGTCCGGGTTGATCGCGTACGGGTGCCCGACGAGCGAGAGCATCGGGATGTCGTTGTGCGAGTCGCTGTACGCCGCGCAGCGGGCCAGATCCAGGCCTTCTGCCGCCGCCAGGGCGCGTACCGCCTCGGCCTTCGCCGGGCCGTGCAGCGGCTCGCCCACCAGCTTGCCGGTGTAGACGCCGTCGACGGACTCGGCGACCGTGCCGAGCGCGCCGGTCAGACCGAGCCGGCGGGCGATGATCGTCGCGGTCTCGACGGGCGCGGCGGTGACCAGCCACACCTTCTGGCCCGCGTCGAGGTGGGCCTGGGCCAGGGCACGGGTGCCGGGCCAGATGCGGTCGGCCATGTACTCGTCGTAGATCTCCTCGCCGATCGACATCAGCTCGGAGACGCGGTGGCCCTTGACGATGGACAGGGCGGACTCGCGCACGTCCTGCATGTGCTCCGGATCCTCGACCCCGGCGAGCCGGAACCAGGTCTGCTGCCAGGCGAACCTGGCCAGCTCGCGGCGCTGGAAGAACTTGCGCTTGTAGAGGCCACGACCGAAGTGGAAGATCGCGGCGCCCTGCATGACGGTGTTGTCGAGATCGAAGAAGGCTGCGGCGCGGTCGTCCCCGGCGACGGGGAAGTCCGGTTCCTTCGGCACCGCGTCCCCGGTTCCGGGGGACGCGGTGCCGGCGGCGAGCTGTTGCGAGGTCTTGCGCGCTGCCTCGGCGGCGGCCTCGCCTGCGAGGACGCTCCGGGCGGTTGCGGAGCGCCTACGGGGGGTGAGCCATCCCAGTGCGGCCATGGCGTGAGCATAGCCAGTCGGTTCGGCGGTTCCTGACTCGCAGGGATGCGAAGGCGTGAACTCTCGGTGGCCCGATTGTTAAAACCGGCAGTTCGGACACGCGACCAGGAGTAGAGGAGCGGGGCGGAGAATGGGGTCATGAGTCCTCTGCTGCGGCGTACCAAAAAGAAGGCCGGCGAGCGGGTCGTGACCCTGATCGGGAAGCCCGGATGCCACCTCTGTGACGATGCGCGGGCGGTGATCGAGGAGGTGTGCGCGCAGACGGGCGCGTCCTGGGAGGAGAAGGACATCACCCAGGACGAGGAGCTGCACCGGGCGTACTGGGAGCAGATCCCGGTGGTCCTGGTGGACGGGGAGCAGCACACCTTCTGGAGAGTGGATGCCGGCCGGCTGCGCCGCGAGCTGGGGGCGTGACCCGAAAGGCGGTTACCATCGTGGGCGATTTGGTGGGGTCTCGGGGGCGTGGCCGTAAGGAGTGTGGACCGCTTTGCCCCCTTCGTTTTTTCAACGGACACGAGCGGTCCCGGGTTCCGGAATCCCGCGATCGGCTCGCGTGACCCCGGTCACTTTGCACGGACAAAGCGGACACCATCTTTGTGCACGCGTTCACAAAGACATAGCCTGCATTCGACGGGGCGGTCCTGGAACGTATGGCCGCCTGCAGCCTCGCTCATCCCGCAGGAGCACCGTGGCAACTGGCCGAACTCACCGACCGGCGACCCGTAGCCGAGGAATCCCCGAGGCCACCGTCGCCCGGCTTCCGCTGTACCTGCGCGCGCTGACCGCGCTGTCGGAGCGCTCTGTGCCCACGGTCTCCTCGGAGGAGCTCGCGGCCGCGGCGGGGGTCAACTCCGCGAAGCTGCGGAAGGACTTCTCGTACCTCGGCTCGTACGGCACCCGTGGTGTCGGCTACGACGTGGAATACCTCGTCTACCAGATCTCCCGGGAGCTCGGCCTCACCCAGGACTGGCCGGTCGTGATCGTCGGTATCGGTAATCTCGGCGCCGCCCTGGCCAATTACGGCGGCTTCGCCTCCCGTGGCTTCCGGGTCGCCGCGCTGATCGACGCGGACCCGGCGATGGCCGGCAAGCCGGTCGCCGGGATCCCTGTCCAGCACACGGACGAGCTGGAGAAGATCATCTCGGACAACGGCGTCTCCATCGGCGTCATCGCGACGCCGGCCGGGGCCGCGCAGCAGGTGTGCGACCGGCTGGTCGCTGCCGGAGTCACCTCGATCCTCAACTTCGCGCCCACCGTGCTCTCGGTGCCTGACGGCGTCGACGTGCGCAAGGTCGACCTCTCGATCGAGCTGCAGATCCTCGCGTTCCACGAGCAGCGCAAGGCCGGCGAGGAGGCGGAGGCAGAGGTGCCGCCCGCGGGAACGCGCGGGGCGACGGGCCCGGACGACACTGCCGCCGCCGCGTCCGCCGGGACGGACACCTCCGCGGACACCTCCGCGGCCGCGGGCACGGGTGCAAGCCGGAAGGGACCCGACGGGGACGTCCCCGCCGTGATGCCGGCATGAGCCTCCTGGTCGTCGGACTCAGCCACCGCAGCGCCCCGGTCAGCGTGCTGGAGCGCGCCTCGCTGTCCCCGGACACACAGATCAAGCTGCTGCAGGACACGCTGGCCGCGGAGCCCGCGGTGGAGGCGTCGGTCCTCGCCACCTGCAACCGCATCGAGCTGTACGCCGACGTCGACAAGTTCCATGCCGGCGTCGCCGAGCTCTCCACCCTGCTCGCCCAGCACAGTGGCGTCGGGCTGGAGGAGCTCACTCCTTATCTCTATGTGCACTACGAGGACCGCGCCGTCCACCATCTGTTCTCGGTGGCATGCGGTCTTGACTCGATGGTCATAGGCGAGGGCCAGATCCTCGGGCAGATCAAGGACTCCCTCGCGCTCGGCCAGGAGCTGCACACCGCGGGCAGGCTGCTGAACGACCTCTTCCAGCAGTCGCTGCGGGTCGGCAAGCGCGCCCACAGCGAGACCGGGATCGACCGGGCCGGCCAGTCGCTCGTCACCTTCGGCCTCGAGCAGCTGTCCGACGGCACTCCGGTGGAGATCTGGGCGAAGGGCAAGCGGGCGCTCGTCATCGGCGCCGGCTCGATGTCCTCGCTCGCCGCGGCGACCCTGGCGCGCGCCGGAGTGGCCGAGATCGTCATCGCCAACCGGACGCTGGAGCGCGCCGACCGGCTCGTGCAGATCCTGACCGAACCCGGTGGTACGGGCGTGCGTGCCCGAGCCGTCGACATGGACTCGGTGGGTGAAGAGCTGACACGTGCCGATGTAGTGGTCTCGTGCACGGGTGCCACCGGTCTGGTGCTGCACACGGACGCGGTCGAGGCCGCGCTGGCGGGACGGGGCGGCACGCTCGCGCTGCTCGACCTCGCGATGCCCCGCGACATCGACGCCGCCGTGCACCGTCTCGACGGGGTCCGGCTGGTCGACATCGAGTCCCTCGCCGAGGCATCCGCCGACGCCCCGATGGCCGCCGACGTCGACCAGGTGCGCACGATCGTCGCCGACGAGGTCGCCGCGTTCGGCGCCGCTCAGCGCGCCGCGCACATCACGCCGACCGTCGTCGCGCTGCGCACGATGGCCGCCGACGTGGTCGCCGGTGAGATCGCGCGGCTGGACGGACGGCTGCCCGGTCTGGACGAGAAGGAGCGAGCCGAGATCGCCCAGACCGTCCGCCGCGTAGTCGACAAACTTCTGCACGCGCCCACTGTGCGGATCAAGCAGCTCGCGGCCGAGCCCGGCGGTGCCGGATACGCGGACGCGCTGCGGACACTCTTCGACCTCGACCCGGAGACGGTCGCATCCGTCAGCCGGGCCGACCTGAACGACGCCGACGTCAAGAACCGAGGGCGGGTATGACCGAGAGGGCCGAGAAGGCTTTGAGGCTGGGGACGAGGCGGAGCAAGCTCGCCATGGCCCAGTCCGGGCACGTGGCGGAGGCGGTGACCCGGCTGACCGGACGCTCCGTCGAGCTCGTCGAGATCACCACGTACGGTGACACCTCCCGTGAGCACCTGGCGCAGATCGGGGGCACGGGTGTGTTCGTCACCGCGCTGCGCGATGCGCTGCTCGCGGGCGAGGTGGACTTCGCCGTGCATTCGCTGAAGGATCTGCCGACCGCGCAGCCCGAGGAGCTCACGCTCGCGGCCGTGCCGCGGCGCGAGGACCCGCGTGACGTGCTCGTCGCGCGCGACGGGCTGACGCTCGACCGGCTGCCGAAGGGCGCCCGGATCGGCACCGGCTCGCCGCGGCGCATGGCGCAGCTCAACGCGTACGCCCGCGCGCACGGGCTGCAGATCGAGACTGTGCCGATCCGCGGGAACATCGACACCCGGGTCGGATACGTACATGACGGGGAGCTCGACGCCGTGGTGCTGGCCGCGGCCGGGCTGAACCGTATTGGCAGGATCGACGAGGTGACCGACTTCCTGTCGGTCGACATCGTGCTGCCCGCCCCCGGCCAGGGGGCACTGGCGGTCGAGTGCCCGGCAGCCAATGCCGGACTCGCCGCTGCGCTCGCCGAGCTCGACGACCCGCACACCCGGGCCGCCGTGACCGCCGAGCGGTCCCTGCTCGCCGCCCTGGAGGCCGGCTGCAGTGCACCTGTGGGTGCACTGGCCGACCTGCCGGCCGATGAACAGGCTGTTCATGAGATGCACCTGCGCGGTGTCGTCGGTACGACCGACGGCTCGACGCTGGTGCAGCTGTCCACCACCGGTCCCGTACCCAAGTCGCACGAAGACGCCGTGGCATTCGGTCGCGAACTCGCGTCCGAGATGCTCGCCAAGGGTGCGGCCGGTCTTATGGGGGAGCGAGCACATTGAGCCCCACCACCACTGCCACCTCTGCCTCGTCGGCGTTCTCCGCACCAGGGCATGTCACCTTCCTCGGCGCCGGTCCCGGCGACCCGGGGCTGCTGACGCTGCGCGCCGTGGAGGCGCTGGCCGGCGCGGACGTGCTGATCGCCGAGCCCGATGTCCTCGAGGTCGTTCGCGGCCATGCGCGGACGGGCGTGAGCACGTCCGAGCTGACGGTTGTTGACGATGCGTCAGCACCCGCCGGGGTCCCCGTGTTGAGGGATGCGACCAATCTTGTCATGGAGGCTGCACGGGGCGGCAAGCGGGTCGTCCGTGCGGTGAGCGGTGACCCCGGACTCGACGGCAACGCGGGCCAGGAGATGCTCGCCTGCGCCGCGGAGGGCATTCCGTTCGAGGTCGTGCCCGGCGTCGCGACGGCGGTGGGCGTGCCCGCGTACGCCGGCGTGCCGCTCCGTGACGCGCAGGGAACCGACGTGCGGTTCATCGACGCCCGTACCGCCGGCGAGCGTTGCTGGACCGAGGTCGGGGCGTCGGACGGGACCGTCGTCGTGTCGACCTCGCTGGACGCGGTCCCGTCCGCGGCGGGTGAGCTGATGGCCGCCGGGCGCAAGCCCGACACCCCGCTGACGGTGACGGTCGGCGGCACCACGACGCGGCAGCGGACGTGGACCGCGACGCTCGGGACCATCGCGCAGGTCTTCAAGCAGGCGAAGGTGCTGCCCTCGCCCGAGGGGCACCGGCCGGTCATAGCCGTGGTCGGCGAGCGCAGTGCCGCGGCTCAGCGGGACCAGTTGGCGTGGTTCGAGTCCAAGCCCCTGTTCGGCTGGAAGGTCCTCGTGCCGCGGACGAAGGAGCAGGCGGCTTCGCTCTCCGACCAGTTGCGTTCGTACGGCGCGGTGCCGCACGAGGTGCCGACGATCGCCGTCGAGCCGCCGCGTACGCCGCAGCAGATGGAGCGTGCGGTGAAGGGGCTCGTGACGGGCCGCTACGAATGGATCGCCTTCACGAGCGTCAACGCCGTCAAGGCGGTGCGTGAGAAGTTCGAGGAGTACGGGCTCGACGCCCGCGCCTTCGCCGGGATCAAGGTCGCGGCGGTGGGTGAGCAGACGGCCCGCGCGCTGATCGACTTCGGGGTCAAGCCGGACCTGGTGCCCAGCGGGGAGCAGTCCGCGGCGGGGCTGCTGGAGGACTGGCCGCCGTACGACCCGGTGTTCGACCCGATCGACCGGGTGTTCCTGCCGCGGGCCGACATCGCCACGGAGACGCTGGTGGCGGGCCTGATCGAGCTCGGCTGGGAGGTCGACGACGTCACCGCCTACCGGACGGTGCGGGCCTCGCCCCCGCCGGCCGAGACGCGCGAGGCGATCAAGGGCGGCGGCTTCGACGCCGTGCTGTTCACGTCGTCGTCGACCGTGCGGAATCTGGTGGGCATCGCCGGGAAGCCGCACAACGTGACCGTGATCGCGTGCATCGGTCCCGCGACCGCGAAGACCGCCGAGGAGCACGGGCTGCGGGTGGATGTGCTGTCGCCCGAGCCGTCGGTGCACAAGCTGGCGGAGGCGCTGGCGGAGTTCGGCGCGCGGCGGCGCGAGGCCGCGGTGGAGGCCGGGGATCCGGTGACGCGTCCGAGCGAGCGGAGGCCGGGGGCGCGCAGGCGTCGGACGACCTGATCGATGGGGTCGAGGGGCCACGGGGTTGTTCCCCGTGGCCCCTTCCTCGTGCTGCTCCGCCGTCGTGGCAGGTCGCCGGGCACGGCCCCGTGGCGGTCGTGACCGCGTTCGGCGCCCTGCCGGCCACCGGCGGTCTGTCGGTAAATGCCTGCCCCGGACCGGCGTAGCGTGGTGGGCATGACTGTGTACGGATCCTTCCCCGGATCGCGGCCGCGGCGGCTGCGGACCACTCCCGTGATGCGGCGCATGGTCGCCGAGACGCGACTGCACCCCGCTGATCTGATCCTTCCGGCGTTCGTACGGGAAGGCGTCGTCGAGCCCGTGCCGATCGCGGCGATGCCCGGCGTCGTGCAGCACTCGCTGGACACGCTGCGCAAGGCCGCGGTGGAGGCCGTGGCCGCCGGTGTCTCCGGGATCATGCTCTTCGGTGTTCCGGAGGACGCGAAGAAGGATGCGGCGGGGACTGCCGGCACGGATCCGGAGGGCATTCTTCAGGTCGCCGTCCGCGCCGTGAAGGAAGAGGTCGGGGACGATCTGGTGATCATGTCCGACCTGTGTCTTGACGAGTACACCGACCACGGGCACTGCGGAGTGCTCGACGCCGACGGCCGCGTCGACAACGACGCCACGCTGGAGCGGTACGCCGAGATGGCGCAGGTCCAGGCCGACGCGGGCGTCCATGTGGTGGGGCCCAGCGGGATGATGGACGGTCAGGTCGGGGTCGTCCGGGATGCGCTGGACACCATCGGCAAGGAGGACGTGTCGATCCTCGCCTACACCGCCAAGTACTCGTCGGCGTTCTACGGGCCGTTCCGTGAGGCCGTCGCCTCCTCGCTGACCGGCGACCGCAAGTCGTACCAGCAGGACCCGGCGAATCTGCGGGAGTCCATGCGGGAGCTGGCGCTCGACCTGGAGGAGGGCGCCGACATGGTCATGGTCAAGCCCGCGGGTCCGTACCTCGATGTGCTGGCCAAGGTCGCGGACGCGGTGGACGTACCCGTGGCCGCGTACCAGATCAGCGGTGAGTACGCGATGATCGAGGCCGCGGCCGAGAAGGGCTGGATCGACCGGGACAAGGCGATCCTGGAGACGCTGACGGGGATCCGGCGCGCAGGCGCGCAGATGATCCTCACCTACTGGGCGACCGAGGTCGCGCAGAAGCTGGGGCGCTGAGCGCGCTCAGTCCCACCGGAACGTCCAGTGCTCCTTCCCGAGCACTGCTTCGGCTGCGTAGGTACGCAGGGTCTCGTAGCCCTGCCAGACGTTGTCCGGACAGAACGCGTGGTGCTCGGCGGCCACGGCGAGGGCGTGCGCCATGGTGCGGGGCGGCGCCGCCACGGAGAGATGCAGGCGGTCGGCGGGGAGCGCCACGAGGCGTGCGCCGAAGCGGTCCTCCCAGGAACGCAGCACTGCGGAGATCAGACCGGCCTCCGTGTGGTTGCAGGCACCGGTCCAGCCGAGGGCGGCCGGTATGTCCGCGCCGCTTCTGGCGGGGACCAGGGCTGCTCGGGCGCCGGGCAGCCGGTCGGTGTCGAGGAGCGCGGCGCTGACGCCGGCGGCCACGGCGTCGGCGTCGGCCTGCGACTCTCCGGCGGGTGCGAGCCCGGGCCACTCAGGGGTGAACGGCGCGATCGTGTCGGCGTCGTCCTCGTCGTGGTCCACGGCCTGCACCCGGCCCCAGAGATGCTGAAGCGTCTCCTCGGGGTCGTGGTCGTCCGGGTCGGCAATCTGGTCGGCGTAGAGGTACTTGCCCTCGTCCACCATCAGCACGGGGTGCATACCGGCTTCCTCCCGAGCCGGGAGGAGGCGCGCCCAGGTGTTGTGGTCCGCGGGTGTGTCCGCGTACCAGAACGACGGCTGTGTACGCACAGCGCCGGACGGCAGGTCCAGGCCCAGCGCATTCGGGTTCATGACCATGGTCCGAACCGTACGGTCCGCCACTGACAGCGCCGGGCACGGGCAGCGGACGGGCGCCGACGGCATGTCAGGTGCCACGGACGGGGCTGTCACGGACGAGGTGGGCCTGCCGCATGCCTCCTGTTGCGCACGGCCCGAACTTCGACGGCCTCCCCGCCGCGGTCTCCGGGCTTGCGCGGCTTCCCCCGGTTCGTGGCTTCCCCGGCTTCCTGGCAGGGCGTTGCGCGGCGCAGAGGCACGGGGCGGGGTGCTCATGGGGATGGTGAGCACCCCGCGCCGGCTGCGGAGCCCGGCCGTCAGTACGTCAGAGCGTCCTGCATCGAGCTCTGCCAGTAGGTGACGGAGGCGGCATCGTCCTTGTGAGTGCCCGCAGGGAGCACGAGCCTGGTCGGTGCGCCGGTGGAGCCTGCGCCGTCACGAGGGGCGAAGAGCACGGTGAGGTCCTTGGCGGTGCGGCCGTTGCTGTCACCGCCGCCCTCGCCGCTCAGCAGGACCGAGGCGTAGGCGGACCGGCCGGGCGCGAGGCTGACGACGGCCTGTGGCTTGCTGTCCTCGTTGACCTGGGTGGGGGACTGCTCGTCGTCGAAGCGGAGGAACGGCGCGGCGTAGGCATCGCAGACGCGGGAGCCCGTGTTGGTGACGGTGAGCAGCAGGTGGTTGATGGGGCGCGTGACCTTGGTGACGACGACCTTGGTGTTCCCGCCGGTGCAGGTGGCGGGGGCGCCGCTGCCTGCACTGCTGCCCTTGCTGCTCTGGTTGGTTGCGCCCTTGCCCGTGTGCTCGGCGCCGCCCTGCGCGCCGGTGCCGCTGCTGCCCGATGAGCCAGTGGCCTGGGTCCCGGCGGCGGGGGCGCCCGCCTTGCCGGAGCTTGTGGCGGCAGGGGCATGGGCACTGTCCTTGCCGTCGTTCTGACAGGCGGTCAGGGACAGGCCGGCCAGAAGGGCCGTGGCGGCGGTGATGACGGTACGGGTACGGATGGTGCGCATGGTGGATCGACTCCCCGTTGTGGTGAATTCAGTGATGCGTGATCAGCGAGACCAGGACGGCGATGCAGATGATCAGCACCGTCGTGGCGAGAACATCGCTGATGTTGAAGCGGGTTCGCATGGAGGCTCCCGGTGGGGCTGATGCTGAACACACCTTGCGGGGCCCGTCGATGACGGGACAACAGACCCGGGACAATGAGGGAAGCCGGAACGCCGGAACGGTAGTTGACCTGGGAAAGTCCCCTGTCCCTGGAACGACCGCCTGGGATGCGTTCCGGGACGCGGGACGACCTGGAGGACCGGGGTGGCGACAGAGACGGACGGCTTCGCGGGGCTGCTGAGCGCGCTGAAGAAGCGCTCGGGACGCAGCTACGGGGCCCTGGCCGGGCAGCTGCACATGAGTACGTCCACGCTGCACCGCTACTGCAACGGCGACGCGGTCCCGACGGACTACGCCCCGGTGGAGCGGATCGCGCGGTTGTGCGGGGCCACCTCCGAGGAACTGATGGAGCTGCACCGTCGCTGGATCCTGGCCGACGAAGCGCGCAGGCGCAGCCGGAACGGCACCGCCGAGTCCACGGCGGGGACCGCTCGAGCAGCAGGGCCGATCGGCGCGGCAACGCCTGCCGAGGCAGTGACGGGCGAGACGGCAACGCCTGCTGTGGCAGGGACGACCGGCGCGGCAACGCCTGCCGAGGCAGTGACGGGCGAGACGGCAACGCCTGCTGTGGCAGGGACGACCGGCGCGGCAACGCCTGCTGAGGCAGTGACGGGCGAGACGCCGGCGACAGTTGTGGCCGTGACCGGCGAGACGGCGGCGCCTGCTGAGCCGGCCCGTACCGCGGCAGCCGCTGAGGCCGGGGCCGATGCTTCCTCGGCGGACCGCGCGACCGAGGACGCGGAGGACGGCGGCCCTGACACCGACGTGGCCGGGCCCCCGCCCCTCTTGCGCAAGCGCCGGATCCGCATCGCTCTCGCCGCGGCCGTCGTCGTCGCCCTCGCCGTCCCGGCGGCCTTCGCCATGGGCGAGTTCCCGCGCACCTCAGGAACGAGCGACGAGGACGGGAAGGAATCCGTCGAGGGCGCCGGAGCCGGCGCTCCCGCAGGAACCTCCGCGTCCGCATCGTCGTCGGCCAGTGCCGCCCCGAGTGGCAGCGCTTCCCCGCGTGACAGCGCCGCCCCGGCCGGGGGGACGCATCCCACCCCCTCCGACCCGTCCGCAACACGAAAGTCGCCGCCGCCCGCCGTCAGCGGCGAGCGTGGTGCCCCGCCCAACGTGGGGATCAGCTCATACAACTGGGAGGCGCCGTGCGATGAGAACTATCTGCTGGACCGTCAGCCCGACCAGGTGCCACGCCCGCCCGCCCCACAGGACGCCCGCCGCTGGGCGGGTGCCCTGGGCGGCGTCGACGGCGGGCGGATGCACCTGCAGCTGACCGCCACGGGTACCACGGACGAGGCGGTTGTACTCGGTGCCCTCCATGTACGCGTCGTGGGGCGCGACGCGCCTCTGCCCTGGCAGGCCTATTCCATGGGGGACGGCTGCGGCAGCGGCGTGACTCCGCAGACCTTCGACATCGACCTGGACGACGCACGGCCGGTGGCCACGCCGAGGGCCGGACAGGACGGCGACACTGTCGTGCCTGCCAAGAACTTCCCGTACAAGGTCTCCGCCCGCGATCCGCAGGTCCTGAACCTCGATGTGCACACCGAATTGCATGAGGTCAGGTGGTACCTGGAACTGACCTGGCGCAGTGGTCCCCGGCACGGGACAGTGCGCATCGACGACGGCGGCAAGCCGTTCCGTACGAGCGCGCTCGAGGGACGCAAGCAGTATCTCTACTGGCCCACGAAGGGTGAGTGGATTGCCGAGTGACCGCCCGGTGCGGTGACGGCAGGCGTCCCGGACACGGGCAAGGCAGGGGTCCAGTCGCGCTGCCGGGGTGTTCCGGCAGGGCGATGGGGGTGTACTCGCGTACACCCCCATCGGACCGTCGCACCGGTCAGAGGCGCTCGGGCGTGCCGATACCCAGCAGGGCCATGCCCTGGCGGAGCGTGCGGGCGGTGAGGTCGCAGAGGAACAGCCGGTTCTCCGCGATCTCCTGCGGAGGCGCAGGCTTGATGACCGGGCACTGGTCGTAGAACGTCGTGAGGAGCGACGCCAGCTGGTACAGGTACGCGGCCAGCTTGTGCGGTTCGTACGCCGCCGCCGCTTCGGCCACCGTCTCGCCGAACTGGTCCAGGTGCAGGCCGAGTGCCCGCTCGGCCGGGGCCAGTTCGAGCTCCGGGTGGGCCACCGGCGTCCTGTCGCCCGCCTTGCCGAAGATCGACTTGATCCTGGCGTAGGCGTACTGGAGGTACACGGAGGTGTCGCCGTTCAACGACACCATCTGGTCCAGGTCGAACTTGTAGTCCCGGGACGCGGAGGTGGAGAGGTCGGCGTACTTGACCGCGCCGATGCCCACCTGGGCCCCGCGTTCGGCGATCTCCTCCTCGGTGAGGTCCTTGGCCTTCTCGCGGACTACCGTGGAGGCACGCTCGATCGCCTCGTCCAGCAGGTCCACGAGACGCACGGTCTCGCCCTCGCGGGTCTTGAACGGCTTGCCGTCCTTGCCGAGCACCGTGCCGAAGGCGAGCTGAACGGCCTTGACGTCGTCGTTCAGCCAGCCGATCCGGCGTGCGGTCTCGAAGACCATCCGGAAGTGGAGCGACTGACGCGCGTCCACCACGTACAGCAGCGTGCTCGCGCCCAGGTTCCGGACGCGGTCGCGGATCGCGGAGAGGTCCGTTGCCGCGTAGCCGAAGCCGCCGTCGGACTTCTGGACGATCAGCGGGACCGGATTGCCGTCGGGGCCCTTCACATCGTCGAAGAAGACGCACAGCGCGCCGTTCGAGCGGACCGCGACGCCCGACTCCTCCAGGATCCGGCAGGTCTCGACCAGCATGTCGTTGTAGCCGGACTCGCCGACGACGTCCGGGTCGTTGATCTCCATGTCGAGCTTGTTGAAGACCGAGTAGAAGTAGATCTTCGACTCGTCGACGAAGCGCTGCCACAGGGCGAGGGTCTGCTCCTCGCCCGCCTGGAGGTCGACCACGCGGCGACGGGCCCGGTCCTTGAACTCCTCGTCGGAGTCGAAGAGGGCGCGCGAGGCCTTGTAGAGCCGGTTCAGATTCGACATGGCCTCCTCACCGGAGACCGCGGCCTCGTTCCTGTGGTCCAGCTCGTGCGGATGCTCGATCAGATACTGGATGAGCATGCCGAACTGGGTGCCCCAGTCGCCGATGTGATGGCGCCGGATCACCTTCTCGCCGGTGAACTCCAGGATCTCGACCATCGCGGCGCCGATCACGGCGGAGCGCAGATGGCCGACGTGCATCTCCTTCGCCACATTGGGCTGGGCGTAGTCGATCACGGTCGTGCCGGCACCCGCGGCGTACGGAACACCGAGGCGGTCGTCGGCGGCACGGGCCGCCAGGGTCTTCACGATCGCCTCGTCGGTGACCGTGATGTTGAGGAAGCCCGGACCGGAGACCTCGATGTCCTTCAGGACGTCGTTGGCCGGGATCGCCTCGACGACCTGAGTGGCCAGCGCACGCGGATTGCCCTTGAGCTGCTTGGCGAGCGCCAGGATGCCGTTGGCCTGGAAGTCGGCCCGGTCGCTACGTCGCAACAGCGGGTCGGCGGAGCCGGCCTCCGGCAGGGCTGCCGAGAGGGCTTCCGCGAGTCGCTGCTGCACGGTCGAAGCGAGGGAAGGGACCGAGGCCATGAGCTTCCGTTCCTGTCGGTGGGTGGTCGGCGGTGCTTAATCGGTAGTCAAGTGTCCCATGGGGGAGCAACCTGTTTCCTCCACGGAAGCGGGAGGCTGTGGACAACCACGCGCCTGTGGACAACCATCGAGCCCGCTGTTCCGTCTGGGAGAATGGCCGAAGCCAGCTCCGAAAGACTCAAGCATTCAAGGACGTGCCGATCGTGGCTCAGAGCAGCACCGAGACCGACTGGGTCTCCCGTTTCGCGGACGATGTCATCGCCGAGTCGGAACGGCGTGCGCCCGGGAAACCGGTCGTGGTTGCCTCTGGGCTGTCCCCGTCAGGACCGATCCACCTGGGCAATCTGCGCGAGGTCATGACCCCGCACCTGGTCGCGGACGAGATCCGCCGGCGCGGGTACGAGGTCCGTCATCTGATCTCGTGGGACGACTACGACCGCTACCGCAAGGTGCCGGCCGGCATCCCAGGAGTCGACGACTCCTGGGCCGAGCACATCGGCAAGCCGCTCACCTCCGTGCCCGCCCCCGAGGGCTCGCCGTACGCGAACTGGGCCGAGCACTTCAAGGCCGCGATGGTCGAGTCGCTCGCCGAGATGGGCGTCGAGTACGACCCGATCAGTCAGACCCGGCAATACACCTCGGGTGTTTACCGCGAGCAGATCCTGCACGCCATGAAGCACCGTGCCGACATCGACGCGATCCTCGACCAGTACCGGACGAAGGCCAAGCCCCAGCCGAAGAAGCAGCAGCAGAAGCCGGCCGACGAGGCCGAGCTGGAGGCCGCCGAGGGCTCCGGCGCGGCGAGCGAGGACGACGGCAGCGGCGGCTCCGCAGGGTACTTCCCCTACAAGCCGTACTGCGGCAACTGCGAGAAGGACCTGACGACGGTCACCGAGTACCTCGACGCGACGACGGAGCTGACGTACTCCTGCACGGCGTGCGGCTTCTCCGAGACGGTCCGGCTGAGCGAGTTCAACCGCGGCAAGCTGGTCTGGAAGGTCGACTGGCCGATGCGCTGGGCGTACGAGGGCGTGATCTTCGAGCCCAGCGGTGTCGACCACTCGTCGCCGGGGTCGTCGTTCGTCGTGGGTGGACAGATCGTCCGCGACGTCTTCGACGGAGTGCAGCCGATCGGACCCATGTACGCCTTCGTGGGGATCTCCGGCATGGCGAAGATGTCGTCGTCCCGCGGTGGGGTGCCGACACCTGCCGACGCGCTGAAGATCATGGAGGCACCCCTGCTGCGCTGGCTGTACGCCCGGCGCAAGCCCAACCAGTCCTTCAAGATCGCCTTCGACCAGGAGATCCAGCGGCTCTACGACGAGTGGGACAAGCTGGAGAGCAAGGTCCAGGACGGGACCGTGCTCCCCGCCGACGCGGCGGCGCACTCCCGTGCGGTGCGCACCGCCGCGGCCGAGCTGCCGCGGACCCCGCGCCCGCTGCCCTACCGCACGCTCGCCTCGGTCGTCGACATCACGGCCGGCCATGACGAGCAGACCCTGCGGATCCTCAGCGAGCTGGACCCGGCGAATCCGCTGACCTCGCTCGATGTCGCCCGGCCGCGCCTCGACCGCGCGGAGAACTGGATCACCACTCAGGTTCCGGCCGACGCCCGGACGATCGTCCGGGCCGCCCCCGACGCGGAGCTGCTCGGGTCGCTCGACGAGGCGGGGCGGGAATCGCTGCGGCTGCTCCTGGAGGGGCTCGACTCCCACTGGTCGCTGGACGGGCTCACCACGCTCGTCTACGGCGTGCCGAAGGTGATGGCCGGGCTGGAGCCGGACGCCAAGCCGACGCCCGAGCTGAAGGTCGCTCAGCGTTCGTTCTTCGCGCTGCTGTACCGGCTGCTGGTCAGCCGTGAGACCGGACCGCGGCTGCCGACGCTGCTGCTGGCCGTGGGCGCCGAGCGGGTGCGGAAGCTCCTCGGCTCCTGACCCGCCCCGGGCCCCAACCCCGCCCCGGGCCCCGACGCCGCCCAAGTCCCTGAGCCCGCTTCGGGCCGGATCCCGCTTCGGGCGCGACGGGCTTGGTGCCTGACCCGGCCGTCGCGTCGGCACGGCGCCGCAGGGTCCTCGCCCACTGGGGCGAGGACCCTGCGGCGCTGCTGTCTCCACTGGAACAACCGGCCCGGCCCCGCCGCCTGGGAGCTGTCCAGGACAGGTGTCGGGTGCCCACCGGGCGACCGCGGGGGCAAGGAAGCCGATCGCGGCGTCAGCCGGCCGGATCACCGGAGTCCGGGGACCTGCCGGCTCCCGCTGTCCGGCAGTCCCGTCCACGGGGACGAGCGGTAGGGGACGACCAGGAATCGGTGGGGGAGATGCCCACCGCCGAATAAGCGGCCCTCAGGGTGCTGTGCCCGGTGCTGTACGCGGTGCTCGCGGTCCGGGAAGGACGACGGGGAGAAGCGGGCATGACCCGCCGCCCACCGTGCGGTCGGTCCCTACGCGATGTGCTCGGCCTCCAGATCGGCCTGGTAGCGGTTCTGGAACTCCGGCATCAGACGCCGCAGGAGGCTTCCGCTGCGCGGGTGATGGATTGCGTGGACGTCGGCGAGGGTTATGTCCAGCACATCGTTGCTGGGGAAGGCGCCGTGGAGGTCCACGTAGTCCTTGAAGACCGGGTAGGCCAGCTCGGCGAAATCGGCGTCCTCGAGGAGGTCGGCGTCCTCGGGAGCGGCAGGCTCGGTGAGGCCGCCGGCCGGGGGCACGGTCGGCGCACCGGATCCGCGCTCGGCCTGCGGGGCGGCTACCGGGGCCTGTTCGTACATCGCCTGCTGCTCGGCACGCGGCGCCGGAATGGTGCCGGGACCCTGACCGGCGGGCATCGCGTCCGGGCCGGCCGGGACCGCGACCGCAGTCGGCTCCAGACCCTCGACATAGGTCGGGTTGTACGCGCTCTCGTACGCCTCCTGGGGTACCTGCGGCGCGGCGAACCACGGGCTTTCATGGGACCCCTGCCGCTCACCCTGCGGCAGCCGGTGATCGTCCGGGTGGGGCTGGGCCCATTCCTGCCGGGAGTCCGCGGGGGCGAGCGGCGCCGGAAGGCCGCCTGCCGGCGAACCCGCGGCGGACGGTCCGGCAGCGGGAAGCTCCGTTGCCGGCCGCTCCCCCGCGGGCGGCGGGTTCGGCGGCAGCAGGGCCGGCTCGATCCCTGCCGCCGCAAGTCCCGCAGGCGCCGTTTCCGCCAGCGGAACCCCGTACTTGGCGAGCCGCAGCGGCATCAGCGCCTCGATGGGCGCCTTGCGCCGCCACGCCCGCCCGAAGCGGGCCTGCAGACGGGCCTGGTAGATCAGCCGGTCCTGCTCCAGCTTGATGACCTGCTCGTAACTGCGCAGCTCCCACAGCTTCATCCGCCGCCAGAGCCGGAACGTGGGCACGGGCGAGAGGAGCCAGCGGGTGAGCCGCACGCCCTCCATGTGCTTGTCGGCCGTGATGTCCGCGATCCGGCCCACCGCGTGCCGGGCGGCCTCGACCGAGACCACGAAGAGCACCGGAATGACCGCGTGCATACCGACGCCGAGAGGGTCGGGCCAGGCCGCGGCTCCGTTGAAGGCGATCGTCGCGGCCGTCAGCAGCCATGCGGTCTGGCGCAGCAGCGGGAAGGGGATGCGGATCCAGGTGAGCAGGAGGTCGAGAGCGAGCAGCACGCAGATGCCTGCGTCGATGCCGATCGGGAAGACGAGGGAGAAGTCGCCGAAGCCCTTCTTCTCGGCAAGCTCGCGCACGGCAGCGTACGACCCGGCGAAGCCGATCGCGGCGATGATCACCGCTCCGGCAACGACGACGCCGATGAGAATGCGGTGCGTGCGTGTCAGCTGCATCGCGGCCACCCGCGATCCCCTCCCGATATCGAATTCCGGATCGAACTCCGGTGCCCGGACGCCGGCTCGCGCGCCGTCGGAGCGGGCCAAGCCTGGCACATGATTGCGGAGCCCGAGCCTCCGGGGAGGTGGTCCGGGCTCTCGCTGTGCCTTTTACCTGGGCTCCGGGCCGCTGCTGCCGGATTTCCGACGGTTCCCGGACCGGTGTCCGGAACGGGAGCGCGGTGGAGCGTCCAACGGCCGTCGCCGGGCGGGACGGTCGGGTGATCACATGATCGGGTCCGGCCTCGCCGGGTGGACTACTTGTTGGCCGTCGCGATCGAGGCCGCTGCTTCCTTGGCCGCCTTCACGGCGTCCTTCAGCAGCTCCGCCCCGTCCGGTGTCTTGGCACCGGCGTAGCCCGCACCGTTGTAGCCGAGGGTGAACACGACGTTCCCCGCACGGGCCACGATTGTGGCGTACTTGAACGTCTCGTCCGTCTTGTTCAGGTCGAAGCTGATCGCCGTGGCCTCGTCACCGACGCCCTGCGCCGGCGACTTCTTGACGCTCTTGGCGCCCTCCGTGGCCGCGGTCTTGGCGACTTCCTTCTCGTACGCCTCCTGGGCCCGCTTCTGGCCGCTGCCCAGACCGGACTCGGACTGGTAGCGCAGGAAGGAGACGTCGAGCCAGCGGTAGTTCGAGCCCTTGACGCCCTTGTCCTCCAGGCCGTTCCAGGAGCAGCCGCCACGGACGCCGACGTCACTGGAGGTGCCTGCCGTGCCGGCCTTGTTCTTCACCTTCGGCACCAGCTCCCCGATCGTCTTCGAGGAGAGCGCCTTGCACGGCTCGGGCAGCTTGGCGAACTTCGCGGGCTCGACGGCCGCCGCTGACTGCTTCGAGCCGGATGCCGCCTCGCCGGGGGAGGAGGGGGCCGAGCCGGAGGCCTTGTCCTCGCTGCCGGAGTCCGACGAGCAGCCGGCGACGACGAGCATCACCGGGACGGCGGCGCAGGCGAGTATGCGGGTGAGTCGCGGGGCTGATCGGTGCATGGTTCCTTCACTCGGTGTGTCGTACGGTCCGCCGTGGTGCGGGACGGACGGTCGGCCGGTCCGGAGCCTTCCGGTCGGCCACGGTACGCCGACACGTTACGTCGCCGAGGGCGTCCTGCGGGATGGGGTGCCGGAACCCGGTGGTGCGGGCGGGCACCCGACGGTGCCGGCGGTGGACGGGCTAGTCGTTGAAGCGCTCGGCCAGGTTCAGGGCCAGGGCCTGCGCCTTTTCCTGCAGTTCCTTGCTGTCCGGGATCTCTGTGACGAGGGCCGGCTGCTCGACGTACTCGACGGTCACGATCACGTTCGATGTGCGGAAGACCACGCTCACGGTCCGGTGCTGTGCGGTGGAACCGGCACGGGTGAGGGCGTCGTCGAGGAACGCCGCGTCGCCGAGGCCGTCGAGCTCTCGGGGTTCGAGCCCCTCGGCGCTTTCCCCCGGAGCAGGGCTGCCCGTGGTGCCCGAGGGGGTCGGGGTGCCCGCGGCTCCCGCAGCGGCGCTGGGCTTGGGTGACGCCGTGCCGCCGGAGGGCTCCGTGTCCTGGACCTTCTCGTCGCGGGGGTCTGCGGGCGCAGGCAGCTGGGCAGCGTCCTGCTTGCGGGCGTAGACCTCCTGGGCCCGGACGTCGTCGCTGACCTCCGTGTCGTACGACACGACGCGTTCGACGTCGATACGGAGGTGGTGCGAGGCGTCCGGCGCGTCGGCCTTCCAGCTGCAGCCGACCCGGCGGTCCGTGTCGTAGGTGACGGCTGCCGTGCCGCCGTACACCTTCTCCTGCTGCTCCTCGGGCAGTCCGGCGGCGCCGGGGAGCAGGTCCCGGAGGGTGGAGCGCTCGACCGCGCCGCAGGGCTCGTAGAGCGTGCGGTACTTGCCGGGGGCGGCCACGCCGGGACCGGCGGAGTCGCCGGGCTTGGTGTCGGTGGCGGAGCCGTTGTCCCCCGACCCGGCGGTGCAGCCGGTGACGAGCGCGACGAGGAGCGCCGCCATGCCGGATACGTACGCCTTTCGCTGCACGGTGCGGAACTCCTTCTGCCACGGGAAAACTGCTTGCCGCCCGGTGCGGGCCGATGGACACAATGTGTATCGCACGCGCAGCTGTGAACGCCGGTCGGTTGTCCGTTCAGCCGACCTTGGCGCCGGTTTTTGCGTTTTCAGGCTTATCGGGGGAATTGGGGAAGTATGTCGTATGTAGAGATGCCCGGGGCGAAGGTCCCGATCCGGATGTGGACGGATCCGTCCACGGTCGAGGACGGCGCGATGCGGCAGCTGCAGAACGTCGCCACGCTGCCCTGGATCAAGGGACTCGCCGTGATGCCGGATGTGCACTACGGCAAGGGTGCCACGGTCGGCTCGGTGATCGCGATGCACGGTGCGGTCTGCCCCGCGGCGGTCGGCGTCGACATCGGCTGCGGAATGTCGGCCGTAAGGAGCTCGCTCACCGCGAACGATCTGCCGGGCGATCTGTCCCGGCTGCGGTCCAGGATCGAGCAGGCCATCCCGGTCGGCCGGGGCATGCACGACGACCCGGTGGACCCGGGCCGGGTGTACGGGTTCCCGGCGGCGGGGTTCGGTGACTTCTGGTCGCGGTTCGACGACGTGGCCGACGCAGTGAAGTTCCGGCGTGAGCGCGCGACGAAACAGATGGGAACGCTGGGCTCGGGCAACCACTTCGTGGAGTTCTGTCTCGACGAGTCCGGCGCGGTGTGGCTGATGCTCCACTCCGGCTCGCGGAACATCGGCAAGGAGCTCGCCGAGTACCACATCGGCGAGGCCCAGAAGCTGCCGCACAACCAGGGCCTGGTCGACCGGGACCTGGCGGTGTTCATCGCGGACACCCCGCAGATGGCGGCGTACCGCAACGATCTCTTCTGGGCGCAGGAGTACGCGAAGTACAACCGCGCGATCATGATGGGACTCTTCCAGGAGGTCGTCCGCAAGGAGTTCAGAAAGGCCAAGGTCACCTTCGATCCGGTCATCTCCTGTCTGCAGGAGGATGCCGAGGGCCGGATGAGGACCGTCGAGTACCGCCCCGGCGTGATCAGCTGCCATCACAACTACGTGAGCGAGGAGCGGTACGACGGGATGGATCTGCTGGTCACCCGTAAGGGAGCCATCAGTGCGGGCTCCGGGGAGTGGGGCATCATCCCCGGCTCCATGGGGACCGAGTCGTACATCGTCCGTGGTCTGGGCAACCCGAAGTCGTTCAACTCGGCCTCGCACGGCGCCGGCCGGAGGATGAGCCGGACCGCTGCGAAGCGGAAGTTCTCGACGAAGGATCTGGAGGACCAGACACGGGGTGTGGAGTGCCGCAAGGACTCCGGAGTCGTGGACGAGATCCCGGCGGCGTACAAGCCGATCAGCCAGGTGATCGACCAGCAGAAGGACCTGGTGCAGGTCGTGGCGAAGCTCAAGCAGGTCATCTGCGTCAAGGGCTGACGTCCGGCACACCACGTCATCGACGGCCCGGACTCCGAAGCCGGGGTCCTGCTGTGGGCTCGGGGCCTCGGCCCTGATCGCGAAGTGGCGTGCCGGGTATCCCGAGCGCTCCGGGGCCCGATCGAGCCGGCGCGTGCCCTGCCTGCGGGCTACCGCCGACTCGGAGGACGGTGCCCGGCCATCGCTCCGCCGCCGGTGGCGACGCCGCCGCTCGGCCTGGGTGCGGAGAAGGGGGGCGTGTCCTGCCGGCACGTCGTTCCGGCCGGCGGGAGGGCGCCGTCGATGAGGTACCGGCTCTCGTACTGCTTGACGCAGCTGCTGGGGTTGATCAGTGCGGTGTGCCCGTACCCGTTGTTGGTGAGCAGACGGGCGTTGGCCAGTTCCCTGGCCATGGCCTGCGCGCCCCAGTAGGGAGTGGAGGGGTCGTCGGTGGTGCCGACCACCAGGACGGGGTGAGCCGTCGGCTTGTTCCACGGGCCGCGATAACGGTGGGCGGCGACCGCCGGCCAGGTGGCACACCCTTCGGCGGCCCAGGTCCAGAAGCGTCCGGCGTCGCCCGCGCGGGTGGCGGCGGCCTCCTCCAGGGCGTGGTAATCACCGGGGTCACGGGGATTGGGGCTGTCGCCGCAGAGCACCGCACTCGCCTGTTCTTCGCCCAAGTACGGATTCGGATGCGGAACCGGTGGTGCGGGTGGGAGCGGGGACGGCTCCGGGGCGCTGCCCCGCCACAGGTCCTGCAGCCTGCCGGCGAGGTCCGTCCACCCGGGATGGACGACGAAGAGGCTGTTCACGACGTCACCGACCGTGCGGCCGTAGGTCCACGCGCCCACGGAATGTTCCCGGAGCCGCTGCATCAGCCGGTCGAACTTGTCCCGGGTCGCCTTCGGGCTGCCGGCCGAGAAGGCGCAGCGGTCGGTGGTGGCAGCCCCGCACAGGGTGAGGAACCGGTCGAGGGTCGCTGCTGCGCTGCGGTCCGAGCCCAAGCGCAGGAATGTGGTGAGCCGGGGGTCGTCCTCGGACGCATGGTTCGTCCAGGCCTGCGGGTCGATGTTGCTGTCGAGGACCATGGCGCGGACCTTGCCGGGAAAGAGATTGGCGTAGGTGGCGCCCAGGATCGTGCCGTAGGAGATCCCGAAGTAGGTGAGTTGCGGGTCGCCCACCGCCTGGCGGAGCTGGTCGAGGTCGCGAGCGGTATCGGTGGTCGACACATGGCGCAGGAGCTCGGGGTCGCGCTGCTGACAGCGTCGCCCCAGATCCTTGTACGCGGCGATGAAGGCCGTCCGCTCCTGTTCGCCCACCGGGAAGCCGGCCGCTTTGCTCGCATTCCAGGTGGCGGCTTCCTCGGGACTCGCGAAGCAGTTCACCGCGGTGCTGCTGCCGACCCCGCGGGGGTCCCAGCTGACGATGTCGAACCGCTCCCGCACGTCCTGCGGGAAGGACTCGTAATTCTGCGGCATTTGCACCGTTCCCGGCCCACCGGGTCCGCCCGGGTTGAAGAACAGAGTGCCGACGCGTTGTCCGGGGCCGGTTGCCTTCCGCTTGATGACGGCCAGGTCGATGGTGCGACCACGGGGGTTGTCGTGGTCCAGCGGCACCTTCGCGGTCGCGCAGTCGAACCGACTGCCGTGAATGCAGGGTCTCCAGTCCAGCTGTGGGGCGGGCACCGAAGGTGCGGGTGTACCGCCTGCCGCGGCGAGGTGCTGTCCCGTCAGTACCGTCGAACAGGTCACCAGTGCGGCTATCGCCGCGACACCGGGCCGACGGCCCGCTGCGGATCCGGATATCGGCATGCTTGTCCTCCACGGCTGAGCGTCCGTTGCCATCCGTGCGCTGGGCCCCGGCACGCATCCGTGTCCACGACACCGCAGTCCGGCAGCGTGCGCGAGCCGACCGCAGCCGAATGGCGGTCGACACGGCGGTCGTCGGTGAGAGCGGTCGTAGACTCCGGCGGATGACACATACGACTGCTGCCATAGCCGAGGACCTGGCGCCGAGCGGCTTGTTGCGGGCCTCGATCAACCTCGGTAATCCGGTACTTGCCCAGGGCGCACCGGACGCGCCGACCGGGGTCACGGTCGATATCGCGCGTGAGATCGGCGCGCGGCTCGGTGTGCCGGTGGAACTCATCTGTTTCGACGCGGCGCGGAAGTCGTTCGAGGCGATGGCAACGGGCCGGGCCGACCTCTGCTTCCTGGCGGTCGAGCCCGCTCGCGAGGCCGAGGTCGCCTTCACCGCACCGTACGTGGTGATCGAGGGTGTGTACGTGGTGCCCCAGGAAGCGGCTTTCACCACGGCCGCCGACGTCGACCGTGCGGGTGTGCGCATCGGCGTGAAGCGTGGGTCCGCCTACGACCTCTTCCTCTCGCGCACTCTTCTGCACGCGGGCGTCGTGCGCGGAGAGGAAGGAGCCGAAGTGTTCCGTGCCGAGGGCCTGGAGGTCGCGGCCGGAATCAGACAGCCGATGACCGAGTTCGTTGCGTCGCACCCCGACGTCCGCCTGATCGACGGTGCGTTCATGCAGATACGGCAGGCGGTGGGCACGACGAAGGCCCGGCGGCCCGAGACCGTCCGCTTCCTCGGGGACCTCGTCGAGGAGTTGAAGGCCCGAGGGTTCGTCGCCGACGCACTTCGGCGCGCGAATCAGTCCGAAGCCCTGGTCGCCCCGCCCCGGTAGGCGCGGCGTTCGGCGGCTGGTCCAGCGGCATGAGTGATCGACAGCCCCGGACCGGCTTCGGTCCGGGGGGCTGGACGGATGCCTCGACCCGGCGGAGCGGTAGCCCCTGAACGGGGGCGGGCGACGAGTGCGGGACGGGTGATGAGCCCTGATCGTGCGGAGCGGCGGAGCACTTCAACCGGATTTCGGCCAGATCAGGCGATCGCATGCGCATCGGGAGTTTCAGCGGCCGCTCGTCGGCGACCCGAGAGGGGACCGAAAAACGTCTGCGAATGGAGGAGGCGCTCCCCGTGGAGTACGAGAACTGGCGTCATGACGCGGCATGCCTCGACGAAGACCCCGACCTGTTCTTCCCCATCGGCAACACCGGTCCCGCCCTCCTGCAGGTGGCCGAGGCCAAGTCCGTCTGCCGCCGGTGCCCGGTGCGTGAGCAGTGCCTCGAGTGGGCCATGGAACATGGTCAGGACACCGGGGTGTGGGGTGGTCTCGGCGAGGACGAACGGCGGGCGCTCAAGCGCCGTACGGCCCGTCGTCGCTACCGGGAACGGAGCGCCGGTTAGCGGCTGTGGCACGGTGCGGCGAGGGCCCGGGGGGACAGACTGCCGAGCCGTCGTTCGGTGAGGGGTCACTCCTCGGTCCAGCCGCATACGTGCGCCTTCTGCACCGGCTCACTGGTGACCTGCCCGTCGAACCCTGTGACCAGCTCGTACTCGATGGACACGGTGATCTGCCCGTCGTAGAAGGCTGCCTCGCCGCTCATCAGGCTGTACTCGCCGCTGTAGCGGCCGTCGTCCGATGTGGCCTCGACGACCTGCGCGGAAACGTTGTAGCCGCGCCGCAGGTCGATGCTGTTGGTGCCGTCGGAGAACGACTTGGGGGACTGGTCGGAGGCAGGCAGCGTGTAGGACGCGCAGTTGCCGACCGGTTCGTCATCCGAGTCCGTGCCACTTCCGGTGTCGGCGCCGTCGCCGCCCTGATCGGTGTCCCCGGCCTCGCCCGCGGTGTCGTCCGTGCCGGCCTCGCCCGCATCGTCCGAGCCGCCCGAGCCGTCCGTTCCGGACGAGGGCCCGGAGGTGCCTCCGCCGGAGTCGTCGTTGTCGCTGCACCCCGCCGGGAGCATGCAGAGGGCGACGAGAGCGACCGCTGTGAGCCGGCGGGCCAGGGTGGGGCGCGTGTGCTTCATGGTTCCCCCATACATGGACGGAGCAGCGAACTCCGTTGTAGGGGTGGACCGGGCCGGGCCGTGTCAGCTTGCCGGGTTATGGGCCGGCAACCACCTCCCGGATTCGAACAGCGCACGCCGAACTCCGTAGGAGGCCTCACACCAGGTAACGCGCAGGTGTGCATGGGGAGTCGTAGCTCGTCCCGGCTCCGGGAATCGCCACAACGTTCGTCGGCTCGGGCCTCCTGGGGAGGGCTCCGTGGCCGTGCTCAGGGTTCGCGGTGGACCTTGGTGTTGGACGCCTGGGCGCGGGGGCGGACGACCATGAGATCGATGTTGACGTGGGACGGGCGGGAGACGGCCCAGGCGATCGTCTCGGCGACGTCCTCGGCGGTGAGGGGTTCCGCCACACCCGCGTAGACCTTGGCGGCCTTCTCGGTGTCGCCGCGGAAGCGGGTCGTGGCGAACTCCTCCGTCTTGACCATGCCGGGGGCGATCTCGATGACACGGACCGGGGTGCCGACGATCTCGAGCCGGAGTGTCTCGGCGAGTACGCGGGCGCCGTGCTTGGCGGCGACGTATCCTGCGCCGCCCTCGTAGGTGGCGTGGGCGGCGGTCGAGGAGAGGACGACGACCGTACCGTCGCCGCTGGCCGTGAGCGCCGGGAGCAAAGCCTGGGTCGTGTGGAGCGTACCGAGGACGTTGACCTCGAACATCTGGCGCCAGTCGGCGGGGTCGCCGGTCGCGACCGGGTCGGCTCCGAGTGCTCCGCCCGCGTTGTTGACCAGCACCTTGACCGGCCCCCGGCCGGAGCCGTCGAGCGAGGCGGCGAAGGCATCGACGGCGGCGCGGTCGGTGACGTCCAGTGCGTAGGCCGTGGCCTGGTGGCCGGCTTCGGCGAGTTCGGCGGCTATGGCCTCGATGCGGTCCTTGCGGCGGGCGGTGAGGACCACATGGAACCCCTCCGAGGCCAGGCCACGTGCCGTCGCGGCACCGATACCACTGCTCGCTCCGGTGACGACGGCGATGGGCGCGGCGGAGGTCATGGCGGCTCCTAGGACATAGATCGATACCAGCGGCCACTGGTCAGGATATGCCGTGGTCAGCGGCTCCGCGGCTGCGCACATGATCGCTGGTGGTCGTGGCGGCGGCAGGATGTCGACGGCGTTGCGACAGCGGTGCCCTGCCCCGATCACCTTCGAGCCGTGCGGGGCCGAGGCCCTGGCTGTGACCGTGCCTGTACTTGTGCCTGGACCGTGCACCCGGACGCCGGTCCCGGCAGCGGGGCACAGGGCCGGGCGCGGCTGTGGATCAGCCCTGCGCCCAGGCGATGTATCCGTCAGGGCGGACCAGCAGGGACGTGCCCTGCGCCGTCTGCCAGTGGGCCAGGAGGACGGGACCCGGTGCGGTGGGCGCGGCCGCCGCGGCCGACGGGTCTTGACGGGGTATGACCAGGACGAACTCGCCTTTGCGCAGCAGTTCGTAGAGACGGCCCTCGGAGAGATCCAGGTCGGGGGCGCGTCGGCCCGTCAGGCGGTGGGCACCGCGCTCCGCGCCGTAGGCGATGCCGATGCCGGAGATCATGCCCATCGCCTTCCCCGCCGCGGGGCGGACCGTGTTGAGGAATCGCGCAGCAAGAGAGCGGGCCAGACGCTGGAGCGGCGTGTGCGCCATGGCGAGACGGACGATCGCCCCACTGCTGCGGAGCACCATGGCACCGACGGGATGCCGCTCTGCCTGGTAGGTGTCGAGGAGGGCATCGGGGGCGGATGTCTCGCCGCGGAGCACGGCAGCGATCTTCCAGGACAGATTTGCCGCATCCTGCAGGCCGGTGTTCATGCCCTGGCCGCCCGCGGGGGAGTGGACGTGTGCCGCGTCTCCGGCGAGGAAGACCCTGCCCGCGCGGTACGAGGGGACCTGCCGCTCGTCGCTGTGGAAACGGGACATCCAGCGGGCATCGCGCATGCCGAAGTCGCTGCCGAGTGCCTGACGGGCGATGTCGCGCACCTCGTCCAGCTCGACGGGCTCGCTGTCCGGGACCTGCCGGGTGCGCTTCCAGCCCATCACCCGGTACCAGCCGTCGCCGAAGGGGGCGATGAACGCGAAAGCATCGCCGGTGCCGTTGACCGTGAGGAGGCGCCCGGGCTCTTCGGAGAGGCGGACGTCCGCGAGCACGATGGAACGGATCGCCGACACGCCTGGGAAGGGCAGGCCCAGAACCCTGCGCACCGAGCTGCGCACCCCGTCCGTGCCCACGAGATAGCGGGACCGCAGTGTCGATTCCCGCTCGTCCCCCTCCTTCAGCTCGGCGGTGACCGAGTCGTCGTCCTGGCGCAGTCCGCGCAGCTCCGTGCCGTACCGGAACTCCACCCCGGCGGAGAGCGCCCGGCGCTCGAGGAGGTGCTCCACCTCGTACTGCGGGGTTATCAGCAGATAGGGGAACCGCGAGCGGAGGCGGGACAGGTCGAGGGAGAGACGGCCGAAGAGACGGAGGCCGGTGACGGGCGTGCCCTTCTTCACCAGCTCGTCCGCGAGTCCGCGGGCGTCGAGCAGTTCGAGGGTGCGGGCATGGACGCCGAAGGCGCGCGTCATATTGCTGGTCTCATGCGGTCGGCGCTCGACGAGCGTGACCCTGAGGCCCGCGGTCGCAAGGTCTCCCGCCAGAAGCAGGCCGGTCGGGCCCGCGCCCACGACGATCACGTCCGGGTCCGGGGTGTCCGGCACAGAAGCGGCGGACGGGGCTGCGGTCCGGTTACCGGCCTTGCCGGTCTCGCCGGTCTTTCCGATCATGGTGGCCTCCTGCCAACGCTTGTGGGTCAACGCCTGTGGGTCAACGCTTGTAGGCAAACGTACGCCCGACTGCTCTGGCATGTCAACATACGTTGGCCTACAGTTGTTGGCGTGAATTCGGAAGCAGTAGCCAGTACGCCGCGTCGCTCCGACGCCACCCGTGCCGCGATCCTCGATGCAGCCCGCGAGCGCTTCGCCGCGGACGGATACGAGCGGGCCACGATCCGCGCCATCGCCCGGGACGCCGGCATCGATCCGTCGATGGTGATGCGCTACTACGGCAACAAGGAGGGCCTGTTCGCCGCAGCCTCCGAAATCGATCTGCGGCTGCCCGAACTGGGCGCGATGCCCGGCAAGCACGTCGGCGCGGTCCTCGTCTCCCATTTCCTCGACCGCTGGGAGCAGGACGAGGTGCTGACGGGACTGCTTCGTGTCGGCGTCACCAACGAGGCCGGCGCCGAGCGCATGCGGCAGGTGTTCAGGGCGCAGATGGCACCGATAGCAGCTGGGGTCTGCCCCGTCCCGGACGAAGCCCCGCGCCGGGCCGCGCTGGCCGCCTCCCAGATCCTGGGGATGGCGCTCGCCCGCTATGTGCTGCACATGCCGCCGGCGGTCGACATGACCAGGGAGGAGGTGATCGCCTGGCTGGCACCCACGATCCAGCGCTACCTGACCGCGGAGAACCCGTGAGCCCGCTCGTTCCAGGCCGGCGGTGCCGCAGGGTCCCCCACGGCCTTACGTGCCGTGGGCGGAGGTGACGGCGGAAGGGAGGTGCGGACGTGAGGCGGCAGGCAAGCGGGGCTCCGCGACCGGACCCCACCCGGAACCGGTCCGGACCAGGCGGCCGAACCGCGCATCGCGGGCCCGGTCACAGCACTAGGCGACCGCGCCGCCGAATTCGCGCAGTGCGTCCTCGACGATCGCCTCGAGCCGGGCATGGTGGGCGCCCCGCCAGTAGACGCGCTCGCATGCCGTGCACTGGGCGAACACGTCGTAGGAGCGCTGTGTGCCCTGCTCGAGGTGGTGCTCGACAGCCTGCTTGTCCGTGTCCGCCAGTGGGCCGTTGCACGCCGTGCAGCGGGTCCACGGAGCGAGAACGGGCGCGAACCGCTGAAGCACGTCACGGAGCTGGTCGTCGGGGCGGTCGCTGTAGATGTACGCCCCGGCCCACAGTTCGCGGCGTCGTAGCAGCCCGCGGTCCCGGGACAGCATCACGCGCTGTTCCCGGGCCGAGAGCGTGGCCAGCGCCGCGTCTCCGATGTCCTCGCTCTCGTACGCCGCGTCGACACCCAGCAGCCTCAGTCGTCTGGCGAGGGTGCCGAGATGCACGTCGAGGAGGAAACGCAGCGGGGCGCCCGGTACATGCTGGGGGCGGTCGATGCCGAGCACCTCGATGTGCTCGCCCTCGGCGGGGATGTGCGAGACCTGGACCGGGCTGCCGTTCACGAGCAGTCGCCCCGCTTCGGTGAGCGGAACGCCGAGCGACTCCACGACGTGACCGAGCGTCGATGCGCCGTCGGTGACGAGGAGTGTCCGCCTGTCGCGGCGCTCCGCCGCGACGAAGAGTCGCAGCTCGGGGGCGAAGCTGATGTGGATCTCCGGTCGGTTCACGCCGTCAGCATGCCATCGGGCGTACCGGGCCAGCCAGGGAATTCCCGTGCAGGGCGGCGGGATCGGATCGCCCATGTGCGGGAGCCGCATGGGTGCCCTTGTGCCGGCGGAGCGCTGCGACCGTCACACCCATGGCCGGGCCGTGCGCACGCATGTCAGGCAGGACCGCCGGACGACGGATCCGGGGTTCGCGGGACCGGGGAGTCGAAGGACCCTCGGTGACCCGGTACATCCGGTATCCCGGGCATGCTCGAGGTGTCCTGGGTGTCCTGGGTGTCCGGGGAATCCGGGTGGGCAGAGAGATCCAGCAGGTCGATGCGCCAGTTGTTGCCCCGCACAGGCCTGCCCGGCGGGTACTCGAACGTGCAATCGCCCAGCAGCGAAAAGCCCGCCTTGCGGCAGACGCCGTTCGACGCAGTGTTGTCAACGGAGGGGAAAGCGTGCAGATACCGGTGCCTGCCCGCTGCCCGGGCCTCCGCGACGACCGCCAGCGTCCCCGCAGTGGCGACGCCGCGCCCCTGGAAACCGGGCAGAATGCTCCAGCCCGTCTCGTACACCTGCTGACCCTCCCAGGTGGACTCCCAGAAACCCACCGAGCCGGCAGCCTCTCCGCTGTCGGCCAGCACCACCCGGTACATACACCCCGCGCCGGTGCGGACCGCGCTCAGCGCCACATAGCGCCGATGCCGGTCGGCAAGCTTGTCATCCGATTCCGGGCCGCCGAGGTGTTCCATCGACTCCGGTGCGTTCGCTGCCCGGAGCAGAGGAAAATCACGTTCCGACCATGGTTCGATCCGTACCGCCGCTGCTCTGCTCGCCATCCGGGCACCGTACGCCCCGGGTCTGACAACCGGGTGGGCCGGCCGCGTCCGACGGCCGGTTCCGACGGCAGGCCGGCCGCCGTCCGTCACCCGGGCGGATGCGCCGCATACGCCGTCGGGGGTACGCCGACCGTCGCCGTGAAGTCCCGCACCAGATGGGCCTGGTCGCTGTAGCCCAGCTCGGCCGCGAGGGCAGGCCAGTCGGGTTCGCGGCCGGAACCGGACCCGTCCGCCTCTGCGCGCTCCAGCGCCTCGTGGATGCGGTAGCGCAGGATGACCCACTTGGGCCCCACGCCGACGTACGCGGCGAAGAGCCGCTGCAGTGTGCGCGCCGACACCCCTTCGGCGTCGGCGAGTTGGGCGACACGGCGGATCGTCCGGTCCGTTCGGACCTGTTCGACCAGTGCCATGGCGCGCTCGGCCCCCGGGTCCGCCGCCGGGCCGAGCCCGAGCAGGAAAGAGTCGAGCGCCGCGACCTGTGCGTCCTCGTCCTCGGGCCCGACGACAGCCGCGGCTGCGGCCCTTGCGCTCGTCGGTCCGGCGGGCCCCGCCGCTCCCGAATCCGCCGCCCGCGCGAACCCCGTGAACACCTCGTCCACCGGCACTCGGCGGCCCGTCCACTCCGACACCGCCCGATCCGGTGCGAAGGGCCGGAAGCCGCCGGGCCGGAACTGCACTCCGCACACCCGCCCCCGCCCCGCCAGCTTCTTGGTGAAGAGCTCAAGGCCCACGCCCGCAACCTCGCCCCAGGGCTCCTCGTCCCCGTAGCGCTGGAACACGACATTCACCGACGGATGGGGCACCACGTGGGAGGCGTACGGCTCGGTCAGATCCCAGTCGATGAGCCAGTAGTGCTCCAGATACGGCCGCAGCGGCGGAGCGGGCTCCCGACGCCTGAACCGCACCCGCGCGAAGAGCTCCGGGGCGTCGACGATGCCCCGGGTGTCGCTTCGCGCTCCGCCGGAGAACTGTGCTCCGCCGCCCTCCGGCTGCTGTGGAGCGGACGGGTCCTCCGGTCCGCTGCTGCTCGCCATGGCCGGATCCTATGTCGCGTTTGTTCAAGACGCAGGGGTGCGGCGCTGCCAGCGTCATTCGCATGAAGACCATCAGTGAACTGCTCGAAGCCACAGCCGCACGTGCGGTGCCCGTCGTGCGGGGGGTGCGGGCGCAGGACATGGACGCGCCGACCCCGTGTCCCGAGTACGACGTGCGTGCCCTGATCAACCACCTCCTCCATGTGATCGTCAACTTCCAGGCGCTCGCCGCCAAGCAGGAAGCGGATTTCTCCACGACGCCCGACCGCGTCTCCCTCGGCAGAGGCAGTACTGCAGGCAACGCGGAGGGCACGGGCGCCACAGCGAGCGCACCCGGAACGGACGGCAGTGCCCACGACGACCCCGACGGCGTCCCCCGTCGCGGTTCCCGTGACGCCGCCCCCGGCGGCCCCCCTCACGACCCCCGCCACGACTCCGGTGATACCCCCGGTGCCGGGGACTGGCAGGGCCTCTTCGATGACGAGACACGGCGCCTCATCAAGGCCTGGGCCGATCCCCGTGCGGAAGAGGGCACCACGGGCACACTCGGCCTCCCGGCGAGAAACGTCGGGCACATGGTGCTGCTGGATCTGACCGTGCACATCTGGGACCTCGCCCGCGCCACCGGACAGCGGTACGAACCGGACGCGGAGGTCGTCGCCGAACTCGGTCACGTGGTCGAGGACATGGCCCCGATGGCCCGGAAGTGGGGGGCGTTCGGGGAGCAGGTCAGCGTGCCGGAGGAGGCGTCCCCGTTCGCGCGGGTACTGGCGACGACAGGGCGCGATCCGGGGTGGAGTCCGCGCTGAGCCGGCCGTCGTGGGGGCCGGGGCAGGACTCGTCGCGCGCGTGGGCGCAGGTGTCGTACAGCTTCGCAAGCCGTGCGTACGCCTCGTCCACGACCTCCTCGGCCACCACCAGCATCTCCCGTTCGGCGAGCCGGGCAGCGGCATGCGTGTACGGCGACGGCGGCGCCGGATGTCTGCGCCGCCACCAGCTCTCGCACACCGCGTAGATACCGCTCGCGCAGACCATCAGCGGGATGCACAGGGCCAGCACGACGTCACCCACGCCGGGACCTCCTTGGAGTCGGATCGACCTTGATGTCCTGATGCGATGCCGGCTCCCGGGCCCAGGACGGATCCGGGGACTCATCACATGTCCGGTGCACCCGACGACAGGTGCGACACGGTGCACTGTGGGCATCGGCCGGTGCGGCGGCCGGCTGGAGGCGGGTTCACCGTTCAAAAGGATGTCCGGACAGCCGGACATCCGGATCACCGCAGGAGCGCCACGCGATCCAACCCGAGGTCACCGTCCGCCCGGTGCCCGCGAGGCGGTCGTCATGGACAAGCGACTTTTCGTCGGAGAGGGTGGCAGGGGAAGACCCCAAGCCCGTCCGGGAGCCCGCGTTGTCGATGATCCGCAATCTCCGTCGCGCGGTGCGCCGCGCGTACCGTCGCACGGTCGACCTGAGTCACCCGGCCAGGTCCCCGCTCGGCAGCGCCGTCGTCAACTGCGTGGGGTACGCGGACGGGGTCCGGCAGGCGGGCAGTTGCCCGGCCGAGGAGGCACTGCGCCGCGTACGCAAGGAGAACAAGGCGGCACCCGGCAGCAACAGCTTCGTCTGGATAGGGCTGCACGAGCCGACGTACGAGGAGTTCACCTCGCTGGCCGAGCTGTTCGGACTGCACCCTTTGACCGTCGAGGACGCCGTCAACGCGCACAGCCGGCCCAAGGTCGTGCCGTACGACGACACGCTGCTCGCCGTCTTCAAGACCGTCGGTTACGCGGAGCACGACCAGCTGACCCCCACCAGCCAGGTCGTGGAGACGGGCGAGATCATGGTGATCACCGGCCGGGACTTCGTCATCACCATCCGGTACGGGCGGCACGGGTCGCTCGGCCCTCTGCGCGAGGCCCTGGAGACGATCCCGGAGCAGCTCGCCAAGGGGCCTTCGTCCGTGCTGCACGCCGTGGCGGACTTCGTCGTCGACGAGTACCTCGCCGTGGCCGACGCCGTGCAGGACGACATAGACGCGGTCGAACTGGCCGTCTTCTCGGAACAGGCGGGTCGTGGTGAAGCGGGCCGCGGCGAAGCCGGGCGGATCTACCAGCTGAAGCGGGAACTGCTCGAGTTCAAGCGGGCGATGGCTCCGCTGAACCGTCCCCTGGAGGCCCTGGCCACCCAGCCCGCCACTCTGATCGCCCCGGACATCAGGCCGTACTTCCGGGACGTGTCCGACCATCTCGCACGGGCGGGCGAGCAGATCAACGGGTACGACTCGCTCCTGGACTCGATCCTCCAGGCGCATCTGGCACAGATGACGGTCGCCCAGAACGAGGACATGCGCAAGATCACGGCCTGGGCGGCGATCGTGGCCGTACCGACGATGGTCTGCGGCATCTACGGCATGAACTTCGAGCACATGCCGGAGCTGCATTGGACCTACGGCTACCCGGCCGTCCTCGGCGTCATGGCCCTCGCCTGCTTCATGCTCCATCGCGGCTTCCGCCGCAACGGCTGGCTCTGACCCACCCCCTGGGCCGTACAGCCGCCACCGCCGCAGCCGGCCCCGGCGGGCACCGGCGCCACTTCGGCGGCCGATGCGCGGAGCACTTCGGCGGCCGGTGCGCGGAGCACTTCGGCGGCCGGTGCGCGGAGCCGGTCATCGACCCGATCGACAGCACGAAAAATGGCCCGGACATCGGCGGGTCCACAGGCCAGCGGGCCCAGACCCTCGGTGTGCCCGCACGGCACCGGCTCGTGCTCCCGGCACCGGCTTGTCCTCCCGTGGCCGCCCGGATCCCCGGATCCCCGGATCGCCGGATCCCCGGATCCCCGGTGGCTGTCCGGGGCGGGTCATCCGGGCGATGGCCGGCCCGCCGCACCGGATGCCGCGAGCTTCCCGGCACACAGCCCATAGCATCGAGGCTGCATCGCATCGACCACCGGAGTTGCCGCCATGACGTTGCCGCGTATCGGAGTTGTCATCGTGACGATGGGCACTCGGGCGCGGGAACTGGAGGCTCTGCTCGCCTCGGTCGAGAGGCAGGATGCGGCGGCGGCGCGAGTCGTACTGGTGGGCAACGCGACCCCGCTCACCGATGTGTCGGCCGACGTGACCAAGATCCCGCTCGAGGAGAACCTGGGCTGCCCGGGAGGCCGCAACGTCGGTCTGGAGGTCCTGTGCGAGTCGGGCGACGTCGACGTCGTCGTCGAGCTGGACGACGACGGGCTGCTGATAGCCGACGACGTGTTCCGCAAGGTCCGGCAACTGTTCGAGGCGGACCCCCGGCTCGGCATCGTGTCGTTCCGGGTCGCCGACGAGCACGGCCACACGGAGCGGCGCTGGGTGCCCCGGCTGCGCGCCGACGATCCCATGCGCCGCGGCCTGGTGACCGCCTTTCTCGGTGGCGGCCACGCCCTCTCCGTTCCGATGCTCGAACAGATCGGCACCTGGGCCGCCGAGTTTCGGTTCGGTCATGAGGAGACGGACCTCGCCTGGCGGGCGCTCGACGCCGACTGGAAGATCCTTTACGAGCCCGGACTCGTTCTCCAGCACCCGAGGACTTCGCCTGCGCGCCATGCCGTGTACTACCGCTTCACCGCGCGCAATCGGGTCTGGCTCGCAAGGCGCCGGCTTCCGGTCCCCCTGATCCCGGTCTATCTGGGTGTGTGGGTTCTGATCACTCTGGTGCGCATCCGTTCGCTTTCCGGCCTGAGGGCGTGGTGCGCCGGGTTTCTCGATGGCGTGCGTACTCCGTGCGGCTCCCGGGCGCCGATGACGTGGCGCACGGTGTGGCGTATGACCCGACTGGGTCGGCCCCCGGTGATCTGAGGCTGTTGCTGCGGCGGCATCCGCCCACCGCCCCGGTGCATTCCACCGGGGCTTGACGTCGGCACCGCGGGTCCGGCGACCTCAGCGGTGCCGGGCACCGGTCACCCGGGTGCGGACCCGGCTCTCAGGGCCCGCACCACGGAAGTCCGGCCCGCTGCCCGCGCGCCACCTGAGTCCTGCCCGTGGCTCGGAGTCGCAGCGGTGGCGCCCCTCAGGGCGGCCCGGCCCCACCGGACAGTGCGGCGCCCCTCAGGGCCACACCAGGCAGTACGGCTGATGTCCCGCTTCGTGCAGCCGGACCGAGAAGTCCTGCCACTCGTGCAGCAGCTGGTACACATTGAACGCGTCCCTCGGACCCCCGCGATCCGGGACGGTCGACCATATGAACGCCGCAGCGCCCACCGACTCCTCGCCGATGCCGCGCAGCGGGTCGACGACGGTCATGGGGAGCTTCACCACGGCGTAGTCCGGGTGCAGCACCACCAGCTCCAGCGGCGGCACCTTGTGCAGGGGCATGCCCTGGATGCCGGTGAGGACCATCGCGGCTATCGTCTCGGGCTTGATCTTGGTGAACATTCCGCCCATGCCGAGCTCATCGCCTCCCAGCTCCTCGGGACGCATCGAAATGGGCACGCGAGCAGCCGTGGCGCCGTCGGGGGCACCGAAATATTTGTATGTCACCCCCATACCTCGGCCACCCCTGCTTTCCACGGGATCGTGCGCTCCGTGTCGCCGGTGCCTCCCCCGCCGGGCAGGCTCGGGGCCCAGGTCGTCAGTCCCCTCGCCCAGTCCGCCACCGCGATGCATATCTCCACCCGACTGCTTTTAGGACGCACAGCGCCGGCCGCGCAACCCGATCATCGTGACAGTGACCTCCCCCGCGGACGTGTGGTGAAACACCTGTCCGCAAGAACGTCCGGGTCCTCTGACACCATGGATTCCGTGAGCTTTCCCTATGACGCCCCAGTTTCGCAGACGCTTTTCGACCGCGCGTCCCTCGTGACGCCCGGCGGCGTGAACTCCCCCGTCCGTGCCTTCCGTGCCGTGGGCGGTACGCCCCGGTTCATGGTGTCCGGCACCGGTCCCTACCTGACCGATGCGGACGGCCGTGAGTATGTCGACCTCGTGTGTTCCTGGGGTCCGATGATCCTCGGCCACGCCCACCCCGACGTTGTCGCCGCAGTTCAGGCGGCTGTCGCCCGTGGTACCTCGTTCGGTACGCCGGGCGAGGGGGAGGTCGCGCTCGCCGAGGAGATCGTGGCGCGCGTCGCCCCGGTCGAGCAGGTGAGGCTCGTCTCGTCCGGTACGGAAGCGACGATGTCGGCGATCCGGCTCGCCCGTGGGTTCACCGGCCGTGCCAAGGTGATCAAGTTCGCCGGGTGCTACCACGGGCACGTGGACGCGCTGCTGGCCGCCGCCGGTTCGGGTGTCGCGACATTCGGGCTCCCGGACACACCGGGTGTCACAGGGGCGCAGGCGGGCGACACGATCGTGCTGCCGTACAACGATCTGGAATCGGTTCACGCCGCCTTCCACGCATACCCGGGCGAGATCGCCTGTGTGATCACCGAGGCGTCGCCGGGCAACATGGGCGTGGTGCCGCCGCTGCCCGGATTCAACCAGGGGCTCAAGGACGCGTGCGCCAAGAACGGTGCGCTGTACATCTCCGATGAGGTCATGACCGGTTTCCGGACCTCGAGGGCCGGCTGGTTCGGCATCGACGGCGTCACCCCTGATCTGATGACCTTCGGCAAGGTCATGGGTGGTGGCTTCCCGGCTGCGGCCTTCGGTGGTCGGGCCGATGTCATGGAGCACCTGGCTCCGGCCGGGCCTGTCTACCAGGCGGGCACCCTCTCCGGGAACCCGGTTGCCACCGCCGCCGGTCTCGCTCAGCTGCGGCTGCTCGACGACGCCGCGTACGAGAAGGTGGACGCGGTCTCCGAGCAGATCAGGACCCTGGTCGCGGAGGCGCTGGCCAAGGAGGGCGTGGCCCACCGGCTGCAGACCGCGAGCAATATGTTCTCGGTCTTCTTCACCGCGCGTGAGGTCCGCGACTACGACGACGCGAAGAAGCAGGAAGCCTTCCGCTTCAACGCGTTCTTCCATTCGATGCTGTCTCAGGGCGTCTACCTCCCACCGTCCGCATTCGAGTCCTGGTTCGTCTCGACCGCCCACGACGACGCGGCGATCGAGCGGATCGCCGCGGCGCTGCCGGCCGCCGCCCGTGCCGCCGCGGAGGCGTCCGCATGACCGGCACGGACTTCAATACGGAAACGACCGTGGTTCATCTCATGCGCCACGGCGAAGTCCACAATCCGGACGGCGTGCTGTACGGCCGCAGGCCCGGCTATCACCTGTCCGACCTCGGACGGAGGATGGCGGACCGGGTGGCCGACCACCTCGGGGGCCGTGACATCACTCATGTGGTGGCGTCCCCGCTGGAGCGGGCGCAGGAGACGGCGACGCCGATCGCCAAGGCCCACGGTCTGACCCTGGACACCGATGAGCGGCTGATCGAGGCGGCGAACGTGTTCGAGGGCAAGACCTTCGGCGTCGGTGACGGGGCCCTGCGCAAGCCGGGCAACTGGAAGCACCTCACCAATCCGTTCCGGCCGTCCTGGGGCGAGCCGTACGTCGATCAGGTCGTGCGGATGATGGCCGCGCTGGGATCAGCCCGGGACGCCGCCCGCGGGCATGAGGCGGTCCTCGTCAGCCATCAGCTGCCGATCTGGATCGTGCGCAGCTATGTGGAGCGGCGCCGGCTCTGGCACGATCCACGCCGCCGCCAGTGCACACTCGCCTCGCTGACGAGTTTCACCTACCAGGGCGACGAGCTCGTCTCGGTGGGGTATTCGGAGCCCGCCCGCGATCTTGTCCCGGCCCATCTCCTGGCCGGAGCCAAGCCGGTCAAGGGGAAGTCGAAGGCCTTTGGCGCATAGCGATCTGGCTGTGTTCCACGTTCCGTGCTAATTCCCGGGAACCCCCGCGTTCGTCAGGTCATCTAACCCTTTGGTGATACGGCAGGACGCGAACGGCGGGGAGGGTATCGGTATGCGTGACATCAGCCGAAGGGGTCTGCTCGGAGCGGGACTTGGTGCCGCAGCGGCGATGGGAATCGCCGGCTGCGGCCCCGGCTCCGACAACTCCGGGTCGGGACGGTCCGGTGGCGGCGGAGGCGGAGGCAAGGCGCCGGGCCCGGCTCCCAAGCCGGTCCGGCTCATAGGTGACGGTTCGACCGCCGACACCGGAAAGCAGCCGCGCCAGCCCGACAGGCCCGTGCCGCTGCAGCCGGGCGAGACCCCGCCGCAGTTCGTGGTCTTCTCCTGGGACGGGGCGGGTGAGGTCGGCAACGGTCTCTTCCCGCGCTTCCTGGAACTCGCCAAGGACCATGACGCGGCGATGACCTTCTTCCTCTCCGGGGTCTATCTGCTGCCCGAGTCGAAGAAGACGCTCTATCGGCCGCCGGGCAACCGGATCGGTGCATCCGATATCGGATACCTCACCGACGACCACATCAAGGAAACCCTGAAGTACGTCCGCCAGGCCTGGCTCGACGGCCATGAGATCGGCACCCACTTCAACGGACATTTCTGCGCGGGGTCGGGATCGGTCGGTAACTGGACGTCCGCCCAGTGGCAGAGCGAGATCGACCAGGCTGTGTCCTTCGTCACCGAATGGAAGACGAACAGCGGCTGGAAGGACATCGATCCGCTGCCCTTCGACTACCGCAAGGAACTCGTCGGCGCGCGCACCCCCTGTCTGCTCGGCCAGGACAATCTCCTGCCGACGGCGAAGAAGCTCGGCTGGCGCTACGACGCGAGCTCGCCCGGCGGTCGCCAGAAGTGGCCGGAGAAGCGCGGCGGGCTCTGGGACCTGCCGCTGCAGGCGGTGCCGTTCCCGGGGCACTCCTTCGAGGTGCTCTCGATGGACTACAACATCCTCGCCAACCAGTCGAAGAATTCGACCAAGGGCATGCCGTCGCGCTATCCGGCCTGGCGCAAGCAGGCGACGGAGGCGTATCTCAACGGGTTCAACCGCGCGTACGAGTCGAATCGTGCGCCGTTCTTCGTCGGCAACCACTTCGAGCAGTGGAACGGCGGCATCTACATGGACGCCGTCGAGGCGGCAATCAAGGGCATGGCCGGCAAGAAGGACGTGCGTCTGGTGTCGTTCCGCCAGTTCTGCGACTGGCTGGACGTCCAGGACCCGAAGATCCTCGAGAAGCTCCGCACGCTCGAAGTCGGCCAGTCCCCGGCGGGCGGCTGGAACACCTTCCTCAAGAAATCCGCCGCATAGGTCACCGCCAGCTGCCCTTTAGGCGCCTTTGACAAGGTGCGTTACGGGCAGCAAGGGGGGCGTGGAAGATCCCCCGAAGGCCCATGCGAAACTTTTCACATGAGCCTTGTCCGCGCCCCTCGACGCACACTTCTGGCCGCCGGCGCCGCTGCCCTGGCGGCCGCGCTCACGCTGTCGGCGTGCAGTGGCGACTCCAACGGCAAGTCCGGCGGTGGTGGCGACACCAACTTCGTCACCAACACCGGCGGCATCTCCACCGCCGCCAAGGGCAAGCGGGCGCCCGCCCCCGAGCTCTCCGGTGAGGATCTCCAGGGCAAGCCGCTCGATCTCGCCGACTACAAGGGCAAGATCGTCGTCATGAACGTGTGGGGCTCCTGGTGCTCGCCCTGCCGCGGCGAGGCGAAATACCTGGAGAAGGTCGCCAAGGACACCAAGGCCAAGGGCGTGGAGTTCGTGGGGATCAACACCCGTGACAACGAGGTCGGCCCTGCACGCGCCTTCGAGCAGGAATTCGGGGTCAGCTACCCGAGCTTCCACGACCCGATCGGCAAGATGATCCTGAAGTTCCCCAAGGGCAGCCTCAATCCGCAGGCAATTCCCACCACGATGGTCATCGACAGGGACGGGAAGATCGCCGCACGCGCGCTGCGCCCTCTCGACGACAAGATGCTCCGCTCGATGATCGACCCGCTGATCGCGGAGAAGTAGCGTGGGTGAGACGGTCGAGAACGGGGCACTGCTGCTCGCGTTGCCCATCGCCGCGCTGGGAGGCCTCGTCTCCTTCTTCTCCCCGTGCGTACTGCCGCTGGTCCCCGGCTACCTCTCGTATGTGACCGGAGTGACCGGGACCGATCTGGCCGAGGCGAGGAGGGGCCGGATGGCAGCCGGGGCGTCCCTCTTCGTCCTGGGCTTCTCCGCCGTCTTCGTGTCCGGCGGGGCGCTCTTCGGCTTCTTCGGCTGGACCCTGCAGCAGCACCGGGAAGTCCTCACCACGATCCTCGGCGTCCTGATGGTCCTCATGGGGATCTTCTTCATGGGCCTGATGCCATGGCTCACCCAGCGCGAGTTCCGCTTCCACAAGCGGCCGGTGACGGGTCTGGTCGGTGCGCCCGTCCTGGGTGCGCTGTTCGGCATCGGCTGGACGCCGTGCATCGGTCCGACCCTCACGTCCGTCAACGTCCTCGCGGCCGAGCAGGCCAGCGCGGGCCGTGGTGCGCTGCTCACGGCCGCCTACTGCCTCGGGCTCGGTCTGCCGTTCATCCTCGCGGCCGTTGCCTTCAGGAAGGCGCTCGGTGCGTTCGGCTGGGTCAAGCGGCACTATGCCTGGGTGATGCGGATCGGCGGCGGCATGATGATCGTGACCGGTCTGCTGCTGCTCACAGGTGCGTGGGACACCCTCGTGCAGGAGATGCAGGGCTGGACCGAAGGCTTCCAGGTGGGGATCTGATCCATGAGCAAGACCGACACGACCGAGGACAACACCCTCGGCCAGGAGCCGGGCGAGCAGAGTGAGCTCGGCAGGGCGGGGGAGCAGCTCTCCACCGCTCCCCGGGAGCAGGCCGTACCCGGTTCCTTCGGCGGCCCGCGCGCACCCGGCGCCGCCGGTGCGATCGCCTGGGCCGTCCGTGAGACCGTCGGCTGGGTTCGCTGGTTCTGGCGGCAGCTCACCTCGATGCGGGTCGCGCTGATCCTGCTCTTCATGCTCTCGCTCGGCGCGATCCCCGGCTCCCTCGTCCCACAGAACAGCGTGGACGAGATGAAGGTGAGCAGCTGGAAGGCGGAGAACGAGTTCTGGACGCCGGTCTTCGAGAAGCTCCAGCTCTTCGACGTCTACAGCTCCGTGTGGTTCTCCGCGATCTACATCCTGCTGTTCGTTTCGCTCATCGGCTGCATCGTGCCCCGCACCTGGCAGTTCGTCGGTCAGCTGCGCAGCCGTCCACCGGGCGCGCCGAAGCGGCTCACGCGTCTGCCCGTTCACACGACGTGGCGCACGGAGGCGGATCCGGAGACGGTCCGCGAGGCCGCGCTCGCGATGCTGAAGAAGCGCGGGTTCCGCTCGCACGTCGCCGGGGACGCGGTCGCCGCCGAGAAGGGCTACCTCCGCGAGGTGGGCAACCTCCTCTTCCATGTCGCCCTGATCGTGATGCTGGTGGCGTTCGCCGTCGGTCAGCTCTTCAAGTCCGAGGGCGGCAAGCTGATCGTCGAGGGCAGCGGCTTCGCCAACACCCTCACCCAGTACGACGACTTCAAGTCGGGGTCGATGTTCAGCGTCGACGACCTGGCTCCGTTCAGCTTCACACTGGACAGGTTCACCGGTACGTACGAGACGAGCGGTCCGCAGCGAGGCACACCGCGCACCTTCGAAGCCGCCGTGACCTACACCGAGGGCGCCGAGGGCGAGGAGCGCAAGCGCGTCATCAAGGTCAACGAGCCCCTGGAGATCGACGGCTCCAAGGTCTATCTGCTCTCGCACGGTTACGCACCCGTCGTCACCGTCCGGGACGGCCGGGGCAAGATCGTCCATCAGGAGGCCGTACCGGTCCTGCCCATCGACAACAACATCACCTCGACCGGTGTCATCAAGGTGCGGGACGGCTACCGGGACAAGGACGGGAAGAAGGACCAGCTGGGCCTGCCCGCGTTCTTCGTTCCCACCTACGCCGGCAAGGGCCGGGGCCAGATGTTCTCGCAGTTCCCCGGGCTGGTCTTCCCGGCGCTGAACCTCGGCGCCTACCACGGTGATCTTCGGGCCAACGCCGGTCTTCCGCAGAACGTGTACCAGCTGGACACCAGCAAGATGACGCCCTTCAAGGACGCCGAGGGCAATGTGTTCAAGCAGACGCTGCAGCCCGGCGAGACCATGACCCTTCCCGACGGCGCCGGCTCGGTCACCTTCGAGAAGGAGATCAGGGAGTGGGCGAGCTTCAAGATCTCCCAGCAGCCCGGCAACGGTCTCGCCCTGGCCGGCGCCGTCGCAGCGATCGCCGGCCTCGTCGGCTCGCTGTTCATCCAGCGGCGCCGCGTCTGGGTCCGGGCCGTACGGGACGAGTCCACGCCCGGCGGAGTCACGGTCGTCGAGATGGCGGGCCTCGGCCGCAGCGAGTCCGCGAAGCTGCCCGAGGAACTGGCGGATCTCGCCGCCCAGCTCAACGCCCAGGCGCCGACTGCGCCGGATCCCGCGGAAGAACCTGCCGAACCCACCTCCCGAGGGGCTGACCAGTGATCCTCGCCGCCGAAACCAACGAGAGCCTGGCGCAGATCAGCAACTGGCTGATCTATTCGTCGATGGCCGTCTACACCCTGGCCTTCTTCGCCCATATCGCCGAGTGGGTCTTCGGCAGCCGAAGCAAGGTCGGCCGGACCGCGGCCGCGCTCACGGGCGGTCCGCAGGCCCGCGCGGCCACCGCCGCGGGCACCGGCTCGACGGGGGGTGGCACGGCCGTCCTGGAGCGCCCCAAGGTCGTCACCCGGACGGCGGCGGGACAGCGTGACGTTCCGGACGGCCCCGGTGCCGCGGGCAACGACCAGCAGGGCGACATGTACGGTCGCATCGCCGTGTCGCTGACCGCCCTCGCCTTCCTCATCCAGGCGGCGGGTGTCGTCGCCCGGGCCGTCTCGGTTCAGCGGGCGCCCTGGGGCAACATGTACGAGTTCTCCACCACCTTCTCGACGGTGGCGGTCGGCGCGTACCTCGGCTTCCTCCTGGCGAAGAAGAACGTCCGCTGGATCGGGCTCCCCCTGGTCACCACCGTCCTGCTGGACCTGGGCATCGCCGTCACCTGGCTCTACACCGACAGCGACCAGCTCGTCCCAGCGCTGGACTCGTACTGGCTGTGGATCCATGTCTCCACGGCGATCTTCTGCGGTGCGGTCTTCTACCTGGGCGCGGTCGGCACCCTGCTGTACCTCTTCCGGGATTCGTACGAGAACAAGCTGGCGACCGGCGGCAACCCCGGGGCCTTCGCCCGCTCGGTCCTGGAGCGGCTGCCCTCCGCGGCCTCCCTCGACAAGTTCTCGTACCGCGTCAACGCGGCGATCTTCCCGCTCTGGACCTTCACGATCATCGCCGGGGCGATCTGGGCCGGTGACGCGTGGGGACGTTACTGGGGCTGGGACGCCAAGGAAGTCTGGTCCTTCATCACCTGGGTGGCGTACGCGGCGTATCTGCACGCCCGCGCGACCGCGGGCTGGAAGGGCCGCAAGGCGGCGTATGTCGCGCTGATCGCCTTCGCCTGCTTCCTCTTCAACTACTGGGGCGTCAACCTCTTCGTGAACAGCCTGCACTCGTACGCCGGGGTCGAGTGACCCGCACGGGACGGCGGGGCCGGACCGGGCGCCGGGGAAGGCTCGGCCGGGTGGGCGAGAGCCGGTAGCGGGTCCGGCCGGTACGGGCGACGCTGGTGCCATGACCGAAGCGATCCCCCATGGCACCAGCGAGACCCGCGACGGCGAGGACGGCACGGTCCACGTGCTGCACTTCGTGCTGCATCTGCCGCACCCCGTGGTGCGGGTATGGGCCGCCGTCGCCACCCCGGAGGGACTGCCGCAGTGGCTGGCCGCGGCCGATCTGCTGGAGCCGCATCTGGGCGGCCGTGTGACGCTCCGCTGGCTCAACGCGGCGGCGGAGGGCGAGGGGACGGTCGTCTCCGGACAGGTCACGGCCTGGGACATGGAGGCTGTCGCGGAGTACAGCGTGGAGCTGCACGGCCGGATCCGCTTCCACATGGAGCCGGCGCCCGCCGACTCGCTCGCGACCGTGCTGCGCTTCACCAACGAACTCGTCGGCAGCGACGAGCAGCGCCTGGACAATCTGGCCGGCTGGCACCAGCACTTCGAGTACCTCGCGGACGCGCTCGACGGGCGGCCGGCCGACTGGCAGTCCTGGACCTCGGACCGCTTCCGGCAGCTCCGTGCCGAGTACGTCAGCCGGCGGTGATCGCGTCCAGCTGGGCCCGCAGATAGGTGTGCGAGTCGACACCCCGTACGTCAGTACCCGGATCGCACTCGTAGAAGTAGACGAGCGACATCAGTTCCTCGGACGGTGCATCGGCGGGCGGTGGCAGCACCCGATGGCGCCCCGAGCACCAGCGGCCGCCCGTCCAGCGGGCCATCAGATCCCCGATGTTGACGGTCAGCGAGTCCGGCGCCCAGGGAGCGTCCTGCCAGCCGGCCTCGTCCGTGAAGACCTGCAGACCGCCCCTGCCGGTCTGCCGGTCGAGCACGGTGACCGTGCCGAAGTCGGTGTGCGGGCCGATGCGGTACTGGCCCGGCTGCGGCTCACCTACGATGTCCCGGCCCGGATACCAGTTGATGTTGAAGCCCCAGGTCGGATGCCCGGTGTGCCGGGTGAAGAAGTCCTCCGGCTCGCCCAGGGCCACGCCGAGCAGCTCGAGAAGCCGGTCCGAGAGCGTCCGCATCCGGCGCAGATAGGTGTCCACCACCGGTCTGAGCCCCGGCACCTCGCCCGGCCAGGTGTTCGGCAGAAACCACTCCGCGTCGACGGCGGGTACGCCGGTCGGCTCCTCCGCCGCGAAGGACAGCGACTCCTTGAGATCGGGCGGTGTCGCCGTGCCTTCCGCGTAGCCGTTGGCCTCCGCACCGGGGCCCAGCCAGCCGCGCCCGCCCACCCGCACCGCGTACCGCTCCTTCACGGCAGCCGGAAGACGGAAGAAGCCGCGCGCCGTCTCCCGGACCTGCGTCCGCAGCTGCGGGTCGATCCCGTGTCCGGTGACGAGCAGGAAACCGGCGGTCCGCAGCGCGGCGTCGACGGTGTCGGCGGTCCGGGCGCGGGCCTCCTTGTCCCCGGAGAGCCACGGCCCCAGGTCGATCACGGGAATCGCGGGTGCGTCCAACGACGGGGCCGGGGAGCCGCCGGGAACGCGGTCACTCGTCATCGCCGATGTCCTCGCTCCACAGCTCCGGGTGCGCACCGATGAAGTCGCGCATCAGGGTCGTGCATTCGGGGTCGTCCAGGACCACCACCTCCACACCGTGTGCGGCGAGCCAGCCGTGGGCGCCGGGAAAGGTGTTCGCCTCGCCGACGACGACCCGGGAGATCCCGAACTGACGGACCAGCCCCGAGCAGTACCAGCAGGGGGAGAGGGTGGTGACCATCGTCGTGCCGCGGTACGAGCGCCGACGGCCCGCGGCGCGGAAGGCGGCGGTTTCCGCATGGAGCGACGGATCGTCGTCCTGGACCCGGCGGTTGCGGCCACGACCGAGGAGGGAGCCGTCCGGGCCGTACAGCGCGGCTCCGATCGGAATGCCGCCCTCGGCCAGCCCTGCGCGGGCCTCGGCGAGTGCGGTGGCCAGCCAGTGCCGTGTCTGCTCCTGGTCCATGTGCCCACTTTCCTGCGGTGGCGCTTCCGGCGCGAGTCACGGTGGGTCAGAACTGGCCGCCGTCCGTGTCCCCCTTCCGCTTCCGGTCCTTCTCCGGGTCGGTCTCTTCGTCGAGGGACTTCAGGAACTCCGGGTTGTCGTCCGGCGCCACCCAGCCGCCGCGCCGCGCCGGGCGCTGCACGGACCTGTTCTTGCCGACGATCAGCCAGGAGATCGAGCCGACGAGGGGGAAGAGCAGCACAAGGATCGCCCAGAGCGGTTTGGGGATGTACCTGATCTCCTTCTCGTCCGTGGAGATGCAGTCGATGAAGGCATAGATGCTGAGTGCCAGTGGCACCAAGAACATCAGCACCCGGAACATGGGCGTCCCCCTGCGTGCGGAGATCGGGGCCGTGTGAACGGCCCCCGTGACAGCTCCAGCCTAGCGAGTGGCAGATACTGGACGGCATGGCTTACGACGATCTTCGCTCGCTGCTCCGCGCACTGGAGCGCGAGGGCGACCTCAAGCGCATCAAGGCCGAAGTGGACCCGTATCTGGAAGTCGGGGAGATCGTCGACCGGGTCCAGAAGTCCGGCGGCCCCGCGCTCCTCTTCGAGAACGTGCGCGGCTCGTCCATGCCGCTCGCGATGAACGTGTACGGGACGGACCGCCGGCTCCTCAAGGCGCTCGGCCTGAAGTCGTACGACGAGATCAGCGCGAAGATCGGCGGACTCCTGAAGCCGGAACTGCCGCACGGGTTCGTCGGAGTGCGCGAGGCGTTCGGGAAGCTCGGAGCGATGGCGCACGTACCGCCGAGGAAGGTGAAGGACGCCCCGGTGCAGGAGGTCGTCCTGCGCGGTGACGACGTCGATCTGGATCAGCTGCCCGCGCTGTTCACCTGGCCCGAGGACGGCGGGTCGTTCTTCAACCTGGGCCTCACCCACACCAAGGACCCGGACACGGGGATCCGCAATCTCGGGCTGTACCGGCTCCAGCGCCACGACAAGCGCACCATCGGGATGCACTGGCAGATCCACAAGGACAGCCGCAACCACTACCAGGTGGCGGCGCGGCGCGGCGAGAAGCTGCCGGTCGCGATCGCGTTCGGCTGCCCGCCTGCCGTGACGTACGCCTCCACGGCGCCCCTGCCCGGCGACATCGACGAGTACCTCTTCGCCGGCTTCGTCCAGGGCAAGCGGATCGAAATGGTCGACTGCAAGACCGTGCCGCTGCAGGTCCCCGCACAGGCGGAGGTCGTGATCGAGGGCTGGCTGGAGCCGGGGAAGACGCTGCCGGAAGGGCCGTTCGGCGACCACACCGGGTTCTACACGCCGCAGGAGGACTTCCCGGCCCTCACCATCGACTGCGTGACGATGCGCCGGCGTCCGCTGCTCCAGTCGATCGTGGTGGGGCGTCCGCCGACGGAGGACGGGCCGCTGGGCCGTGCCACCGAGCGGTTCTTCCTCCCGCTCCTCAAGATCATCGTGCCGGACATCGTGGACTACCACCTGCCCGAGTCGGGCGGCTTCCACAACTGCGCCATCGTCTCGATCGACAAGAAGTACCCGAAGCACGCGCAGAAGGTCATGCACGCCATCTGGGGTGCCCACATGATGTCGCTGACCAAGCTGATCGTGGTGGTCGACTCCGACTGCGACGTCCACGATCTGCACGAGGTGTCCTGGCGTGCGCTCGGCAACACCGACTACGCCCGCGACCTGACCGTGGTCGAGGGGCCGGTGGATCATCTGGACCACTCCTCGTACCAGCAGTTCTGGGGCGGCAAGGCGGGCATCGACGCGACGAAGAAGTGGCCCGAGGAGGGCTACACCCGGGACGGGGGCTGGCCGAACATGGTGCTCTCCGACCCGGCAACGGCCGCGCTGGTCGACCGCCGTTGGAAGGAGTACGGCCTGTGAGCGCCTCCGCGGCGACGGTACCGGGTCCGGGCCGCACCAAGGCGTTCCTCCGGCTGGTGATGATCGAGCACTCGGTGTTCGCGCTGCCGTTCGCTTACATCGCCTCGCTCACCGCGATGTTCCGGCTCGACCGTCACGTCGACTGGGTCAAGCTGCTGCTCGTCACCGTCGCGATGGTGGGGCTGCGGACCTTCGCGATGGCCTGCAACCGGATCATCGACCGGGAGATCGACGCCCGTAACCCCCGTACGGCCGGGCGGGAGCTGGTCACGGGCGCCGTGTCGGTGCGTTCCGCGTGGACCGGAGCGGTCATCGCGGTCGTGTTCTTCCTGGGGGCCGCGGCACTGCTCAACCCGCTCTGCCTCGCGCTCGCGCCCCTCGCGGTCGTGCCGATGGTGGTCTATCCGTACGGGAAGAGGTTCACCGACTTCCCGCACGCGATCCTCGGCCTCGCCCAGGCGATAGGCCCGGTCGGGGCGTGGATCGCGGTCACCGGGACCTGGTCCTGGGACGCGGTGGTCCTCGGCCTCGCGGTCGGCGTCTGGATCGGCGGCTTCGACCTGATCTTCGCCTGTCAGGACGTCGAGGCCGACCGCGCCCACGGCGTGAAGTCGGTCCCGGCCCGTTTCGGCATCCCGGCTGCGCTGTGGGGCGCACGGGTCTGCCACGCGGTCACGATGGGCCTTCTGGTCTGGTACGGCCTCGCGACCGGAGCGGGCCTGTTCCTCTGGCTCGGTCTGGCGATCGTCGCGGTGGCCTTCGTCTACGAGCACACGATCGTGACGCCGCACGATCTGTCACGGCTGAACCGGGCGTTCTTCACCGTCAACGGCTTCATCGGGATCGCCCTGTTCGTGTGCGCCCTGCTGGATCTGGTCGTTCGGGGTCTGACCCTGTAACCACGGGGCGGCCTCCCGCCATCGGGTGCGTGGACAGGGAGGCCGGCCGTGACAATCCCGGAGACCGAACGACCGAACGACCGAAGGCACGCGCAGCCCAGCCGGTTCGAGGGGCATTGTTCCCGGGCTGCCGGACGGAGATAGCCGAGGGCTGCTCGGCCGCCGGCTGAGCAGCCCTACAAGGCCATGAGCCCGGCCGGGGGCGTCCGGCGGCGCCGTCGGAAGAGGAACGCCGCCGCCACGCCGCCCGCCAGGCCGAAGAGATGGGCCTGCCAGCTGATGCCCGCGTCGTTGGGGAGCGCTCCCCACAGCATCGAGCCGCCGTAGAAAGCGGCGACGAGCAGGCCGACCACCACGTCCAGCGCACTGCGGTCCACGAAGCCACGGACCACCACATAACCGAAGAGGCCGAAGACCACGCCGGACGCGCCCAGCGTGACGGAGCCGGGGGGCGAGGTCAGCCAGACACCCAGACCCGAGGCCACCACGACGGTGAGGACGACCCGGACGAAGCGGCCCATGCCGTCCAGCGCGGCGAGAAAGCCCAGCACGAGCAGCGGGAGGCTGTTGGCGGCGACATGGCCGAAGCCGCCGTGGAGGAAGGCGGCGGGCACGATGTCCCGCAGCTCGGTGACGTCGCGCGGAGTGATGCCGTACGGATCGAGGGCGTGGCCGGTCGCGGTGTCGACGGCCTCCAGTGCCCACAGCAGTGCCACCCAGCCCAGCATCAGCCGGCCGGCCGCCGTCATCCGGCGGGTGCGGCTCCCTTCGGGATGTGTGTCCGTCATCGCTGCCCCCCTGCGATTCCTGTGTCTTCCCCCGAAAACGTCCGGGGCACCTTACCCAGTTCCTCCCTCCGGTGGCCGGATAGGCTCATTGCCATGACTGACGCCAACCGCACCCCCTGGGTCGTCGGGGTCTCCGGGGCCTCGGGCACTCCGTACGCGGCCGCCGTGCTGCGCGGGCTGCTGGACGCGGGCGAGAGCGTGGACCTCGTGGTGTCGCGGGCCTCGCGGCTCACCCTCGTGGACGAGACCGGGATCGCGTTCCGGGACGCGCACTGGCGGGACGACCTGCGGGAGTGGCTGGGGCGGGGCGCCGACGGCAAGCCGGGCACCTTCGACGCGGATGTCACGGACGTACGGCACTGGGCGGCCGGTGATCTCGCTGCCGGGCCGTCCTCGGGCTCCTACCCGGTCAAGGGGATGCTGGTCGTGCCTGCATCCACGGCCTGTGTCGCGGGTGTGGCGCTGGGTCTGTCGAAGGACCTGCTGCAGCGCGCGGCGAGCGTGACGCTGAAGGAGCGGCGGAAGCTGGTGGTCGCGGTGCGGGAGACCCCGCTGAACGGGCAGACCCTCAGGCATCTGGTGTCGCTGGACGAGGCGGGCGCAGTGGTGCTGCCCGCCTCTCCGGCGTTCTACGCGGGAGCGACGCACATCCAGGATCTGGTGGACTTCGTCGCGGGGCGGGTGCTGGACGCGGCAGGGGTGCCGCACCGGCTCTACCGCCGTTGGGAGGGGGAACTGGGGGGTGCCCAGTCCCGCGGTGACTAGGCGGAGGCCTGGCGCTTCCCGGCCGTGCGGTTGGCCGGGCGGGACACCCGGTCGGCACGGTGTGCGGCGGCAGGCTGGTGAGCACGCGAGCGGCTGGCCAGCTCCTGAAGCTGTCGCATGTGGGCGTAGGCCATCTCGATCGTGTACACGGTGAGTGTCATCTCCTGTATGGATCGTCTTTGATCGTTTGAAAGATTCACAGGGTGTCGGCCCTGTGTGCCTTAGATTCTACACGTAAACTTGCGGTATCGCTGAATAATGGAAGGCTCAGGCATATGGACGCCGTGGATAGGCAGCTCATCCAGGCTTTGCGCGAGAACGGCAGGGCTTCGTACGCCGAGCTCGGCCGGCTGGTGGGACTCTCCGGTCCCTCCGTCACCGACCGCATCAACCGCCTGGAGGCGGCGGGCGTCATCACCGGCTACCGGGCGACCGTCGACGCCGCCTCACTCGGTCTCGGCGTCACCGCGCTGATCGGCATCTCGCTCTCCGACGCGGCCGACCACGAGGACGTGGCACGCCGACTGCGCGATCTCGCGGAGATCGAGGACTGCTGGTTCATCGCGGGTGACGACTCGTACATGCTCAAGGTCCGGGCGAGCGACGTCGACGGACTGGAGAAGACGATCCGCCGGCTGTCGGGGACGAAGGGCGTGTCCCGGACGCGTACGACGATCGTGCTCTCCACGAAGTGGGAGAACCGGGTCGGGGAGCTTCCCGAGGAGGAGTGACACGAAGCGCCGAGGGGTCTCCCCGCCTGGAAAGTGCGGGGGAGTACGGTTGGTGGAGCCTCCGGGAGTCCGGGGGCTTTCGCCGGGAGGGCACAGTCCCGGGAAGCACGGTACGTAGACACCTGGGAGGCGGCCGCATGGACGCGGGGCTCAAGCGCGAGCTGGAGGAGAAGGTCCGGGCCGGCGAGCGGCTGAGCCGCGAGGACGGCATCGCCCTCTACGAGTCGGACGACCTGGCATGGCTCGGTGGCCTCGCCCATGAAGTGCGTACGCGCAAGAACGGCGACGTCGTCCACTTCAATGTCAACCGGCACCTCAACATGACGAACGTGTGCACGGCGTCCTGCGCGTACTGCTCGTTCCAGCGGAAGCCGGGCGAGAAGGACGCGTACACCATGCGCATCGAGGAGGCCGTCCGCCTCGCCAAGGCGATGGAGAACGAGAACCTCACCGAGCTGCACATCGTCAACGGGCTCCACCCCAACCTGCCGTGGCGCTACTACCCGCGGTCGCTCAGCGAACTGAAGAAGGCCCTGCCGAACGTCTCGCTGAAGGCGTTCACGGCGACCGAGATCCACCACTTCGAGACGATCTCGGGATTGAGCGCGAGTGAGATCCTCGACGAGCTGATCGACGCCGGACTGGAGTCGCTGACCGGCGGCGGCGCCGAGATCTTCGACTGGGAGGTCCGCCAGCACATCGTGGACCACCGCACGCACTGGGAGGACTGGTCCCGCATCCATCGCCTCGCGCACGAGAAGGGTCTCAAGACCCCGTGCACGATGCTGTACGGGCACATCGAGGAGCCCCGGCACCGCGTCGACCACGTCCTGCGGCTGCGTGAACTCCAGGACGAGACCGGTGGCTTCCAGGTCTTCATCCCGCTGCGCTACCAGCACGACTTCGTGGACGTGAAGGACGGCAAGGTCCGCAACAAGCTCCAGGCGCGCACGACGATGGCGACCGGCGCCGAGGCGCTGAAGACCTTCGCCGTGTCGCGGCTCCTCTTCGACAACGTCCGGCACGTCAAGGTCTTCTGGGTCATGCACGGTGTGCAGACGGCCCAACTGGCGCTGCAGCACGGCGCGGACGACATGGACGGCTCGGTCGTCGAGTACAAGATCACGCATGACGCCGACAACTACGGCACCCCGAACAAGCTCACGCGCGACGACCTGCTGGAACTGATCCGGGACGCGGGCTTCCGCCCGGTCGAGCGGAACACGCGTTACGAGGTCATCCGCGAATACCCGGGACCGGACGGGGACCGCCGCGAGTCCCCCCAGCCGATGCGCGTCTGAACCCCGGGGGCTGTGCCGCGGCCCACGGGCCGCCGACCCGGTGACCGTGCCCCCGGACCCCGGCGCCCTGGGCCCGAACCTGCCGGGTCCGCGCCCCGGCCCGATCCCGGGTCGTGCCCGCGGACTTCGCCGGTGACCGCCCTCCGATCGCCCCCGGGGCCCGGGCGGTGACCGGGGGGATGGGGTGTCCCCGGGGGTTGTTACCGTCGGGGGCATGGCTCTTGCGTTCAGACTCGACCCGCCCGTCGCCCCGGGGCTGCGGGACGGGATCCTGGCGCTCTGGACGGACGTCACCAACGCGGGCGGCGCCGTCGGTTTCGTGCCATCGGTGACGGCGGAGGACATCAGGCCCCAGTGGCTGACGCATCTGGCCGGGATGGCCGAGGGGCACACACGCCTGCTCGTCGGGGTGGACCAGGAAGGGCAGCTCGCCGCCGCCGCGTTCCTCACCCACAACACCCACAGGCTGATGCGGCACTGGGTCTGGCTCTACACCGTGATGATCCACCCGCGGTACCAAGGCCGGGGCTACGGCCGTGAGCTGCTCGACGCCGCCGCGGACGCCGCCCGCACCTTCGACGGCATCGAGGCGATACGGCTCACCTGCCGCGGCGGGACAGGACTGGAACGGTTCTACGCATCGTGCGGCTACAAGGAGGTCGGGCGGGTGCCCGGCGCGATCCGGGTCGCCGACGGGGACGACCGTGACGACATCACGATGCTGCTCCCCCTGAACTGATCGAATCGACACGTGCTTCACTGGTCGGGCAATTCAGTGAAGGGAAAGGGACTGCTGTGTCCGACAGCAAGGCGAGCGCGACCCTCCGGTACACGCTCATGCGTTTCGGTGTCTTCGCCGGCTGCTTCTTCGCCCTCTGGGGACTGGTGTACCTGCGGGTGCTGCCGCGTGGTCTCGGCGACTCCAACCTGCTCTGGGTGCTGGTCCTCGCCATCCTGATCTCCGCACCGCTCAGCTACGTGCTCCTGCGCAAGCAGCGCGACGCGATGTCCGAGCAGATCGCCCCGAAGATCGACCGGGCGAGGTCGCGGCTGGAGGCGAACCGCAACCACGAGGACGGCGCCGTCCAGTAAGCGGAGCGTAAGCTTCCTCACATCCGCACAGTCCGTCCGACGCCCCGGCCAGGAGCACCCGCTCCAAGTCCGGGGCGTCGGTGCGTGCTTGTGCGACAGCTTTGTGTCTCCTTGCCTCAAAGCAGGGCTTTGAGGTTCTCAAAGTTCAAGTGTTAACGTGCTTTCCATGACGACAGCAGTGCGCCCTCGATCAGCCATGAGCACCCCGCTCGTGGCGCGCCTGCACGTCGATCTCTGCCGCTGTATGTCCGCGGTCTGTTGCCGCTCGGTCTGATCCGGCATCACAGCGGCGCCGCCCTGTTCCCCAGGCACGGGCGCCGCACCCCTGTTCCCGTATTCATCTGATACGTCTTCTTCATCTGATACGTCTTCCGGAGTGTGCCCGTGTCCGCGAATTCCGCGACGCCCACCCGCAGCAGCCGCATACCCGCCGTCCCATTCTGGATACAGATCGTCACCGGTCTCGTCCTCGGTGCCCTGCTCGGCTGGCTGGCCCGCAGCCAGGACATCAACTGGCTCCACACGACCCTCGGGCAGGTCGGCGACATCTTCGTCCAGCTGCTGAAGCTGGCGGTCGCCCCGCTCGTCTTCTTCGCGATCCTGGTGTCGATCACCAATCTGCGGAAGGTCAACAACGCTGCCCGGCTCGCCGGACGCACCCTGCTCTGGTTCATGATCACCTCGCTGATCGCGGTCGCGATAGGCCTCACGATCGGTCTGCTCACCAACCCGGGCGCCGGTACCGGTCTCACCCCGAAGGACGGCGAGAAGCCGGAACACGCGGGCTCCTGGATCGACTTCCTGACCGGCATCGTGCCGACCGACGTCATCACACCGTTCACCGAGCTGAATGTCCTTCAGATCGTCTTCATGGCCGCCGTCGCGGGTATCGCCGCACTGAGCCTCGGCGACCGCGCCAAGCCCGTCCTCGCCCTGAGCGAGGCTGTTCTGGAGCTGCTCCAGAAGGCCCTGTGGTGGGTCATCCGCCTCGCCCCGCTCGGCACCGTAGGCCTCATCGGCTATGCGATCGCCGACTACGGCTGGGACCTGATCGGCAAGTACGCGACCTTCACCGCCGATGTGTACATCGGCTGCGCGCTGGTGCTGTTCGGCGTGTACCCGCTGCTTCTCGCGACGGTCGCCAGGGTCAACCCGCTGCAGTTCTTCAAGGGCGCCTGGCCCGCCATCCAGCTTGCCTTCGTCTCCCGCTCCTCGGTCGGCACGATGCCGGTCACCCAGAGGGTCACCGAACGCCTCGGCGTGCCGAAGGAGTACACCTCCTTCGCGGTTCCGTTCGGCGCGACGACCAAGATGGACGGATGCGCCGCGATCTACCCGGCCCTCGCCGCGATCTTCATCGCGCAGATCTTCGGTGTCGAGCTCGGCGTCAAGGAGTATCTGCTGATCGCCTTCGTCTCGGTCGTCGGGTCCGCCGCCACCGCGGGTCTCACCGGCGCGACGGTCATGCTGACCCTGACCCTCTCCACGCTGGGCCTCCCGCTGGAGGGAGTGGGCCTGCTGATGGCGATCGACCCGGTCCTGGACATGGTCCGCACCGCGACGAACGTGGCCGGTCAGGCGCTGGTCCCCGTCGTCGTGGCCGCGCGGGAGAAGATCCTGGACCTCGAGGCGTACAACTCGGCATCGGCTTCGCCGGTCGACGGCGTCGAGGCGCCCGAGTCCGTGGGGCAGCCGGCGGTCCCCGTCGCCGCCTGACCGCGGGGCGTCCGTCCTCCGGCGAGCCGTGGGTGCGGGCCCATGGTGGCGAACCTAGACTTACCAGGACATGCAGAAGGCCCGAACAAGGAGATCTGCACCATGTCCAAGCGTGGCAACAAGCGGCGGGCCCGTAAGAAGAGAAAAGCGAACCACGGCAAGCGCCCCAACAGCTGAGCGAGTGCCGCCCGAGCGCGACGCGTCTGGACGCGAGGCCCGCGCACGGCGCCGAAGGCCGGTCCCCATCCGTGGAGACCGGCCTTCGGCAATTCCTGCCGACGGCGGGCCGTAGGCTTACCGCGGAGTAGATCGGTGGGCCGGGAGGGGCGTCGGGCGTGGATGTGGGCGGTAGGAGCAGCAAGCGGCTGCCGCGTGAGGTGCGGGAGCGGCAGATGCTCGACGCCGCGGTGCGTACGTTCGGGCAGCGCGGCTACCGGGCGGCGTCGATGGACGAGATAGCCGAGCTCGCCGGCGTGTCCAAGCCGCTGGTCTATCTGTACCTGAACTCGAAGGAAGATCTGTTCACGGCGTGCATCCGGCGTGAGTCCGCGGCTCTGATCGCCGCGGTGCAGGCCGCAGTGGATCCGGAGCTGCCGGCGGACCGGCAGTTGTGGGAGGGCCTCACGGCGTTCTTCCGGCACACGACGGACCACCCGGACGCCTGGGCGGTGCTGCACCGTCAGGCACGGACGCACGGGGAGCCGTTCGCCGCGCAGGTCGCCGTGATGAGGGACGAGATCGTGGCGTTCGTGACCATGCTGATCGGGGCTGCGGCCCGGGAGTCGCGCGGTGCCGGGGACCTGGCGGACCGTGATGTCGCCGGGCTTGCGCAGGCCCTGGTGGGCGCGGCGGAGTCACTGGCGGGGTGGGCGAACGACACGCCGGGCGTCACCGCCAAGGAGGCGGCCGTGACGGCGATGAACTTCGCCTGGGAGGGCCTGGGCAATCTGATGACGGGCGAGCGCTGGTCACCCCCCGACCGGTGAGGCGCGCGGGGGTGGTCGTGCCCCCGTCAGTCCGGCCGGCCCCGAGCGAGCCGCCAGTCGTGCAGGACCTCGTCGACGTCGTAGGGTGTCAGCCCGAGCAGCGGCCCCGGGGGCGGGCGGCGCAGGGCCGCGGCGATCTTCTCGTTGATGCAGCCGATGATGCGGCGCACCGCGGCTTCCGAGGGTGCGCGGGCGGCTGCCTCCAGGGCGTCCTCGGCCTCCTTGCGCAGGGCCAGGGACGGCGGCAGGCATGCCAGGCCCTCGTGGTGCATCTTGCCCTTGATCCACCACATCTCGTCATAGGGCTCTCCGCTGTCCGGCAGCGGCTTGCCGAAGCCGGGCAGATCCTTGAAGTCGCCGCGCTCGGTCGCCTCGCGGATCTGCTTGTCGACCCACGACTCGAAACTGACGCCGGGTGGCTTGCGCTCCGTCATGCACTCCAGCGTACGAGGACGGCTCTGACACACTCGAAGTGTGCTGATCAGAGAAGTGAGGGCGGGTGACTGGGACCGGATCTGGCCGATCTGGCAACGGGTCGTGTCCGCCGGGGAGACCTACACCTGGGACCCGGACACCAGTGAGCCGGCCGCGCGTGCTTTGTGGATGGCATCCGCGAACCGGGTCTTCGTGGTGGAGGACGAGGACGGCACGCTGGTCGCGTCGGCGTACCTGCGCCCCAACTACGGCGGCCCGGCCGCGCACATCGCGAACGCGGCGTTCATGGTCGACCCGGACCGGGCGGGCCGGGGGATCGGCCGGCGGCTCGGCGAGCACGTGCTCGAGCAGGCGCGCCGGGACGGCTACACCGGGATGGTCTTCAACGCGGTCGTGGAGACCAACCCGGCCATGAAGCTGTGGGAGTCCCTGGGCTTCCGGACCCTCGGAACGGTCCCGGGAGCCTTCCGGCATCCGGTGCACGGTCCGGTGGGGCTGAACATCCTCTTCCGGGAGCTCTGAGGCTGTCCCGCGTCCTGGTGGACCGGCGCGCGGCGTCAGAGCATGGGGTTTCCCCGGGCCCGCGGAGATCCCGGCACCGGACGCCGCGGGCTTTCCGGCAGACCCTTCCGGTCAGTGCACTGGCGGGCCGGCGGGGTGCGACGCGGCCCTGAGGGGGATCACCTGCGCTTCGGGTCCAGCAGCTGTTCCCGCAGTGCCGTCAGTTGGTGCGAGCACTCCACGGCCCGGGTCTCGTCCAGCGCGGTGAGTGCGAGGAGCAGTACGTCCGCGATCACCAGCCCGGTCAGGGACTCGGCCGTGATGCCGGTCGGGGTGTGGGGTGCCGTGAGAACCGCCTCCACCCGGTCGGCGAAGGCCTCGCCCAGCTCGTCCGTGACGAACACGACCTTGGCGCCCACGGCCCTGGCGCGTTCCACCAGCACGGTGAGCTCGCTGAGCGCCCGCCCCGGCTGGAAGATCACCACTGCGTCGCCCTGTCCGAGGGCGAGCAGCGCATCGGCCAGGGCGAACCCGGTGGCGCCGACGAAGCGGGCCCGGCGGCCGATCCTGCCCAGCGCGAGGGCGAGGTGCCGCGCGGCGAGTTCGGATGCGGCGACGCCGTAGCAGAACACCTCGCGGGCGGGCGCGAGTGCGGCGACGGCCCGGCGCAGTGCCGCGGGCTCGGTGAGTCGTCGGGTGTGCCCGATGCGCTCCTCGGCCTCGTCGAAGACCTCGCCCCAGATGGTGTCCACATCGTTCCCGAGATGGTCGATGCGTTGCTTGAGCCGGACTTCGGGGGCGACCGCGCTGGTGAAGTCCGCCGCGAGTTCGCGCTTGAGTGCGGGCAGTCCGGCGTAGCCGAGCCGCTGGAGGGCGCGGACGACGGTGGCGTTGCTGGTGCCGCTGGCGGTGCCGATCTCCTGGGCGCCGGCGAAGAGCAGCTGCTCGACGGGGGCGCTGGCCAGGTATTGGGCGACCGCACGCTCGCGTGCGGACAGCTGGTCCCACTGGTTGCGCACGGCGGCCCTGAGTCGGGTCACCCCGTCGCCGGGGGCCTCGCCCTCCGCGGCCTCTCCTGGAATTTTCATTACACCCATTGACTTCCGTGTGACCGGCGTTACTCTCCTGGCTAACACATTCCAAACGGAACGCATCCTGAAATCCACGTTACATGACGGGATCGGGGGAGCGCTCCATCGCGAGGAGAAGCATGTCAGCACCCTCCCTTCCCTCCCCCTCCCTTCCTGTGCCGTCTCCCGCGGTCCCCGAGCTGCCGGTCATCGAGATCTCCGGGACCCCCCTCGAGCGCGGCCGCCAGTACGGCGAGGCCGCCCTCCCGCAGATTCATGCCGCCCTCGCCTACTACGAGGCGGCCTTCGGTCAGTCCGCCGGACTGACCTGGGACCGGGTCACGGCCCGTGCCGCCCGGTGGCTCGAGCCGGTGAGCGACTACGCGCCCCACCTCGTCGAGGAGATGCGGGGCATCGCCGAGAGCGCCGGGGTGACCCTGCTCGACGTACTCGCGCTCAACGCCCGCGGTGAGGTGATCTACGACAGGTCCTTCGCAGGTATGAAGGCGGGTGCCGCGGACTCCGAGGACGAGGAGCCGGCCGAGGGCTGCACCTCCTTCGTGGCGTACGGCCCTGCCAGTGGCGACGGACATGTCTACGCCGGCCAGAACTGGGACTGGCGGGCGGGTGTTGCCGACACGGTCGTGATGCTGCGCGTCGTACAGCCCCCCAAGCCCACCCTCATCATGCAGGTCGAGGCTGGACAGGTCGGCCGCCAGGGGGCAAACTCCGCGGGAATCGCCTTCAATGCCAACGGACTCGGCGGACGGTTCGACGACACAGTCGGCCTGCCGCAGACCGTCGTACGCCGCACCGTCCTCGACCAGAACAACATCAGCGACGCCCTCGATGTGCTGTGCCGCGCCCGCGCCCACATCGCCTCCAACGCACTGCTCAGCTGCCGTGAGGGATTCGCCGTCGACCTGGAGACCACCCCCGCCGGTCACGGCTGGCTGTATCCCGTGGACGGACTGCTCGTCCACGGCAACCACTACCAGGCGGGCCTTCCCGGCCCGCTCGCCGCATCGGGCTACCGGCCCATGGCACCCGACTCGCTCGTGCGCGTACCCCGTGCCGAGCAGGGACTGCGCCGGCTTCGTGAATCCACCGGGCCGGACGAATCGCGGAAGATCGTCCGTCAGGCGATGTCCGACCACCTCGGACACCCCGAGTCGCTCTGCACCCACCCCGACCCCCGGCAACCGGTGCTCAAGCACTGGTCGACGCTCGTCTCCTCCTGCGTCGATCTCACGGCCGGGGACTACCACGTGACCGCGGGGACTCCCTGCGACCACGAGTACCAGCACCTCCCCTGGAACCTCTACGACGGCCCGTACGGCGAGAACTGACGGCGAAGAAGGCAGGAGACCCCGCACATGAACCACACCACGAGATCCGCCGTGGCGGGCCTGATGACGGCGGCGGCCGTACTCACCGCCGCAGGATGCAGCGGAGCACCGGACGCGGCGGGCGGCGGCAAGCCAGTCGACATCAGCAAGCTGCGCCTCACCCCCACCACCCCCACGGCCGAAGGCGCCCTGGAGAAGGCGACCTGGCTGCTCGAGGACGAGCCCGACTCGCTCGACCTCGACACCCAGGGCTCCAGCGCGGGCCGCGTCGTCCTCACCAATGTCTGCGAGCGCCTCTACCAGCTCCAGCCGGACATGAGCACCAGACCGTTCCTCGCCGAGAAGGCCACCGCCCCCGACGCGAAGACGCTCGTCCTGACCGTCCGTGACGGCGTCACCTTCCACGACGGCACGCCGCTGACCGCCGACGACGTCCTGTGGAGTCTGCAACGGCACGCAGACCCGGACATGGAGCAGGGAGACGAGTTCGTCAACGTCGCGGGGATGCGGAAGACCGGGGCCCGGGAGATCACCGTCTCCTTCAAGGAGCCCGACGCCCTGTTCACCAAGGCGCTCGCCGGCGACGCCGGAATCGTCTGGAACAAGGAACAGGTGACCCGCGCCGGCAAGGACTTCGGCACCCCCGGGCAGGGCGACGCCTGCTCGGGCCCCTACCGGCTCACCGAATGGAAGTCCGGTGAATCGATCACCATCGAGGCGTACGACAAGTACTGGGGCAAGAAGCCCCTCACCCGAAAGCTCGTCTTCCGCTGGGCGGCCGACAGCGCCCTGGTCAATGCGCTGACCACCGGTGCCGCCGACGGGGCCTACGCCGAGTCCACGAACACCGCTGCCGCGCTGAAGGGCAAGCCCGGCCTCGAACAGCACTACGGGCCGTCGACGGCGGCCCTCGTCCTGATACCGACCGAGCGCGGCGGCTTGAGGGATCCACGGATCCGCCGTGCGCTCTCGCTGACCCTCGACCGTGCGGGCATCGCGAAGTCCGGCTACGGCGGGCTCGTCCAGCCCTGGGGAGCACCGGTCGGATCCGGCGCGTGGGGTTACCAGAAGCCGGTGTTCGACGCCGCCCAACAGGCGATCGCGGAAGCCCCCGCCAGTCCCTCGGACGACGACGTCGAAGCGGCGAAGGCCCTGGTGAAGGAAGCCGGAGCACCCCAGAAGCCGATCGTCGTCGGCACTGACGCCACCCAGGGCCGCTCGGTCGTCGCCAACGCGGTCCGCGCCGCTCTGCTGCGCATCGGCCTCAAGTGCCGGATCGAGACCGTGCCGACCGCGCAGTTCGAGGAGTTCTACAGCGACTCGAAGGCCCGCACGGAGATCGATCTGCTCGTGGGCGACTGGTACATCTCCAAGGCCGACCCCATCGGCTTCTACGACAACGCCCTCACCGGCTCGTCCAACAACTGGGTCGGCTTCGCGGACCCCGAGTACGACGCCACGGTCAGGAAGGCGCTGGCCACCCTCGACGACGCGGACCGCGCCGAGCTCGTCGTCGCGGCCCAGAAGAGGTTCACGGACTCGGCCGTGTGGATCTCCGTCGCCCAGGTGCCGTCCGTGCTGGTGCTGGGATCCGAACTGACCGGCCCGCCCGCCTCGATGGCCTACCTGTACTACCCGTGGGCGGCCGATCTCGGCAAGAAGAGTGCGGAGTAGGAGAACCCCATGCTCGCCCGGACCCTCAGGCGGCTCGCGGGACTCCTCGCCACGCTCCTCGCCGCCTCGTTCGTCATCTTCGCCGCCGTCTACGCGGCACCCGGTGACCCGGCCGTCTTTCTCGCCGGTGGCCGGGACAAGCTCACCCCCGAGAAGCTGGAGCTGGTGCGCGCCCAGTACCACCTGGACGAGCCCCTGGTCGTCCAGTACGGCCGGTGGCTGTGGGACTGCGCCCATCTCGACCTGGGCCGCTCGTTCAAGTACAGCGACCAGGTCGCCGATCTGCTCGCCGCCCGCCTCCCCACAACCCTCGCACTCGTCGCGTACGCAACCGTCCTCTTCGTCGTCCTCGGTGTCGGCGCCGGAGTGCTCGCCGCCGTCCGGCGCGGTACGTGGGCCGACTCGGCCGTCGTCGGCGGAACGACGCTGGCCGCCTCCGTGCCGTCGTTCGTGTCGGCGATCGCCCTCGTCGCCGTCTTCGGGGTGCAGCTCCGCTGGTTCCCGGTCACGGGCAGCGGCGAGGGCCTGGCCGGGACGCTGCACCATCTCACCCTGCCCGCCCTGTCGCTGGCCCTCGGCGCGCTCGCGCTGATCAGCAGGGTGACCCGGCAGGCCATGGTGGACGCGGGCACCGCGGACCATGTGGCGGTCGCGCGGTCGGCCGGTGTGCCGGAGCGGCAGATCCTGCGGCGGCACATCCTGCGCAATGCGCTCGGCCCCATCGTCACCATGTGCGGGCTCGTGATGGCCGGGATGCTGGCCGGGACCGTGGTCGCGGAGACCGCCTTCGGGATCAGCGGCATCGGTTCGCTTCTCGTCGGTGCGATCAACACCCACGACTTCCCGGTCGCCCAGGCCGTGCTGCTGCTCATGGTCACCGGATACATCGTGGTGACCACCGCGGTGGACCTGGTCCACCCGCTGCTCGATCCGCGGGTGAAGGAGGCGGTGGCATGACTGCGCTCCCCCTCGTGCCCGTGGCCACCCCGCGACGTCCCCTGGGCGTCCGGATCGCCGGCGGCTTCCTCGGGCTCGTCGTCCTGGCCGCGGTACTTGCGCCGCTGATCGCGCCGCACGCACCCGACGCGATCGATCTGTCCGCCCCGCTGGCCGGCACCACGGCCACGCATCCCCTCGGCACGGATTCCTCCGGACAGGACCTGCTCTCCCGGGTGCTGTACGGAGCCCGTACGAGCCTCATCGCGCCGCTCCTGCTCCTGGCGATCGCGGGGGCCGCGGGTGTCACCCTCGGGACGGTGGCCGCCTGGCGCGGTGGCTGGGCGGACACCCTGATCTCCCGGGTCACGGACGTGATGTACGCGTTCCCCGGGCTGCTCTTCACCGTTCTGATCATCGCGGTGACCGGGCCGGGGATCACCACCTCCGTGCTCGCGCTGGGGCTGGCCTTCACCCCGACCGTTGCCAAGTACACCCGGTCGGTCGCCCTCGCCGAGCGGCGCAAACCGTACATCGACGCCTACCTGGTGCAGGGGATGGGCGGGGCCCGGATCTGTGCGCTGCACCTCGTGCCGAACCTGGCGCGCTCGATCACCGGATACCTGGTGGTGCTGTTCGGCGAGGCGCTGATGTCGCTGGCAACGCTGTCCTATCTCGGCTTCGGTGCCCAGCCGCCCAGCTCCGACTGGGGGCTGATGGTCCAGGAAGGGCAGGCGGCGGTCGTCCAGGGCGCGCTGCTCCCGGCGCTCGTCCCGGGGACCGCGATCGCGGCCGTCGTCGTGTCCTTCAATGTCGTCGGGGTCCGGGCCGCCGACCGACTCGGCTCCCGGAGGTGAGGGCCATGCTCCTCGACATCGAGAATCTGACCCTGCGGCTGCCGGGTGCGGCGCGCCCGCTGCTGGCGGAGGTGTCCCTGCGGGTGGCGGCCGGGGAGGTCGTCGGGCTCGTCGGCGAGTCGGGCTCCGGCAAGTCGACCACCGCGAAGGCCGCGCTCCGGTTGTTCCCGCAGGCCGCGGCGGTGTCCGGTGCCGTGCGGGTGGCCGGTGAGGATGTTCTCGCCCTGTCCGGGGAAGCGCTGCGAGCGCACCGGGCGGGCCGGGTCGCGATGATCCACCAGGACCCCCGCTCGGCGCTCAATCCGGTGCGGCGGATCGGGGACTTCCTCACCGAGCGGGGCGCCACGCCCCGAAGGGCGCAGGAACTTCTCGCGGCCGTCGGGCTGTCCGATCCCGGGCGCCGGCTGCGTCAGCGCCCGCACGAGCTCTCCGGCGGCATGCTCCAGCGCGTGGTCATCGCTGGCGCGCTGGCCGCCGAGCCACGGCTGCTGCTCGCGGACGAGGCGACGAGCGCGCTGGACGTCACGACACAGGCGGAGATCCTGGCGCTGCTCAGGACCCTGCGGGACGAGCGGGACCTCGGCCTGCTCTTCATCACCCATGATCTGCATCTGGCGGCGGCGTACTGCGACCGGGTGTACGTGATGTACGCCGGCCGGGTCGTCGAGGAGCGCCGTGCGGATCTGCTCTTCGGCGATCCCCGCCACCCGTACACACGCGGTCTGCTGGCCTGCTCCCCGGGTCTGCGGGAGGAGGCCCGTGTCCTGCTGCCGATCCCGGGCCGTCCGCCCTCCCTCTCGGACGCCTTCCCCGGCTGCGAGTTCGCTCCGCGGTGCGGTGCCGCGGATGCGGCCTGCACCTCGTGGCGCCCGGAGCCGGTGGCGCTCGGTGAGGGCACGGCGGCCTGCCGGCTGCTCGCCCGCACGGCCGGGGTTCCGGACGTGTCCGACGTGGCTGCGGTTCCGGCCGCCGAAGGGAGCACCCGATGAACGGGGCGCTGCTGGTCGCGGACGGCCTGCGCAAGTCGTACACGCTGCCCCGCGGCGGGAGTCTGGTCGCCGCCGACGGGATCTCGTTCGCCGTCGGGGCGGGCGGGTCGCTGGGAATCGTGGGGGAGTCCGGCTCGGGCAAGACGACCGTCGCACGGATGCTCGTGGGGCTCGTGCGGCCCGACGGCGGGACGGTGACCGTCGGGGGGCGCGTCCGGGGCGCGAAGGCGTCCCGGGGGCGGCGTGCCCGGCTGGCTCGGGCGCGGGAGGTGCAGATGGTGTTCCAGGACCCGTATGTCTCGCTCGATCCCCGGCTCACCTCCCGGCGGTGTCTGACCACCGCGCTGCGGCTGCACGGCCGTGACGAGGCCCTGGCCGAGGGGCTGCTGGAGCGGGTCGGGCTCGGTGCCCGGGAGGCCGGTGCGCGCCCGCACGAGCTGTCCGGCGGGCAGCGGCAGCGCCTCGCCATCGCGAGGGCACTCGCCGTGGACCCGAGGATCCTGGTGCTGGACGAGGCCGTCGCCGCGCTCGATGTGTCGATCCAGGCGCAGATCCTGCAACTGCTCGGCGAGATCCGCCGTGACACGGGTGTGGCGCTGGTCTTCGTGAGCCACGATCTGGCGGTGGTCCGGCACATCACCGACGAGGTGCTCGTGATGCGCCGCGGGGCCGTCGTGGAGCAGGGCCCGACCGCCGCCGTCCTGGCGGAACCGGAGCATCCGTACACGCGACGGCTGCTGGCCTCGGTGCCCGGCCCGGGCTGGGACCCGGCCGCGGTGCCCGCCTGAGCAGGCCCGCGCAAGGGCAGGAGCCCTGCCCCCGTACGAATGTACGGGGGCAGGGCTCCTTGGGTACTGCTAAGTCGTGCGCGATCGCCGACCCTGGGCTGGTTAGGCCGGGGTGACGTTCTCCGCCTGCGGGCCCTTCGGACCCTGGGTGACGTCGAAGTTCACGACCTGGTTCTCCTCGAGGGAGCGGAAGCCGGTCGCGTTGATCGCGGAGTAGTGGACGAAGACATCCGGGCCGCCGCCGTCCTGGGCGATGAAGCCGAAGCCCTTTTCAGCGTTGAACCACTTGACGGTTCCGGTAGCCATAAGCCCTCCTTGGGCCAAAGGGTTGCCCTGCTCCAGAACCTGCAAACAAGTCTGAAAACTACAAAAGCCTGCGGGTCACATGCTCCGCAGGCTCTGTACTGCAAGGGAAACCAAACTGCAACTTGCGTTGAGCCTAGCACGCAGGGTGTTCGGATGGGTAGAGGGAAAGATCACGTCACCCGGACGTTTGATGCAGGCTTGACATGCTGACGATCGTGCGGGCGCGCCCCGGCCATTCGTGCCGCCGACCAGAGGTCTAGCCTCACGATGTGGACAGTCATGCAGAACCCGCGGGACGTGCGGAACCGGGCGGTAGCACCGGCCCCACCGACGTCCGTCGCAGCCGGCCGCGTGTCGGTCACATCCAGTTCCTGAACTGCCTGCCCCTCTACTGGGGCCTGGCCCGCACCGGGACCCTGCTCGATCTGGAGCTCACCAAGGACACCCCGGAGAAGCTCTCCGAGCAGCTGGTGCGCGGTGACCTGGACATCGGCCCCATCACCCTCGTCGAGTACCTCCGCAACGCGGACGGCCTCGTCGCTTTTCCCGATCTCGCGGTCGGCTGCGACGGGCCCGTCATGTCGTGCGTGATCGTGTCGCAGCTGCCGCTGGAACGGCTGGACGGTGCGCGCGTCGCCCTCGGCTCCACCTCGCGCACCTCGGTACGGCTCGCCCAGCTGCTCCTGGCCGAGCAGTACGGTGTGTCGCCGCACTACTACAGCTGCCCGCCCGATCTCGGCGTGATGATGCAGGAGGCGGAGGCGGCGGTGCTGATCGGCGACGCGGCGCTGCGCGCCTCGCTGCACGACGCGCCGCGCCTCGGCCTGCAGGTCCATGACCTGGGCCAGATGTGGAAGGACTGGACCGGGCTGCCGTTCGTCTTCGCCGTGTGGGCGGCCCGCAAGGACTATCTGGCGCGCGAGCCGGGTGTGGTGCGGAAGGTGCACGAGGCGTTCCTGGCCTCGCGTGATCTGTCCCTCGAGGAGGTCGAGAAGGTCGCCGAGCAGGCATCACGCTGGGAGACCTTCGACGCGGAGCTGCTCAAGCGGTACTTCACGACGCTGGACTTCCGGTTCGGGGCCGAGCAGCTCGCGGGGGTGCGGGAGTTCGCACGGCGTACGGGTCCGACGACCGGGTTCCCGGCGGACGTGCGCGTCGAGCTGCTCGGCGCCTGACGGCCCGGGCACATGGCCCGACCTGCATCGTCAGGAGGCGGGGATGGGTGCCTGCATATGCTTGCTGATCCACTCGATCGAGCCGTCCCCCATGCCCTGGACATAGGTCCTGGCGTTGTGCTCGCCGTCCTGGATGACCTGCAGGCGGGTCTTGACCGGGCCCTTGGTGTAGTCGCGTATGAAGGACTTGACCTTCTTCACGCCGGATTCCCTGGTGCCGATCTGGAATGCCAGATAGACGCCGTTGTCCTTGGTGTCCGGCTCGGCCCCGAGGGTCCTGGCCAGTTTCTCGGGGTTGTTCGCCTGTTGTTCGGAGGGGTGTCCCGCCCACAGCGGGGAGTCGGGCACGATGTCCGGGCCGGAGGCGATGACCGCCTTGAACCTGTCGGGGTGTTTGAGTACGGACTTGAGTCCGACGAAGGCGCCCGATGAAGACCCCATGAACGCCCAGCCGTCACGGGATTTGAAGGTGCGGAAATTGGCCTTGACGAAATCGGGAACGTCCTCGGTCATCCAGGTGCCCATTCTCGGCTGCCCCGGAATATCGCTGCCGTCGTAGTAATACTTGTCGTCCGGGTTGAGGACGGGCATCACGACGATGAACGGAAGGCTCTTGCCTTCCCTGGACCACCGGCTGATGCTGCTCTGCAGCTTCAGATCGGTGCCCATCCAGTAATTGTTCGGGTAACCGTTGCCCCCGGGGAGCGCGATCAGCACGGGGAAACCACTGTGCGCGTACTTCGGATCGAAGTACTGCTCAGGTGCCCAGACCCAGACCTTGCCGGTGAAGCCGGACTTCTTGCCCTCCAGGGTGGTGACGCCGATCTTGGTGCCGTCGTCGATCGTGTTCTGGGTGGTGAACTCGGCCTTCGGGCCGGTCGGCATGAGGGACTTGGCAGCAGCCTCGGCCGCCTTGGTGTCCGCCGCCGGACCGGCCGCCGCCCCGGGTGAGGGAGCCTGGGCCGCCGGGCCGTCGAAGGAGACCGGCTCCCCTTCGCCCGAGCAGCCCGAGGCGAGGGCGACGGAACCGAGGGCGACGGCGGCCATGAGGACCTTGGGCAGGCGCGAGCGATGGCGATTCATGACGGTCTCCGAATGCTTTGCTGTGCTTTGCAGTTCTCTGCGGTGATTCCGGGGGAGGCGCGCGATTTACGCCCAGAGAGAGGGGACGCGGGGCCGATCGGTTGGCCCGGGGCGGGACCCAATCCCGGTGATCCGGCCCACGCCGCGCTCTACGCTGTCGGGGACGGACATCGAGGAGTCGGGGGGATCTCATGCAGCCGCTGGAAGCGGGTGAGCCGACGGCCATCGGTGCGTACCGGCTGCTCGGCCGGCTCGGCGCAGGCGGCATGGGGCGGGTGTACCTGGCGCGTTCGGAGGGCGGCCGCACCGTCGCCGTCAAGGTCGTCCATCCGCACTTCGCGCTCGACGAGCAGTTCCGGGCGCGGTTCCGGCGTGAGGTGGTCGCGGCACGGCGGGTGGGCGGTGCATGGACCGCACCGGTGCTGGACGCGGACCCGGACGCGCCGGTCCCGTGGGTGGCGACGGGCTATGTGGCCGGGCCGTCCCTGGGCCAGGCCGTCACGGAGCACGGCCCGCTGCCGGAGCACACCGTACGGACGCTTGGCGCGGGACTCGCGGAAGCGCTGGCGGCCGTGCACGCACTGGACCTGGTCCACCGGGACGTCAAGCCGTCGAACGTGCTGCTCGCACTCGACGGCCCCCGCCTCATCGACTTCGGCATCGCCCGTGCGACCGACGGCACCGCCTCGCTCACCACGACCGGCGTGTCCGTCGGCTCACCCGGCTACATGGCGCCCGAGCAGATCGTCGGCAAGGACGGGGTGACGGGCGCAGCCGACGTCTTCTCGCTCGGCGCCGTCCTCGCCTACGCAGCCAACGGAGCTGCGCCCTTCCCGGGCGACTCATCGGCGGCGCTGCTCTACAAGGTGGTCCATGAGGAGCCCGAACTGGGTGCCCTCACGGGGGAGCTGCGCGTCCTCGTCGCCGCCTGCCTGGCCAAGGACCCGTCCGCGCGGCCCTCGCCCGAGGACCTGGTCCGCCAGCTCGCCCCGGGCGCCGGCGCCGGCGCGCTCGTGGCCGCGGGCTGGCTGCCCGGCCCGCTGGTGGAGCAGGTCAGCCGGACGGCGGTCCGGCTCCTCGACCTGGAGCCGGCCCGGCAGGACCCGGAGGTGTCCGGTCCCGTGCCGTTCACCAGACAGGCGATGGGGGTGTTCGGTCCGAGGATCGACCCGCCGGCCGACCGGCCGCGGCCGCTGTCCGGGGCACCGCTGCAGTCGGCATTCGTGCCCCCCGCGACTCCGCCGCCCACGTCGCCGCCGTTCGCGGCCCATGCGAGCGGGGCCCCGCAGACGGCCGGGGCCCTCGGCACCGAGGCCGGGAAACCCGGCCGTCTTTCCCTGTCGGTGACCACGAGTACGGAACGTGACCGCTCCGGTGGCGCCCGCAGGATCAGCTGTACGGTCGCCCTCGCCGTGGCGGGTGCTCTGGCCGTGGTGACCGTGGGCGCGGGCGTTCTCTTCGACCTCCTTCCGGGTGGTGGCGGCGACCTCAAGGACTCGGCGGCCGAACCACCCGCGTCGTCGGCGTCCAGCAAGCCGGCGGACGGCGGGTCGGGCCCGGCGAAGGACGTGCCCAAGTCCTTCCTCGGTACCTGGGAGGGAGCGATCACGGCCTCCGGTCTGCCCGCCGGCACGATGAAGGTGACCATCCAACCCGGCCGTACCGGCGAGCGGATCGGCACGGCCGAACAGACCGACATCCTCGGGAACTTCATCTGCGAGGACCTGCTCACCGCCACCAGCGCCGACGAGCGGACCCTGGTCGTCGACGCGAAGCGTGGCCCTCGGAGCACGGGTGTGTGCTCCGAGGGCACGACGGGCATCCGCCTCGAACTGAGCGGGAACACCCTGCGCTACGTCTCCCATGACGCCCGCGCGGGCAACCCGGCCGGTGATCTGGCCAGGAGCGGCGGATGACCGTGCAACCGTGACGGCGTGCCCGGATCCGCCCACCCGCGGGACGGATCCGCCCCGCGCGGGCGCTCGTCACCGGTGCGACGAGCGGGACGCCGGGCGCGTGACCCCGGAGGGCTCACGCCGAGGCCGCGCGGCGGGTCCGGCGCAGGTGCGCCGCGCGAGGAGGACCTGGGGGCCCGCCGACGCCTCCGACCGGCGGGGCCGAGGGTGCGTCGGTATCCGCTCTCGGGGCTGTCGTAGGCTGGTCCGGCCCGCGCAACGCCCCGAAACACCGCCGAAAGGTGACTCCCGGTGACCCAGAAGGCCGACCAACAGTGCGTCCTGGACCGTGCCGCCGAGGGCGGGCGGATCACCCCCGAGGAGGCGCTCGACCTCTACCGGTCCGCGCCGCTGCACGCGCTGGGCGCCGCTGCCGATGCTGTACGCCGCCGGCGTTACGCCGGTACGGAGCACATTGCGACGTACATCATCGAGCGCAACATCAACTACACCAACGTCTGTGTCACGGCCTGCAAGTTCTGCGCCTTCTACGCGCCGCCGAAGGACACCGCCAAGGGCTGGACTCGCGACCTCGACGACATCCTGCGGCGCTGCGCCGAGACCGTCGAGCTGGGCGGCACCCAGATCATGTTCCAGGGCGGCCACCACCCCGACTACGGCGTCGAGTACTACGAGAAGCATTTCGCCGCCATCAAGAACGCCTTCCCGCAGCTGGTGATCCACTCCCTCGGCGCCTCCGAGGTCGAGCACATGGCCCGGATCTCCGGTGTCTCCGTCGAGGAGGCCATCTCGCGTATCCACGCCGCCGGTCTGGACTCCTTCGCGGGCGCCGGTGCCGAGTTGCTGCCCGAGCGGCCGCGCAAGGCGATCGCGCCGCTGAAGGAGTCCGGCGAGCGCTGGCTGGAGATCATGGAGACCGCGCACCGGATGGGCGTCGAGTCGACGTCCACGATGCTGATGGGTACCGGCGAGACCAACGCCGAGCGCATCGAGCACATGCGCATGATCCGCGATGTGCAGGACCGGACGGGCGGCTTCCGGGCCTTCATCCCGTACACCTACCAGCCCGAGAACAACCACCTCAAGGGCCGTACGCAGGCCACGATCTTCGAATACCTGCGGATGATCGCCATTGCGCGGCTCTTCTTCGACAACGTCGCCCACATCCAGGGCTCGTGGCTGACCACCGGCAAGGAGATCGGCCAGCTGTCGCTCCACTACGGCGCCGACGACCTGGGTTCGATCATGCTGGAGGAGAACGTCGTCTCCTCGGCCGGCGCGAAGCACCGCTCCAACCGCCTGGAGATCATCGACCTGATCCGCAAGTCGGGCCGCGTCCCGGCGCAGCGGACGACGACGTACGAGCACATCGTCGTCCACGACGACCCGGCGAACGACCCGGTCGACGAGCGCGTGGCCTCGCACATCTCCTCGACGGCGATCGAGGGCGGCACGGCGCATCCCGAGCTCAAGCTGCTGAACGCCAACTGACGTCGTCGTGCCGACGATCCATGCCGCGGGTCTGCTGCTGCCCGGCGGCGGCCTGGAGGCCGTGCCGGGCGGTGCGGTCGCCGTCCAGGGCCGCGAGATCGCGGCTGTCGGCCCGTACGAGCGGCTGGCCGCCGCATATCCGCAGGCACGGGTGAGGTGGTGGCCCGGTGTGCTCACACCGGGCCTGGTCAATGTCCACGGTCCCGAACTGCTGGAGCAGGCCTACCACCCCGATCCGCGCGAGGCGGACGAGCTCGGCACCGAGCCGCTGACGGGCGCAGCGCTCGCGGCGCTGGACATGACCGACGCCCGCTGGGGTGCGAGCGCCCGGCGCGGTGTGCAGCGGATGCTCGCCCACGGCACGGTTGCGGTGGCCGGGACCTTGCGGCGGCACACGGTCGTGGACGCCGTTGCCCGCGCGGGGCTGACGGTGGAGGAGAGGTTCACGGATCCGCCGGGCCCGCCGTCACTGGACCCGTTCGAAGGCCGGCCGGCGACGGAGGCGTTCCAGCTGCCGCCGCTCGCGTACGAGGGCAGGGACGCGACGTTCGCCGTCTTCGACGTGCCGGTCGACGAACCGCCTGTGAGCACACTGCGCACCCAGGGCGCCGCCGCCTGCGTCGCGACCGTCCTCGCAGGGCGGTTGGTGTACCGGGCGCGCTGACGGCGCTCCGTTCCGGCGCCGTGGCGGACGTACGCGGCCGGAACCGGCTGGGTACCGGCGCCCCCTTTCGGGCTCGCCCTCGTCGTGCTGCGCGGCTCCCTGTCGCGGCGCCGACCGGGTCGGGGGCGGTCCTCGGGGGCGTGCTGCTTGAATGGGGAGCGTGATCCGAGCCTCCCTGGACAAGCAGCCGCACGAAGTCGCCTCCATGTTCGACGACGTGGCGGCGAACTACGACCTCACCAATGACGTGCTCTCGCTCGGCCAGGACCGGCGCTGGCGCAAGGAGGTCGCCAAGGCGGTCGACGCGCGCCCCGCGCAGAAGGTCCTCGACCTCGCTGCCGGTACCGGCACGTCCTCGCTGCCGTTCACCCGCACCGGCGCGTACGTCGTGCCGTGCGACTTCTCCCTCGGGATGCTGAGCGAGGGAAAGAAGCGGCATCCGTGGCTGCCGCTGACCGCGGGCGACGCCACGAAGCTGCCGTTCCGGGACGGCGTCTTCGACGCCGTGACGATCTCCTTCGGGCTGCGCAACGTGCAGGACACCGATCAGGCGCTGCGCGAGCTGTACCGGGTGACCAAGCCGGGTGGGCGCGTCGTGATCTGCGAGTTCTCGCATCCGACGTGGGCGCCGCTGCGCACCGTGTACGAGGAGTACCTGATGCGGGCCCTGCCGCCGGTGGCCCGTGCGGTGTCCTCGAACCCGGACGCGTACGTCTATCTCGCCGAGTCGATCCAGTCCTGGCCCGAACAGGCGGAGCTCGCCCGTCTGCTGCAGAAGGCCGGCTGGACGAAGGTGGCGTGGCGAAATCTGAGCGGTGGCATCGTCGCACTGCACCGCGGCACCAAGCCGCAGTAGGCCCCAGGACCAGGACCGGGTCGGCCCCATGGACTACCAGGCACTGCTGGAGCGCATCGCGGAGGATGTGGCGCCGCTCGTCGGCAGCGGCACTCCCGCCGAGTACATCCCCGCCCTCGCGTCGGTCGATCCCGGCCGCTTCGGCATGGCCGTCGCGGACCTCGACGGCAAGGTGTACGGGACCGGCGACTGGGAGCACCCGTTCTCCGCCCAGTCCGTCACCAAGGTCTTCGCCCTCGCCCTCGCCCTCTCCCTCGGCGGCGACGAACTCTGGGAGCGGGTGGGCCGCGAACCATCGGGCAACCCGTTCAACTCGCTCGTCCAGCTGGAGTACGAGAACGGCATCCCGCGCAATCCCTTCATCAACGCGGGCGCGCTGGTCGTCACCGACCGGCTGCAGACGCTCACCGGCGACGCGAGCAGTGAGCTCCTGGAGTTCCTGCGCGCGGAGAGCGGGAATCCGGATCTGTCCTTCGCCCAGGAGGTCGCCGCCTCCGAGTCGGAGCACGGCGACCGCAACGCCGCCCTGGCCCACTTCATGGCCTCGTACGGCAATATCGCCAACCCCGTGCCGATACTGCTCGACCACTACTTCTGGCAGTGCTCGATCGAGATGAGCTGTGCCGATCTCGCCCTGGCGGCCCGCTTCCTGGCCCGTCACGGGCTGCGCGCCGACGGCTCCCGGCTGCTGACCCGCAGCGAGGCGAAGCAGGTCAACGCCGTGATGCTCACATGCGGTACGTACGACGCGGCCGGGGAGTTCGCCTACCGGGTCGGGCTGCCCGGCAAGAGCGGAGTGGGCGGCGGGATCGTCGCCGTCGTGCCCGGCCGCTGCACGCTGTGCGTGTGGAGTCCCGGGCTCGACCGGCGGGGCAACTCGGTGGCGGGCGTGGCGGCCCTGGACCGTTTCACGACCCTGACCGGGCTCTCGGTCTTCTGACCGCCTACGGAAGGGCGCTCTGCAGCTCGAGCCTGAAGCAGTAGCCCGTCCGCCGGGAGACCGGTGTCGTGAAGGTCTCGGCCAGCTCCATGCCGAGCCGCCGGGTCACGGCGATCGACCGCTCGTTCTCCGCCGCCACCATGGCGACCACGCTCGACACCCCCGTCGCCCGTACCCGCTCCAGCGCCATCCGGGCGGCGGCCGTCGCGTAGCCCTGTCCCCAGGCCCTGCGGGCCAGCCGCCAGCCGATCTCGATCTCGCCCACCGGGCCCCACGCGTGCGGCCACGGCTGCGCGCCGGTGAAGCCGATGACGTCACCGTCCGTGTCCAGCATCGTCCAGAAGCAGAAGCCGCGCTCCGCGTCGTGTCTGCGCTGACGGGCCGTCAGTTCCTCGTAGGCGGAGAGTTCCGCGGGCGCACCGCCGTGGAACTGCATGACCTCCGGGTCCGCGAAGATCCGGTGCCAGGCCAGGGCGTCCTCGTCGGTGGGCACACGCAACTGCACGACAGGCGCGACGGGAAGCGTTTCGCTCATGGGACAGCCCTTCGGTTCGTGGATCGGTACGCCCCCATAGACTGCACATGTCCAGTGCCTTCAAGCACGCGAAATCGAGTCTTCGGGAGACCACGCCGTGACCGAGAGCCTCTCCGAGCACACCGCAGATGTGATCGTCGTCGGCGCGGGCCCGGCCGGTTCCACGACCGCGTACCACCTGGCCAAGGCGGGACTGGACGTCCTCCTCCTGGAGAAGACCGCGTTCCCGCGCGAGAAGGTCTGCGGTGACGGGCTCACTCCCCGTGCCACCAAGCAGCTCGTCGCCATGGGCATCGACATCTCCGAAGAGGCGGGCTGGCTGCGCAACAAGGGCCTGCGGATCATCGGCGGCGGGGTACGGCTGCAGTTGGACTGGCCGGAGCTCGCGAGCTACCCCGACTACGGACTCGTGCGCAAGCGTGACGACTTCGACGAGCAGCTGGCGCGGCAGGCACAGAAGGCTGGCGCTCGGCTGTACGAGCGCTGCAATGTCGGCGAGCCGGTCATCGACGGCCGCACGGGCCGTATCACCGGCGTGCACGCCAAGCTGGGCGAGGAGAAGACCCCCGTCACCTTCCACGCCCCGCTGGTGGTCGCCGCCGACGGCAACTCCTCGCGGATCTCGCTCGCGATGGGACTGCACCGCCGCGAGGACCGCCCGATGGGCGTCGCGGTCCGCACGTACTTCACGAGCCCCCGCCACGACGACGACTACCTGGAGTCCTGGCTCGAGCTGTGGGACCGCCGCGGCCCCGGCGAGGACCGGCTGCTGCCGGGCTACGGCTGGATCTTCGGCATGGGCGACGGCACGTCCAACGTGGGTCTCGGCGTGCTCAACACCTCCGCCTCCTTCAAGGAGCTGGACTGGCGAGAGGTCCTCAAGGCCTGGTGCGCGTCGATGCCCGAGGACTGGGGGTACGTCCCCGAGAACATGACGGGGCCGATCCGCGGCGCCGCCCTGCCGATGGCCTTCAACCGGCAGCCCCACTACACCCGCGGTCTGCTGCTCGTCGGCGACGCGGGCGGCCTGGTCAATCCGTTCAACGGCGAGGGCATCGCCTACGCCATGGAATCCGGGCAGATCGCCGCCGAAGTCATCGTCCAGGCCCACGCCCGGGCCACGCCCGCCCAGCGCGAACTCGTCCTACACAACTACCCGAAGGTCCTCAAGGACACCTACGGCGGCTACTACACGCTGGGCCGTGCCTTCGTGAAGCTCATCGGCAACCCGAAGGTCATGAAGATCGCGACCCAGCGCGGACTGACCCACCCGGTGCTGATGAAGTTCACGCTGAAGATGCTCGCCAACCTCACGGACCCGAAGGGCGGCGACGCCATGGACCGCATCATCAACGGTCTTTCGAAGGTGGCCCCGAAGTCCTGATCCCGGGGCTCCTCGGCGACACCCGGACGCAGGCAACGGAAGGGCCGCGGCTCCCCATCGGGAGCCGCGGCCCTTCCGTATGCCTATGTATCGAATGCCCGTTTCGGGGCGTAGGGGCAGCCGTGCGTCAGAGTACGCGGACCGCACCGCTCGCGGGGTAGCCCGACAGGTCCTGGATCACTACGCCCTTGCTGGGGTTGGCGGCGTCGAGGTACTGGCCGTCGCCGATGTAGACGCCCACGTGGTAGGCCGAGCCGGCGCCGCCCCAGTAGAGGATGTCGCCGACCTGGACGTTGTCCAGGGAGACCGGGGTGCCGGCCACCGACTGGTCCTGGGAGACGCGCGGGAGGTCCACGCCGACCTGACGGTACGCGGCCTGGACGAGGCTGGAGCAGTCCCAGGCGTTGGGGCCGGTGGCGCCCATGACGTAGGCGTCGCCGAGCTGTGCCTTGAGGAAGGCGATGACGGTGCCGACGGAGCCGGAGGGGGTGGAGGAGTCGCTCTTGGACGAGCCGGAAGCGGAGAGGGTGGTGCGCTCGGAGGTGCGCGAGGCACGCTCCGACTCGGCACGGGCGGCCTCTTCGGCCTTCTTCTCGGCCTCGGCCTTGCGGACGGCCTCGTCCTTGGCCTTCTTGGCGGCCTTGGCTGCCTTGGCGGCGGCCGCGTCCTCCTGGGTCTTCAGCTGGGCGTCCAGGGCCGCCTGCTGGGTCGCCTCGGCCGAGAGGGCCACGGCGCTGGCGAGTGCCGGGGTCTCGAGAGTGAGCGCGGGCATCTCGATGGTCTCGGTCACCGGCTCGGCGTTCGCCGGTCCGGCGCTACCGGCCACTGCGATAGTGCTGAGGACGCCACCGGCAACTCCGGCCCGGAGCGCGAGCTTCGAGGCGCTCTGCGGGCGGGGCTTCCGGTGGCTTCGTATGTGAGCGGTGTGGGACATGAGGACAACCGGTATCAAGGACCGCCGGTTCCCTTCAAGAAACGTGTGTTGCGCCACAGTTACGTTCGGAATCTCGTAATCCGCTTTCCTGGGACCTTTATTGACGCCGTAACGGGCAAAACGGGCATCCATGATCAGGGCTGTGATCATGGACTTTCAGCAAAAGGTCCGTATTGCCCGCCGCTTACCACCCCTTCACACCGATGGCCAAGCCCTGAATTCCGGTGCCCGTGCGGGAGTGGTACAGGTCACAGAAAGGTCACCGCCCGCCGCCCTTCGGGGGCGCTTCGGGGGGTGGGGGCCGGAAGGTCGCCCCGGAGGTGTCCCGGCGGTCGCGGGGAGTGGGCCCCGCGGGGTGGTCGTGGAGCGGTTCGCCGGGGGCCGGGCGCGTGTCATGCACGGGTCGGTTGCTCGTGAACGGATGCACGCGTCCACTTCCGTACCCGGGGCCCCTCGCTTGAGTGACAGGCACCCCCTACCACCCTGTCCGGCCACTCGCGAATTTGCGTGTATGTGGCACTCCTGGTATTGACCGCACGCCCCTGACCAGCGGTAACGCACCGAAGAGTGACCTCTTGTAGTCGCTCGTGCGCTTCGTGTGCAAGATCACCGCTCATCCGACTTCATGATCCTTCGTCAGGTGGTGGAGATCACAAAGACGTTGTCGTACCCCGTGTCGCAGATCACAGACCGGCAGGCATAGGATGCGGAGCAGTCGGGCTTGTGAACTGCCTCACATATGCACGATCTTCGAGGTGGCGACGGATGCCCGGCGGTGCGGTCCAACGGTCAAGGACGACTGGAAGGAGCGAGGAGCGTGAATGCTTACGCGCCCATCCTCGTGCTCGGCGCCCTAGGGGCAGGCTTTGCGATCTTCTCCGTGGTCATGGCCACGCTCATCGGCCCGAAGCGCTACAACCGGGCGAAGCTCGAGGCCTATGAATGCGGTATCGAGCCGACGCCGACGCCGGCCGGAGGGGGCCGCTTCCCCATCAAGTACTACCTGACGGCGATGCTCTTCATCATTTTCGATATCGAGATCGTCTTCCTCTATCCCTGGGCCGTCACCTTCGACGCCCTGGGGATCTTCGGGCTCGTGGAGATGCTGCTCTTCGTGCTCACCGTCTTCGTCGCCTACGCGTACGTCTGGCGGCGCGGCGGCCTGGAATGGGACTGAGGGGCTGAGGAGCACACCAATGGGACTCGAAGAGAAACTTCCGAGCGGCTTCCTGCTGACCACCGTCGAACAGGCCGCGGGTTGGGTGCGCAAGGCATCCGTCTTCCCCGCCACCTTCGGCCTGGCCTGCTGCGCCATCGAGATGATGACGACCGGCGCGGGCAGGTACGACCTGGCCCGCTTCGGCATGGAGGTCTTCCGCGGTTCCCCGCGGCAGGCGGACCTGATGATCGTCGCCGGACGGGTGAGTCAGAAGATGGCGCCGGTCCTGCGCCAGGTGTACGACCAGATGCCCAACCCCAAGTGGGTGATCTCCATGGGGGTTTGCGCATCGTCGGGTGGAATGTTCAACAATTACGCGATTGTGCAGGGCGTTGACCACATTGTTCCTGTTGACATCTATTTGCCGGGCTGTCCCCCGCGCCCGGAGATGCTGATGGACGCGATTCTCAAGCTCCACCAGAAGATCCAGAGCTCCAAGCTCGGTGTGAACGCGGAGGAAGCGGCCCGCGAGGCGGAGGAAGCCGCTCTCAAGGCGCTCCCGACGATCGAGATGAAGGGGCTGCTCCGGTGAGCGACGCACGTGCGGCCGCCGGGCCGCGGACCATGACCGAAGCCGCACCTCTGCGCAGCGCGGGCGGAGAAGGGTGCACACCCCGTACGCCCTGCGGGCGTGGGGGGACCCCCACCCGGGCGTCGGTTCCGGGGAAGACCAAGGGGAGGCAGCGATGACCGACCAGCCGAACCCCGAGAAGGAACTCAGCGAGCAGAACCTGCCCGGTCAGCGCGGTGAGCACGGGGAGGAGATCCGCGTCCAGCGCGGCATGTTCGGCGCCAACAACGGCGGCGACACCTCCGGCTACGGCGGACTCGTACGATCCGTCCGGTTGCCCGGCGCGGCCACCCGCCCCTACGGCGGCTGGTTCGACGAGGTCGCCGACGAGCTCGAGGGCGCCCTGGAGGAGCAGGACCTTCTCCCCGAGAGCGCGATCGAGAAGACCGTCGTCGACCGTGGCGAGCTCACCTTCCACATTGCGCGCGAGCACATCGTCCGGGTCGCCAGGACGCTGCGCGACGACCCGGCGCTGCGCTTCGAGCTCTGCACGGGTGTCAGCGGGGTCCACTACCCCGGCGACAAGGGCCGCGAGCTGCACGCCGTCTACCATCTGCGCTCGATCACGCACGGCCGGCTGATCCGCCTGGAGGTCAGCGCCCCGGACACGGACGCCCACGTCCCGTCCCTCGTCGAGGTCTATCCGACCAACGACTGGCACGAGCGCGAGGCGTACGACTTCTTCGGCCTGGTCTTCGACGGCCACCCCGCCCTCACCCGGATCATGATGCCGGACGACTGGCAGGGCTTCCCGCAGCGCAAGGACTACCCCCTCGGCGGTATCCCCGTCGAGTACAAGGGCGCCCAGATCCCGGCTCCGGACCAGCGGAGGTCGTACTCGTGACCACCTCATCTGCAAGCGCACGCGAAACCACCGAGGGGACTGTATATACAGTCACCGGCGGCGACTGGGACGAGGTCGCACAGACCGCGGCCAAGGCCGACGACGAGCGCATCGTCGTCAACATGGGGCCCCAGCACCCGTCCACCCACGGCGTGCTCCGCCTCATCCTGGAGATCGACGGCGAGACCGTCACCGAGGCCCGCTGCGGCATCGGCTATCTCCACACGGGCATCGAGAAGAACCTCGAGTACCGCACCTGGACGCAGGGCACCACCTTCGTCACGCGCATGGACTACCTGACGCCCTTCTTCAACGAGACGGCGTACTGCCTCGCGGTCGAGAAGCTGCTCGGCATCGAGGACCAGATCCCGGACCGGGCCTCGGTCATCCGGGTGCTGCTCATGGAGCTGAACCGGCTCTCCTCCCACCTGGTGTGCATCGCCACGGGAGGCATGGAGCTCGGCGCCACCACGATCATGATCTACGGATTCCGTGATCGTGAACTCATTCTCGACATCTACGAACTCATCACCGGTCTGCGGATGAACCACGCGTACATCCGTCCCGGTGGCCTCGCCCAGGACCTGCCTCCGGGCTCCGTGGACCAGATCCGCGAGTTCGTGAAGAAGATGAAGAGGAACCTTCCCGAGTACGACAAGCTCGCCACCGGGAACCCGATCTTCAAGGGCCGCATGCAGGGCATCGGCTATCTCGACCTGGCCGGATGCATGGCGCTCGGCGCGACGGGGCCGATCCTGCGCTCCACCGGCCTGCCGCACGACCTGCGCAAGACCGATCCCTACTGCGGATACGAGAACTACGAGTTCGACGTGCCGACCGCCGACACGTGCGACTCGTACGGCCGCTTCCTGATCCGTCTGGAGGAGATGCGCCAGTCGCTGCGGATCGTCGAGCAGTGCCTCGACCGGCTCGCACCCGGCCCGGTCATGGTCGCCGACAAGAAGATCGCCTGGCCCGCGCAGCTCGCGCTCGGCCCGGACGGTCTCGGCAACTCCCTCGACCACATCAAGAAGATCATGGGCACCTCCATGGAGGCCCTGATCCACCACTTCAAGCTGGTGACCGAGGGCTTCCGGGTCCCGGCCGGACAGGCGTACGCGGCCGTCGAGTCGCCCAAGGGCGAACTAGGTGTCCATGTCGTCTCCGACGGCGGCACCCGCCCCTACCGGGTCCACTTCCGTGACCCGTCGTTCACCAATCTGCAGTCCATGGCGGCGATGTGCGAGGGCGGCCAGGTCGCCGACGTGATCGTCGCCGTGGCATCCATCGACCCCGTGATGGGAGGCGTCGACCGGTGACTGACGTCAGCTTGGGGATGCCCCAGCTCCCCGCACCCGACTACCCGGCCGACGTACGGGCCAGGCTCGAGGCCGACGCCAAGGAGGTCATCGGCCGCTACCCGGACAGCCGGTCCGCGCTGCTGCCGCTGCTCCACCTCGTGCAGTCGGAGGAGGGCCATGTCACCCGCACCGGGATGCGTTTCTGCGCGGAGCTGCTGGGGCTGACGACGGCGGAGGTCACGGCCGTCGCCACCTTCTACACGATGTACCGGCGCAAGCCCTCCGGCGACTACCAGGTGGGCGTGTGCACCAACACGCTCTGCGCGGTGATGGGCGGCGACGCCATCTTCTCGGAGCTCAAGGAGCATCTCGGCGTCGGCAACAGCGAGACCACCGAGGACGGCAAGATCACGCTCGAGCACATCGAGTGCAACGCGGCCTGCGACTTCGCCCCGGTCGTGATGGTCAACTGGGAGTTCTTCGACAACCAGACGCCCGAATCGGCACGACAGCTCGTCGACGACCTGAGGGCCGGGCGCACCGTCGAGCCGACCCGCGGCGCCCCGCTGTGCACCTTCAAGGAGACCGCGCGCATCCTGGCCGGCTTCCCCGACGAGCGCCCCGGTGCCGTCGACGCGACCGGTGGTGCGGGCCCGGCGTCACTGATCGGACTCCGGCTGGCCAGGGGCGAGTCGCCGCAGCCGCGCGTGGTCCACCCGCGTGGCGCCGCCCCGCAGGACGGGACGCCGTCCGACCACCTCAGTTCGCATGACGCGCCGCAGCAGACATCGGCGTCCGACCCGGCCCACCCGGCCGGCCCGGTTTCCGAGGAGGGGGAGTGATGACCGTGTCCACCGAGTACGGACCGGAGGCCGGTGGAGAGGCGAGCCCCGAGAAGCTGCTCGTGCCCGTGCTGTCCGCCTTCTGGGACCAGCCCGAGTCCTGGACCCTGAGCACCTACCTGCGCCACGAGGGCTACGAAGGCCTGCGCAAGGCCCTCGCGATGACCCCGGACGATCTCATCGCCTACGTCAAGGATTCCGGTCTGCGCGGCCGTGGCGGTGCGGGCTTCCCCACCGGAATGAAGTGGCAGTTCATTCCCCAGGGCGACGGCAAACCCCACTACCTCGTCGTCAACGCCGACGAATCGGAGCCGGGGACCTGCAAGGACATCCCGCTCCTCTTCGCCAACCCGCACTCCCTCATCGAGGGAATCGTGATCGCCTGCTATGCGATCCGGTCCAACCACGCCTTCATCTATGTGCGGGGTGAGGTCGTCCCCGTACTGCGCAGGCTGCACGAGGCGGTGCGTGAGGCGTACGAGGCCGGCTACCTCGGCAAGAACATCCTCGGCAGCGGGCTCGATCTCGAGCTCACCGTGCACGCGGGCGCGGGCGCGTACATCTGCGGTGAGGAGACCGCGCTGCTGGACTCCCTGGAAGGCAGGCGCGGCCAGCCCCGGCTGCGTCCCCCCTTCCCCGCGGTCGCCGGTCTGTACGCGTGCCCCACTGTGGTGAACAACGTCGAGTCCATCGCCTCGGTTCCCGCGATCCTCAACAAGGGCAAGGACTGGTTCCGTTCGATGGGCAGCGAGAAGTCCCCGGGCTTCACGCTGTACTCGCTGAGCGGCCACGTCGCCGGACCCGGGCAGTACGAGGCACCGCTCGGCATCACCCTGCGCCAGCTGCTCGACATGAGCGGCGGGATGCGCCCCGGCCACCGGCTCAAGTTCTGGACACCGGGCGGCTCGTCCACCCCGATGTTCACCGACGAGCACCTCGATGTCCCGCTGGACTACGAGGGCGTGGGAGCCGCCGGGTCGATGCTCGGCACCAAGGCACTCCAGTGCTTCGACGAGACGACCTGTGTCGTACGGGCCGTCACCCGCTGGACCGAGTTCTACGCCCACGAGTCCTGCGGCAAGTGCACGCCCTGCCGCGAAGGCACCTACTGGCTCGTCCAGTTGCTGCATGACATCGAGAACGGGGCCGGCACCATGAGCGACCTCGACAAGCTGAACGACATCGCCGACAACATCAACGGCAAGTCGTTCTGTGCCCTCGGCGACGGCGCCGCCTCGCCGATCTTCTCCTCCCTGAAGTACTTCCGGGACGAGTACGAGCAGCACATTCGCGGCAAGGGCTGCCCCTTCGACCCGGCGAAGTCCACCGCCTGGGCGGACCGGCCCGCCGACACCATGGAGGTGAACGCATGACTGTGACCACGAATAGCGCTCCCTCCGGGGGCGGCGAGGCCGCCGTCCCGCCCGAGGACCTGGTCTCCCTGACCATCGACGGCATCGAGATCAGCGTGCCCAAGGGCACTCTGGTCATCCGCGCCGCCGAACTGCTCGGCATCGAGATTCCCCGGTTCTGCGACCACCCCCTCCTCGACCCGGTCGGCGCCTGCCGGCAGTGCATCGTCGAGGTCGAGGGCCAGCGCAAGCCGATGGCCTCCTGCACCATCACCTGCACCGATGGGATGGTGGTGAAGTCACAGCTCACCTCGCCCGTCGCCGAGAAGGCGCAGCAGGGCGTCATGGAGCTGCTGCTCATCAACCACCCCCTCGACTGCCCGGTCTGCGACAAGGGCGGCGAGTGCCCCCTGCAGAACCAGGCCGTGTCGCACGGCCAGGCCGAGTCCCGCTTCGAGGGCAGGAAGCGGACGTACGAGAAGCCCGTCAACATCTCCACCCAGGTGCTGCTCGACCGCGAACGGTGCGTGCTGTGCGCGCGCTGCACCCGCTTCTCGAACCAGATCGCCGGAGACCCGATGATCGAGCTCCTCGAGCGCGGTGCGCTCCAGCAGGTCGGCACCGGTGAGGGCGACCCCTTCGAGTCGTACTTCTCCGGGAACACCATCCAGATCTGCCCGGTCGGCGCGCTGACCTCGGCGGCGTACCGCTTCCGCTCCCGCCCCTTCGACCTGGTGTCGTCGCCCTCGGTGTGCGAGCACTGCGCCGGTGGTTGTGCCACCCGCACCGACCACCGGCGTGGCAAGGTCATGCGCCGGCTCGCCGCCGACGACCCCGAGGTCAACGAGGAGTGGATCTGCGACAAGGGCCGTTTCGGCTTCCGCTACGCCCAGCAGCGCGACCGGTTCACCACTCCGCTCGTACGGAACAAGGAGACGGGCGAGCTGGAGCCGGCGAGCTGGCCCGAGGCCCTGGAGGCGGCGGCCACCGGACTCGCCGCCGCGCGCGGCAGGGCGGCGGTGCTGACCGGCGGCCGGCTCACCGTCGAGGACGCCTACGCGTACGCCAAGTTCGCGCGGATCGCCCTCGACACCAACGACATCGACTTCCGTGCACGGGTGCACTCCGCCGAGGAGGCCGACTTCCTGGCGTCGTCGGTGGCCGGCCACGGCCGGGATCTGGACGGCAAGGGAGTCACCTACACCTCCCTGACGGCTGCCCCCGCCGTGCTGCTCGCGGGCTTCGAGTCCGAGGAGGAGGCCCCCGGTGTCTTCCTGAGGCTGCGCAAGGCCTCCCGCAAGCACGGCCAGCGGACCTTCGCCCTCGCCCCGTACGCCACCCGTGGTCTGACGAAGGCCGGAGGCGTTCTGCTGCCTGCGGCCCCCGGCACCGAGACCGAGTGGCTGAACGCGCTCGCGTCCGGTACAGGGCTCGACGCGGACGGCGCCGCTGCGGCCGAGGCACTGCGCGCTCCCGGAGCCGTGATCGTCGTCGGCGAGCGGCTCGCCGGAGTGCCCGGCGCCCTGACGGCAGCGGTACGGACCGCCACCGCGACCGGTGCCGGGCTGGTGTGGATCCCGCGCCGGGCGGGCGAGCGCGGCGCCGTCGAGGCGGGCGCGATTCCGTCGCTGCTGCCCGGCGGCCGTCCCGCCACCGACCCGCGGGCCCGTGAGGAGACCGCGGCGGCCTGGGGCGTACGCGAACTGCCGCACCGCTACGGCCGCGACACCGGCCAGATCGTCGAGGCGGCGGCCACCGGTGAGCTGGGTGCCCTGGTCATCGCGGGCGTCGAGACCGCGGATCTGCCCGATCCCGCACGCGCACGCGAGGCGTTCGACGCGGTGGGCTTCCTCGTCTCGCTGGAACTGCGGCCGAGCGAGGTGACCTCGCGCGCCGACGTGGTCTTCCCGGTTGCAGCCGTCGCAGAGAAGCCCGGAACCTTCCTCAACTGGGAGGGCAGGGCACGGCTCTTCGAAGCCGCGCTGAAGCCCGACCAGATGACCCGGCCACTGCCGCCCACGGACGCCCGCGTGCTGCACATGCTCGCCGACGCCCTGGACGTGCACCTCGCGCTGCCGGATCTGCGGTCGGCGCGGCGGGAGATGGACCGGCTCGGTGGATGGCAGGGGCCGCGGGCCTCCGCGCCCGCCGAGACCGCCCGGCCGGTGCCGCGCGCCGGCGCGGGCGAGGCGGTGCTCGCGGGCCACCGGATGCTGCTCGACCAGGGGCTGCTCCAGGAGGGCGACGATGCGCTGGCCGGCACCCGGCATGCGGCGGTCGCCCGTCTCTCCGCCGCCACCGCGGCGGAGACCGGAGTCAAGGACGGCGATGTCCTCGCCGTCACCGGACCGGCCGGTTCCGTACAACTCCCGCTGCAGGTGACCGAGATGCCCGACCGGGTGGTCTGGCTTCCGCTCAACTCGACGGGCGGCGGGGTGCTGAACGACTCGGGCGTGGCGCCCGGCCGGCTCGTCCGCATCGGTCCGGCTGCTGCCGCCGGCCCGGAGGCCGTCGGCAGTGACGACGTACCGGAGGTGCGCGCATGAACCCGATCCTCCTCGCCGCCGAGGACCTCTCGCTCTTCGGACGGGATCCCTGGTGGCTCGTCGTCATCAAGGCGGTCTTCTGCTTCGCCTTCCTGATGGTGACCGTGCTGTTCTCCATCGTGTGGGAGCGCAAGGTCGTCGCCTGGATGCAGCTGCGCATCGGCCCCAACCGGCACGGTCCCTGGGGCCTCCTCCAGTCCCTTGCGGACGGCGTCAAGCTGATGCTCAAGGAGGACGTGATCGTCAAGCGTGCGGACAAGGTGGTCTACATCCTTGCTCCGGTCGTCGCCGCGATCCCCGCTTTCATGGCGATCGCCGTGATCCCCTTCGGTCCAGCCGACAACGAGATCTCGATCTTCGGCCAGCGGACCACGATGCAGCTCACCGATCTGCCGATCGCGATGCTCTACATCCTCGCGGTCGCCTCGGTCGGCATCTACGGCATCGTGCTGGCGGGCTGGTCGTCCGGCTCGACCTATCCGCTGCTCGGCGGACTGCGGTCCTGCGCGCAGATGATCTCGTACGAGATCGCCATGGGCGCGGCCTTCGCCTCCGTCTTCCTCTACTCCGGGTCGATGTCGACCTCGGCGATCGTCGAGGCGCAGGCGGACCGCTGGTACATCGTGCTGCTGCCGGTCTCGTTCCTGATCTACATCGTGACGATGGTCGGCGAGACCAACCGGGCTCCGTTCGACATGCCGGAGTCCGAGGGCGACCTGGTCGGCGGGTTCAACACCGAGTACTCCTCCATCAAGTTCGCGCTGTTCATGCTCGCCGAGTACGTCAACATGGTCACCGTCTCGGCGGTCTCGGTCACGCTCTTCCTCGGTGGCTGGCGGGCCCCCTACCCGATCAGCACCTTCTGGGAGGGGGCGAACCACGGCTGGTGGCCGATGCTCTGGTTCGTCATCAAGGTCCAGCTGCTGCTGTTCTTCTTCATCTGGCTGCGCGGCACGCTCCCGCGCGTCCGCTACGACCAGCTGATGAGGCTCGGCTGGAAGGTGCTCATCCCCGTTTCGGTCGTCTGGCTGATGCTGGTCGCGACCGTACGGGCGCTGCGCAACGACGGCCGGGACTTCACCCAGATCGTGCTGTACGTGGGCGGGGCCGTCCTCGCCGTGCTGCTGCTGTCCTTCGTCGTCGACCTCTTCCGCGGCAAGGGTGAACAGGCCGGCGAAGAGGCGGCGGCACCGGCGCCCTTCGACCCGATGGCGGGCGGATTCCCGGTGCCTCCGCTGCCCGGGCAGGAGTTGCCACCCGTGCCGCGCAGGCGGCCGCGCCGCGACCGCGAGCTGATTGTCAGTGGCGGCACGAATACTGACAGTGACGGTCCTCGTGACGGAAAGGAGGCTGACGGTGTCTGAGGAATCCGAGAGCTCGTTCCAGAACCCGGTTGCCGGCTTCGGCGTGACCTTCAAGGCCATGTTCAAGAAGCGGCTGACCGAGCAGTACCCGGAGCAGCAGAAGACGACGGCGCCGCGCTTCCACGGCCGGCACCAGCTCAACCGGCACCCGGACGGGCTGGAGAAGTGCATCGGCTGCGAGCTGTGCGCCTGGGCCTGCCCCGCGGACGCCATCTACGTGGAAGGCGCGGACAACACCGACGAGGAGCGTTACTCGCCCGGCGAGCGGTACGGCCGGGTGTACCAGATCAACTACGCCCGCTGCATCCTGTGCGGACTGTGCATCGAGGCATGCCCGACCCGGGCGCTCACGATGACCAACGAGTTCGAACTGGCCGACAGCTCCCGAGAGAACCTGATCTACACGAAGGAGCAGCTGCTCGCGGGACTCGAGCCGGGCATGGTCGACACCCCGCACGCGATCCACCCCGGCACGGACGAACAGGACTACTACCGGGGCCTGGTCACCGAGGCCGCCCCCGGCACCGAGCGCCAGGTCGCCACCTCCAAGGGCGAGAAGCCGGAAGATCAGGGGGTGGACGCATGAGTGCCACGCTCGCCGCGGCCACCTCGACCGGCGAGGCCGTCCAGTTCTGGGTGCTGGGCACGGTCGCCGTCGTCGGTGCGCTGTGCACCATCCTGATGAGGAAGGCCGTGCACAGCGCGCTGTGCCTCGCCGGGACCATGATCGTCCTGGCGGTCTTCTATCTCGCCAACGGCGCCTACTTCCTGGGCATCGTCCAGATCGTCGTCTACACCGGCGCGATCATGATGCTGTTCCTCTTCGTCGTCATGCTCGTCGGTGTGACGGCCGCGGACTCCCTCAAGGAGACCATCAAGGGGCAGCGCTGGTGGGCGGCGCTCTGCGGACTCGGCTTCGGGGTTCTGCTGATCGCCGGTATCGGCAACGCCTCGCTGACCTCGGGATCGTTCGTCGGGCTGGGCCAGGCCAATGCGGGCGGCAACGTCGAGGGTCTGGCCGCCCTCATCTTCACCAAGTACGTCTTCGCCTTCGAGATCACCGGCGCGCTGCTGATCTCGGCGGCCGTCGGCGCGATGGTCCTCACCCACCGCGAGCGCACCGAGCGCGCCAGGACCCAGCGGGAGCTGGCCGAGCAGCGCGTCCGCGAGGGCAAGCACCTGCCGCCGCTTCCCGCCCCCGGCGTGTACGCCCGGCACAACGCGGTGGACATCGCGGGTCTGCTCCCGGACGGCACCCCGTCCGAGCTCACCGTCAACAAGACGCTGCGCGCACGAGGTCAGATCCGTGACGTGTCCGGCGAAGCGCTGAACGACCTCAAGGCGCTGGAGCAGCGCTCGGAGGAGCGCCTCGGACGCGACCGGGACGAGCCCGACCGGGACGAGCCCGCCCGGGACGGACGGCGCGACGGAAAGGAGGCCAAGCGGTGAATCCGGTCAACTACCTCTACCTTGCCGCCCTGTTGTTCACCATCGGTGCGGCGGGCGTGCTGATCAGGCGGAACGCGATCGTCGTCTTCATGTGCGTCGAGCTGATGCTCAACGCCTGCAATCTCGCGTTCGTCACCTTCTCCCGGATGCACGGCAATCTCGACGGGCAGATCATCGCCTTCTTCACGATGGTCGTCGCCGCCGCTGAGGTCGTCGTCGGACTCGCGATCATCGTCTCGCTCTTCCGTTCCCGCCACTCGGCCTCGGTCGACGACGCCAGCCTGATGAAGCTGTAAGGGGTCGCAGACTCGTGGACAACGCAGAGAACCTCATTGCGCTGCTGATCGCGGCGCCCCTGCTCGGAGCGGCCCTGCTGCTGTGCGGCGGGCGCCGGCTCGACCGTACGGGCCACTGGATCGGCACGGCGCTCGCCGCCGTCTCCTTCGTGATCGGCGTCGTGCTGTTCGCCGACATGCTGGGCAGGCCGGGCGACGACCGCAACCTGACCCAGTATCTGTACAGCTGGATCCCGGTCGAGGGATTCCAGGCGGACGTCGCCTTCCAGCTCGACCAGCTGTCGATGACCTTCGTCCTGCTGATCACCGGAGTCGGCTCGCTCATCCACCTGTACTCGGTCGGGTACATGGAGCACGACGAGCGCCGCCGCCGCTTCTTCGGCTATCTCAACCTGTTCCTCGCGGCGATGCTCCTGCTGGTGCTCGCCGACAACTATCTGCTGCTGTACGTCGGCTGGGAGGGCGTCGGCCTCGCGTCGTACCTGCTCATCGGGTTCTGGCAGCACAAGCCCAGCGCGGCGACGGCGGCCAAGAAGGCCTTCCTGGTCAACCGGGTCGGCGACATGGGCCTGTCCATCGCCATCATGCTGATGTTCACCACCTTCGGGACCTTCGCCTTCGGGCCGGTGCTGGCGTCCACGGACAGGGCCTCCGAGGGCATGTTGACGGCCATCGGCCTGCTGCTGCTGCTCGGCGCCTGCGGCAAGTCCGCCCAGGTGCCGCTGCAGTCCTGGCTCGGGGATGCGATGGAGGGCCCGACTCCGGTCTCGGCCCTGATCCACGCGGCGACGATGGTGACCGCCGGTGTCTATCTGATCGTCCGCTCCGGCGCGATCTTCGACGCGTCACCGGACGCACAGCTCGTCGTCGTGGTGGTCGGCGCGGTCACGCTGCTCTTCGGTGCGATCGTCGGTTGTGCGAAGGACGACATCAAGAAGGCACTGGCCGGTTCGACGATGTCGCAGATCGGCTACATGATCCTGGCCGCCGGCCTCGGCCCGATCGGCTATGTCTTCGCGATCATGCATCTGGTGACGCACGGCTTCTTCAAGGCCGGGCTCTTCCTCGGCGCCGGGTCGGTCATGCACGGCATGAACGACGAGGTGGACATGAGGAAGTACGGCGGACTGCGCACGTACATGCCGATCACCTTCGTCACCTTCGGCCTCGGCTATCTCGCGATCATCGGATTCCCCGGCCTGTCCGGCTTCTTCTCCAAGGACAAGATCATCGAGGCGGCCTTCGCCAAGGGCGGTACCGAGGGCTGGATCCTCGGCGCGGTCACGCTGCTGGGCGCTGCCATCACGGCGTACTACATGACCCGGGTGATGCTGATGACCTTCTTCGGCGAGAAGCGCTGGCAGCCCGACGAGAGCGGCGATCTGCCGCATCCGCACGAGTCCCCGCGGACGATGACCATCCCGATGATCGTGCTCGCCTTCGGGTCGGTCTTCGCGGGCGGACTGTTCTCGTTCCACGAGTCGTTCGTGAAGTGGCTGGATCCGGTCACCGGCTTCGAGCACGGTCACTCACCGATCAGCGCGGGTGCCGTGACGACCGCCACGGTGGTGGTGATGGTCATCGGTGTCGCGCTCGCCTACGTCCAGTACGGGCGCCGTCCGGTCCCGGTGGTCGCCCCACGGGGGTCGCTGCTCACCCGGGCCGCCCGACGCGACCTTCTCCAGGACGACTTCAACCATGTGGTCCTGGTCCGCGGCGGCGAGCACCTCACCCGCTCGCTGGTGTATGTGGACCACACCCTGGTCGATGGAGTCGTCAACGGCACGGCGGCATCGTTCGGCGGACTCTCCGGACGGCTCCGCAAACTGCAGAACGGCTACGCCCGCTCCTACGCGGTCACGATGTTCGGAGGTACGGCGGTGCTCATCGCCGCGACCCTGCTGATGAGGGCGGTGTAACCGATGTCGTTCCCTCTCCTGACCATGACCGCGGCGCTCCCGGCGGTCGGTGCGATCGCCACCGCCGCAGTCCCGGCCACCCGGCGGACCGCCGCCAAGTGGCTGGCGCTGCTCGTCTCGCTCGCCACGCTCGTCCTGGCTGCGGTCATCGCCGTCCGGTTCGAGCCCGGCGGCGAACGCTACCAACTCACCGAGTCCCACGCCTGGATCAAGGACTTCGGTGTGCGGTACGAGCTGGGCGTGGACGGTATCGGGGTGGCGCTCATCGCGCTGACCGCGGTGCTGATCCCGTTCATCATCCTGGCGGGCTGGCACGACGCCGACCCCCTGGAAACCCGGTCCAAGCGCTGGCGGCCGACGCAGGGCTTCTTCGCCCTGATCCTCTCCGTCGAGGCGATGGTGATCCTCTCCTTCGAGGCCACCGACGTCTTCCTCTTCTACATCCTCTTCGAGGCCATGCTCATCCCGATGTACTTCCTCATCGGCGGCTTCGGGGACCGTGCCCACGCGGGCAGCGAGGAGAACGCGGCGGCCCAGCGTTCCTACGCCGCCGTGAAGTTCCTGCTCTACAACCTCGTGGGCGGGCTGATCATGCTGGCGGCGGTGATCGGGCTCTACGTCGTCGCAGGGAACTTCTCGCTGACGGAGATCGCCGAGGCCCGCGCCAACGGGACGCTGGACATGTCGTCCACCACCGAGCGGCTGTTGTTCCTCGGTTTCTTCTTCGCCTTTGCGGTGAAGGCGCCGCTGTGGCCGCTGCACACATGGCTGCCCAATGCCATGGGCGAGGCGACCGCCCCGGTCGCCGTGCTGATCACCGCGGTCGTCGACAAGGTCGGCACCTTCGCGATGCTCCGCTTCTGCCTGGGGCTGTTCCCCGAGGCCTCGGAGTGGGCGACGCCGGTGATCCTCGTCCTGGCGCTGATCAGCATTGTCTACGGGGCGCTGCTCGCCGTGGGCCAGCGGGACATCAAGCGTCTGATCGCCTATGCGTCGATCTCGCACTTCGGCTTCATCGTCATGGGCATCTTCGCGATGACGAGCCAGGGCCAGTCGGGCGCGACGCTGTACATGGTCAACCACGGGATCTCGACGGCCGCGCTGATGCTGGTGGCCGGCTTCCTGATCTCGCGGCGCGGCTCGCGGCTCATCGCCGACTACGGCGGAGTGCAGAAGGTCGCCCCGGTCCTCGCGGGCACCTTCCTCATCGGCGGCCTGGCGACCCTGTCACTGCCGGGGCTCGCACCCTTCGTCAGTGAATTCCTCGTCCTGGTCGGCACGTTCACCCGCTATCCGGTGGTCGGCATCATCGCCACCTTCGGCATCGTGCTCGCCGCGCTCTACACCCTGGTGCTCTATCAGCGGACGATGACGGGCCCGGTGAAGGAGGAGGTGCGGACGCTGCCGGATCTGCGCCTGCGCGAGCTGCTGGTGGTCACCCCGCTGATCGCCTTGCTGATCCTCCTCGGCGTCTATCCGCAGCCGCTGACAAAGATCGTCAACCCGGCGGTGGAGCACACCATGTCCGACGTACAGAAGAAGGACCCCCAGCCCGAGGTGGAGGCGGCCAAGTGAGCACGACAGCTGTCCACAGCCTGTGGACGACGGCGGCCGAGCCATTGGACAGGATCCCGGCCCCGCACATCGAGTACGCGCAGCTCGCCCCCACCCTCATCGTGGTCGGCGCTGCGATCGTGGGCGTGCTGGTCGAGGCCTTCGTCCCGCGCAAGGGTCGCTACCACACCCAGGTGTTCCTGTCGGTCGTCGCACTGGCGGCCGCGTTCGCCGCGGTCGTCGGCCTGGCCGCCGGGGGGTACGGCACCACCAAGGCACACATCGCAGCGATGGGAGCCATCGCGGTCGACGGACCCGCGCTGTTCCTGCAGGGCACGATCCTGCTGGCCTCGCTCGTCGCGATCTTCACCTTCGCCGAACGGCACCTCGACCCGAAGGCACACGGCAACCGTGTCGACTCCTTCGCCGCGCAGGCTGCGTCCGTGCCGGGGAGCGACAGCGAAAAGGCCGCGGTCAAGGCCGGGTTCACCACCACCGAGGTGTTTCCGCTCGCCCTGTTCGCGATCTCCGGCATGCTCGTCTTCCCCGCGGCGAACGACCTGCTGACGCTGTTCATCGCGCTCGAGGTGCTCTCCCTGCCCCTCTACCTGCTGTGCGCCCTGGCCCGCCGCAAGCGGCTCATGTCGCAGGAAGCAGCGGTGAAGTACTTCCTGCTCGGCGCGTTCTCGTCGGCGTTCCTGCTCTTCGGCATCGCGCTGCTGTACGGATACGCAGGCTCGGTGTCCTACGCGAAGATCGCCGGTGTGGTCGACGGCAGCATCCAGACCATCGACCCGGCGCTCGCCTCCACCATGGGCAACGACGCACTGCTGCTCATCGGTGGGGCGCTGCTCCTGATGGGCCTGCTCTTCAAGGTGGGCGCGGTGCCGTTCCACATGTGGACCCCGGACGTCTATCAGGGTGCACCCACGCCGGTCACCGGCTTCATGGCGGCGGCCACCAAGGTTGCGGCGTTCGGGGCACTGCTCCGGCTGCTCTATGTGGTGCTGCCCGGGCTGCGCTGGGACTGGCGGCCGATCATGTGGGCGATCGCGATCGTCACCATGCTGGGCGGTGCCATCGTCGCGATCACCCAGACCGACATCAAGCGGCTGCTGGCGTACTCGTCGATCGCACACGCCGGCTTCATCCTCGCCGGTGTCATCGCGGTCACGCCCGAAGGCGTCTCTTCGGTGCTCTTCTACCTGGTCGCGTACTCCTTCGTGACCATCGGCGCCTTCGCGGTCGTCACTCTCGTCCGGGACGCGGGCGGCGAGGCCACGCATCTGTCCAAATGGGCGGGGCTTGGCAGGCGTTCACCACTCGTGGCGGCGGTCTTCGCGGTCTTCCTGCTGGCCTTCGCCGGAATCCCGCTCACGTCGGGCTTCTCCGGGAAGTTCGCCGTCTTCAGCGCGGCGGCGGCGGGCGGCGCGGGCGTGCTGGTCGTGGTCGGTGTGATCTCGTCCGCGATCGCCGCGTTCTTCTACATCCGGGTGATCGTGCTGATGTTCTTCAGCGAGCCGAAGCCCGAGGGGCCGACGGTCGCCGTCCCGTCGCCGCTCACCATGACCACGATCGCGGTGGGTGTCGCGGTCACGGTGGTGCTGGGTGTGGCCCCGCAGTACTTCCTGGATCTCGCGGGGCAGGCCAGCGTGTTCGTGCGCTGATCCCGTCCCCGCTCCGAGGCAACCAACGGTCGAGGTCCGGCGTCCTCCAGGGCGCCGGACCTTGATCATTGACACGGGGGACACCATGGAAGCACCAGCGAGGCAAGAGGAACAGCAGCGGACTTCGAGCACCGCCGACACCTGGCCCGCGGTGCTGCTCCTCCCGGCTCTCCTCCTGCTTCGCTTTCTGGGCGAGCACGCCTGGGCCTACTGGACCGCGGCGGTCATCGGCACTCTGGGAGTGATCGCCACCGTCGTCGAGATCACCGCCTCGGTCGGGCATCTGCGGAACCGCCGCCGGCCGTGGGTCGCGGTCTGGGTCCTTACCGTACTGGTGTCCTCGGTGATCGTCCTGGGGCTCAGGCTGGCCGAGCAGTGGTGAGGCTCCGGGCCGCGTAGGCCCGTACATCGGCGTCCGGGTCGCTCGTGGCCGTCGCGAGTGCGGCGCGGGCGCCGGAATGGTCGTGCCGGAGCAGTGTCAGTACGGCGGCCTTGCGGACATCGGCGTGGGGGGTCGGCAAGTGCCCCGCCGAGGGCGGGTGCGGCGACATAGGCTGCCGCGGTCCCGAGCGCGGCCGCGGCGCCCGCGCCCGCCTGGCAGGTGGGCGCCCGCGCCCACCTGCCAGGCCGGGTCGCCCAGGGCCGCGACGGCCGCTGCCGCGGAGAGGGGGCGGGCAGTCCGTCGACCCGATGGCGTCGAACGCGGCGGCACATACGAGCGCGTCCTCGTCCCCCGTCAGCCGGGCCAGGGTCCCGGTCACCCCGGGCGTGGGCGCCGACCGCCGCGAGGCCATCGCCGAGGCGACCCGGACCTCGCGGGCAGGGTCGCCGACGGCCGTCGACAGAGCGGTGAAGGCCTCGACCGGGACAAGGGCCCGGACCGTTTTGATACGCATTGGACGCCGCTAGTGCTGTGACCGGATAGGTTTGCCGGGAAGCTCGCGGCGTCCGGTGCGGTGCATCGCAAGGCGGAGTATCGCCCTCGTACTGGATGTACTCGGGTGATTCGACAACGCAGCGAGGTGCCGTGCAGGGCGTCGCGAGCCGGTGAACCTATCCGGTCACAGCACTAGCTTCCCGGCAGACCTATCCGGTCACAGCCCTAGTCGGCGGCGGGGGTGATCCGCCCGGTGACCTCGCCGAGGCCGACCCGGACACCGTCCGGCCCCGGCGCCCAGGCGGTCATGGTGACCTCGTCGCCGTCCTCCAGGAACGTCCGCTTCCCGAACGGCAGCTCCAGCGGGTCCCGGCCGTTCCAGGTGAGCTCGAGGAGGGAGCCGCGCTGGTGGACGTCGGGGCCGCTCACCGTTCCGGAGCCGTACAGATCGCCGGTGCGGAGCGAGGCGCCGTTGACGGTCATGTGGGTGAGCTGCTGGGCGGCCGTCCAGTACATGGTGGCGAAAGGCGGCTCGCTGACGATCTGCCCGTTGATCGAGACCGAGATCCGCAGGTCGAAACCGCCCGGCTCCTCGTCGCCGGCGTCGTCCAGATAGGGGAGCAGGTCGAAGTCGCGCGGGGGCGGGCCCACGCGGGCGGCGTCGAGGGCCTCCAGCGGGGTGACCCAGGCGGAGACCGACGTGGCGAAGGACTTGCCGAGGAACGGCCCGAGGGGGACGTACTCCCAGGCCTGGATGTCGCGTGCGGACCAGTCGTTGAGGAGCTGCAGTCCGAAGACATGGTCGCGGAAGGCGGACAGGGGGACCGGCCGGCCCAGCTCGGTGGGAGTGCCGACGACGAAGCCGACCTCCGCCTCGATGTCCAGCTTGACGGAGGGACCGAAGACGGGCGCCGCGTCGGCGGGGGCCTTGCGCTGGCCCGAGGGGCGGATCACGTCCGTGCCGGAGACGACGACCGTGCCGGAGCGGCCGTGGTAACCGATCGGAATGTGCTTCCAGTTCGGGGTCAGCGGGTCGCCGTCGGGGCGGAACATGTGCCCCACATTGGTGGCGTGGTGTTCGCTCGAGTAGAAGTCGACGTAGTCGGCGACCTCGTACGGAAGGTGCAGGGTGACCGAGCCGAGCGGGTACAGCAGCGGCTCGATGTCCTGGCGGTGTGCGGGCACCGTCACCCATGCGGTCAGCGCGCGCCGTACGTCGCGCCAGGCCGTGCGGCCCGCCGCGAGCAGCGGCCCGAGGCTCGGCTGCGCGAGCAGCGCCGCGTAGGGGGACCCGAGCGTGTGTGCCGCCGCACCGGCGTCGAGCACGTAGTCGCCGATCCTGACCCCGACGCGCCGCCGGTCGGGCTCGGCGGCGGTGGTGAAGACGCCGTACGGCAGGTTGTGCGGGCCGAAGGGGTCGCCCTCGGCCAGATCGAGCGGGCTCTGCTCGGGCATCGGTGCTTGCCTCGCTTTCCACGTGTGTGGGGGACACGTTACGTGGCTGGTGCACCCGGCGTCAGCGCCCACTTGGCGTCAGTCCCCGGTCGGCCGCCGCGCCCCCCGGACGGACGAGGCGGCGGGGGCGGCCGCGCGGGGGATCCGCCTTTCCCAGGTGCGGTGGAACACCACCTCCTGCCCCTGACGGCACACCACCTCGTCCGAGGTGAGGAAGTCGGTGGTGTCGCAGGCGATTTCGGAGCGGGCTTCGATGCGGATGTCCCACGCGATGTCAGGACGGTGGAGACGGATCCTCCAGTTCGAGTGGGTACGGGCGGACAGCGGATCACGCTCCTGGACCGTGTACGTCTCCAGCGCCTCCTCGGTGACTTCGAGTCCGTCGGGGTACACGCGGGTGCCCTCTTCGCCGGCGGCGGTCTCGAGCCGCCATTCACCCTTGGCGACATCGCGGACGATCACCCGCGCGGGGCGGGGCGCGTCCAGGGTGACCGGGGTGACCACGCCCAGCGGTTCCGACTGCTCGGGGCCCTCGAAGGCGATCGGTTCGGCGGTGGTGGCGCGTACGGGAAGTTCGAGGGAGGAGCCTTCCGGGTCGAGAGTGAAGACCGTCGGGCCGGCCGCCGGCCAGAGCAGTGGCCAGTACGCGGAGGACACGGAGAGCCGGATGCGATGGCCGGGCGGGAAGGTGTACCCGGTGCCGCTCAGCTCGAAGGCGAGGTCCTCGGACCCACCGGGCCGTCCTGCTCCGCCCCGTCCGCCTCGGGCTGCGATTCCGGCGGCGCCACGGGCGATCAGGGTGGACGAGCCGTCGGGGGCCACATCGCAGAGGCGGGCGACGGCGTGCCCTCGGGGGGCGTCCGTTCGGAGCCGCAGAGTCACCCGGGGTCGCCCGAGAACCGAGAGGGGTTCGGACACCGCGAACTCGAAGCAGACGGATCTGGCGTCCTCCTCGCGCTGGTCGGGCGGCAGGTCGGCGTCTCCGCCCCGGGGGAGGGAACTGCCCGCGTCGATTCCCGTGTGCTGGGGGGATGCGACGGGAAGGAGCGGGCCCCGGAACGCGTACTCCACGGAGGCGATGTGCCGGGACGGCCAGGTGTCGTCGCCTGTCCAGTGGCCGCGCAGTTCGCCGTACGTCGTCGCGGGCGGGCGGGAATCGCCGATCCAGGAGCGCAGCAGCGGCCAGGACATCGGGTCCGTGCCTCCGCTGCCCGGGCTGCTGCCGGAGGCGGCCTTCAGCCAGTGGTCCCACCAGTGCAGCGTCTCCTGGAGGAAGCCGATCGCAGGGCCGGGCGGGCTCTCCCGGTCCGGGTACTGATGGGCCCACGGGCCGATCAGCCCGCGTACCCGTGACGGGTCGAGGCATTCGACCAGCCGCAGCACCGTGTCGTGGTTCGGGTCGTGCCAGCCGCCCACAGCCAGTACGGCCGCCCGGATCGCGCCGAGGTCCGGGCCGGCTTCGCGGTCGAAGCCGTCCTCGCCGCGCATCCGGCGCTCGAGCCGGCCGAGGGCGAAGGGTTCCACCGCTTCGAGCCGGTTCAGCCACATGGCAAGCCACGCATCGCCGGCGAACAGCGGGTCCGGTGGGAGGGCGGCGGAGGCCGGCATGGCCGGTGCCCGGGCGTGCAGTTCCGTGGCGGGCAGGGCCTCCACCGGATGAGGCGCCTCGTCGCCGTGGCCGCCGTGGGGGGAGCAGACCGTGACGATCGCCTTCAGCGGCTCGGGCGCGAGCGCTGCGATGCGCAGACAGGTGAGGCCGCCCGGGCCGAGCCCGAACATGCCGACGTGGCCGCTGCACCAGGGCCGGCCGGCGAGCCATTCCACGACCGCCACTCCGTCGGCGACCACGGCCTCCGAGCTGGGGTCGCCCGGCATGCCCTCACTGTTGCCGTGCCCGCGGGCGTCCACCCGTACGGAGGCGTAGCCGTGGCCCGCGTACCAGGGGTGACGCTGCCGGTCACGCGGCGCGGTGCTGTCGGTCAGCCGGCTCGGGAGGTATTCGAGGAGCGCGGGGACGGGCTCGTCGGTCAGCGGCTGCCACACCCGTGCATGGAGCCCGGTGCCGTCCGGCAGCGGGACACGGATGTCCTCATGGCGGGTCTCGTACGGGAAGGAGGTGCGGATGTGCATGGGAACCCCGGGGGACGGCGAAGAGAAGGTCGGGTCCGGTCACGGTTGAGGACAAAAGCGCTACTACCGGTCATACAACCTGATCAAGAACATACCGGCGGCGGCGGGAAGGCGCCGCCGGTGATCGAAAGGGGACCGGATACGCTGACTTGAGTGATGGCAGCGACACATCGACAATCCGTGTGATCGTCAGCAGACAGGAGTACCTCTCGTGACCGTCGTCGGGCCGTTCGGGCTGAGCGTGCGGGACCAGGCTCTTGAGGCCGATGTCCAGACCGGATTGGCGGCTGTCGAGGCCGGGCTGCTCGATGCCACCAAGAGCGAGGTGCCCTTCATCACGGAGGCCGCGCAACACCTCGTCCGTGCGGGCGGGAAGCGCTTCCGGCCGTTGCTGGTGATGCTGTCCGCGCAGTTCGGCGATCCGTACGCACCGGGCATCGTGCCCTCGGCCGTCGTCGTCGAGCTGACGCACCTCGCGACCCTGTACCACGACGACGTGATGGACGAGGCCGATGTGCGCCGTGGCGTGGACAGCGCCAACGCCCGCTGGGGCAACTCGGTGGCCGTCCTGACCGGCGACTTCCTCTTCGCCCGTGCCTCGCACATCCTGGCCGACCTGGGACCCGAGGCCGTACGCATCCAGGCCGGCGCCTTCGAGCGGCTGGTCACCGGCCAGATCCTGGAGACCGCGGGGCCGCGCGACGGCCGTGACCCGGTCGAGCACTACCTCGACGTCCTGGCGGGCAAGACCGGCTCCCTGGTCGCCGTCTCCTGCCGTTTCGGCGCGATGATGTCGGGTGCCGACGAGGGGATCGTCGACATCCTCACCCAGTACGGTGAGCGGCTCGGCGTCGCCTTCCAGCTGGCCGACGACGTTCTCGACATCGCCTCCGACTCGCACGAGTCGGGCAAGACGCCGGGCACCGATCTGCGCGAGGGCATCCCCACCCTGCCCGTGCTCCGGCTGCGGGAGCAGGCCGCCGCGCAGGGGCGGGCCGAGGACCTGGAGCTGGTCGACCTGCTGGCCGGGGACCTGACGGACGACGCCCGGCATGCCGAGGCGCTGTCCAGGCTGCGTGTCCACCCCGCCCTCGAGCAGGCTCGGCGGGACACCGTGCGATACGCGGAGGAGGCGCGGGCCATGCTGGCGCCGCTGCCCGAGGGCTATGCGAAGGCCGCCCTGGTGGAGCTCTGCGACGCCGTGGTGCACCGCGCGGGCTGATCCGCTGCCCGAAGCTCTGCGGGACGGCCCCGTGCCGGGTGGACCTGGCTCCGTGCCGGGTGGGCATCCGCGCGTCGTGGCGGGCAGGGGCCCTGCGCCGTACCGGGTGGTGGGCCGTTGACGCGAAACCGGCGGAACCTGCGCTGTACGGGGCCCGGAAATGGATCGCCGCCGGGCCAGGACTCATGGCGGTGGCCCGGTCCGGCGAGCCCCTCACAGAAGCGGCCGGACGACCACATCCCCTACTGGTCGGCGGAGTTCCGGTGCCTCCGGGTCATACCGCAGCAGTACGCGGAGTTGATTCCGCGGGCTGACGCTTTCTGCAGGGCGATTTGGTCAGATGGTGTGGACGGACGACGCCGCTATCACGGAGGTAGGGCACACCATGGCACCGAACGAGAACGCATCGATCACCGAAGAGCCGGAGGAGGTCGGTCCGGCCCGCCGGAGAGCGGCGCGGTACGTCGTCCCGGCCGCGGTGGCGGGCGTTGCCGCGGCGACCATCGGGCTCGTCCCGGCGCTCGCCGCGTCAGGCGACCCCGATCTGCCGAAGATCACGGCACAGAAACTCATCGAGAAGATCGCCGCATCGGATGTGCAGCAGCTCTCCGGCACGGTGAAGATCAGCACGGATCTGGGCCTCCCCGACCTCGGCGGCCTGGCGAGCAGCCTCGCACCCGGAGCCGGCAAGGGCGGCTCGGCGTCCCCCGACGCCAGGCTGATGGAGCTGGCTTCCGGGACGCACAAGGTGGACGTCGCCGCCGACGGCCCGGACAAGCAGCGGGTCGCGTTCCACTCCGGCGGCGAGGAGTACAGCGTCACCCACAACGGTGAGGACGTCTGGGCCTACGACAGTGCCTCGGACGAGGTCGTCCACAGCAAGGACGGCGACAAGGGAGAGGGCGGGGAGCGCACGGCCCCGAAGGAGCTGCCGACGACGCCCAAGGACCTCGCCGACGAGGCGCTGAAGGCGGTGGACGACACGACCTCGGTGACCGTCGACGGCACCGGGCGTATCGCCGGCCGGGACGCGTACCAGCTCGTCATCAGGCCCAAGCAGAGCGGCTCGACGATCAGCTCCATCAAGGTCGCGGTGGACGCGGAGAACGGAGTGCCGCTGAAGTTCACCCTGTTGCCGAACGACGGCGGCAAGGCGGCGGTCGACGCGGGCTTCACCAAGGTCGACTTCTCGAAGCCCGCCGCCTCGACCTTCGACTTCGCCCCGCCGAAGGGCGCGAAGGTCACCGAGTCGGACGACCTCGACACGCTGGAGAAGGGAGCCCCGAAGGCGCCCGCTTCGCCCGAGTCCCCCGAGGAGTTCAAGGGGATGGAGGACTTCGACGGCCTGAACGTCATCGGCAAGGGCTGGACGTCCGTGGCCCAGCTGAAGGGCCCGGGCGGCGAGGGGATGAAGGCGCCGAAGGCCGGCGAGGGCGACGTACCGCCGGAGGCCGGCAAGTTCCTCGACGCTCTGGGCGACCAGGTGAAGGGTGACTTCGGCACGGGTACGGTCTTCACGACCCGTCTGGTCAACGCCCTGATGACGGACGACGGCAAGGTCTTCGTCGGCGCGGTCACCAAGGACGCCCTGGTCAAGGCAGCGAACGAGGCGAAGTAGCGGTCCCGGCGTACGGGACGACGGATGCGGGGCGCCCCATCGAGGGGTGCCCCGCATCCTGTGTGTCCAGCCGCTGCCGCCACGACGCCCGACGGCGCCGGGCCGAAACATCGCCCGAGGCCCATGGAACGGAGAGCCTGGAACGCTGCAGGGCCGGTAGCGCGTACAGCGCCTGCCGGGCCGAGCGCTCGCCGGCTCAGAAGGTGAGTTTCCAGCTGTTGATGTAGCCGGTGTCCTGTGCCGCCACGTCCTGGACCTTCAGCTTCCAGGTGCCGTTCGCGGCCTCGCTGGACGCGTTCACCGTGTAGGTCGCGATGACGTTGTCGGCCGAGTCGCTGCCACTGGAGTTCTTCAGGCGGTACGACGTGCCGTCCGGTGCCACCAGGTCCACGACCAGGTCACCGCGCCAGGAGTGCTTGATGTCCACACCCACGGCGAGGGCGGCCGGGGCGTTTCCGGTCCGGCCGGAGACCGTCACCGACGAGGTGACGGCGGCGCCGTTGTCCGGGATGGAGACATCGGCGGCGCTCTCGTAGACATCGCCCGGCGGGACCGTCGTACCGGCGGACAGGGTCCAGATCGCGTGGGCGATCGCATCGCTGTTGCGGTCGAGTGCGGTGTCGTTGATGTTCGCAGTGGTGTCGCACGCGGAGTGGTAGCAGCGGTCGAAGGCCTGGCCGGCCGTGCCGCCCCACTTCTGTGCCTGTGCGCTGCTCTTCGTGCGGCTCGCGCCGGTGAACAGCCCGCCGACCGGTATGCCCACGTTCTTGAACGAGGCGTGGTCGGAGCGGCCGTCGCCCTCGGTCTCGATCTCGGTCGGCACACTGATGCCCGCGAAGTAGTCCTTGAAGGTCTTCTCGATCGTCGGATCGTCGTCGTAGACGAAGTAGCCTGCGTTCGCCGAGCCGATCATGTCGAAGTTGAGGTAACCGGTGATCTTCGAACGGTCCGCGGACGGAAGGTTGTTGACGTAGTAGCGGGACCCGACGAGGCCCAGCTCCTCAGCACCCCACCAGGCGAAGCGCAGATGCTTGTCCGGCTGGAGCTGGGCGCGGGAGACGGCAAGCGCGGTCTCCAGGACGCCAGCCGAGCCGGAGCCGTTGTCGTTGATGCCGGGACCCGAGGTGACCGAGTCGAGGTGTGCGCCGGCCATCAGGACCCGGTTGGGGTCGCCGCCGGGCCAGTCGGCTATCAGGTTGTAGCCGGTGGCGCCCGAGGACGTGAACTGCTGGACGGTGGTGGTGAATCCGGCCGTGTCCAGCTTGGCCTTCACATGGTCGATCGATGCCTTGTAGCCGGTGCGGCCGTGCGCGCGGTTTCCGCCGTTGGCGCTCGCGATCGACTGGAGATCGCTGAGATGTGCCTTGACGTTGGCGAGCGGGATGTCCGGAGCGGCGAGCGCCGCCGGGGAAGTGGCGGCGCTCGGAGCGTCGGCGGTCGAGGTTGCGGCTGCGGTCGGTACCGCTGCGGCGATCAGTCCGGCGAGGGCAAGTGCCGTGACTGCCGCGGTGCGTCTGTGCACGGAGTGGGTCATGTGGGGGCTCCGGATTCCGTTCGGGGACAGGACGGAACGTGCGAGACACCCTGCGACGGCGGTGCCGCAGGGTGTTGGAGCTGTACTCGGTGCGGTGTGTGTGGTGAATGTTCAGCGAGACGTTGACTGACCGTCAAGGGCGGAAACCGGTCAGTCGGGTTCGGTTAACGAACGCCGTGCAAGGGGCTCCGTACGCGAGGTGCCGTGCCTACTGCACGCAGAATTCGTTGCCCTCGGGGTCCTGCATGACGCACCAATCCCCGCCCGGTTCCTTCACATGACGCAGCGCCGTCGCGCCCAGCCCCTCCAGCCGGGCCACCTCCGCGTCCCGTTGCCCCGCCTCCGCGTGCAGGTCGAGATGGAGCCGGTTCTTGACCGTCTTCGCCTCGGGAACCCGCTGGAACAGCAACCGCCTGCCGAGGCCGATGCCGGTCTCCTCCTCGTAGGGGTCGTCCGGATGCCGGACGGCGGCGAGATCACGCCATGCGCGACGGCCGTGCCGTTCCACCGTCACCTCGGGCGGTACGGCTCCGGAGCCGAGCAGCCGCTCGATCAGCGCGCTGTTGTCCTCGGGTGCGTACCCGAGCGCTTCGGCCCAGAAGTCGGCCTGGGCGAGCGGGTCGGTCGCGTCGATCACAAGCTTCCAGTGCAGGGTCATAAAAACCACTTATAGTGGTTACGTGAACCGGACGGCAATCGACTCGCCCGAAACGACCCGTGTGCAGGTACCGGGGCTGACGTTGCACACCCCGGAGGGCACGGCATTCCGCTTCGACCCGGGCGCGCTCTGCCTCGAACTGCTGCCCACCGGCGGTCCTGGCGCCCTTGCGCGCCACGAAGTGCTGAACGGCCCCGATGCGCTGGTGCGCTGGGCTGGGCAGAGCCGGCTCGCCCCGGGGATTCGGCTCACCGTCGACCAGGGGGAGACCCGGGCGGCCCGCGAGCTGAGGGATGCACTGTGGGGGCTGGCCGGTGCCTGCGCCCAGGGCCGTCCCGCAGCCCCGGAGGACCTGGCCGTCCTCAACGAGGCGGCGGCCACCCCGCCCCTCGTCGCCGGGATCGCAGCCGACGGGTCCCGGGCCTGGGCTCCCGGCGCGACCGGCACCCAGCTCCTGTCGACCGTCGCCCGCGACGCCGTCGACCTGCTCACCGGCCCGTACGCCGCCCGCATCCGCGAGTGCGGGGCTCACGACTGTGGTCTGCTCTTCGTCGACACCTCGCGCCCCGGGCGCCGTCGCTGGTGCTCGATGGAGCGCTGCGGCAACCGTCACAAGGTCCGGGCCCACCGGGCCCGCAACTTCGAAGGAGACGGGAAGATGCCCACGGGACTGACGCAGGGCGCCGGCTGGCAGATCGGCGTGTCGAGGACTCTTCCGCTTCCGGCCGACGCCGTCTGGGACTTCCTCACGAGCAGCGAGGGTGCGGCGCTCTGGCTGGGGGTGCGCGGTGAACTGCCGCGTGAGAAGGGTGAGTCGTACGAGACGGACGCCGGCATCACCGGTGAGGTGCGCAGCTTCCGGCCGGGCGACCGGATCCGGCTCACTCATGGGACGACGACCGTCCAGGTCGCCGTCTCCGCCTCCGGGCCCGGGAAGACGGTGCTCCGGTTCCATCAGGAACGCCTGGCGAATGCGGGGGAGCGCGAGCAGCGGCGTGCGCACTGGCAGTCGGTCATGACCGCGGTGCGGACGGCGCTCGGCGTTTCCTGAGAGGCCGGTTGTTCCCGTCCGGCCTCGTTCAGCTCGCTGCGGTCTCTCGCGGGGACGGCTCCGGGGCGGAGTCGGCTCCCGCGCCGGCCTGTGCGTCCCCGCCCTTGATGCGTTCCGCTGCCGCCGCGAGCCGCAGGGCCTGCGCCCTGCTGCGGCGCGCCGTGCGCAGGGCGTCCCAGGTCAGGACGGTCAGGGCCAGCCACACCAGGGAGAAGCCGGCCCACCGCTCGGCGGGCATGGCCTCGTGGAAGTAGACGACGCCCAGCATGAACTGGAAGACGGGCGCCAGATACTGCAGCAGCCCCAGCGTCGACAGTGGCACCCGGATGGCCGCGGCCCCGAAGCAGACCAGCGGCGCGGCGGTGACCACGCCCGTGGCCGCGAGCAGGGCCGCGTGGCCCGCGCCCTCGTTGCCGAAGGTGGCCGAGCCGTGGGACCCCAGCCACAGCAGATAGCCGAGGGCGGGCAGGAACTGCACGGCCGTCTCCGCGGCCAGGGACTCCAGGCCACCGATGTTGATCTTCTTCTTGATCAGTCCGTACGTCGCGAACGAGAAGGCCAGCGTCAGCGAGATCCACGGCGGTCTGCCGTAGCCGACCGCCAGCACCAGCACCGCGGCGAAGCCGATGCCGACCGCCGCCCACTGCGCGGGACGCAGCCGCTCCTTGAGCAGCAGTACGCCCATCGCGATGGTGACCAGCGGATTGATGAAGTAGCCGAGCGACGCCTCGACCACCTGGCCCGCGTTGACGGCCCAGATGTACACGCCCCAGTTGACGGTGATCACTGCTGCGCCCACGGCGATCAGGCCGAGCTTGCGCGGTTCCTGCAGCAGGGCGCGTATCCAGCCCCAGCGCCGCAGGGCCAGCAGTGCGACGGCCACGACGGCAAGCGACCAGACCATGCGGTGGGCGAGGATCTCGACGGCGTCGGCCGGCTTCAACAGCGGCCAGAAGAGCGGGACCAGGCCCCACATTCCATAGGCGCCGATGCCGTACAGCAGCCCTGCCCGCTGCACGCCCGTGCGCTCTTCGCTCTCTGCCTTCACCGGTTCTCCTGCCCTTGCCGCGGCGGCGTTCCGACGAAGGTATCGCCGGACCGGTGCCGCTGTCATGTCCGTATCGCGATACGGTCATGACGGTCGTCGGCCCGGCGAATTGCGAGCAGTGAGGAACACCCGGCGACGCGGGGCCCGGAACGCTGTCAGGGGCGCCGGTCCCGGACCGGCGCCCCTGACAGTGATTCCTCTTGGGCTGTCCCTCAGCCGACGACCGTCCAGGTGTCGTTCCCGGAGAGCAGTGCGGACAGGTCGCCCTTTCCGTTCTGCTCGATGGCGGCGTCGAGCTGGTCCGACATCTGGGTGTCGTACACAGGCCGTTCGACGCTGCGGAACACGCCGATGGGCGTGTGGTGCAGCGTGTCCGGGTCGGCCAGGCGCGACAGTGCGAATGCCGTGGTCGGGCTGGCGCTGCGCGCGTCGTGGACCAGGATCTGCGACTCGTTCTCGGGCGTGACCGCGACGACCTTCAGATCGCCCGTGGCCGTGTCACGGACGACGCCCTTCTCCTGGTCGGTGCCGAAGCGGATCGGCCGGCCGTGTTCCAGCCGGATCACCGCCTCCTCGGCCTTCTGCTTGTCCTTGAGGACCTCGAAGGCGCCGTCGTTGAAGATGTTGCAGTTCTGGTAGATCTCCACGAGTGCCGTGCCCGGGTGGTCGGCGGCAGCACGCAGCACCTCGGTCAGGTGCTTGCGGTCGGAATCGACCGTGCGGGCCACGAAGGAGGCCTCGGCGCCGATCGCCAGCGACACCGGGTTGAAGGGTGCGTCGAGCGAGCCCATCGGGGTCGACTTGGTGATCTTGCCGACCTCGGACGTGGGGCTGTACTGGCCCTTGGTCAGACCGTAGATCCGGTTGTTGAAGAGCAGGATCTTCAGGTTGACGTTGCGGCGCAGGGCGTGGATCAGGTGGTTTCCGCCGATGGAGAGGGCGTCGCCGTCCCCGGTGACGACCCAGACGCTCAGGTCGCGGCGCGACGAGGCGAGCCCGGTCGCGATGGCGGGCGCACGGCCGTGGATCGAGTGCATCCCATAGGTGTTCATGTAGTACGGGAAGCGGGAGGAGCAGCCGATGCCCGAGACGAAGACGATGTTCTCCTTCGCCAGGCCGAGCTCGGGCATGAAGCCCTGCACGGCGGCGAGGATCGCGTAGTCACCGCAGCCGGGACACCACCGGACCTCCTGGTCCGACTTGAAGTCCTTCATGGACTGCTTGGCCTCGGCCTTCGGAACCAGGGACAGCAGAGTGGACGCTGTCTCAGTCATTGATGGCCTCCTCGAGAGCCTTGGCCAGCTGCTCGGCCTTGAACGGCATGCCGTTGACCTGGTTGTAGGAGTGGGCGTCGACCAGGTATCTCGCCCGGATCAGGGAGGCGAGCTGGCCGAGGTTCATCTCCGGAACCACTACCTTGTCGTAACGCTGGAGAACGTCGCCGAGATTCCTCGGGAACGGGTTCAGATGGCGCAGATGGGCCTGGGCGATGGGCCGGCCGGCGCTCCGCAGCCGCCGTACCGCGGCCGTGATCGGCCCGTACGTCGATCCCCAGCCGAGCACGAGCGTACGGGCGCCGTCGGGGTCGTCGACCTCCACGTCGGGCACCTCGATGCCGTCGACCTTGGCCTGCCGGATGCGGACCATGAAGTCGTGGTTGGCCGGGTCGTACGAGATGTTGCCCGTGCCGTCCTGCTTCTCGATGCCGCCGACCCGGTGCTCCAGCCCGGGGGTGCCCGGCACGGCCCAGGGACGGGCCAGTGTCTGCGGATCCCTCTTGTAGGGCCAGAAGACCTCGGTGCCGTCGTCGGTGGTGTGGTTGGGGCCGGTGGCGAACTGCACCCGGAGATCGGGAAGGTCGTCCACGTCCGGGATCCGCCACGGCTCGCTGCCGTTGGCCAGATAGCCGTCGGACAGCAGGAAGACCGGGGTGCGGTACGTCAGCGCGATCCGCGCCGCCTCCAGGGCCGCGTCGAAGCAGTCCGCGGGCGTCCTCGGAGCCACGATCGGGACCGGTGCCTCGCCGTTGCGTCCGTACATCGCCTGGAGCAGATCGGCCTGCTCGGTCTTGGTGGGCAGACCGGTCGACGGGCCGCCGCGCTGAATGTCCACGATCAACAGTGGCAGCTCCAGGGAGACCGCCAGGCCGATCGTCTCGGACTTCAGTGCCACACCGGGACCCGAGGTGGTGGTCACGGCCAGCGAGCCGCCGAAGGCCGCGCCGAGCGCCGCACCGATGCCCGCGATCTCGTCCTCGGCCTGGAACGTCCGCACACCGAAGTTCTTGTGCTTGGACAGCTCGTGCAGGATGTCCGACGCCGGGGTGATGGGGTACGAGCCCAGGTAGAGCGGCAGGTCCGCCTGCCGGGACGCGGCGACCAGGCCGTAGGACAGTGCCAGATTCCCGGAGATGTTGCGATACGTGCCCGTCGGGAAGGCCTGGGAGGCCGGGGCGACCTCGTAGGAGACCGCGAAGTCCTCGGTGGTCTCGCCGAAGTTCCAGCCGGCCCGGAAGGCCGCCACATTGGCCTCGGCGATCTCCGGCTTCTTGGCGAACTTGGTGCGCAGGAACTTCTCGGTGCCCTCGGTGGGCCGGTGGTACATCCAGCTCAGCAGGCCCAGCGCGAACATGTTCTTGGAGCGCTCGGCCTCCTTGCGGGAGAGCCCGAACTCCTTCAGTGCCTCGACGGTGAGCGTCGTCAGGGGGACCGGGTGGACGTTGTAGCCGTCGAGTGAGCCGTCCTCGAGCGGGCTGGTGGCGTAGCCGACCTTGGCCATGGCGCGCTTGGCGAATTCATCCGTGTTGACGATGATCTCCCCGCCGCGGGGCACGTCGTCGATGTTCGCCTTGAGTGCCGCAGGGTTCATCGCGACCAGGACGTTCGGCGCGTCACCGGGGGTGAGGATGTCGTGGTCGGCGAAGTGCAGCTGGAACGAGGAGACACCCGGCAGGGTGCCTGCGGGCGCGCGGATCTCGGCCGGGAAGTTCGGGAGAGTCGACAGGTCGTTGCCGAAAGTCGCCGTCTCCGACGTGAACCGGTCACCTGTCAGCTGCATACCGTCACCGGAGTCACCGGCGAACCGGATGATCACACGGTCCAGGTGGCGGACCTCCTTGTCGCCGGGGGGCCTGCGCTGTCCCCCGACGACGGCCTCACCGGCGTCGTCTGCCTCGTCTGCGTGCTCGGCTGGACTACTGACCTGGCTGGTCACTGAACTGGACCTCCTTCGAGGCGGCTGGGCTGCGGCCGGCTCACCGGTCGCTCCAAGGCCAACCCTACGTCGCTAAGGGTGGCCTTCCCTGGACCGCTCATATGCTGGACGTCATTCTGAGACGCCTCTGTGCCCTGGCTTGCCATGTTCTGTTTGCCCCCCGGGTCCTCTTCCAAGGACGCTCCCTGTCCGTCCACTGGTTGCCGCGTCCGATGTATCTGACAGAGTGTCAGGTGCTCAGGAGTTGAGATAGGTCAATACGGCCAGTACACGCCGGTGGTCCCCGTCGCTGGGGGGCAGCCCGAGCTTCAGGAAGATGTTGCTCACGTGCTTCTCCACCGCTCCGTCGCTCACGACCAGCTGCTTCGCGACCGCCGAGTTCGTCCGTCCCTCCGCCATCAGGCCGAGGACCTCCCGCTCCCGCGGCGTCAGCCCGGCCAGGACGTCCTGCTTGCGGCTCCGGCCCAGCAGCTGCGCCACCACCTCCGGGTCCAGCGCGGTGCCGCCCCGGGCCACCCGCACGACGGCGTCCACGAATTCGCGGACCTCCGCGACCCGGTCCTTCAGCAGATAGCCCACGCCCCGGCTGCTCCCGGCCAGCAGCTCCGTCGCGTACCGCTCCTCGACGTACTGCGACAGCACCAGGACCCCGACCCCGGGATGGTCGCGGCGCAGCCGTACGGCCGCGCGGACACCCTCGTCGGTGTGCGTGGGCGGCATCCGCACATCGGCGACCACGACGTCGGGCAGCTGCTCCTTCGCCGCGAGGTCCCCGACCGTCTTGATCAGCGCGTCCCCGTCCCCCACGCCCGCGACCACCTCGTGGCCCCGGTCGGTCAGCAGGCGTGTCAGGCCTTCCCGAAGCAGTACGGAATCCTCGGCGATGACCACCCGCACCCTGTCCTCCACGACCTGCAGCCCCCATATGTCGAAATGCGTCCACCCCTGCCCCTCCAGCATCCCAGCATCCGGGCGCGTACGTGCTCAACACCCCTCATCCGATCCGGCGTGCCGCAGCACCGGTCCCGCTGCGTGGCGGCCGCTGTACGGCGCGTCCGGGCTGCCACGGACCCCGATGCCGCAAGGGCCGGGCCGACGCCCAGCCCGAGTGCCGGACGCTCGGCGTCCGGCACTCGGGCTGTGGATCCCGCGCCCGCGTCATACGCGCCAGGGCAGTTCCGCCGTCACCACGGTCGGCCCTCCCACCGGTGAGTTCACGACGAGAACCCCGTCCACCGCTTCGAGCCGCTCGGCCAGCCCGGCCAGTCCGCTGCCCGCCGACACATCCGCACCGCCCCGCCCGTCGTCCCTGACCTGAAGCATCAGTCGCTCCTTGGCCCGCCACACGTCGACGGATCCCTGGCGCGCCTGCGCGTGCTTGCTGATGTTCTGCAGCAGCTCGCAGACCGTGAAGTACGCAATGCCCTCGATAGCCGGAACAGGGCGGCCCGGCAGATCGACCTCCACCTGGACCGGAACGGTGCAGCGGGAGGCCACGGCCGAGAGGGCCGCATCCAGACCGCGGTCGGTGAGGACGGCCGGGTGGATGCCCCGGGCGAGGTCCCGCAGCTCCTGGAGCGCCGTCTTCACCTCTCCGTGCGCCTCCTCCACCATGCGCGCGGCCTGCTCGGGGTCCTCCTGCAGCTTCTCCTTGGCCAGACCGAGATCCATGGCGAGTGCGACCAGCCGGGCCTGCGCCCCGTCGTGCAGATCGCGCTCGATGCGCCGCAGATCGGCAGCTGCCGTGTCCACGACCACCCCCCGGTCGGATTCCAGTTCCACCACGCGGCCCTCCAGCCTGGACGCGCCCAGCAGCCCCGTGACCAGCAGACAGTCGACGGTGACGAGTCCCCGCACGATCCACGGGGTCGTCATCATCAGCAGCAGGCCTATCGCGCAGGTCGCGCCCAGCTCGAAGGGCGAGTCGAGGTAGAAGTTGCGCGTCCCGTCCCCGTACAGCTGGAGCCCGTCCTGGCCCGCGTACATCGGGAACACCCAGTGCCAGAGCGGATACGTCGCGAGGCTCCAGGCCATCGTCCAGAGGGGGACCGCGACGCAGAACGAGAACACCGCCCAGGGCAGATGCAGCAGCGCGTAGAGCAGATGCCGCCACGAAACCCCGCTCTTCAGGGTCGCGCCCACCCATGACATGGCCCCGCCCGTCCGGGGCCTGACAGGAGCGGGAGCGGCGACGTCGAGGCGCAGTAGTGCGCCGGCCCGGAACCGCTCCAGCGTGCCGAAGCCGCGGCACATGGCCAGCGCTCCGGCCAGCAGCGGAATGCCGAGGAAGGTGACCAGCAGGCCGATGCCCGTCGCCGTCAGGGAGACGGCGAGAGCGAAGAACACGATGCTGAGCGGCAGGCTCAGTACGAGATAGCCGAATTCGCGCCAGGTGCGCGCCTCGAACGGCGCGCGCAGTGCAGGGGGAAGGCGGAAGATCCGGGTCTCCGGTTCTGCGCGGAATACCGTGGCCATGGTCGTCGTCCGTTTCTTCTCGTCATCGGCTCGCCCCGCTGTGACGCACCGGGTGATTCGCTGTCCCCCATGCTGCTCAGGACGCCGGCCGGGGACCATATGGGCGGTATCCCTCTTGGGCCGGGGGTTATCCCCACCCGCGGCGGAGACCCGGATCCACGTCGACGGGCGGGTATGCGGGTGTCCGGGCGCGGCGCGGCCGGGCCCGCCCGAGTGCGTCCTGGTACGAGTGCGTCGCCCGGCCCGTGCGACCGCACGGGCCGGGCGACGCGGCCAGGGCCCCTGCGGGCGACGGCGCTACGGCGCGGAGACGTCCTGGCGGCCGGGCGGACGGACACCCGCCTTCGCGGCCGTCCCGGGTCCCACGGGTGCCCGGTCCCGCCACGGCAGTTCTGCCGTGACCAGTGTCGGGCCACCGTCCGGGGAGTCCACGACGAACAGCCCGTCCACCGCCCCGAGCCGCTCCGCGAGCCCGGCCATACCCGTACCGCCACCGAGCGAGGCCCCGCCCTGCCCGTCGTCCCGCACCTGGATCAGCAGCCGGTCCGCCTTCCGCCACACCTCCACCGACGCCCGTGCGGCCCGTGCGTGCTTGCTGACGTTCTGCAGCAGCTCGGAGACGGTGAAGTACGCGATGCCCTCGATCGCCTCGGCCGGGCGCTCCCGAAGATCCACGGAGACCTGGACGGGCACGGTGCACCGGGAGGCGACGGCGGACAGGGCGGCGTCCAGGCCCCGGTCCGTGAGGACGGCCGGGTGGATGCCCCGGGCGAGGTCCCGCAGCTCCTGCAGCGCCAGCTTCACCTCGCCATGGGCCTCGTCGACCATGGCCGCCGCCGCGTCCGGGTCCTCCAGCAGCTTCTCCTTGGCCAGGCCGAGCCCCATGGCGAGTGCGACCAGCCGGGCCTGCGCCCCGTCGTGGAGATCGCGCTCGATGCGCCGCAGGTCGGCGGCCGCGGTGTCCACGACCACCCCCCGGTCCGACTCGAGCTCCGCGATCCGCCGCTCCAGTTCGTCGGAGGGCGAGAGCAGTCCGCGGACCAGCGCCCGGTCGACGTTGGTCATGCCCCGTGCCACATACGGCAGTACCGGCCACAGCACGAGCAGTCCCACCAGGGTGACGACGAAACCGAGCACGCCCCACGGCAGCCGTATCACCTCGTACAGCACGGAGCGCCAGGCCACCGGGTCCTTCAACCCCGTCCACACCCGGGTGAAGAGGGTGTCGTCGGGCCGGTGGGGGAGACGGCTCGGCTCGTCCACCCGTACACCCAGCAGCCCCCGCGCCCGCGCCCTCTCCCACTTCCCGAGCAGCCGGGACCCGGCGAGACCGCCGGCGAGGAGAGGCAGACCGATGACCGTGACGGAGAGACCCGCGCCGACCGCGACCATGAACACCGTGTAAACAAATCCGAGTAGCGTCAACGGCAGGCCGGAGAGGAGATACGCGATCTCCCTCCAGGTGTGCCTGTCGTACGCGAAACGGGCGGGCGGCGGGCCATCGTGCTCGTCGGCACCGGCCTTGCTGGTCATGGTCATGGGCCCCAGCCTGCCGGGTCCCCTCTGTGCACGCCATGGGGTATCTGGGTGGGGCGAAGTAGGGATATCCCCACCCATCGGGCAGTCCGTCCCGACCAAGGCGTGACACAGCTGCTTACCGTGCCCTTAGCAGGGCCTAGACTCCCGTGCGAAAGGATCGTCGAACCGTCGAACCGGATCGACTGACGAAGGATCGTCGAACCAGAGCGTCGAACCGTCGAACCGTCGAACCGGATCGACTGACTGAATCGTCGGACAGGGGCAGGGAGCGAGGGACGGACGTGCCGGAACCCACCGAACCGACCGTACTCGCGGCCGACTACTTCCAGAGCTACTCGGTCGTCGGGCTGCTCGCCGTGATCGGAGTCCTCTTCGTCGCGGTGGCCTTCGGCGCGGGCCGTCTGCTGCGGCCGGTCGTACCGACTCCCGAGAAGCTGCTCACGTACGAATGCGGAGTCGACCCCGTGGGTGAGGGCTGGGCCCACACCCAGGTCCGCTACTACGTGTACGCCTTCCTCTACGTGATCTTCGCCGTCGACTCGATCTTCCTGTTCCCGTGGGCGACGGTCTTCGCCGAGGCGGGATACGGAGCGACGACGCTCGTGGAGATGTTCATCTTCCTCGGCTTCCTGGCCGTGGGACTGCTCTACGCATGGAAGAAGGGCGTCCTCGCATGGACGTGACCCCGCAGACCCCCGAGCCCGTGCTGCTTCCGGAGCCGAAGCGGCTGGGCGCCCTCGCCCGGCTCGCGCCCGAGCCGATGAAGGTGGTCCTGAACTGGGGCCGCCGCTACAGCCTCTGGGTCTTCAACTTCGGGCTCGCCTGCTGCGCCATCGAGTTCATCGCCGCGTCGATGGCCCGGCACGACTTCATCCGGCTCGGTGTGATCCCCTTCGCGCCCGGACCGCGCCAGGCCGATCTGATGGTCGTCTCCGGAACGGTGACCGACAAGATGGCGCCCGCGGTGAAGCGGCTGTACGAGCAGATGCCCGAGCCCAAGTACGTCATCTCCTTCGGAGCCTGCTCCAACTGCGGCGGCCCCTACTGGGACTCGTACTCGGTGACCAAGGGCGTCGACCAGATCATCCCCGTCGATGTGTACGTCCCCGGTTGCCCGCCGCGGCCCGAGGCGCTGCTCCAGGGCATCCTCAAGCTCCAGGAGAAGATCGCACGCGAGTCGCTGGCCGAACGCTACGGCTCCGCCCCGGGCCGGGCTTCCGTCGGTGAGCTCCGCAGCGGTCTGGTCACCCCGCCTCCCGCCCCGGGAGCCGCCTCGTGACCGCCTTCGAGGCCGAGGTCGCCGAGCGCTTCGGACCGGACGCCACCGCCGAGGCGGCGTACGACGTGCTGACGGTGGACGTGCCGCCGGCCCGCTGGCTCGATGCGCTGCGTACCGCCCGTGACGAGCTCGGCTGCACCTACTTCGACTGGCTGAGCGCCGTCGACGAACCCGGCACCGGCTTCCGTGTCTGCGCCCATGTCGTGGCACTGGGGTCCGGACCCGGGGGACACACGGTCCATCGGCTTCTGCTCCGCACGACGGTCCCGCACGACGCCCCCGCCCTTCCCACGGCCGTCGGCGTCTATGCGGGAGCGGCGTGGCACGAGCGCGAGACGTACGAGATGTTCGGCGTCACCTTCACCGGCCACCCGCACCTCGTTCCGCTGCTGCTCCCGGAGAGCTTCGAGGGCCACCCGCTGCGCAAGGACTTCGTCCTGGCGGCACGGGTCGCCAAGGCATGGCCGGGTGCGAAGGAGCCGGGGGAGTCCGCGGCAGGCGATCACGGCGGGCCGAAGCGCCGCCAGATGCTCCCGCCCGGTGTCCCCGACCCGAACGAGTGGGGTCCCCTCAAGGGTCAGCTTCCCCCGGCCCCCGCCCGCCCCGCGCGCACCCCGCGCGCCGCGGGGGAGCGTCCGCCGCGGCGTACCCGCAGCGTGACGGAGGGCTCGGCGAGCCAGACCCCAGAGACCCCCGCAACCCCGACTCCTCCGGCCCGCCGCGCCGGTACCGCGTCCGGCGGCTCTGCCGGCCCGCGCCCGGCGGTCTCCGAGCAGCCGACGGCCGACGCCTCCGCCGCGGGCGCGCCGGATGCCTCGCCGTCGGAGGGCAAGCCGCCCGCCGCCGGGACGTCCGCTGCGACGCCCCGTCGCGCGCGCAGCGCGAGCGAAGACTCGGCGACGCAGCGCGCGGAGACGACCGCTGGACCCGAGACGGCGGACGGTCCCGAGACGACCGCGGGACCCGAGGCGCCCGCGGGACCCGAGGCGGGTGGACCCGTGGCGACCGCCGGACCGGAGGCAGCCGGACCGGAGGCGTCTACGGAACCCGAGGCGACCGCCACGCCGGAGGGTGCAACGTCGCAGTCCCGTCCGCGGCCCCGTAGCGCCGATGCGCCCTGGCATCACGCCCGCCCGGCGTTCGACGACGCCGTGCCCGAGGCCCAGCCCGAACCGCAGCCGAAGCCTCCGGCCGGACCCCAGCCGGAGGCACCTGGGCCCACCCCGGAACACGAGGGCCCTGCAGGGCCGGCGGATCCGGCGCAACCCGCGCCCGAGGCCGGACGTGAGCCCGGTTCGGATCGCGGCAGCGAGACCGAGCGTGAGCCCGGTTCGGATCGCGGCAGCGAGGCCGGACGTGAGCCCGGTTCGGATCGCGGCAGCGAGACCGAGCGTGAGCCCGGTTCGGATCGCGGCAGCGAGGCCGGACGTGAGCCCGGTTC
>NZ_JBWKDP010000006.1:150767-275532 GCF_056435905.1 Streptomyces sp. NPDC043861 | reverse complement strand
GCCCGGTTCGGATCGCGGCAGCGAGGCCGGACGTGAGCCCGGTTCGGATCGCGGCAGCGAGGCCGGACGTGAGCCCGGTTCGGATCGCGGCAGCGAGGCCGGACGTGAGCCCGGTTCGGATCGCGGCAGCGAGACCGAGCGTGAGCCCGGTTCGGATCACGGCACCGAGGCCGAACGCGAGCCCGGTTCGGATGCCGGAAGCGGGTCCGTGCCCGAGGCCGAACGCGAGGGCTCGCCCTCAGCGGGGCCCGAGGCCGGATCTCCACCAGGTCCCGGCAGCGAGGCCGGACGACGCGAGCCCGGGACCGACGGCGGTACCGGCGCCCTACGAGGGCCGGAGCCCGGGGCGCAGCCCGCACCCCGCCGGCCCGACACTGCACCCACCCCCCGGCCGGTGACCGGGTCCGACGAAGGACCCGATGCCGCGCCGGACGAATCCGAAGGAGGCGACCCCGTATGAACGACGCACTCGACGTCGCGCTGCGGCTGGTCGTCGTCTTCGTCGTCTTCCTCGTCCTGCCCCTTGTCATCGGGCAGACCGAGCACAAGGTGATGGCCCATATGCAGGGCCGCCTCGGCCCCATGTATGCGGGCGGCTTCCACGGCTGGGCCCAGCTCGTCGCGGACGGTGTGAAGTTCGCGCAGAAGGAGGACGTGGTCCCGGCCGCCGCCGACCGTCGCGTCTTCCAACTCGCGCCCGCCGTCGCGCTGCTTCCCTACCTCCTCGTCCTGGTGGCCATCCCGATCGGCCCGAGCGAGGGCGCGGTGGGCGTGCTCATCGACGCCGGCATCTTCTTCGTCCTTGCAGTCATGGGCGTCGGCGTTCTCGGTTCACTCATGGCGGGCTGGGCATCCGCCAACAAGTTCTCCCTGCTCGGCGGTCTTCGCACCGCTGCTCAGCTGCTTGCGTACGAGCTCCCGATGCTGCTTGCCGCCGCCTCCGTCGCGATGGCGGCCGGTACCGTCTCGCTGCCCGGCATCCTGAACGCCTTCGAATGGTGGTGGCTGCCCTGGCAGATCGTCGGCGCCATCGTGTTCTTCGTGGCCGGCCTGGCAGAGCTGCAGCGCCCGCCCTTCGACATGCCGGTCGCCGACTCCGAGATCATTTTCGGTGCGTACACCGAGTACACGGGCCTTCGGTTCGCGCTCTTCCTGCTCGCCGAGTACGCGGGCATCGTCGTCCTCTGTGGTCTGACCACGGTTCTCTTCCTGGGCGGCTGGCACGGCCCGTTCGGCGCCGACGGCCTCGGCTGGGTCTGGACCCTCCTCAAGACGGCCGTCCTCGCCTTCATCGTGATCTGGCTGCGCGTGACCTATCCGCGACTGCGCGAGGACCAGTTGCAGCGGCTCGCCTGGACAACGCTCGTCCCGCTCGCCCTCGCCCAGATCGCCCTCACCGGCGTTGTGAAGGTGGTGATGCAGTCATGACCGAGTCCCTCCCGCCCACGCGGTCCCGCTTCCCCGGTTCCGGCCTGGCGAAGGGCCTTGCCGTCACGCTGCGCACGATGACGCGGAAGTCCGTCACCGCGCAGTACCCGGACGCCCAGCCCGAGTTGCCGCCCCGCACCCGAGGTGTGATCGGGCTGTTCGAGGAGAACTGCACGGTCTGCATGCTCTGCGCCCGTGAGTGCCCCGACTGGTGCATCTACATCGACTCCCACAAGGAGACGGTCCCCGCGTCCACCCCGGGCGGCCGTGAGCGCAGCCGTAATGTCCTCGACCGCTTCGCGATCGACTTCTCGCTCTGCATGTACTGCGGTATCTGCATCGAGGTGTGTCCTTTCGACGCGCTCTTCTGGTCTCCGGAGTTCGAGTACGCGGAGACGGACATCCGAGAGCTCACCCACGAGCGGGACAAGCTCCGCGAGTGGATGTGGACTGTTCCGGAGCCGCCTGCGCTCGACCCGGCAGCGGAGGAGCCCAAGGAGATCGTGGCGGCTCGCAAGGCTGCCGAGAAGCTCGCAGCCGAGCAGGCCGCGGCCGCGGAAGACGCAGACGCAGACGCAGGCGCAGGGACAGCGGCAGCGGCAGAGGCGGAGCCCGCCGCCGGTCCCGACGCCGGCGAGGAGGGGCGGTCGTGACTCTCGCAGCCGAAGCGAACGGTTTCCTCTCGCCGACCGGCGTCGAGATCGCTTTTGTCCTCGTCGGCATCGCCACTCTTGCCGCAGCCGTCGTCACGGTCACGACCCGGCAGCTGGTGCATGCCGCCCTCTGGCTGGTCGTGGCACTCGGCGGCCTCGCCGTGGAGTACCTCCTGCTGACGGCGGAGTTCATCGCCTGGGTACAGGTACTGATCTATGTCGGTTCCGTCGTGGTGCTCCTCCTGTTCGGGTTGATGCTCACCAAGGCACCCATCGGCCGCTCCCCGGACGCCGACTCGGGCAACCGTCCCGCTGCCCTCGCCGTGGCCGTCGCCTCCGCGGCCGCCCTGGTCTGGGTGGTCGTCGACGCGTTCCGCAGCACCTGGATAGATCTGGACGGGCCGTCCCAGGGCTCCACCCGGGTATCGGGAGAGATGCTCTTCCGGTACTGGGTGCTGCCGTTCGAGGCTCTCTCCGTGCTGCTGCTGGCCGCCCTGGTGGGCGCCATCGTCCTGTCCCGCAAGGCCCCTGCGGCCCAGGAAGGGGCCGGTACGCCGCAGGCGGAATCCGGTGGGGCCCGAGAGGAGAAGAGCTGATGCATCTCGCCTATCCCGCGGTGCTCTCCGTCCTGCTCTTCTGCACCGGACTGTACGGAGTGCTGGCACGCCGCAACGCGATCCTGGTCCTCATGTCCGTCGAGCTGATGCTCAACGCGGTCAACCTCAACCTGGTCGCCTTCGACGTCTGGCTCCGTGACACCCTGCACACCGGCCAGGCGCTGACCCTCTTCACCATCGCCATCGCCGCGGCGGAGATCGGCATCGGCCTGTCGATCGTGCTGATGGTCCACCGCAACCGCGGTACCTCGGACATCGACAAGCTCCGCGACACAGCCGAGGGCGCCAGGGGCGCCGAGGAGGCGGCCGAGCCCGCCCCGGCAGAGAAGGCTGAGGCCACCGCGTGACCACGACGACCCTCGCCGTTCTCGTCCCCCTCCTCCCTTTCCTCGCCGCCGCTGCCGGTCTCCTGCTCGGTCGCACCGGGCCCGGTTTCGTACGCCCCCTGGCCGTCCTGCCGACCTTGGCCACCACCGTCCTGGCGGCGGTCGTCGCCGTACGCCAGGGCGGCGGGAAGCCGATCGTCGCCTCCACCCAGCTGACCCCGACCGGCTCGGTCCCCATCGACCTTGCCCTGTACCTCGACGGCTTCGCGGTCCTGGTCGCCGTCCTCGTCGGGGTCGTCGCCTCCTGTGTGCAGATCTACTCGACCGCGTATCTGCGCGACGACCCGCGCTACCCCTCGTACGCGGCCCTCGTCTCGCTCTTCACCTCCGCGATGCTGCTCGTCGTCTACTCCGGCGACCTGATGGTGCTCCTGGTCGGCTGGGAGATCATGGGCATCTGCTCGTACTTCCTCGTCGGCCACTACTGGGAGACGCCTGAGGCCCGTGCGGCGTCCCTGAAGGCCTTCGTGGTCACCAAACTGGGTGACGTCCCCTTCCTCTTCGGCCTCTTCGCCCTCGCCGTGGACGCCGGAACTTTCCGCATCTCCGGCATCCTCGGCGCAGTCGCCGCGGGCGGCATCGATCACCCCACCGTCGTCGCGCTGCTGCTGCTCGCCGGTGTCGCGGGCAAGTCCGCGCAGTTCCCGCTGCACACCTGGCTTCCCGACGCCATGGCGGGCCCCACCCCGGTCTCCGCACTGATCCACGCCGCGACGATGGTCGCCGCCGGTGTCTACTTCGTCGCCAGGCTGCTGCCCGTCTTCGCCGAGTCCGCCGCCGCAATGATCGTGCTGGCCGTGATGGCCGCGGTCACGATGGTCGGCTCGGCGCTCGCGGCCCTCGCCCAAGACGACATCAAGCGGGTCCTCGCCTACTCGACCATCGGCCAGCTCGGCTATATGACGGGCGCCCTGGCCGTCGGCGACCGCGGCGCCGCCGTGTTCCACCTCCTCTCGCACGGCGCGTTCAAGGCACTGCTCTTCCTCGCGGCCGGCGTGGTCATCCACGCGGCCGGCACCAACTCGCTCACCGCCATGTCCCGCATGAGCGGGCTGCCCAAGCGCATCCCCGACGCGTACTGGACGATGACGATCGCGTTGGTGGCACTCGTGGCCATTCCCCCCTTCGCGGGCTTCTTCTCCAAGGAAGCCGTCCTCGTGGCCGCCGAGCACTCGGCTCTCGGCGAATCCGCCGTGGGCCCGGCCGGGGCCGGCTGGACTGTCCTGGTCGCCGGTCTGCTCACCGCCCTCCTCACCGCCGCTTACGCCACCCGGCTGTGGCTGCTCGCCTTCCGTGGCCGTGGCACCGAGGCTCCCGACCACGGCAGGCAGCCACTCGCCATGAACGCCGTGCTCTGGGTGCTCGCGATTCCGTCGCTCGGCTTCGGCCTGACGGCGGCGTACATCGACGACTGGTTCGACGGACGGGCCCTCACCCCCACGCTCACCACCGCTGTGCTCGGCACCGGCGTCGCCCTCGTCGGTGGTCTGATCACCTACGGCACCTGGCGGCACACGACGGCCATGGCAGCCCGTGCCCGAGCAGGTGCGCCTGCGCCCGAACAGCCCCAGGTCGTCGCGCATCCGGACGCCGAGCCCGCACTGGTCGAGGCCGAGGCGCTGCACATGCCGCACCCGGTGGCGGACCCCGCCGATCCCGGCCGGCTGCTGCTCGGCCCGCTGCACCGCCCCGCGGCCGCGGGCTTCCACCTCGACGCCGTGTACCGCACCCTGTTCGTCCGCCCCGTCCTGGCCTCCGCCGAACTGGTCCGCTTCCTGGACCGCGAGGTCGTCGACACCTACGTACGCGGCGCGGGCACCGGCACCAACTGGCTGGGCTGGCTCGTCCGCCGCGCCCAGACCGGCAATGTGCAGACCTATCTGAGCGCCCTGCTCGCCGGCTCAGTCGTCCTGGCGATCGCCGCCGTACTCGTCGCCGCCGGAGTGTGAGCCGTGATCGATATCAGTGAATCCGTGATGCAGTTCCTTCTCGCGTTCCTCGTCGTCGGCCCGCTCATCGGCGCCGCGGCGGCTCTTCTGCCGGCTCCGCCCGGGCTGAAGGGGAAGTCGCCCGACCAGGCCGTGCTGCGCCACGGAGTGACCGTCACCGGTGCGGTCCTCGCCGCCGCGATCGTCCTCGCGCTCGGATTCGACCACGACCAGCCGTCGAAAATGCAGGCCACGACGGACATCAGCTGGATCCCCGCACTGGACGTGCGGATCCACCTCGGCACCGACGGCATTTCCCTCCCCCTTCTGGTCCTGACCGCGCTGCTGACCTTCCTCTGCGCGCTGTACAGCTACTTCAAGATGCCCGCGGGCCCGTCCCCGAAGGCCTTCGTCGCCCTGCTGCTCGTACTCGAGTCCGGCACCCTCGCCACCTTCGCCGTCCTCGACCTGCTGCTGTTCTTCCTGGCCTTCGAGACGGTCCTCATCCCGATGTACTTCCTCATCGCCCGCTGGGGCGGCGAGGACCGCCGCCCCGCGGCCTGGAAGTTCATCCTCTACACACTGCTCGGCTCGGTCGTCATGCTGCTCGGCCTGCTCCTCGTGGGAGTCAAGGCCGGCACCTTCGACATGGTGGCACTCGCCACTGACAACGGCCGTGGGCTGAGCGCATCAGTGCAGCTCATCGCCGTTTTTGCGATCGGGATCGGCCTCGCCGTGAAGACCCCGATGTGGCCGCTGCACAGTTGGCTCCCCGACGCGCACACCGCCGCCCCGACCGTCGGCTCCGTCCTCCTCGCCGGCGTCCTGCTGAAGATGGGTACGTACGGCTTCGTCCGGATCATCGTGCCGATCGCGCCCGAGGGGATGCAGACCTTCGCCCCGTATCTCGCGGGCTTCGCGGTCGCGGGCATCATCTACGGATCCCTCGCCTGCCTGGCCCTCGCCCGGCCCGGCTCGAAGGGCGACCTTAAGCGCCTGATCGCGTACTCCTCCGTGGGCCACATGGGCTTCGTGCTCCTCGGCATCGCAACCATGACCCCCACCGGCGTCAACGGGGCCCTGTTCGCGAACATCGCCCACGGACTCATCACCGGCCTGCTCTTCTTCCTGGTCGGCGCCGTGAAGGACCGCTACGGCACCGCCGACCTCGATGCCCTGGCCGGCGCCACCGGAGCGGCGCTCTACGGCCGGGCGCCCCGCCTCGGCGGGCTGCTCGCCTTCTCGGCCGTCGCCTCCCTCGGCCTGCCGGGCCTCGCCGGGTTCTGGGGCGAGATGCTGGCCCTGTTCGGCGCCTTCGACCCCGCCGACGGCCTCAGCCGCCCGGCCTTCCTCACCTTCATGGCGATCGGCGGCCTCGGCACCCTGCTCACGGCCGCCTATCTCCTCCTCGTCGTCCGCCGCGTCTGCATGGGCGCGGCCAGGCCCGCGGCCGAGGCGAGGATCCCCGACGTCCAGGGGTACGAGTTCGCCGCCTGGACGCCGCTCGTCGCCCTCACCGTCCTCGCCGGACTGTGGCCCGCGATCCTCCTCGGCCTCACCGACCCGGCCGTGCAGAAGCTCCTTGCAGGAGGAAAGGCATGACCTCCCCGGCCGCCACCCATGTGCTGTCCGCACCCGTCGTCCAGTCCGTCGACTGGCTGGCGATCGCCCCGCCCACGATCACCGCGGTGGTCGGCCTGGTGATCCTGGTCGCCGACCTCTTCGTACCGGAGCGGAGCAAGTCGTTCCTTGGCTACGGGGCCATCGCCGGTCTCGCCGTGGCGGTGCTCTCACTCGTCCCGCTGCGCAAGGGCGACCGCTCCACCTTCTGCCTCACCACCGCCCAGGACACCTGCAGCTACACCGCGGACCACTTCGCGCTGGTCATCCAGTTCCTGGTGCTCGGCGGCGCGCTGCTGACGGCACTGATGTCGGTCACGGAGACCAAGGAGCGACTGCCGGCCGGCGAGTACTGGTTCCTGCTGCTGTCGTCGGCGGCCGGAGCCGCCCTGCTGCCCGCCTCACGGGATCTGGCCACCCTCGTGGTCGCCCTCGAAGTGGCCTCGCTGCCGGCGTTCGCCCTGGTGGGCATGCGGCGCGGCGACCGGCTGTCGAGCGAGTCGGCGCTGAAGTTCTTCCTCTCCTCGGTGACGGCCACCGCCGTGATGCTGCTCGGTGTCAGCTTCGTGTACGCCTCGACCGGCAGCCTCCACCTGACGAGGATCGCCACGCAGCTGGACGATGTCCCGGCGCAACTGGCGACCCTCGCCCAGGTGGGCGTCGCGCTCACCCTGGTGGGTTTCGCCTTCAAGACGGCTGCCGCACCCTTCCACTTCTGGGTGCCCGACACCTATGTGGGCGCCCCGCTCCCCGTGGCCGCGTATCTGTCCGTGGTCGGCAAGGCGGTCGGCTTCTCCGGGCTGATCCTGGTGACCGTCATCGCCTTCCCGGCGTACGCGGACGTGTGGGGCCCTGCCCTGGCCGTGTTCGCCGCTCTGACGATGACCGTCGGCAATGTCGCCGCCGTGCGCCAGTCGGCCACGCGTGCCTGGAGCGCGGTGCGGCTGCTGGCCTGGTCCTCGGTGGCACAGGCCGGCTACATCCTGGTGCCGATCGCGGCGGCCGCGTACTCCAGCGACGACCAGATCGGCTCCACCGTCGCGTACGCGCTGATGTACGCCGTGGTGAACCTCGGCGCCTTCGCCGTCGTCGCCCTGGTCGCCCGTACGAGCCCGCTGAACCGGATCGCCGACTACCGCGGGCTCTATGCCACCCGCCCGCTGACCGCGCTGGTGATGGGCTTCTTCCTGCTCTGCCTGGCAGGGCTGCCGCCGGGCATCATCGGACTCTTCGCCAAGGTCACGGTGTTCTCGGCCGCAGTCGACGCGGGTCTCGGCTGGCTCGCGGTCGTCATGGCCGTCAACGTCGTGATCGCGCTCTACTACTACCTGCAGTGGACGGCGCTTCTCTTCCGCGCGCCCGAGGGCGCACAGGCAGGCGCTCCGGCGGGGGCGGAGGGTGAGCCGGCGGCGGAGGGCGTGCCGGCGAGCTCGCCTGTACGGCATCGGGCACCCGCTCTGGTCACGGCCACGATCGCCGTCACCGCCGTGGCAAGCATCCTGCTGTCCGGCTGGCCCCAGCTGGTGCTGCGCTTCGCCACGGTCGGTCTCTTCTGACTTTCCTACCGGGGTTCGACAAGGGGGGCCTCTCCGGGGCACCGTGTTCAGCGCAATCTGGACACCAGCGGAAGAACAAGGGAGCCGGCTGTGCTGAGCGGGTTCAAGGAATTCATCCTTCGCGGAAACGTGATCTCGATGGCGATCGGTCTGGCTGTCGGAGCGGCCTTCACAGCGGTCGTCACCGGGTTCAGCAATGCCTTCATCACCCCGCTGATCGGTCTCGCGACCAGCGGCACGGGTGACTTCAGCAAGTCGGTCTTCGAGGTCCAGGGGGTGAAGTTCCCTTACGGGCTCTTCATCAGCGCGGCCATCGCCTTCGTGATCACCGCGTCGGTCCTCTACTTCTGCGTCGTCGTCCCGATGATGAAGGTGCAGAACCGCTTCGCCAAGGACGAGCCGGTCAGCATCAAGGCTGCCGTGCGGGACTGCCCCCGCTGCTACAGCGAGATCCCGGCGATCGCCAGCCGCTGCGCCCACTGCACCAGTGAGGTCGAGCCGGTCCACGAGGCCCTCGAGAAGGCCGGGATGCTGCCCGCCCAGCGCTGACCGTCCGCTGCGACGCCCATCACCCGAACGGCCCAGCCCTCCGCCCGTGGGGACTGGGGAACCCGCGGCTCTCGCCTGGCGTTGACCAGTACGGGAGGGTCCACTGGAGAGCGGACCACGACCAGCAAAGGGTTCCCCTGCCGCACCACTTGGAGGGCGTACCGTGCACCGCCGGCACAACGGGTTGAGGACCGCAGTTCTCCTCGGGGGACTGTCCGCCCTCATCATTGTCATCGGCAGCCTCTTCGGCCGTACCGGGCTGATCGTCGCCGTACTCGTGGCGCTCGGAACGAACGCGTACGCGTACTGGAACAGCGACAAGCTGGCGCTGCGGGCCATGCGTGCGCGCCCCGTCAGCGAATTCGAGGCGCCCGCCCTCTACCGGATGGTCAGAGAGCTCTCCACCCAGGCCCGCCAGCCGATGCCCCGCCTGTACATCTCGCCGACGCAGGCCCCCAACGCCTTCGCCACGGGACGCAATCCGCGCAACGCCGCGGTGTGCTGCACCGAGGGGATCCTCCGGATCCTGGACGAGCGCGAGCTGCGCGGAGTCATCGGGCACGAGTTGAGTCATGTCTACAACCGGGACATCCTCATTTCCTCCGTGGCCGGTGCCCTCGCGTCCGTGATCATGTTTCTGGTCAACTTCGCCTGGCTGATCCCGATCGGCCGCTCCGACGACGACGAGGGCCCCGGCCTGTTCGGCATGCTCCTGATCATGATCCTCGGCCCGCTCGCCGCCTCCGTCATCCAGCTCGCCATCAGCCGGTCGCGCGAGTACGAGGCGGACGCGTCCGGTGCCCGGCTCACCGGCGACCCGCTCGCTCTCGCCAGCGCTCTGCGCAAGCTGGACGCGGGCACGAAGCAGCTGCCCCTGCCGCCCGAGCCGAAGATCGAGACCGCCAGCCATATGATGATCGCGAACCCGTTCCGCCCGGGACAGGGAGTCTCGAAGATGTTCTCCACGCACCCGCCGATGGCCGAACGCATCGCCCGGCTCGAGCAGATGGCAGGCCGCCGATCATGAAGACCGTTCTGAACGTCATCTGGCTCATCCTGTGCGGCTTCTGGATGTTCCTCGGCTATCTCCTCGCCGGCGTGCTGCTCTGCATCACGATCATCGGCATCCCGTTCGGTCTGGCCGCGTTCCGGATCGGTGTCTATGCACTCTGGCCGTTCGGATACACCGTGGTCGAGCGGCGGGACGCGGGCGCGCCGTCCTGCATCGGCAATGTGCTGTGGCTGGTCCTGGCGGGCTGGTGGCTGACGCTGGGCCATGTCCTCACCGGTATCGCCCTGTGCATCACGATCATCGGCATCCCGCTGGGCATCGCCAACTTCAAGCTGATCCCGGTCTCGTTGCTGCCCCTGGGCAAGGAGATCGTCCCGACCGACGAGCCGTTCGCGGGCCGGTGAGGTGCTGGTTCCCACCTTTGCCTGGAGGCTCGTCGACGACGATGACGACTCCGTCGTGGCCGAAGGGAGCATCGCAGACGGCCTGTTCGCCGATGAGCCGGCTCCCGTTCGTGAACGATGGGAGCTGCTCGGCTGTGCGCCCGAGGGCCCGCTGACCCATGCCGTCGGCGAGCTCGGCACATGGGGCTCGGCGCCCGTCGGCGACCTGGCGCTGGAAATCCGGAACCGCAACGGTGACGTGGTGAGGGAGTGGTACCTGGAAGATGTGCGGCTGGTCTCCGTGCGCCCGTGCGCCGGTGATCTGTCCCTCGTCGACCTCACGGTCGAGGGAGTCCAGCCGGACGACCAGTACGGATTTCCGTATCCGGAGAAGCCGCCGCTCTCGCCCGGCTATCTGCTCACGACCGGCTGGCCCGCACAGCGCCTGGGCACAGCCAAGGACGCGGCGTGCGTCGAGGAGAACCAGGAGCCCGACCCGGACGAGGAGTGCCGCCCGCCGGTCCGCCTCCACGGAGGCGTCCCGGGCGGAGCCCTGCTGAAGGCCATGGAGGCCGACGACGACTTCGAGCTCCGTGCCTGGCTGCAGATCTTCGACCGGACCGGGCGCATGATGCTGGACGACTTCACCAGGCTGTACGTGACCTCCTGGGAACCCTCGTCCCACGGACCGGGCACGGTCGACCTCACCGTCGACTGGTGCTCCCACCAGAGGCCTCCTCTCGCAGCCCGCCGGGTCTACGCGATGTGGGCCGGTGGAGCGCCCGGCGAGAAGAATCTCTGGGCGGGGCTCGACCCCGCCGAGCGGGATGCATGGCGAGCCCTCGCCCTCGACAACCGCCGGAAGCGGCGAAGTCCCGATGGCCCGCCCCACGGCACCTATCACCTGGACGGCGCCCGCATCACCGACGTGGCCGGCTTCTACTGCGCCCTGGGCGAGGCCATGAACGGTCCCGGAACCTACTTCGGCTGGTGCTTCACCTCCCTGCGGGACTGCATGGCCGGCGGCTTCGGCGTGGCACGGCCGTTCACCCTGGTCTGGCACGACGCCGACGTGGCCCGTCGCCGCCTCGGACAGACACCACTGAGGTACGGACCGCCCACCTTCGAGGAGATCCTCGCCTTCATCGAGGAACAGGGCATCAAGGTCGTCCTCGAATAGCCCGTGCAGCCTGATTGTCGGTGCCGTCGTCCACCATTGAGCCCGGCCCGGTCACCACGGCGTCGAACAGGCCCGGTGACCGGCTCGCTCCTGTGTCATGTGCCGCACATCAGTCGCACATCAAGGGCACCGCAACCGTGCGGTCCACCGCGGGCGTCTCCCGGAACAACGTACGGACAGTACGAAGGACGGTACGAGGAAAGGCAGGTCACGGCGTGGGCATCATCAGCTGGATCATTCTTGGGCTGCTCGCCGGGGCGATAGCCAAGATTCTTCTTCCCGGCCGTGACCCGGGCGGATTCATCGGCACCACCCTCATCGGCATCGCGGGTGCCTTCATCGGCGGCTGGATATCGTCCCGCTGGCTGGACCGGCCGATCACCAAGGACTTCTACGACGGCGCCACCTGGGTGTCCGCCGTCGGCGGTGCACTCGTGCTGCTGATCGCCTACCGGATCCTCTTCGGGCACTCGCGTTCGCGTTAGTGCTGTCGGGGGTGCCGGGGGCTGCCAACGCGTCGTACGGGTCCGCTCGGCGGGCCCCTGGCAGGTCTCCGGGTCGTGCTGGGGGCCAGTCCCGTGGACCGGTCTCCCGGCCGGGCTGCGGGTCAGTCCCGGAGACCGGTCTCGCGCAGGGTGATGTTCAGCCGCCCGGTCAGGCCCAGCGCAGGATCGGCCGTGCCCGGATACACCCTCGGTACTCCGTGGTAGGCGAAGCGGGAGGCCCCGCCGAAGACGAACAGGTCCCCGGACACCAACTCGACGTCCGTACAGGGCCGCCCCCGGTTTTCCGTGTTGCCGAAGCGGAAGACGCATGTGTCGCCGATGCTCAGCGACACCACAGGGGCACCGGAGCTCTCGTCCTTGTCCTGGTGCATGCCCATCCTGGCATCGCCGTCATAGAAGTTGATCAGCGCGGTGTCCGGTGTGTACGGCGCGCCGACGGCGGTGCCGGCCGGGCCCGCCTCCGGGCCGCCCGCCCCCTCACCCGCCGCGTCGTCCCCGTATGCCTCGGCAACCGCCGCGCGTCCCAGGAGCACGAGCCAGTGCGGGAAGTCCGCGACCCGCACGCCGTTCACGTCGTCGGCCGTGCGTGTGTAGCGGTAGGGCTGCCAGTGCCAGCCCACGCAGACGGTCTGCACCGACATCACCCCGCCGCGCGGCAGTCTGGTGTGCCGGATCGGCACAGGCCCACGGGCCCAGCGCCGGCATGCCTCCACAAGCTCCCGCTGCCGTGGCACCGACAGCCATCCGGGGATGTGCACCGCCCCGGGCGCCACCACGGCCGGTTCCCTCGGGAACAGCCCGGAACTCACGACACCCGCGCGCCTTCCAGGCCGAGCAGCCGCTCCTTGCGCTCCAGTCCGCCCGCATAGCCGCGCAGCGCGCCGTCGGCGCCGATCACCCGATGACAGGGCCGCACGATCAGCAGCGGATTCCGCCCGATCGCGGTCCCGACCGCCCGCACCCCGGACCCGGCCGAGCCGACACGTTCGGCGATCTGTCCGTACGTCACCGTCTCCCCGTACGGAATGGCCTCAAGCGCTCGCCACACGCGACGCTGGAAGTCGGTGCTCCCGGCCTTCTGGGCGTACTCGATCGCGAAGCAGGTCAGCTTGCCGCCGAAGTACGCCCGCAGCTGCCCGACGATCTCCTCGAACGCCTCCGGGGCGTGGCTCCAGCCTTCCTCGACGGCCGCCGCGCCCTTCTGGCCCGCAACGGAAAGGGAGACGAGCGCCGTCCCGCCCGGTGCCGTGGTGGACTCCTCGCCGACCAGCAACAGCTCACCCAGTGGGCTGTCGACCGTCGCGTACACCGTCATGGCTCTGTCCCTTCCTTGTGCTTTCCCTCGGCCCCGGATACGAGTCTGGTCCTCCGCAGCCGTCACGGCTGGCGGTATTCGGACACGGGCATAGGTCTCGGACCGCGCCCCGGCACCCCCGCACGCCGGTGGTCCCATGTGCCCCGGCGCCGTGGCGGGCGGCCCGCGTGGAATCTCTCGACCGGACCTGCTCAAGTCCGCTGTGGCCGAGGGAACCAGGGGAATCCCTCCCCCACGCAGAGGAGTGGGGGGGACATTCATGGGATGCCCGAGCAGAGGGTGTGCGAACAGACCGGCCCGTTCTCCGCGCCGGCGGCCTGTCCGGTGACCCTTCGTCCTGCAGTTCGTCCTCGTCCCGCGGAGGCACTGGCGGGGGACTGACGCTCCTTCAGTACGGCCCCGGCACGAAGCGGGGTCCGAGGCCGCGCCACGGTGCGGACGAAGGAGCTGAGGAGCCGCGAACGTTTCCCCGGCCGGCTTCGACGCCGACGCCGGCCTGCTTCCAGGAGCGTGCAGATGTGCATCCGGATCGGCGGGAGCCATGGGGAGTGCCGAGACGGTCCCGTCATCCACCGTGCGGGGCGAGGGCGCGACGCGAGCCGCGGTGGTCAAGGCACACGGCAAGGTGCCCGTCGTCGCGCCCTCCAGCGAAGATCACTTCGAGTCGGTGCAGGTCAGTGCGGGTCAGTGCAGGTCAGTGCTGCAGGTCACCGGTAATTGACGAACTGCAGGGCGAAGTCGAAGTCCTGGCCCTTGAGCAGTGCGATCACGGCCTGCAGATCGTCCCGGCTCTTCGAGCTGACGCGCAGCTCGTCGCCCTGCACCTGCGCCTTGACGCCCTTGGGGCCCTCATCCCGGATGATCTTGGCGACCTTCTTGGCGTTCTCCTGGGAGATGCCCTCCTCGATCGAGGCGAAGATCTTGTACTCCTTGCCCGAGAGCTGCGGCTCACCCGCATCCAGCGCCTTCAGCGAGATTCCGCGCTTGATCAGCTTGGACTGGAAGACGTCGAGGATGGCGTTGACCCGCTCCTCGGAGTTCGCCTGCATCAGGATCTTCTCGCCGGACCACGAGATCGAGGCGCCGACGTTCTTGAAGTCGTAGCGCTGCGAGATCTCCTTGGCGGCCTGGTTGAGGGCGTTGTCGACCTCCTGCCGCTCGACCTTCGAGACGATGTCGAAACTGGAGTCGGCCATGTGCTGTGGCTCCTTGAAGTCGGGGGCGAATCGGGTGCGTGGACAGACGGCCCGACTGGCCGGACCGCCGTGGCAAGCCTAGTCACCCCTGACCCACCCAGGCGCTGATCAATCCGGTGGCGAAGCACCCCCGGGCATCAGGTATCGTTTACGTCGTTGCCACGGAGCACCGCGGAAAAGCGGCCACTCCAGCAGCGAACCCATGGCGGTGTGCCCGAGTGGCCAATGGGAGCGGACTGTAAATCCGTCGGCTTAGCCTACCCAGGTTCGAATCCTGGCGCCGCCACGCGAAGTAAGACCCCCGTTGACCTGCGGAAATGCAGGGCGACGGGGGTCTTCTCGTTGTTCCGGGGCGATCTTTCGATCGGAATCGAAAACAGCGCGTGCGGGCCATACACGGGCCGGGTTTCGGCCAGGGGTAGGGCGCACCCGAACCCGGTGATCGCGCCACCGACCGCACCGGTTGTCACTCACCGGCAGCAGCGGCTCGAGCGCCCCACTCGCCGTCCGTCACTCAGCCACGCTGTGCCCATGCTGACCGCGCAGTTCATCAGTGCCGGCGACGATCCCGGCAGATGCCGCCTGTCGGTCGAGCACGGCTGGGGGCAGATGCCTCCGGCCGGACCTGGCACTCGTGATCGAAGGGATACGCACTAGGAGGCACCGCCCGTGGCGCCCACTGCTGTTCGCGCCGCCGCCACGAATGCTGCGATCGCCGGGTGTGTGCCGCCGCCCGCGCGGAAGGCCACCTTCGAGCGACGGAAGAGGGGCAGCCGGGTCAGGACTACACCCTCGGGGGCGTGTGCGGTGGCCATCTCCGGCACGAATCCGGCACCTTGCCCGATCGCGGCCAGCGCCAGGACCGTACGGAAGTCGTTGACTTGATGGCGGATGCGCGGCTGGAAACCGGCCGCCTGACAGGCGCGTACGGCCATCGCATGACCGGTCGTACCGTCCCGGGCCGTGATCCATGGGGACGTGGCCCACGGTCCGAGCAGCTCCGCCAGCGTGTTGCCGCGGGCGGCAGGACCGGTAGCGGGAGCCCTGTCGGTGGCCCCGCCCGTGGCCAGGTACATCGGCTCCTCCAACAGGGGCACCTGGGCGACCGTGATGTCCGGTGACGCGGGAACGAAGTCGTAGTCGTGGACGAGGGCCACGTCGAGTTCGCCGGCGCGCAGGCCGTCGGAGACCCGCGCCGAGTCGATCTCCTGCACCATCGGTTCCAGCGCGGGATGCCGCAGGGCTAGTTCGGCCAGCGTGGCGGGCACGATCGCGGGGCCGCCAGAGGGAAACGTCCCGATCCGCAGCGGCCCGCCAACGCCCTCGCGGGCCCCGGCCAGTTCGGAGACCGCCAGTTCGAGACGTTCGAGAACGGCGTCGGCGTGGGTGACGAGGGTGCGGCCCGCGGGCGTCAGCACCACCCGTCTGCCACTTCGTTCCAGCAGGGGCACGCCAGCCTCGCGCTCAAGCACGCCCAGCTGCTGGGAGACGGCCGAGGCGGTGAAGGTCAGCGCCTCGGCCACGGCCGCGATAGTGCCGCGTCGGTCCAGTTCCCGAAGCAGGTGGAGACGTCGGACATCGAGCATAAGGCGAGCTTACGCATAAGCGAAGAAACATGAACTGGATCTACTGGGTTTGCGTCGGTCAGGCTGGGCGCATGAAGACCGAAGCGAATCTCACCGGCCTGTTTGTCCCCTTGGTGACTCCGTTCACCGACGACCTGCGCCTCGCCCCGGACGTGCTCGCCCGCCTCGCCGACGAGGCGCTCTCGGCCGGCGGCGCTCGCGGACTCGTTGCCCTGGGCACCACCGCGGAGGCGGCCACGCTGACCACCGAGGAGAAGCGGGCCGTGGTTCGCATCTGCTCGGCCGCATGCCGGGCACACGGAGCTCCGCTGATCGTCGGCGTCGGCACCAGTGACACCGCCGCCGCCATCACGACACTGCGGGAGCTCGCTCAGAGCGGTGACGTCGCCGCGGCGCTGGTTCCCGCGCCGCCCTACACCCGGCCCGGTGAGGCGGGAACGCTGGCGCACTTCACGGCACTCGCCGAACACGGGGGCCTGCCGCTGGTCGTCTACGACATCCCGTACCGCACCGGTCAGCCTCTCAGCACCAGCGCGCTGAACGCGCTCGGGCACCTACCGGAGGTCGTCGGGGTCAAGTACGCGACCGGCGCGATCGACGCAGCCGCCACGGAACTGCTCGGCTCGTCGACACCGGGCTTCGCGGTGCTCGGCGGCGATGACGCCGTCATCTCGCCGCTGCTCGCGGCGGGCGCCCGCGGAGGCATCCTGGCATCGGCCAATGTCCGCACCGCTGACTTCTCCGAGCTGATCTCGCTGTGGCATCGCGACGCCGCCGGACCGGCCCGCAGGCTGGGAGCTGAGCTGGCCCGGCTGTCCGCCGCGCTCTTCGCCGAGCCGAACCCGACCGTGATCAAGGGGGTGTTGCACGCCCAGGGCCGTATCCCCAGCCCGGCCGTCCGGCTGCCGCTGCTGGCCGCCTCCGCCGATTCGGTCCGGCGGGCGGCGGACCTGGCCACCGCTCGGACCCACCAAGCCCACCAAGAGGCCGCGGCTTGACGCGGGCCCGTGGTCCCCGGGGGAACCGGTGGACTTCGATGCAGCCGAATGCGCCCGCCCGCTCCCGTGCCACCACGCTCCCCACGTGGGCTTCAGCAGGTGGCTTCGTTGATCACTGGCTACAGCGTTTCTCGGCGGGTTTCCGGAGTCAGTTGGTGATCACCCGGTCCACGGGTGTCGACCAGAAACGACGGCATTGCCGAGGGGGTGGCGAGAAAAGGGAAGGCGGGTGCCAACGGGTCATTGACAGGATGTCCGCGCTCAACTCCCCATGGGAAAGGACCCGACGATCGTGGCTCGTGCCATCACGCTGATCCGCTCCGCCTCCCTGTCCGATGTTGCCGAGTACGCCTACGCAGCCACGGCACCCGCCGACTCCCGCCTGATCTTCCTCGCAGGGGCGTGTCCCCTCAACGACGACGGTTCGACTGCAGCGATCGGGGACTACGCGGGTCAGGCATCGAAAGCAGTCGAGAACATGCAGGCTGCTCTCACTGCCTCCGGCGCGTCACTCCAGGACGTCATCAGTACCAGGGTTCTCGTCGCATCGGCCCGGCGGGAGGATTTGGTGGCTGCCTGGGAGGTAGTCCGGGACTCGTTCGCTGACCATGACGTCCCCAGCACCCTGATGGGCGTCACCGTGCTCGGCTATGAGGACCAGCTCGTCGAGATCGAGGCCGTAGCCGCCGTGCTCGACTCTTGAGGCCCATTACACACCGCGGCGACCGAGCTGGCTGGACCGGAAGTACCTGACGGGAGCACCACGAGGGCGAGACCGCCAGCGCCCGTCAGGGCGGCTGGCGGTCGAGGCATAGCGGCAGACTCAGCCAGCCGCCTTGGCAAGCTCCTCGGCTCGTGCTCGGGTGCTGCCTTGGCAAGAGACCCGGTGCCTCCCAAACTCATACTCATCAACACCACCCGTCCGTGGAACGGGGCGCCTCCCAAAGTCATCGGGGCCGCGCATGTACGCAGGTGAACGAGGGCGGACGACCCGCAGCAGGTCACCAACAGACTTGGAAAGCGTGCGCCTGGGATCCGGCACAGGGCGCCAGCGGGCGTAGGCAGTCTCAGCCGGCGCACAGGAGCGGGGCCTCAGCTGCACATCTCCGGCCCCGCGGGACGTGCAGGCCGGACTGTCTTGCTGTGTCCCGCCGAAGCCCGGGATCCACCGGCCCTGCTGGACGAGATGGGGACGGGTCTTCCGAGACCTGCCGGAGGCTACGGCCGGACAGGGCTCAAGGCGTCGGCGCGGTGCTGGTTCAGCCGGGCAGAGATCTTCGCGTGGGCTGGCTTGTCGCCCTCCTTGGGGAACCTTGGTCGCCTGCCCAGGTTTCCGGTACGCGGCCGCGCGGAGGATCGGGACGAGGGTGCTGTCCCGGACCCGTCGGCGGTGGGTTCACGCCGGTATGCGAAGGGGGAGGAAACCCTGAGGGGCGGGCGATACCAGGGGGCGACGCCGATGATGTTCGGGTACTCGGACGAGTGGTGGGTGCTGCTGCTGTACCCGGCGGTGCTGTGGGTGCTGTTCGGGCCGTTCGCCATGTTCTCGCTGGGGGTGTGGTCCGCCTCCGCGCCCGGTCTGCGGCCTCGGATGTGGTCGGTACTGGTCCCGCTGATACCGGTGGTGACCTCGGCGATCTTCATGGTCTTCCCGCTGAGCCAGTGGGACCGGCCGGTGCGGGTGGACGGCGCCGTGGAGCCGCCGGCGCAACTGGACGAGTTCCTCAGCTATCTGGCCGTGTACGTCGGGGGCATCACGGTGCTGCCCTGGCTGCTCGGCTACGGCATCACGCGCCTGCTGCGCTTCGTACGGGCCCGTCGGCGCGGCCCCGGGAAACCGCCCGGGGCACGGCGCACGGCAACGGAGACGGACGTGGCGTAGCCCCGCGTTCACCGCGGTCGACTGCGACGGCAACGCCTCGAACCGTCAGGTGGGCCGGGAGGCAGGGCCCCGGTGAGGTACGAGGATCCGTCGGCCCGCTGTCCCGTGAGCTGACGAGGGCGCCCGGCCGGTTGTTGTCCGGCCGGACGCCCGTCTCTCAGGGACCGGTTGGGTGATGTGACGGTGGCCGGGATCCCTTCGTGGGGGAGTGCCCGAGTGCTCTGCGGGTCAGAGGGGTGTCATGGGCGTGCCGGAGGCGTGGGTGTCGGCGTGCGGCGGCACACGCTGATGAACTCGTAGACGGCGCCGTAGGGCACCTCGGTGGTCGGAGTCTTCGCCGCGTCACAGGGTCCGGCCGGGGCCACGCCGCCGCTGGTGTTCACGCGGCGGATCTTCACCACCTCGGCCAGCTTGCCGGTGGACCTGCCCGACTGTGTGGCGGTCAGCTCCAGTTCGGGGATGTTGTCCGGGCCGTTCGGGGTCTTGCTCGCGACCTTGCCGGTCACGGCGCTGCCGTCCCGGGCGATCCACTGCGGCGGGCCGGAGTCCGGGTTGACGAACGAGTGCTTGATGCCGCTCTGAAGGGTCGCGCGGACGCCGCGCTGGGTGAAGGCGAACGTGCCGTCCGCCTGCTGAGTACAGGCGTAGATCTGGACGCCGGAGACCACCGACGCCCGGAACGTGCGCTCGACGGTGCCCTGGGCCGCGGTGGTGCCCCGGGGCGCGTCGGCTTCTGCCCCGGCCTGGGAGGCGAAGCCGGACCCGGTCGTCACGGCGATGCCGCCCGCGACGATGCCGGCGCCCGCGGCCAGCCAGGCGATTCTCTTTCTCCGGGTGGCGGTTCGTTTCCTGGACATTCCATTTCCTCATTTCGTCATCACGTACGAGCAGTCGCACCGTGGAAGCGCGCAAAGATGCATTCCAGGGCGAAGGTGCTGCACACTTCCCGGCCTCGCCCTCCTCATGGTCCGGAGTGGATGCGAGCCTCGAGGCAATCGCATTTCCGGAGTTGAGTGGATGGTGATTCCGGTACTGCTTCCGGTTGGTTCGACCGGTGCAGGGATCTGTTCTGCGGCCTGATGTACGCGCCGGGTCCATCAAGTACTCAGATGTTGCCGAACCTCTTGCGGGAAGGTGCCGAAACGCGGTGACGGGGCAATGCCCCACCCGGGGCACTGGAGCGCAATATTCAGGGATGATTGCAGGTGGGAGCGGTCTGATGGCAGCCCGGTGGTTCGCCCCTCGAAGGTCCCGAAATATTTGACCGGAGAAACGAAACGCTACCTCGGAGCAACCGAAAAATTACGGGTTGCGGCCCATGGATCTTGCCTGTTCCCATCGCGCCCTGATGTCATGGGGCCCCGCCTTGTGTGTGTTTCCCCGTCCTGTTCACCGAGAATGAGGCACGCGCACGTCGGGCGACGGCCGGAAGGGAGGGAAATGGCGGCTCCCGACTCCTGAATGCGATCCCCGTTCATTTCCCCTGTCGCATGCGCGGCGGCTTTTCCCGCATTTCTCGGTGCGGCACGGCATCGCGACACGGTCGCTGGGGAATGGAAGCGGTGATGTCGGCAGAGGCGACGTCAGCCGGCAGGTGCGGTGGGCCGGGCCTTGCTGCGCCGGCCGTACAGGCGGCTGATCGGCTCGGTGCTCAAGCCGTGCAGCACGATGCTGAGCATGACGGTCATCACCATCACACGGGCGATGAAATCCGCGCTCTTGTCCGGGAGCTGGATGACCGCCAGGGATCCGAAGACGATGGACGTCACACCCCTTGGGCCCATCCAGCCCAGGAACAGCTTGTCCGCAGACTTCATCCCCGTCCCCGTGAGCACGAGCAGGACCGGAAGCATACGGACCAGGGAGACGGCGAGCAGCGCGTAGAGGACGACCGATACCTGGAAGCCGTCCCAGAACTCGTCGTTGACGATCTGCCCGAAGAGGAACCAGAGCGCGAGGGTCAGCAGGGCGACCAGATCGTCGGTCATCTCCACCGCGCTCCCGGGGAGCCGCCGCATCGCCGGGGCGAAGCAGACACCGGCCACGAAGGAGGCGACGAATCCGTTTCCTCCCAGTGCGCTGGAGAGGGTGTACGCCGCCACCGGGACGGCGAGCACGCCCAGTCTCATCGCCGACGGCTGGGTCCATCCGTGCGACCACGACTGTCGCATCAGCCAGCCGCCCGCACAGCCGATGGCCACACCACTGGCCAGGGCCCACCCGGCCGCCACGACCGCTTCCAGCAGTGCATCGGTGTAGTCGGCACGCGCACCGTGCGATTCGACGGTGACGGCGATACAGAGGAGGAACACCGGTGAGACGATGCCGTCGTTGAGGCCCCCTTCGACATTGAGGACCTCGCGCAGCCTGGCCGGGATCCTGTGATCACGGACCACAGCCGAGGTCGGGGCCAGATCCAGCGGAACGACAACGGTCGCCAGGACGGCCAGCAGCCATCCCGACCGGTCGGGAAAGATGAGGAGCCCGGCCAGGAACGCGGCGCCGAGGGTGAGCGGCAGGGCGCCGGCGAGCAGGCGCAGCACCAGGCCCTTCTCCCGACCGAGGATTCTGCCGGGAATCTCGATGGCATCCACGAAGAGCAGCAGGGCCAGGATGACTTCCACCGCGCGCTCGAAAACGGCCGTGTCGAGATCGAAGTGGAGAGGGGGACTGGAGCCTCGGGTCAGCGCGATGCCCGCCACCATCATGGCGATGGGTGCGGTGATGCTCCATCGCGAAAGCCTGTGTGCCAGGAGCGACCAGGCGAAGACGATTCCCGCGATGACCGCGACGGCAAGCATTCCGCCCTGCTTTCCCGGTCCGCCCCCGTCCCCCCCTCGCGCACAGAGCTTAGGCCGGGGCGTCCCGCCGCCGTTCTCGACGCCGCCGAGGAGTTTGTGCTTTGCCCCGATCCGGGATGTTCTGCTCCGTGGTTCGTCGACCCGTGTGTTCGACGGTCGCAAGTCCTTCTGGTGCGAACGCATCGACGGGTACGAGAAGTTCACGGTGCGTGAGCAGTTCGGTGCCTCGGGAGCGTGGGTGGGCGGCGCATCCGCTGCCCGCACCGGAGACGGCGGCGGGCTTCCGGTGGGCCGGCCGGGGCCCGGATCGGCGGTCCGGGTCGCAGCGGACTCGCCTGGGAGCGATGATTTCGACGCGGCCCGGCGGTCTTTCTCACGTAGGCCCCGCAGCGAACCAGGAGGAACGAGTCCCGTGCGTATCGTGATCAGTGAGTTCATGAGCCTGGACGGCGTCGTGCAGGCGCCGGGCGGACCGGAGGAGGACACCGACGGCGGCTTTGCCCATGGCGGCTGGTCGCACCCGTTCTTCGATCCGGAGGTGGTGGGCGGAGCCTTCGACGACGCGCTGACCAAGGCCGAGGCGCTGCTGTTCGGGCGTCGTACCTGGCAGACAATGGCCGGGGCATGGCCCGAGCGGGCCGGCGACCCGTTCGCCGACAGGATGAACGCCATCCAGAAGTACGTCGTGTCCGAGACGCTGGGCGACGACGAGCTGACGTGGGTCAACACCACGCGCATCCCCGGCAACGAGGCCGTCGCCCGCATCCGGGAGCTGCGCGGGACGGACGGCGGCGACCTGCTGGTCATGGGGAGCCCCACGCTCGTGCGCACCCTCATCGGCGAGGGCCTGGTCGACGAGCTCCGGCTCATGGTCATGCCGGTGATCCTCGGCGGCGGCAAGACGATCTTCCCCGGGGACGGTGCGCTGCGCACTCTCGAACTGGTCTCCACCGTGATCAGCGGTACGGGCGTGCATGTGTGCACCTACCGCGCGGTCGCCGAGGGGTAGTTCGGGCGGGGCGGACCGGCGGGGGCAGGGCGTTGCTGTGCCCCGGCCCGGGCCCCGGTGTCCGAGGCGCCTCGTATGGTTCCGGGCCATGTCCCGGATGTCGAAGGAAGAGCTCGCCTCGAAGGAAGAGCTCGCCCGTCTGTCGGCCTGGCTGCCGCCGGGCCGGTTCATGGGACCGCGCAGCATGCCCGGTCCCGTGGTGTGGATGAGCGACGGCCCGGTGCCGGACGCGGCGGTCCGGTGGAAGGGGCTGTACGCCGACCGTCACCGCACGGGCCTCTATCCGCTGCTGCTGGAGTATCCGGACGACTCGTTCGAGCCGGCCGACGGCGCCCGTGATGCGGAGGTCGACGTGGCCGGGTACTTCCGGGGGAAGTGGACGGACAGTGCGTGGCCGTCGTTCGAGGAGTGGCCCGGCCTGGCAGTCCCGGACCTCAGGCCGGCCGTGGCGGACGGATCGGCCCTCACGGGAGGAGCGGATGCGGGAGCGGACTCGGATGCGGATGCGTGGGCAGGGGAACTGGCGTCCGAGCTCTTCCGTCATGGGAGCGCCGGATGCCTGGCGCTGGTGCAGGCTGCCCGCGGCGCGGATGCGCCCGCCGCCGTCAACTGGCGCGGGATGACGAACCACATGACCGCCGCCGAGTTGAGGGCGGTGCTGCGCTCATGGGAGAACCGGTTCGGTGTGCGTGTCGTGGGCCTCGGTCATGGCACGCTCCATGTGTCGGTCGCCGCACCGCCGGCGTCGATCGAACAGGCCGAAATCCTCACGGCCGAGCACTACCTCACCTGCCCGGATGTCTTCTACGAGGATCCCGGCATGGACTGGGACATGTATCCGGGGGAGCTCATGCGACGCCGCGAGTGGCGGTTGTGGTGGGACTGATCCCGGCAGGGCACCGTGAGAACCCGTGGGAGTGCGTGGTCTTCGCTCCCACGACGGCTCCAAGAGCCCGCGACGCGGGCGGCGTCGTGTGAGCCCGGTGTGCGACGAGCGCCCGGAACGGGCCTGGACCGTCGGTCCTGGCCTCGTCCGGGCGCTCGCCGGACGGCCCCGGTCGGGGCCGTGGGTGTCTCAGGTCCCGGGCTTGCGGCCGTAGACGAAGACCTCGTCGCCGTTGCGGAGCAGGCTCCAGTACTTGGCGGCGTCGGTCTTGGTCATGTTCACGCAACCATGCGATCCGGGCGGCGCCCAGACGCTGATGCCGACCGAGTGGAAGGCCTGGCCGCCGTCGAAGAACTGGCTGTACGGCATCGGCACGTTGTACAGGCTGGACACATGGTCGATGTGCCGCCAGTAGACCTTCTTCAGGCCGGTACGGGTCTCGTGGCCGTCGCGTCCGGTGCGCACCGGAACCGGACCGTAGACCAGCTTCGTGCCGTCCTGGATCCAGCTGAGCTGGAGGGTCAGGTCGACGCAGGCGATGCGGCCCTTGTTCGTCGGGCACTTGCCGGACTTGTTCGGCGTGTTTCCGACGGCCTTCTGCTTGGTCATGAGATCCATGACGCCCCAGGTCACAGGACCCGCCAGCCCAACGTTCGGGCTGATCGAGTGCTTTGTCTGGAATGCCTGGATCGCCTTGCAGTCGGCTGCCGACTGCCTGCCGTCCACCGGGCGGCCGAGGAACTTCTCGACCTGCTTCTGGTACGGCCCGGTCTGCGTGGTGCAGGAGGCCGCCTGGGCGGTCGTGCTCCCCATGACCAGAGTGAGCGGGGCCACCAGTGCAGTGATCCCGAGTGCGACGACTCCTCGTCGGCGTATGTCCCCCACGGCTGTCGACTCCTTATGCACACGTGGTCCGAGTTCCGCCTGGTAGACGGCGGAGGGCACGGTGTAGTTGCGCGGGAAAAGGAGACGGTTCCGTAACAGCGGTCCGGGGGTCCGGACCGTTCGGGCGCGCGGATCACAGGGCATGCCGTGCCGGGCGCGTGGTTCCGGGCCCGGCACGGCCCGACGGGGAGGGCGGGCAGGGCGGGACGCAGTCGGCGACCGCTGCCCGCCGCAGGTCCTCCGGTGCGGCGACCCCGGCGTCGGCCGCGGACGTCATCCGGTCATGGGTGCCGGCCGGAACGGGGTACGAGGCCGACTGCCCGCCAAGGCCGGGGGCGTTGCCCGATCGCCCGATCGCCCGATCGCCCGATCGCCCGATCGCCCGAGTGCCCGGGCGCGGACCGGGCCGGGAGGGCTCCGGGTGGAAGCCGGCCGGCGGGTCCAACTGGGCGAACCGGCCCCGGAGTCCGTCCGTGGCCCGCAGTGCCCCGACGGCCCGGCAACCACGGGGCGCCCCGCGGAAGGGCACACGCGGAAGGGCACACGGAAGGGCACACGCGTGGCCGAGGTGCCGGCCGAGGTCTGCCGCTGAATGCGTCGATCTCCAGGACGAACGCCTCATTGCTGCCGGGCAGCCGCCCGGGCGCGGCCGCCCGGCGTCCTGACCCGGATGCCTCAACGGCTGTCGCCCGGCGAGGCACGGCCCCGGAATCCGCAGCGGCCGGGGCGCGAGCCGGTGCCGCCGGGAACTCGGCACCATCCGTCGACGGCATCGCTCGGCGCGGCCGCGCGGCGCGCTGACGCAGGGACCGGCTCACAAGGCCGACGGGCCGAGTCGACGAGCCGCACCGGTGGGTGGGCCACTCCGGGCCGAGGACGCCGTGGAATCCGTCAGCCGGCCAGCCGGAAGGCCAGCTCCATCTCCCACTTGTGCATGTCGGGCTCGACGCGCGGATCCGTGAGATACGACTCGATGCGGCAGCCCCACCGCTCGACACCGTCCGGGTCGGTGATCAGGTCCCATTCCAGCCCCTCGGCCGACGCCCACTCGCGCAGCCGCGTGATGCTGTCGAACAAGCCGTCGGGGTGGCCGACATGGCGGAGGGTCGCGTACCGGCCGGCCGGAAGGACGCCCACGATCATGTCGCCCTCGGGCTCGGGCGCCACGGTGACCGGTACGCCCGCTTCCACCTTGGATTCGCCCTCCATGTCGATGGCGTAGAAGCGGAAGAACGGTGCTCCGGCCGGAGCGGTGTTGTGGGAGGCGAGCCAGCCGACGATCTCGGGGAGACGGTCGGCGACGACGGCGAATTCGTCCATGCGGACGGACCTTCTGACGCCCACGTAGATCTGCTCGGGGCGCTCGACGACAGTGGGTTGGGGCTGCATCTGTTCCCTCACGGCATCAGTGGCATTCGTGGCGACCGTGGTGTCTGTGGCGTTCATGGCAGCAAGGACCGTGTCGTGACCCGAACTCATCGCCCTGCGGCCGGCGGTGGCCGACTTCCGTCGGTCACCCGCCTCTGCACCCGCGTCAGTTTCCCGCAATGTCCTTCACCGCGACCGTCACCGGCACCGCACCGCTGATCAGTTCCAGCGTCAGTCCGGCTGTCGCCGGTGTCTCCACGAGCTCGGCCAGGACCGCCGCGACATCGTCACGGGGCACGGGCCCCCGCCCGGTCCTGGCCTCGAGACGCACCAGCCCCGTCCCCGCGTCGTTCGTCAGCATCCCGGGACGCAGGACCGTCCAGTCCAGGCTGCTCTTCCGTACATGCTCGTCCGCGGTGCCCTTCGCCCGCAGATACACGTCGAAGACGTCGTCCCCCTTGTGCTCCGGGTCGGCGCCCATCGACGACACGATGATGAACCGCCGTACCCGCGCCCGTTCGGCCGCGTCCGTGAAGAGCACCGCCGCACCGTGGTCCACCGTTGCCTTGCGGGTGGTGCCGCTGCCGGGGCCCGCGCCCGCCGCGAAGACCGCTGCGTCCGCTCCCTGCAGCACCGCCGCCACCTGCTCCACCGAGGCCGACTCCAGGTCCAGCAGGACCGGCTCGGCACCCGCCTCCCGAAGGTCGTCGCCCTGTTCGGGGTTGCGGATGATGCCGGCGACCTCGTGCCCGCCCGCCGAGAGCAGCCGCTCAAGGCGCAGCGCGATCTGTCCATGTCCTCCAGCGATGACTGTGCGCATGCTCACGACCGTACGCCGGTCCCGCACGGCCCGCTCGCGGCACCCGCCCGGGCGGTGGGACCAGGGCCGTGCCCGCCGCGCCTGGCCCACGGCCCGGGCCGCGCCGGTCGGGTGCGGGACGGACCGGGGTGGGGCGCAGGAGCGCCGTACGCGGGCGGGTCGGGCACGGGCGCGCCGGGCAGGTGCGGGGCGAACACCCGGCGGCCGACGGTCCGGCGCGGTCGGGCACGGGCGGCCGGGGGCGTCACGGTCCGGGGTCCGGCCGCCCCTGGCGCGGCAGTTCGAGCGCGACGGCCGCCGCCGAGTCGCAGTACTCCCGCACCGCACTCGTCCGTGCCACCACCCTGCCCCGGTGCACGACGATCCTGCTGTAAGCGAGGGACAGCACACCCGAGAGCTCCTGGCCGCGCACCGCGAGCAGTTCGGCGGGGAAGCCCGCCTCCACCCGCACCTCGGGCAGCCCCATCGCCTGCCGCGCGGCCGTGCTGACCGCGCCGTACGCCTCCGTGACGCGCAGCCCGTCCTGCGAGGCCAGCAGGAACGCGGCCTCCAGCGGGTCCGCGCGCCCCACCGGGTTCGCCGCGTCACGCATCGCCCCGCTGCCCGCCGCGACCCGTACTCCGGCCGCGCGCAGCAGACGGGCCGGGGCACTGCCGCGCTGCTCCGCGCCCGTGCAGCCCCCCTGCGGCAGACAGACCACCGTCACGCCGGCCGCCGCCATATGGTCCGCGGTACGGGAGGCGATCTCGGCGGGCAGCCGGGCCAGGCCCGCGCACGGCCCGATCGAAACCCCTGGTCGCAGGCCGCCCGCCATGGCCGCGAGGCGGGCCAGGCGCGCAGGGTCGTCACCGTCCGTGTGCAGATCGACGGGGCAGCCGTGCTCCGCGGCGACCTCGAGCACCGCTTCCGTGTAGCCGGTCGGATCCGGATCCAGGTCCGGGCACCCGCCCACCACCGACGCCCCCATCTTCATCGCGTCGCGCAGCATCGCGAGCCCGTCGGCTCCGGCCACGCCCGTGAGCAGCCGCGGCATGGCGACCGTGCTCAGCTCGGCCAGCCCGCGCAGCGAACGGCGCGCCTGCAGCACGGCTTCCAGGGAGTCGAGGCCCTGCACATCGCCGATCCGTACGTGCGAGCGCAGCGCGGTCGCACCATGACCGAGCTGCAGCAGCGCGGCCTCGGTGGCGCGCCGCTGGACCTCCTCGACGGCGTACGACACGGGCCCATCGGACGTCGGCGCGGTGAGCGCCGTGTCGCCGTGGGCATGGGGTTCCGCGGGCGCGGGCAGCAGCAGGAACCCGTTGAGATCCACGCGTGCGGAATGTGCCTTCGGTGCCGCGGCGAGGCTTCCGGCGGTGCCGACGGCCTCGATACGGCTGCCGCTCAGCCGGACGTCCACGGTCCGGCCGTCGGTGAGTCGGGCGCCGCACAGGAGCAGCGCCGTGGTGTCGGCGGTGGCGCCGTCGGGTGGCTGCGCCTGGCTGTCGGGCATCGCGCTCCTGGGTGGCGGGGGACGAGCGGCCCGGACCGTGACCCGGACCGGTCCCGGGACGATCAAGATCACCCGGCGTGGGTCGAGCCTAGGGGCGTGCGGAGCGCGCATCGAGGAGGAGCGCAATAGTCGTACCGGGGTGGCCACGAGTGGCGTACGGGGCCGAGGCGGCGACCCTTCCCATCCTTGCCACAGGGCGCTCCCCACCTGCGCCGCATCCGTGCCGCACGTTCGCTCCCGAAGGCACCGAACGTGGCCCGTAAACGGATTTGGGCGAACGGCGACCGACCGTGTAATGTCTTCATCGCTCGCCCCAATAGCTCAGTCGGCAGAGCGTCTCCATGGTAAGGAGAAGGTCTACGGTTCGATTCCGTATTGGGGCTCTGATGTTGGAAGATCCTCGCCTTCGGGCGAGGTGAATCCCGCATCGAAGCGGTGTAGCTCAGTCGGTAGAGCAAGCGGCTCATAATCGCTGTGTCACCGGTTCAAGTCCGGTCACCGCTACACACAGTAGCCGATTGTGGGGTCGGTCCTTCGATCGGCTACTCTTTTTTGCGTTCATCCGTCCATCCGTCCGTCAAGGAGCACTCACGTGGCTGCCACCGACGTCCGCCCGAAGATCACGCTGGCCTGCGTGGAGTGCAAGGAGCGGAACTACATCACCAAGAAGAACCGGCGCAACAACCCGGACCGTCTTGAGATGAAGAAGCACTGCCCTCGCTGCAACGCGCACACCGCACACCGCGAGACGCGCTGAATCAGGCTCGAACACGAGGCCGTCCCCACCACGGGGGCGGCCTCGCGTCGTTTGATCCGGAATCCGGCAGGTGGTCCGCCGCGCGGCGGATGCCCCGCATCCGGCAGTGTTCAGAAAAGCAACAGACCCAGGAGGTGCCGAGTCCATGGCGCTCGACCAGTCCTTCGTCGGGCGGACCTATCCGCCCACCCCGCCGTACGAGGTCGGCCGGGAAAAGATCAGGGAGTTCGCGGAGGCGGTGGGCGACGCGAATCCGGCCTACACCGATCCCGATGCCGCCAAGCAGCTCGGCCACTCCGATGTGATCGCCCCGCCGACTTTTGTGTTCGCGATCACTTTCAAGGCCGCGGGAGAGGTCATTGCCGACCCGCAACTCGGCCTGGACTACAGCCGCGTGGTGCACGGCGACCAGAAGTTCGCATACCGCCGTCCGGTGCGGGCGGGGGACCGGCTCTCGGTCACCTCGACCATCGAGGCGATCAAGTCCATGGCGGGGAACGACATCCTGGACGTCCGCGGTGAGGTGCACGACGAGGCCGGTGAGCTCGTCGTGACCGCCTGGACCAAGCTGGTGGCGCGCGGCGCCGAGGAGGCGTGATGGCAGCGAAGATCGCATACGCGGACGTGGAGGTCGGCACCGAACTCCCGGCGCAGAGCTTCCCGGTGACCCGGGCGACCCTGGTGCAGTACGCGGGCGCTTCCGGCGACTTCAACCCGATCCACTGGAACGAGAAGTTCGCCAGGGGGGTCGGGCTGCCGGACGTCATCGCCCACGGCATGTTCACCATGGCCGAGGCGGCGCGCGTGGTGACCGACTGGGTGGGCGACCCGGGAGCGGTCGTCGAGTACGGCGTCCGGTTCACCAAGCCCGTGGTCGTCCCCAATGACGACGAGGGTGCGGTCGTCGAGGTCAGCGGCAAGGTCGCGGCAAAGCTCGACGACAACCAGGTGCGGGTCGACCTGACGGCGTTGTCCGCCGGGCAGAAGGTGCTGGGTATGTCGCGGGCGGTCGTACGGCTGGCCTGACGTGCCGCTGGCGCGAGTGCCCGGGCCATCGCAGGCACGGGGGAGGGGCGCGGCCCGGTCGCTGCGCCCCTCGACCGCTGACTGTCCCCCGCCGCTTGCCGGCGGCTCTGTTCCACCCCGTCGCCCTCACCCCGTCACCGGCCGCCGTCGCTCCGCCCGTCACTCCGCCGTTGACTAAGTTAGTGATTGGCCACTAACTTAGCTCCCATGGTCCGGATGAGTGCAGACGAGCGGCGTGAGAGCGTCATCCGTGCGGCGATTTCGGAGTTCGCGCACGGCGGTTACAGCGGTACGTCCACCGAGGCGATCGCCAAACGGGTGGGGGTCTCCCAGCCGTACCTCTTTCGGCTCTTCCCGGGAAAGAAGGCGATCTTCCTCGCGGCCGCCGAGCGCTGTATGACGGAGATGCGTCAGGTGTTCGAGGAGGCGAGCAGGGGGCTGGAGGGCGACGAGGCCCTGCACGCGATGGCCGGTGCGTACACCCGGATCATCGATCAGCAGCCCGAACGGCTGCTGATGCAGATGCAGACCTATGTCGCCGTGGCCGCCGCAGAGGCGGCCGGTGACCGTGAATTCGGCGCAACGGTACGCGCCGCGTGGCTGGAGCTCTGGGAGGCGGCCCATCTGCCTCTCGGTGCGGACGTCCACGAGACCACCCAGTTCATGGCGTACGGGATGCTCATCAACACGCTTGTCTCCATGGGCTTCCCGGCCGGCCACCGGGTCTGGGAGGGCTTCTACGCCTCCGCCCGGCGCCCCGGCGTGCAGGAGTCGTAGTCCGGCAGGAGCAGGGGTTCCGGTCGGAAGCGTCCGGCTCGAACCCGGTCCTGCCATGGCCCAAAAAGTTAGTCATCAATAACTAACCAAGCAGGGGAGAGGGATGAATCAGCAAACAGCCCGTGGCAACGGCTCCGCCGTCTGGGCCCTCGTCATCACCAGCGTCGCCGGATTCATGGCGGCCCTCGACAACCTCGTCGTCACCACCGCGCTGCCCTCGATCCGGGCAGACCTCGGCGGCGGCCTGGAGGACCTCGAGTGGACGGTGAGCGCCTACACACTCACCTTCGCCGTCCTGCTCATGTTCGGTGCTGCGCTGGGCGACCGCTTCGGGCGCCGTCGGCTCTTCATGGCCGGGCTGGCCGTCTTCACCGCAGCCTCCGCCGCGGCAGCACTCGCTCCGGGCATCGACTCGCTCATCGCGGCGCGCGCCGTGCAGGGAGTCGGCGCCGCCGTGATGATGCCGCTGACACTGACCCTGCTCACGGCAGCCGTTCCCCTCGCCAGGCGCGGTGCCGCACTCGGCATCTTCAGCGCCGTCACCGGCCTTGCGGTGGCCAGCGGCCCGCTGATCGGCGGCAGCCTCACGGAGCACATCTCCTGGCAGTGGATCTTCTGGCTCAATGTGCCGGTCGGCCTCGTGCTGCTGCCGCTGGCGCGGCTGCGCCTGAAGGAGTCGACCGCCCCGGACGCCCGGCTCGACGTGCCCGGCACCCTCCTCGTCAGCGCCGGGCTCTTCGGCATCGTCTACGCCCTGGTCAACGCCCAGGCCGACGGGTGGACCAGCGCGCCGATCCTGGGCGGCCTGATCGTCGGCACTCTGCTGATCCTGGCGTTCGTACGCCACGGCATGGTCGCCGGGAACCCCATGCTTCCGATGCGCCTCTTCCGCAGCCGCGCCTTTCTGGGGATCAATGTCGCGAGCCTCCTGATGTTCCTGGGCATGTTCGGGTCGATCTTCCTGCTGAGCCAGTTCCTCCAGGGGGTGGCCGGTTACTCGCCCACCGAGGCGGGGCTGCGGATGCTGCCCTGGACGGGCATGCCGTTGCTCGTCGCCCCCATTGCCGGCTATCTGTCCGACAGGATCGGCGGCCGTCCGGTGATCGTCACCGGCCTCGCCCTGCAGGCGGCCGGGCTCGCCTTCTTCGCCGCGGTCCTCGAGCCGGGTGTGTCGTACGTGTCCCAGCTGCCCGGTCTGGTGCTGGGCGGCATCGGTATGGCCCTCTACTTCGCTCCGGCGGCCAGCGTGGTCATGTCCAGCGTGCGACCGGACGAACAGGGCATCGCCTCCGGTGCCAACAACGCGCTGCGCGAGGTCGGCGGAGCTCTCGGTGTCGCGGTGCTGGGTGCGGTCTTCGCGGCACAGGGCGGATACACGAGCCCGGACGCCTTCGCCGACGGCACCGTCCCGGCGCTGTGGATCGGGGCCGGCGCAGTGGCCGCGGCCGCACTCGCCGCGCTGCTGATACCCGGGCGCAGGCCAAAGACCGAGGGCCCTTCGCCCGAGGCGATGCAGGAAGGGAAGCCGGAGCTCGCGACGGCCTGATGGCACGCGTCTGCGCATCGGGTCCGCGGCCCCGCCCGGGTGGCCGGGCCGCGGACCGTACTCTTGTCCCCGTGCAGGAACTCCATGACGCCCCCCTCGCCCCGCTGACCACCTTCCGCCTGGGCGGACCCGCCGCACGCCTGGTGACCGCCACCCGCGACGACGAGGTGATCGCCGCCGTGCGGGCGGCCGACGACGCCGGGACACCGCTGCTGATCATCGGAGGCGGCAGCAATCTGGTGATCGGGGACAAGGGGTTCGACGGTACGGCCCTGCGGATCGCCACGACCGGTTTCGAGCTGGACGGTACGACGCTGGAGCTGGCTGCGGGTGAGGTCTGGGACGAGGCCGTCGCCCGGACCGTCGGGGCAGGTCTGGCCGGGCTCGAATGCCTGTCCGGTATCCCCGGTTCGGCAGGCGCCACCCCGATCCAGAACGTCGGGGCGTACGGGCAGGAGGTCTCCTCGACGATCACCGAGGTCGTGGCGTACGACCGGCGCAGCGGCGGGACGGTGACGATTCCGAACGCCGAATGCGGCTTCTCCTACCGCCACAGCCGTTTCAAGGCCGACCCGGACCGCTACGTCGTGCTGCGCGTCCGGTTCGAGCTGGAGGAGGCGGGCGGCCTGTCCGCGCCGATCAAGTACCCCGAGACCGCCCGGGCGCTCGGCGTCGCGGCGGAGGACCGGGTCCCGGCGGCGGTCGCGCGCGAGACCGTGCTCAAGCTGCGTACCGGCAAGGGCATGGTCCTCGACCCCGAGGACCACGACACGTGGTCGGCCGGGTCGTTCTTCACCAATCCGATCCTGACCGCGGCCGAGTACGAGGACTTCCTCACGCGTGTGCGTGACCGCCTCGGTGACGGCGCGATGCCGCCCGCGTACCCCGCGGGCGACGGGCACACCAAGACCTCCGCCGCCTGGCTCATCGACAGGGCGGGCTTCGCCAAGGGATACGGGGACGGCCCCGCCCGGATCTCCACCAAGCACACGCTCGCGCTCACCAACCGGGGCGAGGCCACCACCGAGGACCTGCTGGCTCTCGCCCGCGAGGTCGTCGCGGGCGTCCGCGACGCCTTCGGGGTCACCCTCGTCAACGAGCCGGTGACGGTCGGTGTGAGCCTCTGACCGTGGCCTGGCGGATGGGCTGCCGTTGCAGCCCTCCGAGCTGCGCCGAAGCGGCGGTGCCGGTCGGTGCCGTCCCTCCGAGCGCGTCGGCGCGCGATGCGGGTACAGGGCATCGGCGCTCAGTACGCCACTGACACCGGCTGCTTCACCGTCGCCCGGTCCGCCGTCGCTGCGAGCATTGCGTGGGCGACGTCCACACGGGAGATCTCGGCGGCGCCGCGCGGACTCGTGCCCGCCGTGCGGCAGGTCCCGCCACGACGACGCAGTGCGGGACACGGGCACCGGACCGCACACGCCCATCGAGAACCTCGACGCCTGGATGCGGGCCGAACGGGACGCGGACCGCACCGCTCCCAGGCGTGTCCGCCCTGCGCCCACTTCCGCCGCCCTGGCGTCACGGCCCCGTCAGCCAGTCGTCGATCCCGGCCAGCAGCTTCGCCCGCACGGGGTCGGGCGCCACGGAGGCGCGCACCGACTGCCGGGCAAGCTCGGCCAGCTCCGCGTCCGTGAAGCCGTGGTGGCGTCTGGCGATCTCGTACTGCGCCGCGAGCCGCGCCCCGAACAGGAGGGGATCGTCCGCGCTCAGCGCCATCGGCACTCCCGCGTCCCACAGTGTCCGCAGTGGTACGTCCTCGGGCTTCTCGTACACGCCGAGCGCCACGTTGGACGCCGGGCAGACCTCGCACGTCACGGCGCGGTCGGCCAGTCTGCGCAGCAGCCGCGGGTCCTCCGCGGCCCGCACGCCGTGCCCGATCCGTGTGGCATGGAGGTCGTCGAGGCAGTCCCGGACCGAAGAGGGCCCGGTCAGCTCACCGCCGTGCGGCGCCGCCAGCAGCCCGCCCTCGCGCGCGATGGCGAACGCCCGGTCGAACTCGCGCGCCATGCCGCGCCGCTCGTCGTTGGAAAGCCCGAAGCCGACCACTCCCCGGTCCGCGTAGCGCACGGCGAGCCGGGCGAGGGTGCGCGCTTCCAGCGGGTGCTTCATCCGGTTGGCGGCGACCAGCACCCGTATCCCCAGGCCGGTCTCGCGCGCCGCGTCGTCCACCGCGTCCAGGATGATCTCCAGCGCGGGGATCAGCCCGCCGAGCAGCGGGGCGTACGACGTCGGGTCGACCTGGATCTCCAGCCAGCCGGAACCGTCCCTGACATCCTCCTGGGCCGTCTCCCTGACCAGGCGTTGGATGTCCTCGGGAGCGCGCAGACACGACCGTGCGATGTCGTAGAGACGCTGGAAGCGGAACCAGCCGCGCTCATCCGTCGCCCGTAGCTTCGGCGGCTCGCCGCCGGTGAGGGCGTCGGGGAGGTGGACTCCGTACTTGTCGGCGAGTTCGAGCAGGGTTGCGGGCCGCATCGAGCCGGTGAAGTGCAGATGCAGATGGGCCTTGGGCAGCAGGCTGAGATCGCGGACTTGCTCCATTCAAGGATCTTGCCGCAGAGGTCGCCCCGACGGCAGCCCCTTTCCCCGATCGGGTCCTTGCCCGAACGAAGAAACGGGCTCCCGGCCGAGGTCCCCCGGGCCGCGTCGGCGGCTGCGGGGGAATGCCGGGAGCCCGTCCCCGAATGTCTTCGGAAAAGCGGAAGCGGAACCTCAGTCCCGGGCCTCCGCGAGCAGCTTCTGGATCCGGGAGACACCCTCGACCAGGTCCTCGTCGCCCAGCGCGTAGGACAGCCGCAGATAGCCCGGGGTGCCGAACGCCTCACCCGGTACGACCGCGACCTCGGCCTCGTCCAGGATCAGCGCGGCCAGCTCGACCGACGTCGCCGGACGCTTGCCGCGGATCTCCTTGCCCAGCAGACCCTTCACCGTCGGGTACGCGTAGAAGGCGCCCTCCGGCTCGGGGCAGACCACGCCGTCGATCTCGTTGAGCATCCGCACGATGGTCTGGCGACGGCGGTCGAAGGCCTCACGCATCTTCGCGACCGCGTCCAGGCTCCCGGAGACGGCGGCGAGGGCGGCGACCTGGGCCACGTTCGAGACGTTGGACGTGGCGTGCGACTGCAGGTTGGTCGCGGCCTTGACGACGTCCTTCGGGCCCACGATCCAGCCCACCCGCCAGCCGGTCATCGCGTACGTCTTGGCGACACCGTTCACGACGATGCACTTGTCGCGCAGCTCGGGCACGAGGGCCGGCAGCGAGGTGAACTTCGCGTCGCCGTAGACGAGGTGCTCGTAGATCTCGTCGGTCAGCACCCACAGGCCGTGCTCCAGCGCCCAGCGGCCGATCGCCTCGGCGTCCGCCTCGCTGTACACGGCTCCGGTCGGGTTCGACGGGGAGACGAAGAGGACCACCTTGGTCCGCTCCGTGCGCGCCGCCTCGAGCTGCTCCACCGACACCCGGTAGCCGGTGGTCTCGTCGGCGACGACCTCGACCGGGACGCCGCCCGCGAGGCGGATCGACTCGGGGTACGTCGTCCAATAAGGGGCGGGGACGATGACCTCGTCACCCGGGTCCAGGATCGCGGCGAAGGCCTCGTAGATCGCCTGCTTGCCGCCGTTGGTCACCAGAACCTGGGCGGGGTCGACCTCGTAGCCGGAATCGCGCAGGGTCTTCTCCGCGATGGCCTTCTTCAGCTCGGGGAGGCCGCCGGCCGGGGTGTAGCGGTGGTACTTGGGGTTCTTGCAGGCCTCGATCGCGGCCTCGACGATGTAGTCGGGCGTCGGGAAGTCGGGCTCGCCCGCGCCGAAGCCGATCACCGGACGGCCGGCGGCCTTGAGGGCCTTGGCCTTGGCGTCGACGGCGAGGGTCGCGGACTCGGAGATCGCGCCGATACGGGCTGAGACCCGGCGCTCGGTGGGAGGGGTTGCAGCGCTCATGAAGCCCATCGTCCCATCCCCCGCCCGGCGCGGGCACAAGGGTTTCGAGGGGCGGACAGGGGGCGCACAGGAGCTGGACGGCCTCCGGACGGGCGCCGGGCGACCCCCGGAGCGGAACGTTCCGGGGCATGACAGGGCACGGTGCCGGAGCCGTTCAGAGCCCTGTCGGAACACGGACAGGAACCGTCGCGGAGCTATCTGTTCGACGCATGGCCTCTGACCACGTACACTCTTGGCTCGTTGGCCCTCACCGACCACCTCCGCCCATGGGGTAGGTTTGGAGAGAACCACAAAGGGTCGTAGCTCAATTGGTAGAGCACTGGTCTCCAAAACCAGCGGTTGGGGGTTCAAGTCCCTCCGGCCCTGCTACACACACCTTCGCCAGGATGTGTGCGCAGGTACGTACTTCGATGCACCGCCGTGCGGCTCAACCGGGCGCGGCACGGCCATGACCCGGAATCAGGTGAGAGACGTGACGGACGCCGTGGGCTCCATCGACATGCCTGATGCCGAGGATGAGGCACCCGACACCCGGAAGAAGACCCGGAAGGGCGGCAAGCGCGGGAAGAAGGGCCCCCTGGGGCGCCTCGCGCTGTTCTACCGTCAGATCGTCGCCGAGCTGCGCAAGGTCGTCTGGCCGACGCGCAACCAGCTGACGACGTACACCACAGTGGTGATTGTCTTCGTTGTCATCATGATCGGCCTTGTGACTGTGATGGACTATGGCCTCCAGGAAGCAGTCAAGTACGTCTTCGGCTGATCCCGCGGAGGGCGCCTCACCCGGCGCCCCTTTCGCATGTTCCACCCCATCTGTATCCAGGAAGAAGCAGCCACCGTGTCTGACCCGAACCTGAACGACGCCGTTGAGCCGCGCGTAGATGCAGCGGAGTCCACTGAGGACCAGCTCGACATCGTCGAGGCGGCGGACGCTGTGGACCCGGACCAGGCAGACGCTGCCGACGCCGCTGCGGGTGAGCCGGCCGAGGAGGCCGCGATGCACCTCGAGGCCGAGGCCGTCGCCGAGGTCGACGAGGACGCGGAAGCCGCCGAGGACGTCGCCGCCGAAGCCGCCGAGGACGCGGAAGCCGTCGACGAGGCGGACGCCGAGCCCGAGGCCGAGCCCGAGGCTCCCGCCGACCCGATCGCCGCGCTGCGCGACGAGCTGCGTGGTCTGCCCGGCGAGTGGTACGTGATCCACACCTACGCGGGCTACGAGAAGCGCGTGAAGGCCAATCTGGAGCAGCGCGCCGTCTCGCTGAACGTCGAGGAATTCATCTACCAGGCCGAGGTCCCCGAGGAAGAGATCGTCCAGATCAAGAACGGCGAGCGCAAGAACGTCCGGCAGAACAAGCTGCCCGGCTATGTGCTCGTACGTATGGATCTGACGAACGAGTCCTGGGGCGTCGTCCGCAACACTCCGGGTGTCACCGGCTTCGTGGGCAACGCCTACGACCCGTACCCGCTGACGCTGGACGAGATCGTCAAGATGCTCGCCCCGGAGGCCGAGGAGAAGGCGGCCCGCGAGGCCGCAGAGGCCGAGGGCAAGCCCGCCCCGGCGCGCAAGGTCGAGGTCCAGGTGCTGGACTTCGAGGTCGGCGACTCGGTCACCGTCACCGACGGCCCGTTCGCCACCCTGCAGGCCACGATCAACGAGATCAACGCCGACTCGAAGAAGGTCAAGGGCCTTGTCGAGATCTTCGGCCGCGAGACTCCGGTCGAGCTGAGCTTCGACCAGATCCAGAAGAACTGACCGACAGGTTTCCGATCAGGTCAGAACGGCCCTTGTGGCTGTTCTGACCTGCTCGGTTTTTGGCCGCGCAGCCATACCCGTTATCGTTGTGCGGTATGCCTCCATCCGGATGATCGGGTGGAAGGCGGAAAACTCTCACTAGGACCCGGAGAGAGCAATGCCTCCCAAGAAGAAGAAGGTCACGGGGCTTATCAAGCTCCAGATCCAGGCCGGTGCGGCCAACCCGGCTCCGCCGGTCGGCCCCGCGCTCGGTCAGCACGGCGTCAACATCATGGAGTTCTGCAAGGCCTACAACGCCGCGACCGAGTCGCAGCGTGGCATGGTCGTGCCGGTGGAGATCACGGTCTACGAGGACCGTTCCTTCACCTTCGTCACCAAGACTCCGCCGGCCGCCAAGCTGATTCTCAAGGCCGCTGGTGTGGACAAGGGCTCCGGCGAGCCGCACAAGACCAAGGTCGCCAAGCTGACGCGCGACCAGGTCCGTGACATCGCCACCACCAAGATGCCCGACCTGAACGCCAACGACCTGGACGCCGCCGAGAAGATCATCGCCGGCACCGCCCGTTCCATGGGCATCACGGTCGAGGGCTGACAGTCCCCGTAAGACCTCAGTGGTAGGGCCGGCGCTGGCCCACACCACAACTCCACACCTGCCATGCGGCGGAGCTGCATGGTGTTACTCCCACAGGAGCAGAAGTGAAGCGCAGCAAGGCTCTCCGCGGCGCGGACGCGAAGGTCGACCGGGAGCGTAACTACGCCCCCCTCGAGGCCGTCCGTCTCGCCAAGGACACCGCCACCACGAAGTTCGACGGCACCGTCGAGGTCGCCTTCCGCCTGGGCGTCGACCCGCGCAAGGCCGACCAGATGGTCCGTGGCACCGTCAACCTTCCGCACGGCACCGGCAAGACCGCCCGGGTCCTGGTCTTCGCGACCGGTGACCGTGCTGCGGCTGCGGAAGCCGCGGGCGCCGACATCGTCGGCTCCGACGAACTGATCGACGAGGTCTCGAAGGGCCGTCTGGACTTCGACGCCGTCGTCGCCACCCCGGACCTCATGGGCAAGGTCGGCCGCCTCGGCCGTGTGCTCGGTCCCCGTGGTCTGATGCCGAACCCGAAGACCGGCACCGTGACCATGGACGTCGCCAAGGCTGTCACCGACATCAAGGGCGGCAAGATCGAGTTCCGCGTCGACAAGCACTCGAACCTGCACTTCATCATCGGCAAGGTCTCCTTCGACGAGACCAAGCTGGTGGAGAACTACGCCGCGGCGCTGGAGGAGATCCTCCGTCTGAAGCCGTCGGCCGCGAAGGGCCGCTACATCAAGAAGGCGACCCTGACCACCACCATGGGTCCCGGCATCCCGCTGGACGCCAACCGCACCCGCAACCTCCTCGTCGAGGAGGACCCGGCAGCTGTCTGACCGGGCCGAGCCTGACGGCTCGCTGCAGGGCTGAGAACGGGCCTTCCACCCTCGCGGGGTGGAAGGCCCGTTTCCGTTGCCCGGGCGCATATTCGTGAGGACTTTTCCGATCTTCGGCTTAAAGTCGTTCGTTCACACAAAAGATCCATCCATGGGGGAGACGTACATGAACAAGGCAGTCCTCATGCGGGCGGGCGCCGCCGTGGTCGGTGCCGCACTGCTCACAGCCTCACTGACCGCCTGCGACGGCGAGGGCGGCAAGGGTGGCGAGGACGGGGCCGAGCAGGGCGCGGCTGCCGCTGCCAAGCCCTCGGACGCCATCAAGGCGTCCTACCTCAAGACCGTGGACGCCAAGTTCGCCACGGTCGATCTGACGACCTCCGAGGCGGACGGCAAGATTAGCCGTCAGGCCGGTGTCAAGGGCTGGTACCCGTCCAGCCAGGACCTGACGATGACCAAGGGCGGCAAGGACACCCGGCTCCTCCAGATCGGCGACGACGTCTACTCCCCGTCGGACAAGGGCGCCACCGGCAAGAAGTGGATGCGGCTCAGCCTCTCGGACGGCGGCAAGCCCGGTGTCTTCCTGAACCAGGATCCGGCCGAGTACCTGGCCATGCTGCTCGACCAGGACAAGCTCCAGCACGTGGGCGCGGAGAAGTCCGGCGCCATCGGCACCGAGCACTACCGGGGCACCTTCACCCTCGCCGAGCTGCTCAGGGCGGACGCCAGGAGCAAGGTCATGCAGGACGACCGGCGCAAGGCGCTCCAGGACGCCCTCGAGAAGGCCCGGATCAAGACGTACAAGATCGACATCTGGATCGGTGAGGACGGCTACCCGGTCCGCCTCGAGGACGCCATGACGGATGAGAAGGGCACGGCGACGACCAAGGCGACGTTCTCGGACTTCGGCCGGGCCCCGGCCGTCAAGGCACCGCCTGCCGACCAGGTGGCCGACTTCGAGGACGTCATGGAGGGCATCGACGAGAAGCTCAAGGAGACCGACGAGATCCTCAAGGGCCTCGACGGTGGCTCCGGCGGCGGTTCCTGATCATCGATTTGCCTGGCGGGGACACCGTCCCGTACTCTTCCACGGAAGCCAAAGACCGCTGGTCGTTGCCGTGCCCTCCGGGGTGTGGCGGCCGAAGGATCCGCTAGCTGCGGACGACCCGCGCAGGTGACTGTGGATGTGCTCCCGGGATTGTGATTCCGGTCGAGCTACGCCCCGTGCGCCTGCGCCGGGGCGTTTCGTTTTGTTCAGTCTCCTTCCTTCAACCGATGCGGTCCTCATCACCCGGAAGGAGGCCGACGCTCTATGGCAAGGCCCGACAAGGCTGCCGCGGTAGCCGAGCTCGCGGACCAGTTCCGCAGCTCGAACGCCGCTGTGCTGACCGAGTACCGGGGTCTCACCGTGGCCCAGCTCAAGCAGCTGCGCCGTTCCCTCGGTGAGAACGCCCAGTACGCCGTGGTGAAGAACACGCTGACCAAGATTGCGGCCAACGAGGCCGGGATCACTGCGCTCGACGACCAGTTCGCTGGTCCGACGGCGGTTGCCTTCATCACCGGTGACCCGGTGGAGTCGGCGAAGGGTCTTCGTGACTTCGCCAAGGAGAACCCCAACCTGATCATCAAGGGCGGTGTCCTTGATGGCAAGGCGCTGTCCGCCGATGAGATCAAGAAGCTTGCGGACCTCGAGTCCCGCGAGGTTCTGCTCGCCAAGCTGGCGGGTGCCTTCAAGGGCAAGCAGACGCAGACTGCTCAGCTCTTCCAGGCGCTTCCGTCGAAGCTCGTCCGCACCGTGGACGCTCTTCGCGCCAAGCAGGCCGAGCAGGGCGGTGCCGAGTAATTCGGCTCGCGCATTGATCCGCGCCGCCTAGAGCGCGGGTCGTAGCGGGCCGTACGCCCGCCGTTATGTACATCCCGGCACCAGCCGAATTAGTGGAAGGATCGCCCATCATGGCGAAGCTCAGCCAGGAAGACCTGCTCGCGCAGTTCGAGGAGATGACCCTCATCGAGCTCTCCGAGTTCGTGAAGGCGTTCGAGGACAAGTTCGACGTCACCGCCGCCGCCGCGGTCGCCGTTGCCGGCCCCGCCGGCCCGGGCGCCGTTGTTGACGCCGTCGAGGAGAAGGACGAGTTCGACGTCATCCTCACCGGCGCCGGCGAGAAGAAGATCCAGGTCATCAAGGTCGTGCGTGAGCTGACCTCCCTGGGCCTCAAGGAGGCCAAGGACCTCGTCGACGGCACCCCGAAGCCGGTCCTCGAGAAGGTCGCCAAGGAGGCCGCGGAGAAGGCTGCCGAGTCCCTCAAGGCTGCCGGCGCCTCCGTCGAGGTCAAGTGACCCCACGGAGTCTCCTGACTCCCGCGCTGTAACGCGTACACACTGAAAGGCGATCACCCAACCGGGTGGTCGCCTTTCGGCTTCCCTGACGCCGCCGGGCGGTCGTCTTGCACTGTCCGCTGCGGAGAGTAAGGTGATCTTCGCCGTGCGCCAGGTGACGATCTCCACCAAGTGGGGGGCCTTGACGAACCGCACGCAGCGCGCAATTCTCAGGACGCGTCGTCACAACGATCCGGGTCCAAGGCATGGATCGACGACCGAACGGGCAGGATCGGTGTGCGCCTCCAGCGCACGGCTACCGCGGAGTTGAGAACAACGAGGGTCCCGGAAAACCCGACCTGGACATCAGTGGGCCAAGTGGCTACACTGACCCTTTGCGCTGCCTGTTAGCTGCCCCCTGCCCGTCACCAGGGGCATACCCTCGCAAGAGCACCGTTGACCGAACATCCCTGACCTGGCCCTTTGGCCAGATCGGGAAGGTCTGTCTCCGTGCCCGGCTTGGGACCGGTACGCGCGTAGTGAGTCCGAGCCCTCGGAAGGACCCCCTCTTGGCCGCCTCGCGCAACGCCTCGACCGCGAATACGAACAACGGCGCAAGCACCGCCCCGCTGCGCATCTCCTTTGCAAAGATCAAGGAGCCCCTCGAGGTTCCGAACCTCCTCGCGCTGCAGACCGAGAGCTTTGACTGGCTGCTCGGCAATGCCGCCTGGAAGGCTCGTGTCGAGGCGGCTCTGGAGTCCGGACAGGACGTCCCCACCAAGTCCGGTCTGGAAGAGATCTTCGAGGAGATCTCGCCGATCGAGGACTTCTCCGGGTCGATGTCGCTGACCTTCCGCGACCACCGCTTCGAGCCCCCGAAGAACTCGATCGACGAGTGCAAGGAGCGCGACTTCACGTACGCCGCGCCGCTCTTCGTCACGGCCGAGTTCACCAACAACGAGACCGGGGAGATCAAGTCCCAGACGGTCTTCATGGGCGACTTCCCGCTCATGACCAACAAGGGCACCTTCGTCATCAACGGCACCGAGCGTGTCGTGGTGTCGCAGCTGGTCCGCTCGCCGGGTGTCTACTTCGACTCCTCCATCGACAAGACGTCCGACAAGGACATCTTCTCCGCCAAGATCATCCCGTCCCGGGGTGCCTGGCTCGAGATGGAGATCGACAAGCGCGACATGGTCGGTGTCCGTATCGACCGCAAGCGCAAGCAGTCCGTCACCGTCCTCCTGAAGGCGCTCGGCTGGACCACCGAGCAGATCCTCGAGGAGTTCGGCGAGTACGAGTCGATGCGCGCCACCCTGGAGAAGGACCACACCCAGGGCCAGGACGACGCGCTGCTCGACATCTACCGCAAGCTGCGCCCGGGCGAGCCCCCGACGCGCGAGGCCGCGCAGACCCTTCTTGAGAACCTGTACTTCAACCCGAAGCGCTACGACCTCGCCAAGGTCGGCCGCTACAAGGTCAACAAGAAGCTCGGCGCGGACGAGCCGCTGGACGCCGGCGTGCTCACCACCGACGACGTCATCGCGACCATCAAGTACCTGGTCAAGCTGCACGCCGGTGAGGTCGAGACGGCCGGCGAGAACGGCACGCAGATCGTCGTCGAGACCGACGACATCGACCACTTCGGCAACCGCCGTCTGCGCAATGTCGGCGAGCTCATCCAGAACCAGGTCCGTACGGGTCTCGCCCGTATGGAGCGCGTCGTGCGCGAGCGCATGACGACCCAGGACGTCGAGGCGATCACGCCGCAGACCCTGATCAACATCCGGCCGGTCGTCGCCTCCATCAAGGAGTTCTTCGGCACCAGCCAGCTGTCCCAGTTCATGGACCAGAACAACCCGCTGTCGGGCCTGACCCACAAGCGCCGTCTGTCGGCGCTGGGCCCCGGTGGTCTGTCCCGTGAGCGGGCCGGCTTCGAGGTCCGAGACGTGCACCCGTCCCACTACGGACGCATGTGCCCGATCGAGACCCCCGAAGGCCCGAACATCGGTCTGATCGGTTCGCTCGCCTCGTACGGCCGCGTCAACGCGTTCGGCTTCGTCGAGACGCCGTACCGCAAGGTCGTCGACGGCCAGGTCACCGACGAGGTTGACTACCTGACCGCCGACGAGGAGGACCGCTTCGTCATCGCGCAGGCCAACGCCGCGCTGGGCGATGATCTGCGCTTCTCCGAGGCCCGTGTGCTCGTGCGCCGTCGTGGCGGCGAGGTCGACTACGTGCCGCCGTCGGACGTGGACTACATGGACGTCTCGCCGCGCCAGATGGTGTCGGTCGCGACCGCCATGATCCCGTTCCTCGAGCACGACGACGCCAACCGTGCCCTCATGGGCGCGAACATGATGCGCCAGGCCGTTCCGCTCATCAAGGCGGAGGCCCCGCTCGTCGGCACCGGCATGGAGTACCGCTGTGCCACCGACGCGGGCGACGTCATCAAGGCGGAGAAGGACGGTGTGATCCAGGAGGTCTCGGCCGACTACGTCACCGTCGCCAACGACGACGGCACGTACACCACGTACCGCATCGCCAAGTTCTCCCGCTCCAACCAGGGCACCTCGGTCAACCAGAAGGTCGTCGTGGCCGAGGGTGACCGCGTCATCGAGGGCCAGGTCCTCGCCGACGGGCCGGCCACCGAGAACGGTGAGATGGCGCTCGGCAAGAACCTGCTCGTGGCGTTCATGCCGTGGGAGGGTCACAACTACGAGGACGCGATCATCCTGTCGCAGCGCCTCGTGCAGGACGACGTCCTCTCCTCGATCCACATCGAGGAGCACGAGGTCGACGCCCGTGACACCAAGCTCGGCCCCGAGGAGATCACCCGGGACATCCCGAACGTCTCCGAGGAGGTCCTCGCGGACCTCGACGAGCGCGGCATCATCCGTATCGGTGCCGAGGTCGTCGCCGGCGACATCCTGGTCGGCAAGGTCACGCCCAAGGGCGAGACCGAGCTGACCCCGGAGGAGCGCCTGCTCCGCGCGATCTTCGGTGAGAAGGCCCGTGAGGTCCGTGACACCTCGCTGAAGGTGCCGCACGGCGAGACCGGCAAGGTCATCGGCGTCCGCGTCTTCGACCGCGAGGAGGGCGACGAGCTTCCCCCCGGTGTGAACCAGCTGGTGCGCGTCTACGTCGCGCAGAAGCGCAAGATCACCGACGGTGACAAGCTCGCCGGCCGTCACGGCAACAAGGGCGTCATCTCCAAGATCCTGCCGATCGAGGACATGCCGTTCCTGGAGGACGGCACCCCGGTCGACATCATCCTGAACCCGCTGGGTGTCCCGTCCCGAATGAACCCGGGACAGGTCCTGGAGATCCACCTCGGCTGGCTCGCCAGCCGCGGCTGGGACGTCTCCGGCCTCGCGGACGAGTGGGCGCAGCGCCTGCAGGCCATCGGCGCCGACCAGGTCGCCCCGGGCACCAACGTCGCGACCCCGGTCTTCGACGGTGCCCGCGAGGACGAGCTGGCCGGTCTGCTGCAGCACACCATCCCGAACCGGGACGGTGACCGCATGGTGCTCCCGACCGGTAAGGCCCGTCTGTTCGACGGCCGCTCCGGTGAGCCGTTCCCGGACCCGATCTCGGTCGGGTACATGTACATCCTCAAGCTGCACCACCTGGTCGACGACAAGCTGCACGCCCGGTCGACCGGTCCGTACTCGATGATCACCCAGCAGCCGCTGGGTGGTAAGGCTCAGTTCGGTGGCCAGCGATTCGGTGAGATGGAGGTGTGGGCGCTGGAGGCTTACGGCGCCGCATACGCCCTCCAGGAGCTGCTGACCATCAAGTCCGACGACGTCACCGGCCGCGTGAAGGTCTACGAGGCCATCGTCAAGGGCGAGAACATCCCCGAGCCCGGCATCCCCGAGTCCTTCAAGGTGCTCATCAAGGAGATGCAGTCCCTGTGCCTCAACGTGGAGGTGCTGTCCTCGGACGGCATGTCCATCGAGATGCGCGACACCGACGAGGACGTCTTCCGCGCCGCGGAGGAGCTCGGTATCGACCTGTCCAGGCGAGAGCCGAGCAGCGTCGAAGAGGTCTGACGGGCCTGGCCGGGGCTCCCACCAGGAACCCCGGCCGTCCCCGGACCCTCCCCCTACGCCCTGCGGGCGTGGAGGGGCCCCCATCAGACCATTGATTGAGACACGACCCTGAGAGGGATTGACGCATAGTGCTCGACGTCAACTTCTTCGACGAGCTCCGGATCGGCCTGGCCACCGCTGACGACATCCGTCAGTGGTCCCACGGCGAGGTCAAGAAGCCCGAGACCATCAACTACCGCACCCTCAAGCCCGAGAAGGACGGACTCTTCTGCGAGAAGATCTTCGGTCCTACCCGGGACTGGGAGTGCTACTGCGGCAAGTACAAGCGCGTCCGCTTCAAGGGCATCATCTGTGAGCGGTGTGGCGTCGAGGTCACCCGCGCCAAGGTGCGCCGTGAGCGGATGGGCCACATCGAGTTGGCCGCACCCGTCACCCACATCTGGTACTTCAAGGGCGTTCCGTCGCGGCTGGGCTACCTGCTCGACCTCGCCCCGAAGGACCTGGAGAAGGTCATCTACTTCGCGGCGTACATGATCACGTACGTCGACGAGGAGCGCCGCACCCGCGACCTGCCCTCGCTGGAGGCCCATGTCTCCGTCGAGCGCCAGCAGATCGAGAACCGCCGCGACGCCGACCTCGAGGCCCGCGCCAAGAAGCTCGAGTCCGACCTGGCCGAGCTCGAGGCCGAGGGCGCCAAGGCCGATGTGCGCCGCAAGGTGCGCGAGGGTGCCGAGCGTGAGATGAAGCAGCTGCGCGACCGTGCGCAGCGCGAGATCGACCGTCTCGACGAGGTCTGGAGCCGGTTCAAGAACCTCAAGGTCCAGGACCTCGAGGGCGACGAGCTGCTCTACCGCGAGCTGCGTGACCGCTTCGGCACGTACTTCGACGGTTCGATGGGTGCCGCGGCGCTGCAGAAGCGCCTGGAGTCCTTCGACCTGGAGGAGGAGGCCGAGCGCCTCCGCGAGATCATCCGTACCGGCAAGGGCCAGAAGAAGACCCGTGCGCTCAAGCGCCTCAAGGTCGTCTCCGCCTTCCTGCAGACCAGCAACAGCCCCAAGGGCATGGTGCTGGACTGCGTCCCGGTGATCCCGCCGGACCTGCGTCCGATGGTGCAGCTGGACGGTGGCCGCTTCGCGACCTCCGACCTGAACGACCTGTACCGCCGGGTCATCAACCGGAACAACCGTCTGAAGCGTCTGCTCGACCTCGGTGCTCCCGAGATCATCGTGAACAACGAGAAGCGGATGCTCCAGGAGGCCGTCGACGCGCTGTTCGACAACGGCCGCCGTGGCCGCCCGGTCACCGGTCCCGGTAACCGCCCGCTGAAGTCCCTCAGCGACATGCTGAAGGGCAAGCAGGGCCGCTTCCGTCAGAACCTGCTCGGCAAGCGAGTCGACTACTCGGCGCGTTCCGTCATCGTCGTCGGCCCGCAGCTGAAGCTGCACCAGTGCGGTCTTCCCAAGGCCATGGCGCTGGAGCTCTTCAAGCCGTTCGTGATGAAGCGCCTGGTCGACCTGAACCACGCGCAGAACATCAAGTCGGCCAAGCGCATGGTCGAGCGTGGCCGCACCGTCGTGTACGACGTCCTCGAAGAGGTCATCGCCGAGCACCCGGTGCTGCTGAACCGTGCGCCCACGCTGCACCGCCTCGGCATCCAGGCCTTCGAGCCGCAGCTGGTCGAGGGCAAGGCCATCCAGATCCACCCGCTCGTCTGCACCGCGTTCAACGCGGACTTCGACGGTGACCAGATGGCCGTGCACCTGCCGCTGTCCGCGGAGGCGCAGGCCGAGGCCCGCATCCTGATGCTGTCCTCGAACAACATCCTCAAGCCGGCCGACGGCCGTCCGGTGACCATGCCGACCCAGGACATGGTGCTGGGCCTCTTCTTCCTCACCACGGACGAGGAGGAGCGCGAGGTGCGCGGCGAGGGCCGTGCGTTCAACTCCAGTGCCGAGGCGATCATGGCCTTCGACGCCCGGGAGCTCTCGCTCCAGGCGAAGGTCGACATCCGCTTCCCGATCGGCACCGTCCCGCCGCGTGGCTGGACCCCGCCGGTCGCCGAAGAGGGCGAGCCGGAGTGGCAGCAGGGTGACTCGTTCCGTCTGCGGACGACCCTGGGCCGTGCGCTCTTCAACGAGCTGCTGCCCGAGGACTACCCGTTCGTCGACTACTCGGTCGGCAAGAAGCAGCTCTCCGAGATCGTCAACGACCTCGCCGAGCGCTACCCGAAGGTCATCGTGGCGGCGACGCTCGACAACCTGAAGGCGGCCGGCTTCTACTGGGCGACCCGCTCCGGTGTCACCGTCGCCATCTCCGACGTCGTCGTTCCCGAGGCGAAGAAGGAGATCGTCGCGGGCTACGAGGCGCAGGACGAGAAGGTCCAGAAGCAGTACGAGCGCGGTCTGATCACCAAGCAGGAGCGCACGCAGGAGCTCATCACCATCTGGACCAAGGCGACCAACGAGGTTGCCGAGGCGATGAACGCGAACTTCCCGAAGACCAACCCCATCTTCATGATGGTCAACTCGGGTGCTCGCGGAAACATGATGCAGATGCGTCAGATCGCCGGTATGCGTGGTCTGGTGTCGAACGCCAAGAACGAGACCATCCCGCGTCCGATCAAGGCGTCCTTCCGCGAGGGCCTGTCCGTGCTGGAGTACTTCATCTCCACGCACGGTGCCCGTAAGGGTCTCGCCGACACCGCTCTGCGTACCGCCGACTCGGGTTACCTGACCCGTCGTCTGGTCGACGTCTCGCAGGACGTCATCATCCGCGAGGAGGACTGTGGCACCGACCGCGGTCTGAAGCTGCGGATCGCCGAGCGTGGCGCCGACGGTGTCCTGCGCAAGGCGGAGGACGTCGAGACGTCCGTGTACGCACGGATGCTCGCCGAGGACGTCGTCGTCGACGGCAAGGTCATCGCGCCGGCCAACGTCGACCTCGGTGACGTGCTCATCGACGCGCTCGTGGGCGCGGGTGTCGAGGAGGTCAAGACCCGCTCGGTCCTGACCTGTGAGTCCGCGGTCGGTACGTGTGCGTACTGCTACGGCCGTTCGCTCGCCACCGGCAAGCTGGTCGACATCGGTGAGGCGGTCGGCATCATCGCCGCCCAGTCCATCGGTGAGCCCGGTACCCAGCTGACGATGCGTACCTTCCACACCGGTGGTGTGGCCGGTGACGACATCACCCAGGGTCTGCCGCGTGTCGTCGAGCTCTTCGAGGCCCGTACCCCGAAGGGTGTCGCCCCGATCTCCGAGGCCTCCGGCCGCGTGCGGATCGAGGAGACCGAGAAGACCAAGAAGATCGTCGTCACCCCGGACGACGGCAGCGACGAGACGGCGTTCCCGATCTCGAAGCGTGCCCGTCTGCTGGTGGGCGAGGGCGACCACGTCGAGGTGGGCCAGAAGCTCACCGTGGGTGCCACCAACCCGCACGACGTGCTGCGCATCCTCGGCCAGCGGGCCGTCCAGGTCCACCTGGTCGGCGAGGTCCAGAAGGTCTACAACTCGCAGGGTGTGTCGATCCACGACAAGCACATCGAGATCATCATCCGGCAGATGCTGCGCCGTGTGACGATCATCGAGTCCGGCGACGCGGAGCTGCTGCCGGGCGAGCTCGTGGAGCGCTCGAAGTTCGAGACCGAGAACCGTCGTGTGGTCACGGAGGGCGGTCACCCCGCCTCCGGCCGTCCGCAGCTGATGGGTATCACCAAGGCCTCGCTGGCCACCGAGTCGTGGCTGTCGGCGGCGTCCTTCCAGGAGACGACCAGGGTCCTCACCGACGCGGCGATCAACGCCAAGTCGGACTCCCTGATCGGCCTCAAGGAGAACGTCATCATCGGTAAGCTCATCCCGGCCGGTACGGGCCTGTCCCGCTACCGCAACATCCGGGTCGAGCCGACCGAGGAGGCCAAGGCCGCGATGTACTCGGCCGTCGGCTACGACGACATCGACTACTCGCCGTTCGGCACGGGCTCCGGCCAGGCCGTTCCGCTGGAGGACTACGACTACGGTCCGTACAACCAGTAAGGCGTAGCTCGGACCGAAGGGCGGTCACCCCGTTTCGTACGGGGTGACCGCCCTTCGGCGTGTCCGGGCGACGGGACGGCCCCGGCGGACCCCTGTGGCGAGGCCTCCTCCTGGGGTCGGTTCGGCATTCGGTCCAGGACCTGCCCGCCCGTCGGCGAGAGGCGCGTGGCCCCCGGCGGGGCGGACGACCCCCCACCCGTCGGGGGCGGCCCGTACGGCCAGGCCCCCGATCGGGCCGTTCTCGCTGCTCACTGTGATGGGGTGGAACTCCGCGCGATCCCTGGGTGCCGTGGCGGCCGAAACCCTGGTGGACGGCTTCGGACACGCACAGGACGACGTCGTTGCTGCGCCGCCCGGGAGCGTCCTGCAGCGGCCTCCAGCAGACGCCGTGCCTGGGTTGTGGCCGGAGCGACCCAGCCGTCCTGCTCGGCGCCGCGCGGCTGCGCCGGGGGCTCGGTGAGCAGGGCACGCAGCGTCGATCGGTTCCATGACGGCGTTGCCGCGGTCGGCGCGAGGACGCCGGGTCCCGTCGATGCACGCCGCAGTGAGGGTGCCGTTCGGCGATGCCACGGAGAATGCGCCGCAGATACGCATGCGCGATGTCGTCGCGGTCGCTGGACCGGCTCGATGCCGGACAGCAGGAGGACGGGGCTCACGGGATCGGTCATGGCCGCCTCGCGGTGTTCCGCCGGGCGCAGCAGCCTGGGGCACGCACCCGGACCCCGCGAGGTCGTACGACGCACTCGACATGTGACCGTGTGCACAGAGCATGCACGGATGGACGTCCGATGCGGTCCCGCCAGGGCTCCCGGCCGTCCGCGTCCGGTCGGTGGTCGGACACACGGGCCGCGGGCCCGGCCCGGTGGACCAGCCGGCTGCGCGGCTGCTGCAAGGGCGGCACGCTCCCCGATTTCAGCAGGTCCTGACGTTGCTCGCGCTCCAGCCGGACCAGGACGGCACCCGGTCGGCGACGCCGCTGTCGCCGTCTTCCGGCCCCCGAGAGGGCTCCGCACACCGAATCAGTGCAGGGGTATCTGCCGAAGCCGCCGAACGCATGACTTTCCCCTCAGCCGGGGACGCATCCGGGGAAGATGTCCGGAGTGTCGGGGCGGGCTCCATTTGTTTTGACCGAACTCGGTGCGGTAGGTACGCTCAGACCTTGTGCCTGGGGTGTGCCTGGGCTCGTGTGCGTGTCCTCAACCGCACGGCGAGCTCGATACCGGCCACCGTAATCTGCGCCCTTTCCGCCATCCGGCGGGAGCTTGCAGCATTCGACACACCCGACCGCGTGGGTCGGCGACGTTCCAGGTTAGCTTTACTGCACGGCACACAGAAACCGGAGAAGTAGTGCCTACGATCCAGCAGCTGGTCCGTAAGGGCCGGCAGGACAAGGTCGAGAAGAACAAGACGCCCGCACTCGAGGGTTCCCCTCAGCGCCGCGGCGTCTGCACGCGTGTGTTCACGACCACCCCGAAGAAGCCGAACTCGGCCCTCCGTAAGGTCGCGCGTGTGCGTCTGACCTCGGGCATCGAGGTCACGGCCTACATCCCGGGTGAGGGACACAACCTGCAGGAGCACTCGATCGTGCTCGTGCGTGGTGGCCGTGTGAAGGACCTGCCGGGTGTTCGCTACAAGATCATCCGCGGTTCCCTGGACACCCAGGGCGTCAAGAACCGCAAGCAGGCCCGCAGCCGCTACGGCGCCAAGAAGGAGAAGTAAGAATGCCTCGTAAGGGCCCCGCCCCGAAGCGCCCGGTCATCATCGACCCGGTTTACGGTTCTCCTCTGGTGACCTCGCTCATCAACAAGATCCTGCTCAACGGCAAGCGTTCCACCGCTGAGCGCATCGTCTACGGCGCCATGGAAGGCCTCCGCGAGAAGACCGGTGCAGACCCGGTCATCACGCTGAAGCGCGCCCTCGAGAACGTCAAGCCGTCTCTCGAGGTCAAGTCCCGCCGTGTCGGTGGTGCCACCTACCAGGTGCCGATCGAGGTCAAGCCCGGTCGCGCCTCCACCCTCGCGCTGCGCTGGGTCGTGGGTTACTCCCGCGCCCGCCGTGAGAAGACCATGACCGAGCGCCTCATGAACGAGCTGCTGGACGCCTCGAACGGCCTCGGCGCTGCGGTCAAGAAGCGCGAGGACACGCACAAGATGGCCGAGTCCAACAAGGCCTTCGCGCACTACCGCTGGTAGTCGTACCCCACATCGAGACCGAGAGAAGACTGAAGCCTTATGGCTACCACTTCACTTGACCTGGCCAAGGTCCGCAACATTGGGATCATGGCCCACATCGACGCGGGCAAGACGACGACCACCGAGCGGATCCTGTTCTACACCGGTGTTTCGTACAAGATCGGTGAGGTCCACGACGGCGCTGCCACGATGGACTGGATGGAGCAGGAGCAGGAGCGCGGCATCACCATCACGTCCGCCGCGACGACCTGTCACTGGCCGCTCGAGGACGTCGACCACACCATCAACATCATCGACACCCCGGGTCACGTCGACTTCACCGTCGAGGTGGAGCGTTCGCTCCGCGTCCTCGACGGCGCTGTGACCGTGTTCGACGGTGTCGCCGGTGTGGAGCCCCAGTCCGAGACCGTCTGGCGTCAGGCGGACCGTTACGGCGTTCCGCGTATCTGCTTCGTCAACAAGCTCGACCGCACGGGCGCCGAGTTCCACCGCTGTGTCGACATGATCAAGGACCGCCTCGGCGCGACCCCGATCGTGATGCAGCTGCCGATCGGTGCCGAGGCCGACTTCAAGGGCGTCATCGACCTGGTTCGTATGAAGGCCCTCGTCTGGTCCGCCGAGGCCGCCAAGGGCGAGATGTACGACGTCGTCGACATCCCGGCCACGCACACCGAGGCTGCCGAGGAGTACCGCGGCAAGCTGGTCGAGACGGTCGCCGAGAACGACGAAGAGATCATGGAGCTGTACCTCGAGGGCCAGGAGCCTTCCGAGGAGCAGCTGTACACCGCGATCCGTCGTATCACCATCGCGTCCGGCAAGTCCAAGGACACCACGGTCACCCCGGTGTTCTGCGGTACCGCGTTCAAGAACAAGGGCGTCCAGCCCCTGCTCGACGCGGTCGTGCGCTACCTCCCGTCCCCGGTGGACATCGAGGCGATCGAGGGCCACGACGTCAAGGACGCGGACCTCGTCGTCAAGCGCAAGCCGTCCGACGACGAGCCGCTGTCGGCGCTGGCGTTCAAGATCATGAGCGACCCGCACCTCGGCAAGCTCACCTTCGTGCGCATCTACTCCGGTCGTCTGGAGTCCGGCACCGCGGTGCTGAACTCCGTGAAGGGCCGCAAGGAGCGCATCGGCAAGATCTACCGTATGCACGCGAACAAGCGTGAGGAGATCGAGTCGGTGGGCGCCGGTGACATCGTCGCCGTCATGGGCCTGAAGCAGACCACCACCGGTGAGACGCTCGCGGACGAGAAGAACCCGGTCATCCTGGAGTCCATGGACTTCCCGGCGCCGGTCATCGAGGTCGCGATCGAGCCCAAGTCCAAGGGTGACCAGGAGAAGCTGGGTGTCGCCATCCAGCGTCTCGCGGAGGAGGACCCCTCCTTCCAGGTGCACACCAACGAGGAGACCGGCCAGACCGTCATCGGCGGTATGGGCGAGCTTCACCTCGAGGTGCTGGTCGACCGGATGAAGCGCGAGTTCAAGGTCGAGGCCAACGTCGGCAAGCCGCAGGTCGCGTACCGCGAGACGATCCGCAAGGCCGTCGAGCGCGTGGACTACACCCACAAGAAGCAGACCGGTGGTACCGGTCAGTTCGCCAAGGTGCAGATCGCGATCGAGCCGATCGAGGGCGGCGACGCCGCTTACGAGTTCGTGAACAAGGTCACCGGTGGCCGTATCCCGAAGGAGTACATCCCTTCGGTCGACGCCGGTGCGCAGGAGGCCATGCAGTTCGGCATCCTCGCCGGTTACGAGATGACGGGCGTCCGCGTCACGCTTCTCGACGGTGCCTACCACGAGGTCGACTCCTCCGAGCTCGCCTTCAAGATTGCCGGTTCGCAGGCCTTCAAGGAGGCTGCGCGCAAGGCGTCCCCGGTTCTTCTCGAGCCGATGATGGCCGTTGAGGTCACCACGCCCGAGGACTACATGGGCGATGTCATCGGTGACATCAACTCCCGCCGTGGCCAGATCCAGGCCATGGAGGAGCGTGCCGGCGCCCGTGTCGTCAAGGGCCTGGTGCCGCTGTCGGAGATGTTCGGCTACGTCGGCGACCTCCGCAGCAAGACCTCGGGTCGCGCAAGCTACTCGATGCAGTTCGACTCCTACGCCGAGGTTCCCCGGAACGTCGCCGAGGAGATCATCGCGAAGGCCAAGGGCGAGTAACTCACCCGAGTACACGCTTTAGGCTTGACGCCGTAACCGTCGGGGCGTTTCCCGTGAACCCGCGAGGTTCGCCCCGGCGGACGGCAATACCAGCAAAGATCACCCTGGCGCCGATGAGTAAGGCGTACAGAACCACTCCACAGGAGGACCCCAGTGGCGAAGGCGAAGTTCGAGCGGACTAAGCCGCACGTCAACATCGGCACCATCGGTCACATCGACCACGGTAAGACGACCCTCACGGCCGCCATTACCAAGGTGCTGCACGACGCGTACCCGGACCTGAACGAGGCCTCGGCCTTCGACCAGATCGACAAGGCTCCTGAGGAGCGCCAGCGCGGTATCACCATCTCCATCGCGCACGTCGAGTACCAGACCGAGTCGCGTCACTACGCCCACGTCGACTGCCCCGGTCACGCGGACTACATCAAGAACATGATCACCGGTGCCGCCCAGATGGACGGCGCCATCCTCGTGGTCGCCGCCACCGACGGCCCGATGCCGCAGACCAAGGAGCACGTGCTCCTGGCCCGCCAGGTCGGCGTTCCGTACATCGTCGTCGCCCTGAACAAGGCCGACATGGTGGACGACGAGGAGATCCTGGAGCTCGTCGAGCTCGAGGTGCGTGAGCTCCTCTCCGAGTACGAGTTCCCGGGCGACGACCTGCCGGTCGTCAAGGTCTCGGCGCTCAAGGCGCTCGAGGGCGACAAGGAGTGGGGCCAGTCGGTCCTGAACCTGATGGCCGCCGTCGACGAGGCGATCCCGCAGCCCGAGCGTGACGTCGACAAGCCGTTCCTGATGCCGATCGAGGACGTCTTCACGATCACCGGTCGTGGCACCGTCGTCACCGGCCGTATCGAGCGTGGCATCCTGAAGGTCAACGAGACCGTCGACATCGTCGGTATCAAGCAGGAGAAGACCACCACCACGGTCACCGGCATCGAGATGTTCCGCAAGCTGCTCGACGAGGGCCAGGCCGGTGAGAACGTCGGTCTGCTCCTCCGTGGCATCAAGCGCGAGGACGTCGAGCGCGGCCAGGTCATCATCAAGCCCGGTTCGGTCACGCCGCACACCGAGTTCGAGGCCCAGGCCTACATCCTGTCGAAGGACGAGGGTGGCCGTCACACCCCCTTCTTCAACAACTACCGCCCGCAGTTCTACTTCCGTACCACGGACGTGACCGGCGTCGTGACCCTCCCCGAGGGCACCGAGATGGTCATGCCGGGCGACAACACCTCCATGACCGTCTCGCTGATCCAGCCGGTCGCCATGGAGGAGGGCCTGAAGTTCGCCATCCGTGAGGGTGGCCGGACCGTCGGCGCCGGCCAGGTCACCAAGATCACCAAGTAAGTCCTGGTGGTTTGACCTGGTAGCTCCTTCACGAGCACCAAGCAGGAGGCCCCGCACCGGAAGGTGCGGGGCCTCTTTGCCGTGCAGGCGCGGGTGCGGCCGCCATGTGCGTGCCGGTCCCGGCCGGGTACGGGGGGCGGGCGGTGCCGTTCGCCCGCCCGGGCCGTCACCCGTCAGCCGGCCGTGCGGGCCTCCGCGTACCAGACCCACGGGTGCGCGTCCGCGCCCATGCCGACCGCCGTCGCGCCGGAGCGGCCGAGGTGGAGCGAGGGGAAGCCGAGCGGTTCGACTCCCTGAGTGCGTGTCAGGTTCCGTCCTCCGCCGACCAGTCGGACCCGGCCGCGCAGGTCCTTGCCGAGCAGCACCGGGCCGTTCGCGGTGGTCGCCGCGCAGACCGGGCCGTATCCGTCGAAGGGCTTGCGCTGCGGCCGGGCGGGGGAACTGCCGGCCCCGGCGGCGATCAGTCCCGCGGCCGCCGGCCTGCGGTAGTAGACCTCGAACCCGCCGTCTTCCGCCGGGAGGGCGGCGAGCGGACCGCCCGGCGCCGGCAGCACGCTGCTGCCGCTGTCCGGCCTGACGGTGATGTCCTGGCCGATGGCGTCCTGCGCCCAGTGGCGCACGGTGTCCCGGCCGGCCCCGAAGACATGGATACGCCCGGCGCCGTCCACGACCGCCGTCAGTCCGTCCTGGATCTCGCCGCCGCCGAGGTCGCGCCAGCCGTCCCAGCGCCCCTCCGCGTCCCGTACGCGCATGCTGATGCCCTGGTCCGCGTTGCGGACGAACAGATGGACCCGCCCGTCGGGGGCGGTCACCGCCACCGGAACACCGATACGGCGGCCACGGTCGTCGTCGCGCTCCGGATTGCCCAGTCCCTTCCAGGCCAGGAACTCCCCGCCCGCGGAGCGCTGTTCCAGCAGCACCACCTCGCGCCGGTTCTTGCCTCCGTGCCCGCCGAGCGCGGCGAAGCGCAGCCCGAACAGCAGCTGCCGTCCGTCCGCGAGTGCGGCCGAGCCGAGTGCGGGTGCGAGCGGCCCGCCGCCGAGGTCGTCGGGGGCGCCCCACTGACCGCTGCCGCGCCCGGTCTCGCGCCAGCGCACCGCCCTCAGCCCCAGCACCCCGTATGCGGCGAGCCGGCCGCCGGGTTCGGTGACGACGACGGGCCGGGCGCCCGGGTAGCGGTGGTGGGTCGAGCGGACCCAGCCCTTCTTGTTCGTCAGCGGGCGCGTGCCGCCCACGTTGTAGTCGCCGCAGCCCGACGGATTGCCGCACTCCCAGCCGGGATCGCCGCCGTAGGGGACAAGATGCGCCGCCTTCTCCCGGAGGACCTGGGGCGGGAGGTTCTTGGGCCAGTGCCGGTTGTAGTAGCCGCGGAACGCGGTGGTGACGAACCCCGGCACATGACCGCCGTCCTTCGTCGCCTCGGCGACCCACCGAAGCATCGCGGCCCAGCTGAAGCAGGCCACAGCGGTGTGGTCGGCGTGATCGGAATAGCCGGGCTGCTCGCTGTCCTTCTTACGGGTCGCCTCGTCGCTGTGCTGGATGTCAGGGTCCGGGTCCAGGGTGTGGATCACGGTCGGCCGGTACTGCTCCATGAGCCCGACCAGTACGTCGATGAGCTCGTCGTAGTCGTACGACACGGTCCTGCGCAGCGGTGAGTCGGCGGCGACCACGGTGTGGAGGCCGAGCGCACGGTCGTGCCAGAGGCTCGGCAGGGCCTCCCAGCGGCGAGTTGTGTGCATCGGGAGGTTGAGGAAGATCAGCTCGACCCTGCGATGGCCGTTGGTGAGCGTGTTGATCTCGGCGCGGTGGTCACCGCGCAGCGTCGCCACGCCCTTCTGCCAGTCGGTGAACCCGTCGAGGCCCAGGAGGGTGGCGTACGCCTGCCGCAGGCCCTGATGACGGGCCGAGGAGTAGGCGGGGCGGTCGGCGGGGACTTCGGGGACGCCCGGGATGTGGTTCTTGCCGTTGTGCTCGCCCGCGGTGACGTAGACGCAGAGGAGGGGCACCCCGGAGTCCACCATCCGCTGGGCGTCCGGGTTCATGAAGTACAGGTCGTCGTCCGGGTGCGCCAGGATCTGCATCAGCTGGGCGCGGCGCGTGCTGGCTATCGGGATGCCCGGGGCGGGGTCGGCGGTGGGGGTGGGGCGCCGGGGTGCGGGTACGGAGCACGCGGAAAGTGCTGTCGCGCCCGTGAGCGCGGCGATGGCGGCGACGACGGAGCGGCGGCGGGGGCGGGAACGAGGGCGCGACGGGCGGGCGTCGGGACCCTCGGGTCTCTCTCCGAATATGCCCGCGGAATGTGCTGTGGGCATGCTTCGCGCAGCGCTGTCGTCCATGTGCCGTGCTCCGTCCGCTTCCCCCGCAGCGGGCGGGCAGGTGCCCCCGTCTGCGTTCCTCGATCTCCCCTGGTGCGGACGGCAGGGCCGGTCGGAGCCGCCTTCCGCGATACATCAGACGGCATTCCGTTGTCCCGGGTTGCCCCGATCCTGTGGTCGGTGCCCGGTGTTGTTTCGGTCTGCGGTTTCGGTGGGGGTGGGGAACGTTTCGGTGCGGTGCAGCGGATCGGGGCGCCGGTCGGGGAGGGCGAGCGGCGCGTGGTGCCGCGCGCCGGACGGACGGCGGGTGGGTGCCGGGTGCAAAGGAGCAGCGACGTTCGTGCCGGGCCGGAAGGGTCCGGTGTGGAGGGGCGGCCGCGGTCGCGGGATGACGACCGACGGGCAGCGGCTCAGCGCAGCGTCGGAACCTCGCCGGGGCCCGCCCACGTCAGGGTCGTGCCGGGCAGGCCGCGCAGCCAGCGCTCGGCGATCTCGGCGAGACGGTCCCGGCCCGGGGGAGCGGCGCCGAGGCCGATCGCGTAGCTGTTGGCGGCCCGGCCGGACGCGAACGGGCGTGGCCAGGCGTGCGCATCGGTCGCGCCCGCAGTCTCCAGCTCGGTGAGGAGGGCGCGGAGACGGCCCCGCACACGGCCCTCGTCCGGGCCCGCGGGGACGGTCACGACCGCCCAGGCCGCGTGGCGGCGGTGCAGAGGCGGCGCGGAGAGGAGCCCGGGCCGGGCGTCGGTGCCGGACTCGGCCGCTGCTTCCAGCAGTTCCCACGCCTGGTAGAGCTCCTGCGCCAGCAGCTCTCGGCCGCCCGCACCGAGCTGGTCGGTGCAGGAACGGACGGGCTCGGTCGGGGTCATGACCGGCTCGCGCCAGTCCCGGGCGGCCCAGGTGGCGAAGAATTGCCGCAGCAGATCGGGGGCCGGCAGCTCACCCGCCTCGTGTGCGGTACGGGCCGCGAGCACGGCCCAGGCCAGTCCCGGCAGCCCTCCGAAGGGAGCCGAGTCCAGTCCCCGTGCCTTCGCCCACGCCTTGACGTCCCTGGCGAGACGAGTGAAAGCGGCGCGGTGGGCAGAGGCCTCCTCCAGCACGGCGTCCGCGTCGCTGACCGCGCTGAGCGCAACCGCAGCGGCCTCGTCCAGCTCGGCGCGGCGGGCGACCGCCTCTGCGGGCGCCAGCGTTCCCGTGGAGACCACGACCAGGTCCACATCGAGGTCCCCGGCACGCAGTCGCAGCCCGGGGACCCGCGCCCCGATCACCTCGCGCACGCCGGTGGCTTCCGGCAGCGCCGCGGTGACCCGGGCCCTCACCTCCGCCATCCCGGCCGTGCCCGGGAGCGCCGCCACCAGATCCAGGTCGGCGCCCGGCAGGGCGCACCCCATACGCCGCGAGCCGACGACATGGACGACCCCGTCGGCCAGCGCGTCGGCCAGCCGCTGTGCCGTCTGTCGTGCGTGGGCGTTGGCAGCGGCGTCCTCGACGGCGGGAGGGACGGGGGGCGGGGGCATCCCGTCGGACGCATGGGCCGGCGACGCCGACGCGTTGTCACCACCGTGCTCCTCTGAGCCGTCGGGTCCGGACTCCGGCCTCCACCGCACCTCACCCGTCCCCAGCGTGATCGTCGCCCGTACCCGCATCGGCTCGTCGCCCCGTCGCGACAGCAGCGCCAGCTCCCCGACGCGGGCTTCCAGCGGACCGCCGAGCCTGGCGGCGCACTCGACGGTCAGGGTGTGCGGGTCCCGGGTGCGGCCCAGGCTCAGATGGGGGGTGAAGCCGTGGCGGTGGCCCCGGCAGCGCGGGAACCGCTGTTCCAGGGCCCGCCGCAGCTCAGCCCACGGCTCCTCGCCGGCGGCGGCCGGGTCGAGCCATACGGTCGCGTCCTCGCGGTGGCCGAAGCTGTGCACGCCCTCCAGCCGGGCGGCGAAGGGAGCCATGCCTGCTGCCGCGGAGGCCAGCAGTGGCGCCGCCCGCTCGAATGCGGACTCCGGTACGAAACCGAACAGCACGTTCACATGCGGCGGCCAGCGCCGGATCTGGGGGTCGTGGTCGCGGCGGATGGCCTGAATCCGGTCCCAGAGCCCCTGCGGTGGAATCCACGCCACCGCAGTCCGTGCCGTCGGCCGGGCGTCGAGCACGCCCGCCGCCCCCTCCCCGTCGTCCCCGTCGAGGCTGAGGTCGGCCTCGACCCCGTAGTGGTCGGAGATGAACAGCCCCTGCGTGGTCGGGGTTCCGCCCAGCAGGGCAACCCCCTGCACCCGCAGGCCGTCCGCGCGCAGCAGCACCCGGTCCAGCTGCGAGGCCCGCCCGGACAGCGAGGACACGGCGGCCAGCGGATTGACGACGGGGTCGAACGTCGGGGTCCGGTCGTCGGGACCGTGCACCTCGCTCCACGCGTCCCGCATACCGAGCGTCGTCTCCGGCAGATCGCCACCGTCGTTGAAGTCGCCGAGCAGGACGACGTCGTCCGCGACACCCGCGAGTCCTTCGGCGAGCTCGACGAGCTCAGCCTCCCGCCTCCCGGCGCCGTTCTCCGAGTGATCGCTGCTCAGATGGGTGGCGGCGACCACGATCTGCCCCCGCCCGGTCTCCACGACGATGGCCGTGACGGCCTTGTGCGGGCCGAGGACATGCACGCCCGCTTCCCTCACCGGCAGCCTGCTGAGCAGGACCAGCCCGCAGTCGTCGACGTCCTTGCCGGCCGGGTCGGTGCCGATCGTGTACGCCTCCCGCACCCACGGCGCCTCCAGCAGCATCGTGAGCAGCGCGGGCTCGACCTCCTGCAGCGCGATGACATCGGCGTCGGCGTCGCGCAGGGACTCCAGGAGCAGGGGCCTGCGCAGGGCGGTCTCGATGCGGTCGCTGTCGTAGCGGTCCCACAGCGTGTTCCAGGTCAGCACGCGCAGTCCGGCCGTGGGCGGCAGGCCGCGTGGCCCCTCGGCGGCCGCCCAGCCGCCCTGCGCGTCCCATGCGTACGGGGTCCGCGCCGCGAAGAACGGCGCCCTCAGCCGCCGTGGGTCACGCACCCGGCCCGCATCCGTGGCATCGAGCCGGTCGACCCCCGTCGACCTGTCCCAGACCGACTCGCCGTCCGCCTCGAAGAACAGGACCCGGTGCCAGGGGATCTCGCCACCCGGTACGAAGTCGTCCAGCGGCATCCGCTCGGGCGGGGCGCCGCGCTGGAGGATGCCCACGACGAACCGTGCCGGATCGAAGCGCGGATCCCAGCGGACGCGGTGATAGATCTCCTCGCTGGTACGCATCTACACCTCCTCCTCGACGGTCCCGCCCGCTCCGATGTACCAGGTGCGGTGGGCCTGGCCCGGGTAGGGCGGGACGAACCGGTGCAGCTGCGAGCGGAGCACCTCGGGCGGCACGGCATCCGTCCGCGCCGTGTTGCGCCGGGCCACTTCGTCCTCGTCGACCAGCACCACCGCGTGCGTGAGGAGCGCGTCGCGGCGGTGCGCGACCGCGTGCACCAGGGAACGCTGGTGCGGGTTGAGCGACGTGGCGTCCCACACCACGGTGCCACCCGAGGCCAGTGCGGTGTCGAGCCGGGCCAGGCCGTCCCTCAGGACATCCCCGTTGGCGCGCTGATCGGCTCGCGCGCCGCGGGCCTCCCGCAGTCCGTCGAGGGACACATGCGCATCGACGCCGGCGAGACCACGCGCGAAGGTGCTCTTGCCGCTGCCCGACGGACCGACCAGATGGATCAGCCGCGGAAACGCCCCTGAGCGCCACCGCCAGGTCGCGGCGACAGCCTCGTCGGTGGTCCGGATCCGTCCTTCGGCGTACGCGTCCCGCGCCTCGGCCCGGCACCGGGCGGCCGTCTCCGTGCCCAGGTCGGCGAAGGCCTCTCGCAGACCGTCCAGCTGTCCGGCGTCCTCCGCGTGCAGCGCGGACCACTCCACCTGCTCGCGCGCTTCCGCATCCGGCGCGACGGCTCCGGCGACCGCGTGGAGCACCCGCAGATCGGCGGCGCAGGACATCCGTACGAGACCCGCTCTGCGGTCCCCGTCGGGATACGGGCGGTGCAGTCCGGTGTGCAGTCCGACCAGGTCCGCGACGCGACGCCCGAGCGGCAGGCCGAGTGAGGCGGCCAGACGCCCGGCGAGCACACCCCGGCGGCCGTGGTGCAGCAGTGCCGCGAGTACGCCCGTGAGCCGCTCGTCGCCGGTCAGCCCCAACGCATCGAGCCGACCTGCGGCCTCTGCCGCGGCGGCCCCGTCTCCCGTGGCCGCACCGACGGCTTCGAGCAGCGCCCCGGGTTCCGGCGCTGCTCCCGACCGGATTGCCCACAGGGCGGCGGCCGGGCCGAGTCTGTTCTCCACCACGGGCGCGTGCATCCAGTGGGTACCGGTCTGCACGTGTCCTGGACGCACCCACTTCGCAACGCGTCGGCCGAATTCCCTGGCCCCGAAGCCCTCGACGGTCCGCACGACGTAGCCCTCCTGCCGCGAGGTGTCGAGCCTCAGGGCGCGAAGCGCCCGCTCGGCCCGTACGTCGAGGATTCCCCGCCACAGCACCCGGGGCGCCGGGATCCCGAGGCCCCGCAGGAATTCCACGCTCCGGTCCCAGTCCAGGCACCGGCCCTCGCCGTCCCAGACCGAGAACCCGTAGAACCAGCTCTCCAGGTCCTCGTAGGCGAGCGAATGCCGGGCAAACAGGTTTTCGCCGCACACACGCCAGCCGGCCGGGATCCGGTCCCCGATCCTTCCCTGCAGGCCCTTCACCCAGGCCCGCGACGGATGATGCGCCGAATCCAGCGACCGCGCGTGCATCCCGTCGGCGTACAGCGTCGTGTTCTCGCCGTCGAGCTTCTCGGTGACGACGAGTTCCCGTCCGCGCAGTCCGGCCAGATCCACGACCCGCACGTCGTCCACCGTCGCGCCGGGCGACCACGGCAGATGCGGCGTGCGCGGATAGTGCGTGCGCGGATGGTTCGTCCGCATGGTGACCGGCCCCCCGGGTGACGGTATGTGGTGCCCGGTCACTGTAGGAGCGCGGGGGAGGGGCGATCGAACGAATAACGGGGGAGCGGGGCGGCCGTCCCGGCGGGCGCACGGCGTGCCACCTGCAAGGCACGGCCGGAGTCCGCTGCCCGCGTCGGGTTTTCCGCGACCAGGGCCGCGGGCGCGCCACGCACACCCGGGCAGTTGCTTCGTCGGGATCGTCGGCGGCTGGGTCCGGACCTTGGATCGGCTCCGGATCGGGCGCCGGGACGGCGAACGGGGGACTGGGCGGGCGAAGGCGCGGCGAGGCGCCGTGCGGTGCCGGAACGCGGCCCGTTGAGTCGCGGAGGCACCCGTCCCGATGGGGCACCGCCCTACTGCGGGTTGCTCCCGGACGGCCAGGTCTCCAGGAGCAGATGGAGGGCCTCGAGCGAACGCGACCAGGACTCCTGAACTTCGCGGGGGTGTCCGAAACCGCCGCTGAGCTCCAGATGGACATAGCCGTGGAAGGTGCTGCGCAGCAGCCGGCCCGCGTCGGTCAGGTCCGGCTCGGCGAGGCCGTAGGCGCGCAGCATGCCGTAGGTCAGCTCCACACTGCGGCGGAACCCGCTGGAGCCGGCGACGTCCTCCGGGCCGAGCCGCATCTGGGCCGCCGTGTAGCGGCCGGGGTGTTCGAGGGCGTAGTCCCGGTAGGCGTTGGCGAAGGCGACGAGCGCGTCCTTGCCCGCCCGGCCCACCACGGCGGCACCGATGCGGTCGGTCTGCTCCTCGGTGGCCAGCAGGGCGACCCGGACCCGCAGCTCCCGCAGGTTCTTCACATGCGAGTACAGACTGGCGTCCTTGACGCCGAAGTGCCGTGCGAGAGCGGACAGCGTGACCTTGTCGAACCCCGCGGCGTCCGCCATCTCTGCGGCTGCCTCCGTGAGCCGTGCAGCCGTGATCCCTGCCCGCACCATCCGGTACCTCCGTGCAGCGGTTTCGGAGAGTCGATGGAGTCGGTCCGCCGAAAACTAGTGGTCGTGGGTGACAGCCTAGAGACTCTTGGTGAGGCCGGGCGGCGTGCGGCCGGTCCCGACGCGGCACACCGCCCCCGGAGGCTGCTCGACGGGCCGCGACGGGGTCGTGATCGTCCGACCCGCGCCGTGCGGCGCCGAGCCCGTACAGGGGTGGCGGACCAGCCGGGGTCCATGAGTCCCGTGCGCAACGTCGCGGCCGTCGCAAGGACGAGGAGGGACCGGAAAACCCCGAAATCCCTCCGATGCCGCAGCGCCACTCGCCGGGGACCGAGGCGTCTGTGACCGAATCCCCGGTCGGGGCGTCGGGGTGTGGTGATGGCCCGCACGCAGCCGGACGCGGGCGTGCCGCGGTTTGACACGCAACCCCTGCGGGGTAATCTCTTCGGCCCGATTGGCGTGCTCGATGCCCCGTATGGCAGACTGTCCGGGTTGCTCGGTTGAGTGTCGATGCTGCGCGCCTCCCGTCGGGAGGACCGGAAGCGAGTCCCACAGTACTCGTCACCCCTGATCAGGGGTGGACGTACGGGAATCTTCCGGGAAGTGTCAGCGGGGCCCCGGCCAGGCACCCGGTGGGTGTTCGCCCCCGGCTCGCGGTCTTCAGGCCCGCACCCCCTTGGTTGGGAAATCCTTCGGGAGATCTTCGTAGAGGGGATGCGACACGCCCGACCGCGGGGGTCGGAGGAGAACGCGAACGCACCGGGTTCCGGAGCGTTACGAGACTAGGAAGACAGGAAGCCATGGCGGGACAGAAGATCCGCATTCGGCTCAAGGCCTACGACCACGAGGTCATCGACTCCTCGGCGAAGAAGATCGTCGAGACGGTGACCCGCACTGGTGCGTCGGTCGCGGGCCCGGTGCCGCTGCCCACAGAGAAGAACGTGTACTGCGTCATCAAGTCGCCGCACAAGTACAAGGACTCGCGCGAGCACTTCGAGATGCGGACGCACAAGCGCCTCATCGACATCCTCGACCCCACGCCGAAGACGGTTGACTCGCTGATGCGTCTCGACCTGCCGGCGGGCGTCGACATCGAGATCAAGCTCTGAGGTGACGCGCGAGATGGCTAAGCAGATCAAGGGCATCCTGGGCGAGAAGCTCGGCATGACTCAGGTCTGGGACGAGAACAACCGTGTCGTCCCGGTCACCGTCGTCAAGGCCGGCCCCAACGTCGTCACCCAGGTCCGCACGAACGACACCGACGGCTACGAGTCGGTCCAGATCGCCTTCGGCGAGATCGACCCGCGCAAGGTGAACAAGCCCCTCAAGGGCCACTTCGCCAAGGCCGACGTGACCCCGCGCCGCCACCTGGTGGAGCTCCGTACCTCCGACGCCAGCGAGTACACGCTCGGCCAGGAGATCACTGCCGAGGTGTTCGAGTCCGGCGTCAAGGTCGACGTCACGGGCAAGAGCAAGGGCAAGGGCTTCGCCGGTGTCATGAAGCGTCACAACTTCAAGGGCCTCGGCGCCGGTCACGGCACCCAGCGCAAGCACCGCTCGCCCGGTTCCATCGGTGGCTGCGCCACCCCGGGCCGTGTGTTCAAGGGCCTCCGCATGGCGGGCCGTATGGGCAACGAGCGGGTCACCACCCAGAACCTGACCGTCCACGCCGTTGACGCGGAGAAGGGTCTGCTGCTCATCAAGGGCGCGGTTCCTGGTCCGAACGGCGGCCTCGTCCTGGTCCGTACCGCGGCCAAGGGGGCCTGAGGTAACCGATGAGCACCATTGACATCCTTTCGCCGGCTGGCGACAAGGCCGGGACCGTCGAGCTCCCCGCGGAGATCTTCGACGCGAAGGTCAGCGTTCCGCTGATCCACCAGGTCGTCGTCGCGCAGCTGGCCGCTGCCCGTCAGGGCACGCACAAGACCAAGACCCGCGGCGAAGTCCGTGGTGGTGGCAAGAAGCCTTACCGCCAGAAGGGCACCGGCCGCGCGCGCCAGGGTTCGACCCGTGCGCCGCAGTTCGCCGGCGGTGGCGTCGTCCACGGCCCCGTGCCGCGTGACTACTCGCAGCGGACCCCGAAGAAGATGAAGGCCGCCGCCCTGCGCGGTGCCCTCACCGACCGGGCCCGCCACTCCCGTATCCACGTCGTCTCCGGCGTGGTCGAGGGTGCGGCTTCCACCAAGGCCGCCAAGACGCTGTTCGGCAAGATCTCGGAGCGCAAGAACCTGCTCCTGGTCGTCGACCGCGCCGACGAGGCCGCGTGGCTGTCCGCCCGCAACCTGCCCCAGGTGCACATCCTGGAGCCGGGCCAGCTGAACACGTACGACGTGCTCGTCTCCGACGACGTGGTCTTCACCCAGGCCGCCTTCGAGTCCTTCGTGTCCGGCCCCAAGGCCGCCAACGACACTGAAGGGAGCGAGGCCTGATGTCCGAGGCCACGATCACGAGCAAGACCTTCACGGACCCGCGTGACATTCTCGTCAAGCCGGTCGTTTCCGAGAAGAGCTACGCGCTGCTCGACGAGAACAAGTACACGTTCGTCGTCGACCCGCGCGCGAACAAGACCCAGATCAAGCAGGCCGTCGAGGCGGTCTTCTCGGTCAAGGTCACCGGGGTCAACACGATCAACCGCCAGGGCAAGCGCAAGCGCACCCGCACCGGTTTCGGCAAGCGCGCCAACACCAAGCGCGCCATCGTGACCCTCGCTGAGGGCGACCGTATCGACATCTTCGGCGGTCCGACCTCCTGACGGAGGTCTGGATCGTCCGAATATCGGACGAGGACTGAGAAATGGGTATCCGCAAGTACAAGCCGACGACTCCGGGCCGTCGTGGCTCCAGCGTCGCCGACTTCGTCGAGATCACGCGGTCCACGCCGGAGAAGTCGCTGGTCCGCCCGCTGCACAGCAAGGGTGGCCGTAACAACACCGGTCGTGTGACCGTCCGTCACCAGGGCGGTGGCCACAAGCGCGCCTACCGCGTGATCGACTTCCGTCGTCACGACAAGGACGGCGTGCCGGCCAAGGTCGCTCACATCGAGTACGACCCGAACCGCACCGCGCGCATCGCGCTGCTGCACTACGCAGACGGCGAGAAGCGCTACATCATCGCGCCGCGTGGCCTGAGCCAGGGCGACCGTGTCGAGAACGGCCCCGCCGCCGACATCAAGCCCGGTAACAACCTGGCGCTGCGCAACATCCCGGTCGGTACGACCATCCACGCCATCGAGCTGCGGCCCGGCGGCGGCGCGAAGTTCGCCCGTTCCGCGGGTGCCTCCGTGCAGCTGCTGGCGAAGGAGGGCACCATGGCCCACCTTCGTATGCCGTCCGGCGAGATCCGTCTGGTCGACGTCCGCTGCCGCGCCACCATCGGCGAGGTCGGCAACGCCGAGCAGTCGAACATCAACTGGGGCAAGGCAGGCCGTCTGCGCTGGAAGGGCGTTCGCCCGACCGTCCGTGGTGTCGCCATGAACCCGGTCGACCACCCGCACGGTGGTGGTGAGGGCAAGACCTCCGGTGGTCGCCACCCGGTCAGCCCGTGGGGTCAGAAGGAGGGTCGTACTCGTTCTCCCAAGAAGGCGAGCAACAAGTACATCGTCCGCCGCCGCAAGACGAACAAGAAGCGCTAGGAGCGGGTTTAGATGCCGCGCAGTCTCAAGAAGGGGCCCTTCGTCGACGACCACCTGATCAAGAAGGTGGACGCCCAGAACGAAGCCGGCACCAAGAACGTCATCAAGACCTGGTCCCGTCGCTCGATGATCATCCCGGCCATGCTGGGTCATACGATCGCGGTGCACAACGGCAAGACCCATGTCCCGGTGTTCGTCACCGAGTCCATGGTCGGCCACAAGCTCGGCGAGTTCTCGCCGACTCGCACCTTCCGCGGCCACGTCAAGGACGACCGGAAGTCGAAGCGCCGCTAAGCGCGGGGTGGGACGACTATGACTTACACCGAAGGGACAACCATGGAAGCCAGGGCCCAGGCGCGGTACATCCGCGTCACGCCCATGAAGGCCCGCCGCGTGGTGGACCTCATCCGTGGCATGGATGCCACGGAGGCTCAGGCGGTCCTGCGTTTCGCCCCGCAGGCCGCGAGCGTGCCGGTCGGCAAGGTGCTGGACAGCGCCATTGCCAACGCCGCGCACAACTACGACCACACGGACGCTTCTTCGCTGTTCATCAGCGAGGCGTACGTGGACGAGGGCCCGACCCTGAAGCGGTTCCGTCCGCGTGCTCAGGGCCGTGCCTACCGGATCCGTAAGCGGACCAGCCACATCACCGTGGTCGTCAGCAGCAAGGAAGGAACCCGGTAATGGGCCAGAAGGTTAACCCGCATGGGTTCCGACTCGGCATCACCACGGACTTCAAGTCCCGCTGGTACGCCGACAAGCTGTACAAGGACTACGTCAAGGAAGACGTCGCCATCCGTCGGATGATGACGTCCGGCATGGAGCGCGCCGGTATCTCGAAGGTTGAGATCGAGCGCACCCGTGACCGCGTGCGGGTGGACATCCACACCGCGCGTCCCGGCATCGTCATCGGCCGCCGTGGCGCCGAGGCCGACCGCATCCGCGGTGACCTCGAGAAGCTCACGGGCAAGCAGGTCCAGCTGAACATCCTCGAGGTCAAGAACCCCGAGGTCGACGCTCAGCTCGTGGCCCAGGCCGTTGCCGAGCAGCTGTCCTCCCGCGTCTCCTTCCGCCGTGCCATGCGCAAGAGCATGCAGTCGGCGATGAAGGCCGGCGCCAAGGGCATCAAGATCCAGTGTGGCGGCCGTCTCGGCGGCGCCGAGATGTCCCGCTCGGAGTTCTACCGCGAGGGTCGTGTGCCGCTGCACACGCTGCGCGCGAACGTCGAGTACGGCTTCTTCGAGGCCAAGACCACCTTCGGCCGCATCGGCGTGAAGGTCTGGATCTACAAGGGCGACGTCAAGAACATCGCCGAGGTCCGCGCCGAGAACGCCGCTGCCCGCGCCGGCAACCGCCCGGCCCGTGGTGGCAACGACCGCCCGGCCCGTGGTGGCCGTGGTGGCGAGCGTGGCGGTCGCGGTCGCAAGCCGCAGCAGCAGTCCGCGCCGGCTGCCGAGGCCCCCAAGGCCGACGCTCCCGCCGCCGCTGCCGCTCCGGCTGAGAGCACCGGAACGGAGGCCTGACCGAAATGCTGATCCCCCGTAGGGTCAAGCACCGCAAGCAGCACCACCCGAAGCGCCGCGGCATGGCCAAGGGCGGTACGACGGTTGCGTTCGGCGAGTACGGCATCCAGGCCATGACTCCGGCGTACGTGACCAACCGCCAGATCGAGGCGGCTCGTATCGCGATGACCCGCCACATCAAGCGTGGCGGCAAGGTCTGGATCAACATCTACCCGGACCGTCCGCTGACCAAGAAGCCTGCCGAGACCCGCATGGGTTCCGGTAAGGGTTCCCCGGAGTGGTGGGTCGCGAACGTGCACCCGGGCCGGGTCATGTTCGAGCTGTCCTACCCGAACGAGAAGATTGCGCGTGAGGCTCTGACTCGTGCGGCTCACAAGCTGCCGATGAAGTGCCGGATCGTCAAGCGCGAGGCAGGTGAAGCGTGATGTCGGCCGGTACCAAGGCGTCCGAGCTGCGCGAGCTGGGCAACGAGGAGCTTGTTGCCAAGCTCCGCGAGGCCAAGGAAGAGCTGTTCAACCTCCGCTTCCAGGCGGCGACGGGCCAGCTCGAGAACCACGGTCGGCTCAAGTCCGTCCGTAAGGACATCGCCCGGATCTACACCCTGATGCGTGAGCGCGAGCTGGGCATCGAGACGGTGGAGAGCGCCTGATGAGCGAGAGCAACGTGACTGAGAACAAGACCGAGCGCGGTTTCCGCAAGACCCGCGAGGGTCTGGTCGTCAGCGACAAGATGGACAAGACCGTCGTCGTCGCCGTCGAGGACCGGGTCAAGCACGCGCTGTACGGCAAGGTCATCCGCCGTACGAACAAGCTCAAGGCGCACGACGAGCAGAACGCCGCGGGTGTCGGCGACCGCGTCCTCCTCATGGAGACCCGGCCGCTGTCCGCGACGAAGCGCTGGCGCGTCGTCGAGATCCTCGAGAAGGCCAAGTAATTACCTGAGGGGTTTCCCTCAGGTCAGTTCCGCCAGGCTCGGCAGGGGCTCCGCCTCGTAAGAGGAAGGCCCCTGCCGGGAACCGGCAGACAAACAGGAGATAGACGTGATCCAGCAGGAGTCGCGACTTCGCGTCGCCGACAACACTGGTGCCAAGGAGATCCTTTGCATCCGTGTTCTCGGTGGCTCGGGTCGCCGCTACGCGGGCATCGGTGACGTCATCGTCGCCACCGTCAAGGATGCGATCCCCGGTGGCAACGTGAAGAAGGGTGACGTCGTCAAGGCGGTCATCGTTCGCACCGTCAAGGAGCGCCGCCGCCAGGACGGCTCGTACATCCGCTTCGACGAGAACGCCGCTGTCATTCTGAAGAACGACGGCGACCCTCGCGGCACCCGTATCTTCGGCCCGGTCGGCCGTGAGCTGCGCGAGAAGAAGTTCATGAAGATCATCTCGCTCGCGCCGGAGGTGCTGTAAGCATGAAGATCAAGAAGGGCGACCTGGTACAGGTCATCACCGGCAAGGACAAGGGCAAGCAGGGCAAGGTCATCGCGGCCTTCCCCCGCGAGGACCGCGTCCTGGTCGAGGGTGTCAACCGGGTCAAGAAGCACACCAAGGCCAACCAGCCGGGCCGTGCCTCGCAGGCCGGTGGCATCGTCACCACCGAGGCCCCCATCCACGTCAGCAACGTTCAGCTGGTTGTGGAGAAGGACGGCAACAAGGTTGTGACCCGCGTCGGTTACCGCTTCGACGACGAGGGCAACAAGATCCGCGTTGCCAAGCGGACGGGTGAGGACATCTGATGGCTACCACCACCACTCCGCGTCTCAAGACGAAGTACCGCGAGGAGATCGCGGGCAAGCTGCGTGAGGAGTTCTCCTACGAGAACGTCATGCAGGTTCCCGGCCTCGTGAAGATCGTGGTCAACATGGGTGTGGGCGACGCCGCCCGCGACTCCAAGCTGATCGAGGGTGCCATCAAGGACCTCACCACGATCACCGGCCAGAAGCCGGCCGTCACCAAGGCCCGTAAGTCCATCGCGCAGTTCAAGCTGCGTGAGGGCCAGCCGATCGGTGCCCACGTCACGCTCCGTGGCGACCGCATGTGGGAGTTCCTGGACCGCACCCTGTCGCTCGCGCTGCCGCGCATCCGCGACTTCCGTGGTCTGTCCCCCAAGCAGTTCGACGGCCGTGGCAACTACACCTTCGGTCTCACCGAGCAGGTCATGTTCCACGAGATCGACCAGGACAAGATCGACCGCGTCCGGGGTATGGACATCACCGTGGTGACCACGGCGACCAACGACGCTGAGGGCCGTGCCCTTCTCCGTCACCTCGGCTTCCCGTTCAAGGAGGCGTAAGCGAGATGGCGAAGAAGGCTCTCATTGCCAAGGCTGCTCGTAAGCCCAAGTTCGGTGTGCGTGCGTACACCCGCTGCCAGCGCTGCGGCCGCCCGCACTCCGTGTACCGCAAGTTCGGCCTCTGCCGCGTGTGCCTTCGTGAGATGGCTCACCGTGGCGAGCTGCCGGGCGTGACCAAGAGCTCCTGGTAATCCCGGGTTTACCCGGAATTACCAGAGGCTCTCGGTAAGCAACGGGTCGGCGGGTCCCTCCCCCACATGCCGTAGGCTTGTGGGGTTGGGCGCCCGCCGCCCTGATCGACTTACTACGCCGTAGGTCCCCGCGCCGCACCCGTCCCGCCCATGTGTGGGGAGAGGGATGGCGCATACAGGAAACCCCGGCGAGAGAGGCCGAAGGCCAATTCATGACCATGACTGATCCGATCGCGGACATGCTGACTCGTCTGCGTAACGCGAACTCGGCGTACCACGACTCCGTGACGATGCCGCACAGCAAGATCAAGTCTCACATCGCGGAGATCCTCCAGCAGGAGGGCTTCATCACGGGCTGGAAGGTCGAGGACGCCGAGGTCGGCAAGAACCTCGTCCTCGAGCTGAAGTTCGGCCCGAACCGTGAGCGCTCCATTGCGGGCATCAAGCGGATCTCCAAGCCCGGTCTCCGGGTTTACGCGAAGTCCACCAACCTGCCGAAGGTGCTCGGCGGCCTGGGCGTGGCGATCATCTCCACGTCGCACGGTCTCCTCACCGACAAGCAGGCCAGCAAGAAGGGTGTGGGCGGGGAAGTCCTCGCCTACGTCTGGTAGTCGGGAACGGAGGAGAAGAACAATGTCGCGTATCGGCAAGCTCCCCATCTCGGTTCCCGCCGGCGTGGATGTCACCATCGATGGCCGTACGGTCCAGGTGAAGGGTCCCAAGGGCTCCCTGACCCACACCGTTGCCGCGCCGATCGAGATCGTGAAGGGTGAGGACGGCGTACTCAACGTCACCCGCCCCAACGACGAGCGTCAGAACAAGGCCCTGCACGGCCTGTCCCGCACGCTGGTGGCCAACATGATCACCGGTGTGACCCAGGGGTACGTCAAGGCGCTCGAGATCAGCGGTGTCGGTTACCGCGTTGCCGCGAAGGGCTCCAACCTGGAGTTCCAGCTCGGCTACAGCCACCCGATCCTGGTGGAGGCCCCCGAGGGGATCTCCTTCAAGGTCGAGTCGCCGACCAAGTTCTCGGTCGAGGGCATCGACAAGCAGAAGGTCGGCGAGGTCGCCGCGAACATCCGCAAGCTGCGCAAGCCCGACCCGTACAAGGCCAAGGGCGTGAAGTACGCGGGCGAGGTCATCCGCCGCAAGGTCGGAAAGGCTGGTAAGTAAGCCATGGCATACGGCGTGAAGATTGCCAAGGGCAAGGCCTACAAGGGCGCTTCCCTGAAGCGTCGCCACATCCGCATCCGCAAGAAGATCTCGGGTACCCCGGCGCGTCCGCGTCTGGTCGTCACCCGGTCCAACCGCGGCATCACGGCTCAGGTCATCGACGACCTCGCGGGTCACACCCTCGCGTCGGCGTCCACCCTGGACTCGTCCATCCGCGGCGGCGAAGGCGACAAGTCGGCGAAGGCGAAGCAGGTCGGCCAGCTCGTGGCCGAGCGTGCCAAGGCTGCCGGCGTCGAGGCTGTCGTGTTCGACCGTGGCGGCAACCAGTACGCCGGGCGCATCGCCGCCCTGGCGGACGCCGCCCGCGAAGCCGGCCTGAAGTTCTGAGCCGGTTCCGTAGCTCAGCGGAAAACGAAGAGAGGTAATTCCAATGGCTGGACCCCAGCGCCGCGGAAGCGGTGCCGGTGGCGGCGAGCGGCGGGACCGGAAGGGCCGTGACGGCGGCGCAGCTGCCGCCGAGAAGACCGCTTATGTTGAGCGCGTTGTCGCGATCAACCGTGTCGCCAAGGTTGTGAAGGGTGGTCGTCGCTTCAGCTTCACCGCGCTGGTCGTGGTGGGCGACGGTGACGGCACCGTGGGTGTCGGTTACGGCAAGGCCAAGGAGGTGCCGGCCGCCATCGCCAAGGGTGTTGAGGAGGCCAAGAAGCACTTCTTCAAGGTCCCCCGTATCCAGGGCACCATCCCGCACCCGATCACGGGCGAGAAGGCCGCGGGCGTCGTCCTGCTCAAGCCTGCTTCCCCCGGTACCGGTGTTATCGCGGGTGGCCCGGTGCGTGCCGTCCTGGAGTGCGCCGGCGTTCACGACATCCTGTCGAAGTCGCTCGGCTCGTCCAACGCGATCAACATCGTTCACGCGACCGTGGCGGCCCTCAAGGGTCTGCAGCGTCCCGAGGAGATCGCGGCTCGCCGTGGTCTGCCGCTCGAGGACGTCGCCCCCGCGGCTCTGCTTCGTGCGCGTGCGGGAGCGGGTGCGTAATGGCCCGCCTCAAGATCACGCAGACGAAGTCGTACATCGGCAGCAAGCAGAACCACCGTGACACGCTGCGTTCGCTTGGCCTGAAGAGGGTCAACGACGTGGTCGTCAAGGAGGACCGCCCCGAGTTCCGCGGAATGGTGCACACCGTCCGCCACCTCGTGACGGTCGAGGAGGTCGACTGATCATGGCGGAGAACAACCCGCTCAAGATCCACAACCTCCGTCCCGCCCCGGGCGCCAAGACCGCCAAGACCCGTGTGGGTCGTGGTGAGGCGTCGAAGGGTAAGACGGCCGGTCGTGGTACCAAGGGCACGAAGGCCCGCTACCAGGTTCCGGAGCGCTTCGAGGGTGGGCAGATGCCCCTCCACATGCGTCTTCCGAAGCTGAAGGGCTTCAAGAACCCGTTCCGCACCGAGTACCAGGTCGTGAACCTGGACAAGCTGACCGCGCTCTACCCGCAGGGTGGCGAGGTCACGGTGGCCGATCTGGTCGCCAAGGGCGCGGTGCGCAAGAACAGCCTCGTCAAGGTCCTGGGCCAGGGCGAGATCTCCGTTGCGCTGCAGGTTTCGGTTGACGCCGTTTCCGGCTCCGCCAAGGAGAAGATCACCGCCGCCGGCGGTACCGTCACCGAGCTCGTCTGAGACGAGTCGATGGCCTGAACACCCACCGGGGATGCCTCATAAACGGGGCATCCCCGGTTGGTCGTTCCAAGCGGGGCACACTCGCCGGTAAGGTGGCGAGCGTTGTTGCTGTATTTACCGGGGGGCGACTCCCGGCCCATCCCCTTCGGGGGACTCCAGGCCGCGAAGGGCCGCCCTACCGGGCTCCGAGCGGCTCTTGACTTATTCGTATTCGTCGAACCTCAAGACCGTCACCTCTGACGCTTTGCGCGGGGGTCGCAGGAGGCACCGTGCTCACCGCGTTCGCCCGGGCGTTCAAGACGCCCGACCTGCGCAAGAAGCTGCTCTTCACGCTCGGCATCATCGTGCTGTACCGGATCGGCGCACACATCCCGGTTCCCGGCGTCAGCTACGAGAACGTGCAGATCTGTGTCGACCAGGCATCGAAGGGCAACAACAGCCTCTTCGGTCTCGTCAACATGTTCAGCGGCGGTGCGCTGCTGCAGATCACGATCTTCGCGCTCGGCATCATGCCGTACATCACGGCGAGCATCATCCTGCAGCTGCTGACCGTGGTCATCCCGCGCCTGGAAGCCCTCAAGAAGGAGGGCCAGTCCGGCACGGCCAAGATCACGCAGTACACCCGTTACCTCACGGTCGCCCTGGCCGTGCTTCAGGGCACCGGCCTGGTGGCCACCGCCCGCAGCGGCGCCCTCTTCAGCACCTGCACCGTGGGCAGTGAGATCGTCCCCGACCAGTCGATCTTCGTGACCGTCACCATGGTGATCACCATGACCGCCGGCACGGCCGTGGTCATGTGGCTCGGCGAGCTGATCACCGACCGCGGCATCGGCAACGGCATGTCCATCCTGATGTTCATCTCCATCGCCGCCGGTTTCCCGGGCGCGCTGTGGGCCATCAAGGAGAGCGGCAAGCTCGCCAAGGGCTGGATCGAGTTCGGCACGGTCATCCTGATCGGCTTCGTGATGGTCGCCCTCGTCGTCTTCGTCGAGCAGGCCCAGCGCAGGATCCCCGTGCAGTACGCGAAGCGCATGATCGGCCGCAGGTCCTACGGCGGTACGTCCACATACATCCCGCTCAAGGTGAACCAGGCGGGTGTGATTCCCGTCATCTTCGCGTCGTCGCTGCTCTACATCCCGGCGCTGATCGCCCAGTTCTCCAGCTCGAACGCCGGATGGAAATCGTGGATCGAAGCGCACTTCGTCAAGGGTGACCACCCGTATTACATCGCCACCTACTTCCTTCTGATCGTCTTCTTCGCCTTCTTCTACGTGGCCATCTCGTTCAACCCCGAGGAAGTCGCGGACAACATGAAGAAGTATGGTGGCTTCATCCCGGGTATCCGGGCTGGTCGACCTACCGCCGAGTATCTGAGCTACGTGCTCAACCGGATCACCTGGCCGGGCTCGCTGTATCTGGGTCTGATCGCTCTTGTGCCGACGATGGCGTTGGCGGGCTTCGGTGGTGCCAACCAGAACTTCCCGTTCGGTGGCACCAGCATCCTCATCATCGTGGGTGTCGGTCTCGAGACCGTGAAGCAGATCGAGAGCCAGCTCCAGCAGCGCAACTACGAAGGGTTCCTCCGCTGATGCGAATCGTCCTCGTCGGACCGCCCGGTGCGGGCAAGGGCACGCAGGCCGCGTTCCTTGCCAAGAACCTGTCGATCCCGCACATCTCCACGGGCGACCTCTTCCGCGCCAACATCAGCCAGGGCACGGACCTCGGCAAGCAGGCCAAGGCGTACATGGACGCCGGCAACCTGGTGCCGGACGAGGTCACCATCGGGATGGCCCGGGACCGGATGGCTCAGCCGGACGCCCAGAACGGCTTTCTGCTGGACGGCTTCCCGCGCAACGTCTCCCAGGCCGAGGCGCTCGACGCCGCGCTGGAGACCGATGGTGTGAAGCTGGACGCAGTGCTCGATCTGGAGGTCGAGGAGGACGAGGTCGTCAAGCGGATCGCGGGCCGCCGCATCTGCCGCAACGACAGCGCGCACGTCTTCCACGCGACGTACGCCCCGCCGAAGTCCGAAGGCGTCTGTGACACCTGCGGCGGCGAGCTGTACCAGCGCGACGACGACTCCGAGGAGACCGTCCGCAAGCGGCTCGAGGTCTACCACACGCAGACCGAGCCGATCATCGACTACTACAAGGCCCAGGGCCTGGTGGTCACCATCTCCGCGCTCGGCAAGGTCGGCGAAGTGACCGAGCGGGCCATGGAGGCTCTGCAGAAGGACCGGGCAGCGCAGGCCTGAGCCCGCGCTGTACCTCTGAGCTGTACGCCATACGGCCGCGGTGTCCCAAGGACGCCGCGGCCGTATCGTTGATTACCCACGATTACTCCCCCGATCCGGAAAGGCGCCGGCCCTCATGGTGCAGATCAAGACTCCCGAGCAGATCGCGAAGATGCGCGAGGCGGGACTGGTCGTCGCCGCGATCCACGCGGCGACCCGTGAGGAGGCGGTCCCCGGCGCCACCACCAAGGATCTGGACGAGGTCGCACGCAAGGTGATCGCCGACCACGGCGCCAAGTCGAACTTCCTGGGGTACGGCGGCTTCCCCGCCACCATCTGCACCTCGGTGAACGAGGTCGTGGTCCACGGCATCCCGGACGAGAAGACCGTCCTCAAGAACGGCGACATCATCTCCATCGACGCCGGCGCGATCGTCGACGGCTGGCACGGCGATGCCGCGTTCACCGTGTTCGTCGGCACCGGCCACGCCCCCGAGCTGATCGAGTTGTCCCGGGTGACCGAGGAGTCGATGTGGGCCGGCATCGCGGCGATGAAGACCGGCAACCGGCTGGTCGACATCTCCCGTGCCATCGAGACCTACATCCGCCGGCAGCCGAAGCCGGGCGGCGGCAAGTACGGAATCGTCGAGGAGTACGGCGGCCATGGCATCGGCACCGAGATGCACATGGACCCCCACCTGCTGAACTACGTCTCGCGCAAGCGCGGCAAGGGCCCGAAACTGGTCCCGGGCTTCTGCCTGGCCATCGAGCCCATGGTCTCCCTCGGCACCCCGCACACCGAGGTCCTCTCGGACGACTGGACCGTGATCACGACCGACGGCACCTGGTCGTCGCACTGGGAGCACTCGGTGGCGCTGACCGAGGAGGGGCCGCTGGTCCTGACGGCGGTCGACGGCGGCAGGGCGAAGCTGGCGGAGCTGGGTGTCACGGCGGCTCCGGACCCCCTCGCTTAATGATCTCCTACGTGGGGCAGACTCCCGGGATTCGTCTTTTCCAGGGGCCTGACGTAGACTGATGCGTCGGCTCTCGTGTACCCGTATGTCCGCATGCGGCGACGAGAGTCGATCAAGGTAGCCGATTCGAAGGGCGAAGCGTGGCCAAGAAGCAAGGTGCCATCGAAATCGAGGGCACCGTGATCGAGTCCCTCCCGAACGCCATGTTCAAGGTGGAGCTCCAGAACGGTCACAAGGTCCTCGCGCACATCTCCGGCAAGATGCGGATGCACTACATCCGTATCCTCCCGGACGACCGGGTCGTCGTGGAGCTGTCTCCGTACGACCTGACGCGTGGCCGGATCGTCTACCGGTACAAGTAGATCTTGCCCTCACCCCTCCCGTGGGGTGCTGGCACTGACCCGGAGAACCTCACATCCCATGAAGGTCAAGCCGAGCGTCAAGAAGATCTGCGACAAGTGCAAGGTGATCCGCCGTCACGGCCGGGTCATGGTCATCTGCGACAACCTGCGCCACAAGCAGCGCCAGGGCTGACGCACGACCTCCTGCATTTCGCAGTTACTTCGCGCGACGTAAGCAATACATGAAGATACGCAGAACCCGCCCAGCCCGTTTCAGGGTCGGCGGCACCTCCGGCGGGGGCCGGGGACCCGGACGTACCACCTCTCCTTCGGGAGGTCGGCGGACGGGAGTGGTTCTGCGGAAGACCCCCGAACACCACAGGAGCCATTGAATGGCACGCGTTTCCGGTGTTGACATCCCGCGCGACAAGCGCGTGGAGGTCGCACTCACCTACGTCTTCGGCATCGGCCGCACCCTGGCGAAGGAAACCCTCGCCGCGACCGGTGTGAACCCGAACACCCGCGTTCGTGACCTGGCCGAAGAGGACCTGGTCAAGATCCGCGAGTACGTGGACGCCAACCTCAAGACCGAGGGTGACCTCCGCCGCGAGATCCAGGCCGACATCCGCCGCAAGGTCGAGATCGGCTGCTACCAGGGTCTGCGCCACCGCCGCGGTCTGCCGGTCCACGGCCAGCGCACCAGCACGAACGCTCGTACCCGCAAGGGACCGCGTCGCGCCATCGCCGGTAAGAAGAAGCCGGGCAAGAAGTAGTCCTCAGCAGGACGCTTAATCGCGGTCTTCGCTGTAGGACCGACCACCTCCACGGGAGAAATACATGCCCCCCAAGGGACGCCAGGGCGCTGCCAAGAAGGTGCGCCGCAAGGAAAAGAAGAACGTCGCGCACGGCCACGCGCACATCAAGAGCACGTTCAACAACACGATCGTGTCCATCACGGACCCGAGCGGCAACGTGATCTCCTGGGCCTCCGCCGGCCACGTCGGCTTCAAGGGCTCGCGCAAGTCCACCCCCTTCGCCGCGCAGATGGCCGCCGAGTCGGCCGCCCGCCGCGCGCAGGAGCACGGCATGCGCAAGGTCGACGTCTTCGTCAAGGGTCCCGGCTCCGGCCGTGAGACCGCGATCCGCTCCCTCCAGGCCACCGGCCTCGAGGTCGGCTCGATCCAGGACGTCACCCCGACGCCGCACAACGGCTGCCGTCCCCCCAAGCGTCGTCGCGTCTGACCCCCCTTACGCCCTGGTGGGCGTGGTGGGACCCCAGCGCATGACCTGAGTGTCCGGGCGGTACGGCTCCTTCGGGGACGTGCCGCCCGTACTCTTGTAGTACGCAGTAGTTTTGAACGCCGGGCAACCGCCCGGTGAGTCGGGCGTCAAATAGCGGGCGCCCCCGACTGAAGGATCACAGACATGCTGATCGCTCAGCGTCCCTCGCTGACCGAAGAGGTTGTCGACGAGTACCGCTCCCGGTTCGTCATCGAGCCGCTGGAGCCGGGCTTCGGCTACACCCTCGGCAACTCGCTCCGCCGTACGCTCCTTTCCTCGATCCCGGGTGCGGCGGTCACGTCCATCCGTATCGACGGTGTCCTGCACGAGTTCACCACCGTGCCGGGCGTCAAGGAGGACGTCACCGACCTCATCCTGAACATCAAGCAGCTGGTCGTCTCCTCGGAGCACGACGAGCCGGTCGTGATGTACCTGCGCAAGCAGGGTCCGGGTCTGGTCACCGCCGCCGACATCGCCCCGCCGGCCGGTGTCGAGGTGCACAACCCCGACCTGGTCCTCGCCACGCTGAACGGCAAGGGCAAGCTGGAGATGGAGCTGACCGTCGAGCGCGGTCGCGGCTATGTCTCCGCCGTGCAGAACAAGCAGGTGGGCCAGGAGATCGGCCGTATCCCGGTCGACTCCATCTACTCCCCGGTGCTCAAGGTCACGTACAAGGTCGAGGCGACCCGTGTCGAGCAGCGCACCGACTTCGACAAGCTGATCGTCGACGTCGAGACCAAGCAGGCCATGCGTCCGCGCGACGCCATGGCATCGGCCGGCAAGACCCTGGTCGAGCTGTTCGGTCTGGCCCGCGAGCTCAACATCGACGCCGAGGGCATCGACATGGGCCCGTCCCCGACGGACGCCGCCCTGGCCGCCGATCTGGCGCTGCCGATCGAGGAGCTCGAGCTCACGGTCCGTTCGTACAACTGCCTCAAGCGTGAGGGCATCCACTCCGTGGGTGAGCTCGTCGCCCGCTCCGAGGCCGACCTGCTCGACATCCGCAACTTCGGTGCGAAGTCGATCGACGAGGTCAAGGCGAAGCTGGCCGGCATGGGCCTGGCCCTCAAGGACAGCCCGCCCGGATTCGACCCGACCGCCGCCGCCGACGCCTTCGGCGCCGACGACGACGCGGACGCCGGTTTCGTCGAGACCGAGCAGTACTAAGAGAATCGCGGGGGGCTCGGGCCCCCCGCGCCTGCCCCCTCGCGACCGCCTGGGGGAACTGACACCGGTACCTGATACGGCCGGTGCAGATCATGAGGAGAAACACCATGCCGAAGCCCGCCAAGGGTGCCCGTCTGGGCGGCAGCGCCGCGCACGAGAAGCTGCTTCTCGCGAACCTCGCGAAGTCGCTGTTCGAGCACGGCCGCATCACCACGACCGAGGCCAAGGCCCGCCGCCTGCGTCCGGTCGCGGAGCGTCTGATCACGAAGGCGAAGAAGGGCGACATCCACAACCGTCGCCTGGTCCTGCAGACGATCACGGACAAGGGCGTCGTCCACACGCTCTTCACCGAGATCGCTCCGCGCTACGCCGAGCGTCCGGGTGGCTACACCCGGATCACGAAGATCGGCAACCGTCGTGGTGACAACGCCCCGATGGCCGTGATCGAGCTCGTCGAGGGCGAGATCGCGAAGAAGGCCACCGTCGCCGAGGCCGAGGCCGCCACCAAGCGTGCGGTCAAGGAGGCGGACGAGGCCAAGGTCGAGGAGACCAAGGCCGAGGACGCCACCGAGGCTCCGGCCGAGGAGTCGAAGGACGCCTGAGGCGTTCCGAGACGGCTTTACGGCTGACGGACGGGCCCGTTCCCCTTTGTGGGGGACGGGCCCGTCCCGCTGAAAGGGACATGAGACGTGAGCGATGACGTGAGGCCCGGCTTCGTACGGGTGCGGCTGGACCTGTCCTACGACGGCAGGGACTTCTCCGGCTGGGCCAGGCAGACCCGTGGGCAGCGGACCGTGCAGGGCGAGATCGAGGACGCGATCCGTACGGTCACCCGGTCGCAGGAGAGGTATGAGCTGACCGTGGCCGGCCGCACCGACGCGGGTGTGCATGCGCGTGGCCAGGTCGCCCACGTCGATCTGCCGCAGGACCTCTGGGACGAGCACCGGGAGAAGCTGCTGCGGCGGCTCGCCGGACGCCTGTCCCACGACGTACGGGTGTGGAAGGCCGAGGAGGCCCCGGCCGGCTTCAACGCGCGCTTCTCCGCGATCTGGCGGCGCTACGCCTACCGGGTCACCGACCATCCCGCCGGCGTCGACCCGCTGCTGCGGGGCCATGTGCTGTGGCACGACTGGCCGTTGGACGTGGACGCCATGAACGCCGCCGCGGAACGGCTCCTCGGCGAGCACGACTTCGCCGCCTACTGCAAGAAGCGCGAGGGCGCCACCACCATCCGGACCCTGCAGGAGCTGCGTTGGGAGCGGGGCGCGGACGGGATCCTGACGGCGACCGTGAAGGCCGACGCCTTCTGCCACAACATGGTGCGTTCGCTGGTCGGGGCCATGCTGTTCGTCGGGGACGGGCACCGGCCGGCGGACTGGCCGGGCAAGGTGCTGGCGGCGGGCGTACGCGACTCGGCCGTCCATGTCGTCAGGCCGCACGGGCTCACGCTGGAGGAAGTCGGCTACCCCGCCGACGAGCTGCTGGCCGCCAGGAATCTGGAGGCCCGCAACAAGAGGTCGCTGCCGGGCCCGGCGTCCGGGGTCGCGGCCGGCTCACTGTCCGGCAGGAGCGGCGGCTGCTGCTGACGCCTGCCTCTCGCCGCGTGCCACGATCTGGCGGAACGTGAACTCCGCCAGGTCGTCGCCGGGCTGGAAGGCCTTGGTGTCGCCCTTGGTGACGGACTTTCCGTTCAGATAGCCGGTCGCCGTGAAGTAGGCGTACCGGCCGTACGAGTTGCCCACGAAGCGGCAGACCGGACCGCCCTTGCAGAAGCCCTTGACGCCCGAGCCGGAGAGCGGGGCGACGTTCCTGGCCGAACGCTTCAGCGCGGCCTGGGCCTTGGCCTCCGTGGGGAAGACCGCGACACCTATGGTGACGGCCACGCCGTTCCTGGTGTACGTGGCGCGGATGACCTGGTCGCAGCCATTGCTCTTGAGCGCGGCGCCGAGCGAACCCTGCGTGGCAGAGGCGCAGTTGGCGGTGCGCGCGGTCGGGCCCTTGGCGTACACCCGGCCGCCCATCGTCAGCTTCTTGCCCGGGAAGAGAGTGTCGGCACTGAGCGGCGCCTTGTCCTTCCCCGCGCTGGAGATGAACTCCTTGGGGTTGGGCGGGGGAGCCGGCGCGACCGAGGAGAACGACGGCTGCGGGCCGCCCGACTCGTTCGGCAGGTCGGGTGCCGTCGGCAGTTCGCTGGCGCTGCCCGTCGCCTCGGCGCCGTCCTTGTTCGTGGACACGACGGCCGTGGCCACGATCGCGGCTATCGCTGCTGTGGCCAGCGCACCGCCGCCGATCATCAGCCATTTCCTGCGCCGGGCACGCGTGGCCGAGGCGTCGGCCAGCGCGGCCCAGTCCGGCGTCTGCGCCTGCCGCTCCTGGCGCTGGAACGGCTCGAACGGTTCGAAGGGCTCGAACGATTCGGACTGGCGGCGTGGCTCCTGCGGCCACTGCGGTCCCCCAAAGCTCATGCCGCGCATCCTAAACCTGTTGGGCATGAACGTGTCCGGCAGTGAGAATGCCGGCCATGGGACATCTCGAGGCCGGGCATCTGGAGTACTACCTGCCGGACGGGCGGCCGCTGCTGGCCGACGTCTCCTTCCGGGTGGGTGAGGGGGCCGTGGTCGCCCTCGTCGGCGCCAACGGTGCGGGGAAGACCACCCTGCTCCGGCTGCTCTCCGGGGAGCTCAAGCCGCACGGTGGCACCGTGTCGGTGAGCGGCGGCCTCGGGGTGATGCAGCAGTTCGTGGGTTCGGTCCGGGACGAGCGGACGGTACGGGACCTGCTGATCTCGGTGGCCCAGCCACGTATCCGGGAGGCGGCGCGGGCGGTCGACGCGGCCGAGCACCTGGTCATGACGGTCGACGACGAGTCCGCGCAGATGGGGTACGCGCAGGCGCTGAGCGACTGGGCGGAGGTGCAGGGGTACGAGGCCGAGACGGTGTGGGACATGTGCACCACGGCCGCCCTCGGAATGCCCTACGACAAGGCGCAGTGGCGTCTCGTACGGACGCTGTCGGGCGGCGAGCAGAAGCGGCTGGTCCTGGAGGCGCTGCTGCGCGGCCCCGACGAGGTGCTGCTCCTGGACGAGCCGGACAACTATCTGGACGTGCCGGGGAAGCGATGGCTGGAGGAGCGGCTGCGGGAGACCCGCAAGACGGTCCTGTTCGTGTCGCACGACCGGGAGCTGCTCGCACGGGCCGCGCAGAAGATCGTGGCCGTGGAGCCCGGCCCTGCCGGGAGCGACGTCTGGGTGCACGGCGGCGGCTTCAGCACCTTCCACGAGGCGCGGCGGGAACGGTTCGCGCGGTTCGAGGAGCTGAAGCGGCGCTGGGAGGAGAAGCACGCGCAGCTGAAGAAACTGGTGATCAATCTGCGGCAGGCGGCGGCGGTGAGCCACGAGATGGCCTCGCGGTACGCGGCGGCGCAGACGCGGCTCAGGAAGTTCGAGGAAGCGGGTCCGCCGCCGGAGCCGCCGCGCGAGCAGGACATCCGGATGCGGCTACGGGGAGGACGCACGGGCGTCCGGGCGGTCACCTGCGAGGGTCTGGAGCTGTCCGGGCTGATGAAGCCCTTCGACCTGGAGATCTTCTACGGCGAGCGGGTGGCGGTGCTGGGATCGAACGGCTCGGGCAAGTCCCACTTCCTGCGGCTGCTCGCCGGGGAGGACGTGGCGCACGAGGGCGGGTGGAAGCTGGGTGCCCGGGTGGTTCCCGGCCATTTCGCCCAGACGCACGCCCATCCGGAGCTGCTGGGGCGCACCCTCGTGGACATCCTGTGGTCGGAGCACGCCAAGGACCGGGGGGCCGCGATGAGTGCCCTGCGGAGGTACGAGCTGGAGCGTCAGGGCGACCAGACCTTCGACCGCCTCTCGGGCGGCCAGCAGGCGCGCTTCCAGATCCTGCTGCTGGAGCTGCGCGGCACGACCGCGCTGCTGCTGGACGAGCCGACGGACAACCTGGACCTGGAGTCGGCGGAAGCCCTCCAGGAGGGGCTGGAGTCGTACGAGGGCACGGTCCTGGCGGTCACGCACGACCGCTGGTTCGCGAAGGCCTTCGACCGCTATCTCGTCTTCGGCACGGACGGCAGGGTGCGCGAGACGACGGAGCCCGTCTGGGACGAGCGGCGGGTGGAGCGGGCCCGGTAGACCCCGGTGGACAGGGGGTGGGGATCGGACAGGCGTACCCGGGCGTTTTGACCCGTGCGGGGGAGCGCGGGTATTCTGCTGGTTCGTTATGCGTATTGGCTTGCTCTATCTCACGTGAGGGGCCCTTACGCCGGTCCACCGGGCCGATGACCAGCGGTATGCACTTGGGTTGCGTCGCCCGATGTGCGACCACGGCTGTCGTGATCGTCCGGGTGGCCTTGTCAGGACCCCGTCCTCCGTGCCCTTGCGGGCGCGGTGGATCCCCATCACTGAAGAAGCGAAGGCTACGACCGTGCGTACGTACAGCCCCAAGCCCGGCGATGTGACGCGCCAGTGGCACGTCATTGACGCCCAGGACGTCGTCCTGGGCCGTCTGGCCACCACTGCTGCCACCCTCCTGCGGGGCAAGCACAAGCCGATCTACGCGCCCCACGTCGACGCTGGCGACTTCGTCGTCATCATCAACGCCGACAAGGTGCACCTGTCCGGCAACAAGCGGACCCAGAAGATGGCGTACCGCCACTCCGGCTACCCGGGTGGTCTGCGTTCCGTCCGCTACGACGAGCTCCTCGAGAAGAACCCCGAGAAGGCCGTCGAGAAGGCCGTCAAGGGCATGCTCCCGAAGAACTCCCTGGGCCGTCAGATGCTCTCGAAGCTGAAGGTCTACGCGGGTGAGAACCACCCGCACGCTGCTCAGCAGCCGGTCCCGTTCGAGATCACCCAGGTCGCGCAGTAAGTCCGGCCACCCCCTAAGACGAAAAGAATCTGAGGAGCATCGTGGCCGAGACCACCGCTGAGACCCCCGTCGAGAGCGAAGAGACCTACGCCGAGGTCACCACCTTCGAGTCGGAGACCCCCGTCGAGGGCGAGTACACCTCCGAGTCCATGGCGTCCCGCTTCGGCGACCCGCAGCCGGCTGCCGGCCTGGGCCGTCGCAAGAACGCCATCGCCCGCGTCCGGATCGTTCCGGGCACCGGCAAGTGGAAGATCAACGGTCGCACCCTTGAGGACTACTTCCCCAACAAGGTGCACCAGCAGGAAGTCAACGAGCCCTTCAAGGTGCTCGAGCTCGACAACCGCTACGACGTCATTGCCCGTATCTCGGGTGGCGGCGTTTCCGGTCAGGCCGGCGCCCTGCGCCTCGGCGTGGCCCGCGCGCTGAACGAGGCGGACGTGGACAACAACCGCGGCGCCCTGAAGAAGGCCGGCTTCCTGTCCCGCGACGACCGTGCGGTCGAGCGCAAGAAGGCCGGTCTGAAGAAGGCCCGCAAGGCCCCGCAGTACAGCAAGCGCTAATCGCCTGCTGGCCTGTACGGCATACGAACGCCCCGGCGGCACTCAGTGCCGCCGGGGCGTTCCGTTTCTCGGACCCGGGGAGACCCCCCGGGGTGACACAACTCGATGCCTCGGGCGTATAACGACAAGACAGCGCAGAGGCTCGCACTCTCGGAGCATTTTCGGAGGACACCAGTGGGACGACTCTTCGGCACGGACGGTGTGCGCGGTGTCGCCAACGCGGATCTGACGGTGGAGCTCGCGCTCGGCCTGTCGGTCGCGGCGGCGCACGTGCTCGCCGAGGCGGGCACGTTCGAGGGCCATCGGCCGACGGCGGTGGTCGGGCGTGATCCCCGTGCGTCCGGGGAGTTCCTGGAGGCCGCCGTCGTGGCGGGTCTCGCGAGCGCGGGCGTGGACGTCCTGCGCGTCGGTGTGCTGCCCACCCCCGCGGTGGCGTACCTCACCGGTGCGCTGGGCGCCGACCTCGGTGTGATGCTCTCCGCGAGCCACAACGCCATGCCGGACAACGGCATCAAGTTCTTCGCGCGCGGCGGCCACAAGCTGGCCGACGAGCTGGAGGACCGTATTGAGGCCGTGTACGAGCAGCACCGCACCGGTGCCCCCTGGGACCGGCCGACGGGCGCCGGAGTGGGCCGGGTGCGCGACTACGACGAGGGCTTCGACAAGTACGTCGCCCACCTCATCGCGGTCCTCCCCAACCGTCTCGACGGGCTCCGGATCGTCCTCGACGAGGCGCACGGCGCCGCGGCCCGTGTGTCACCGGAGGCGTTCGCCCGAGCCGGTGCCGAGGTCGTGACGATCGGCGCGGAGCCGGACGGGCTCAACATCAACGACAACTGCGGGTCCACCCATCTGGGCCCGCTGAAGGCCGCGGTCGTCGAGCACGGAGCCGACTTCGGTATCGCACACGACGGCGATGCGGACCGCTGCCTCGCCGTGGACGCCCAGGGCAACGAGATCGACGGCGACCAGATCCTGGCCGTGCTGGCCCTCGCCATGCGCGAGGCAGGCACGCTGCGTGGCAACACCGTCGTGGCGACCGTCATGTCGAACCTCGGCTTCAAGCTGGCGATGGAGCGCGAGGGCGTGCAGCTGGTCCAGACGGCGGTCGGCGACCGTTACGTCCTGGAGGCGATGAAGGCCGAGGGCTACGCGCTCGGTGGCGAGCAGTCCGGCCATGTGATCGTCCTCGACCACGCGACGACGGGTGACGGGACGCTGACAGGTCTGATGCTGGCCGCACGGGTCGCGGCGACCGGCCGCTCGCTCGCGGAGCTGGTCGGTGTGATGGACCGCCTGCCGCAGGTCCTGATCAACGTCCCGGACGTCGACAAGTCGCGCGTGGCCTCGTCCGCGGAACTGTCGGCGGCGGTCGCCGAGGCCGATCGGGAGCTCGGCACCACCGGCCGGGTCCTGCTGCGCCCGTCGGGCACCGAGCCCCTCGTCCGGGTGATGGTCGAGGCCGCGGACATCGAGCAGGCGCGCTCGGTTGCGGGGCGGCTGGCCGACGCGGTGAAGTCGGCGCTGGGCTGACCCTGCCGCACCGGACGACCTGACACCCGCCGTTCGGGCGAACGGCGGGTGTCGCAGAGCGGAGCACGGCGGTACGGCTCGTACGTTCGGCCGGTATGACGTACGTATCCGCAGACCGCGCATCCGGACCCACCCGTCGCTCGGCCCTTGCGGGGCTCGTCGGCGGAGCCGGGGCTCTGGTGGCCACCGGGTGCACGCCCCTGGGTGCCTCGTCCGCGCACGCACCGACGCCCAGCTCCAAGGCATCGGCCCCCGCGGGCGGCCCCACGCCCGGCGTGATGACGCTCTTCGACGACCCGGCGTACAACTTCAACGGGCTCCTCGCGCTCGGCGGATCCGGCTTCGGCGGCGCCGAGGTGGGCGAGGTGCTCACCGCCGTGAACGCGATCAACAAGGCCGGCCTCTCCGCACAGACGTACGTCCAGACCTTCAAGAAGCTGGGCGACCAGCTGCTGGCGGCGCCGCCGGGCAGCAAGCCCGACGACCAGACCACGCGCTTCCGCGCGCTGCGCGCCGCCCAGTACTACGGCCAGGCGCTGTTCTTCGTCCTCGGTTCGAAGGACCCGGGCAGCGAGGAGCAGCTGTACAAGGCCGGGCGCGGCGCCTGGGACAAGTTCTGCGAGCTGTCCGACCCCGCGCCGGTGAAGGCGAACGTGCCGTACGGCAAGACCCCGCTGCCCGTGTGGTTCTTCCGGCCGGACGAGTCGGACGACGTGCGGCGCCCGACCGTGATCCTCACCAACGGCAGCGACGGGCAGAACGTCGACATGTGGACGTACGGCGTCTCGGCCGCCCTGGACCGAGGCTGGAACGCCCTTGTGTACGACGGGCCCGGCCAGGGGCAGCTGCTCTTCGTGGACCAGGTGGTCTTCACCCCGACCTGGGAGAAGGTCGTCACCCCGCTCGTCGACTGGCTGGTCGCCCGCTCGGACGTCGACACCGACAAGATCGCGTTGACCGGACTGAGCATGGCGGGCGACCTGGCACCCCGGGCCGCAGCCTTCGAGCAGCGGATCGCGGCTCTCGTGGCGATGCCCGGCTGTGTGGAGCCGTGGCTGGGGTTTCCTCCGGAGATCCGGGAGCTCGTCACCCCGGACAAGGAGGAGACCAACGAGATCTGGAACAAGGAGGTCGTTCCCGAGCTGGCCCCCGCCGAAGCCGCGACGATGAAGAAGCGCATCGAGCCCTTCTCCATCCCGGCGATGCTGGCCGCCCGCGAGGGCAAGATGTTCACCGACCTGTGGACCCCCGCCCAGGGCATCCAGGCGCTGACCATCACCGATGTCGTGGGCCGCATCAAGATGCCCACGCTGGTGCTCGACTACGACTACGAGCAGTTCTATCCCGGCCAGCCGCGCCGGATGTTCGACAAGCTGACCGGCCCCAAGGACTACCTGAAGCTCTCCACGGCCGAGGGCGCCCAACTGCACTGCTCCCCGATGGCCCCGCAGCTGCATTGCGAGGTGGTCTTCGACTGGCTCCAGGAGACGCTGTCAGGGAGCTGACGTCCGCGACATACGCCGCTTCTGGGTCTCCCAGAGCCACTTCTGGGTCAGCAGCGTGAGGGTCCCGGCGAGGATGATGCCGAAGAGGTTGAGCAGCAGCTGCTCGCTGGAGCCCCATGCCTGGCCGTACTCGCCGTAGCTGAAGGCCACCGCCGCGTTGGCCGCTGCCGGGACCGTCGTCACCGAGATGGCCACACCGACCAGAGCTCCCGACTTGGCCGAGGTGAGCGAGAGGGTGCCCGCCACACCGGCGAGGACGGCGACCACGAAGGAGAAGGCGTCGGGATCGTAGATGAAGGCGGTGTTGGGCCGGTCGCCCTTCAACAGTGAGTGGTGCTGGAAGAGTCCGATGCCGTCCATGAAGTAGCTGAAGAGGACCGTGACCAGTATCGCCGCCGCGAATCCGACGACCAGCGCCACCAGCGAGCGCCAGGCGAGTCTCGGCAGTCGTTGCACCACGGCGGTGCTGAAACCGGCGAGCGGGCCGAACTCCGGGCCGACGGCCATCGCGCCCACGATGAGGATCGCGTTGTCGAGCACCACACCGCACGCGGCGATCATCGTCGCCAGAGTCAGGAACGCGACGTAGGTGACGGAGAGCGTCGACTCCTCGTGCGTCGCGTCGGTCAGCTGCTCCCACAGCACCGCGTCCGCGCCCTCGCCCGGTGCCTCGTGCTCCGCCTTGTCGGCGCGCTTGGACAGCGACAGGTCGATGCTCTCGACGGCGATCGAGCCGTGCCTTTCCAGACCGAGTTCCCGCAGTCGGCCGATCAGCGCATCACCCGCCTCACGTGCCACGTCGCACAGCACCAGGTCACCCGACGGGTTGCGGGCGGCGCCCGGCACGACGGCGACATGGGTCGTACCGACCGTTTTCTCGATGGTGTCGACCACCTGCTCGGTGTGGTCGGACGGGACGATCAGACGCAGGTGCAGCAACGGCGGCACTCCTCAGAGTTTGCGCAGGGACAGACGCTGAACCTTGTGGTCGGGGCCCTTGCGGACGACCAGCGTCGCACGTCCGCGGGTGGGTGCCACGTTCTCCATCAGATTGACGCCGTTGATGGTGCGCCACATGGTGCGTGCGTAGTCCAGCGCCTCCTCCTCGGAGACCTGGGTGTACTTGCGGAAGTACGAGAACGGGTTCTGGAACGCCGTCTCGCGCAGCTTGCGGAAGCGGTTGAGGTACCAGCGCTCGATGTCCTCCGGCCGGGCGTCGACGTAGACGGAGAAGTCGAAGTAGTCGGCGAGACCGACCCGGGTGCGCCCGTCCTTGCCGGGCAGCGCCGGCTGGAGGACGTTGAGGCCCTCGACGATCAGGATGTCGGGGCGGCGGACCGTGAGCCGCTCGCCCGGCACGATGTCGTAGATGAGGTGGGAGTAGACCGGGGCGGTGACCTCGTCCTTGCCGGCCTTGATGTCGGCGACGAAGCGGGTCAGGGCCCGGCGGTCGTACGACTCGGGGAAGCCCTTCCGCGACATCAGTCCGCGGTCCTGGAGCTCCTTCATCGGGTACAGGAACCCGTCGGTCGTGACGAGCTCGACGCGCGGGTGCTCGGGCCAGCGGGCGAGCAGCGCCTGCAGGAGGCGGGCGACCGTCGACTTGCCGACGGCGACCGAGCCCGCCACACCTATGACGAAGGGCGTGCCGCGCTGGGTGCCGTGGCCGTTGCCCGCCTCGCCGAGGAAGGTGTTGAGGGCGCCGCGGAGATTGGCGGTGGCGCCGACGTACAGATTGAGCAGCCGGGAGAGCGGCAGGTAGATGTCCCTGACCTCGTCGAGGTCGATGACGTCACCGAGCCCCCGCAGTTGCTCGACCTCGGCGGCGGTGAGAGGCAGCGGCGTCCTCTCGCGCAGAGCGCTCCACTCCTCCCGGGTGAGGTCCACGTAGGGGGACGACTCCGTCCGGTCGGGCTTGCGGCTTCGTGGCGGCGAAGTGATCACATGCTCATTGTCGGTCCCGTACGGGCGGAGCGCGGCGTGGCGTCGCTCACGCCGGGCCGTATACGCGTACATCCGGTCCGGGAATGTCCGGTGGCATACGTCACAGTGGCGGGACGGTTTCCCGGAGGCTTCCTCGTCGGCCCGCCCGGTCCGCCCGCCGGGCTCCTCCCCGGTCCGTGAAGGCCCGACCGGGTCCGGGCCGTGGCGCGGTGCACGCCGTAGGCTGCGGACATGTGCGGAATCGTGGGTTACGTGGGAGCGCAGTCCGCGCTCGATGTCGTCATCGCCGGACTCAAGAGGCTCGAATACCGGGGCTACGACTCGGCGGGAGTGGCCGTCCTCGCCGACGGCGGCCTGGCCGCGGCCAAGAAGGCGGGCAAGCTTCTCAATCTGGAGAAGGAGCTCGTCGACCGGCCCCTCCCGAGCGGGTCGACGGGCATCGGCCACACCCGATGGGCCACCCACGGAGGCCCCACGGACGCCAATGCCCACCCGCACATCGACAACGCCGGCCGGGTCGCCGTCGTCCACAACGGCATCATCGAGAACTTCGCGGCGCTGCGGGCGGAACTCGCCGGCCGCGGGCACGATCTCGTGTCCGAGACCGACACGGAGGTCGTCGCCCATCTGCTCGCCGAGGAGTTCTCGTCGTGCGGAGAGCTTGCGGAGGCCATGCGGCTGGTGTGCCGTCGGCTGGAGGGCGCGTTCACCCTCGTCGCGGTGCACGCGGACGAGCCGGACGTCGTGGTCGGTGCCCGTCGCAACTCGCCGCTCGTCGTCGGCGTCGGGGACGGCGAGGCGTTCCTCGCATCCGATGTGGCGGCCTTCATCGCCTACACGCGGTCGGCGATCGAGCTCGGGCAGGACCAGGTCGTCGAGCTGCGGCGCGACGGAGTGACGGTCACGGACTTCGAGGGTGCGCCGGCCGAGGTGCGCGCGTACCACGTGGACTGGGACGTCTCCGCCGCCGAGAAGGGCGGCTACGACTACTTCATGCTCAAGGAGATCGCCGAGCAGCCGAAGGCCGTCGCCGACACCCTGCTGGGGCGGATCGACGCGAACGGGTCGCTCACGCTGGACGAGGTGCGGATTCCCGGCGCGGTGCTCCGGGAGGCGCACAAAGTCGTGATCGTGGCGTGCGGTACGGCGTTCCACGCCGGCCTCATCGCCAAGTACGCCATCGAGCACTGGACGCGCATTCCGTGCGAGGTGGAGCTGGCGAGCGAGTTCCGCTACCGGGATCCCATCCTCGACCAGCGGACGCTCGTCGTCGCGATCTCGCAGTCCGGCGAGACCATGGACACGCTGATGGCGCTGCGGCACGCGCGCGAGCAGGGGGCGAAGGTCCTGGCCATCTGCAACACCAACGGGTCGACGATTCCCCGTGAATCGGACGCGGTGCTGTACACGCATGCCGGGCCGGAGGTCGCCGTCGCGTCGACCAAGGCTTTTCTGACGCAGCTGGTGGCGTGCTATCTGGTGGCGCTGTACCTGGGACAGGTACGGGGCACGAAGTGGGGTGACGAGATCCGGGCCGTCGTCCGTGACCTGTCCCAGATCGCCCGCGAGGTCGAGCAGGTCCTGGAGACCATGGAGCCGGTGCGGGAACTCGCGCGGTCGCTCGCCGACAAGAACACGGTCCTGTTCCTGGGACGGCACGTGGGCTACCCGGTGGCCCTGGAAGGCGCCCTCAAGCTCAAGGAACTGGCGTACATGCACGCCGAGGGCTTCGCAGCGGGGGAGCTCAAGCACGGGCCGATCGCGCTGATCGAGGACGATCTTCCGGTGGTGGTGGTCGTGCCGTCGCCGCGCAGCCGGTCCGTACTGCACGACAAGATCGTGTCGAACATCCAGGAGATCCGGGCGCGGGGAGCGCGGACGATCGTGATCGCGGAGGAGGGGGACGAGACGGTGGTGCCGTACGCGGACCATCTGATCCGCATCCCGGCGACGCCCGCGTTGCTGCAGCCGCTCGTGGCGACCGTGCCGTTGCAGGTGTTCGCCTGCGAGCTGGCGACCGCCCGGGGCAACGAGGTCGACCAGCCGCGGAATCTGGCGAAATCGGTCACCGTCGAATGATCATCGGTGTGGGGATCGACGTCGCCGAGATCGACCGCTTCGGAGATGCGCTGAGCCGCACCCCGGCGCTGGCGGACCGGCTCTTCCTCGACAGCGAGCTGCTCCTGCCGAGCGGGGAGCGACGCGGGACCGCGTCGCTCGCGGTGCGGTTCGCGGCGAAGGAGGCCGTCGCCAAGGCGCTCGGCGCGCCGCCGGGACTGCTCTGGACGGACTGCGAGGTGTACGTCGAGGAGTCGGGACAGCCGCGGCTGCGGGTCCGGGGAACGGTGGCCGACGCGGCGGCCGCGCGAGGAGTGAGGTCGTGGCACGTCTCGTTGAGCCATGACGCCGGTGTCGCGTCCGCGGTCGTGATCGCGGAGGGGTAGGCCCTCCGCCCACGGCGGGGGCGGTGCCTCGTGCGGTACGGAGCGGGCCCGCGCCGGGCGGCGCCATGCACGCGGCCGCCTCCCGGCCGGTGCCGGGCGGCGGGCCCGGCACGGCGACGTGGCCCGGGACGGCAGGACACGGCATGCTTCTGGGCATGCGTCAGGCGTACAGCGTGGAGACCGTACGGGCCGCCGAGGCCGAGTTGATGGCCCGTCTGCCGGAGGGTGCGCTCATGCAGCGGGCCGCCGCCGGGCTCGCCGCAGCAGCCGCAGGGCTGCTCGGGCGGGTGTACGGGTCCAGGGTCGTGCTGCTCGTCGGGAGTGGTGACAACGGGGGCGACGCGCTCTACGCGGGGGCCCGACTCGCGAGGCGTGGCGCCGGGGTGAATGCGGTGCTGCTCGCGCCCGCCCGGGTGCACCGCGCCGGACTGGCGGCCCTGGAGCGGGCCGGAGGGCGGGTCGCCGACGACCCCTACGAGGTTCTGGCCGTGGCGGACCTGGTGCTGGACGGCATCACGGGCATCGGAGGGCACGGCGGGCTGCGTCCCGACGCGGTGCCGGTCGCCCGCGCCGCGCACGGTTCCGGTGCGGTGGTCCTGGCCGTCGACCTGCCGAGCGGGACCGAGGCGGACACCGGGCAGGTCGTGGGGGAAGCCGTGCGGGCCGATGCGACGGTCACGTTCGGTGCGTACAAGCCGGGCCTGCTGATCGACCCGGCGCGGGAGTACGCGGGTGCCGTGCGGCTCGTCGACATCGGCCTCGAGCCGCATCTGCCGTCCGTTCCGGAGCTGGAGGCGCTGCAACACGTGGACGTGGCCCAGCTGTTGCCGGTCCCCGCCGTGGAGAGCGACAAGTACCGGCGCGGTGTCGTGGGGGTCGTGGCCGGCTCCGCCCGCTATCCCGGTGCCGCGGTGCTGGCGGTGGCCGGGGCCCTGCGTGGTGGGGCAGGGGCCGTGCGGTACGTGGGGCCGGGCGCGGACGCTGTCATCGCCCGCTTCCCGGAGACCCTGGTCCATGGCTGGCCCCCCTCCAAGGCGGGCCGGGTCCAGGCGTGGGTCGTCGGGCCTGGGCTCGGCGACGGGCCCGGCGTGGACGAGGTGCTGGAGTCCGATGTGCCGGTGCTGGTCGACGCGGACGGGCTGCGCGCTCTCGACCCGTCCGCGATCGGGTCGCGTACCGCGCCGACACTGCTCACCCCCCACGCGGGGGAGGCCGCCGCGCTGCTCGGTGTGTCGCGCGAGGAGGTCGAAGGGGCCCGGCTCGCCTCCGTGCGGGCGCTGGCCGCGAAGTACGGGGCGACGGTGCTGTTGAAGGGCTCGACGACCCTCGTCGCCGATCCGGACCCGCGCCGCCCGGTCCGGGTGAACCCGACCGGCACGTCCTGGCTCGCCACCGCCGGCAGCGGCGATGTGCTGTCCGGGCTCGCGGGGTCCCTCCTCGCGGCGGGCCTCGCACCGTTCGACGCCGCCTCCGTGGCCGCCTATCTGCACGGGCTCGCGGCGCGTATCGCCTCCCGCGACGCCCCGGTCTCGGCCCACGACGTGGCCACGGCGGTCCCGCGCGCGTGGCGCGACACGACAACCCCCTGATCACGCCCCTCCGGCGGCCGTACGGCGCACCTGCCCGTGCCGGGTGCGCGGAACCGGGGGCATTCCGGGACGCCGGGCGGCCCCCGGCCCGGCCCCGCCCCCCCCGGCGCCTGCACGGTGGGCCGCCCCACGTGAACCGGGACGGTCGGGAGCGAGGCTCCGGCCGGCGCGGCCGCGCGATCGTGCCCGTATCCGGGTCGCGCGTACGTCCGGTGGTCCTCTTCCGACGACTCCACGGCCGCCCCGACGCGTCACGCGGGTGACCAGGACCACTCGTGGTCGTTGCCGTACGAACTATGCCGGGGGCCTCTGAGAGACTGGCCGCGATGACTCAGAACGCACCCTTCCGAGCCCGCGCCGAGATCGATCTCGCAGCGCTGCGCGCCAACGTCCGCGCACTGCGCGCGCGGGCGCCCCGTGCCGCCGTCATGGCCGTGGTGAAGGCCGATGCGTACGGACACGGAATGGTGCCCTGTGCGAAGGCGGCGCTGGAGGCGGGAGCGACCTGGCTCGGCACGGCAACGCCCGACGAGGCGCTGGCCCTGCGGGCCGCCGGCATAGGGAGCCGGCTGATGTGCTGGCTGTGGACGCCCGGTGGCCCCTGGCGCGAGGGCATCGAGGCGGACCTCGACATGGGTGTCAGCGGCATGTGGGCGCTGCGTGAAGTCGTCCGCGCGGCCGAGGAGGCCGGTCGCCCGGCCCGTGTCCAGCTCAAGGCGGACACCGGCCTCGGCCGCAACGGCTGCCAGCCGGCCGACTGGGCCGCTCTGGTCGCCGAGGCCCGCGCCGCGGAGGAGGCCGGGACCGTCAAGGTCACCGGTCTGTGGTCGCACTTCGCCTGCGCCGACGAGCCGGGCCATCCTTCCGTCGACGCCCAACTGGCCGTCTTCAAGGATCTGGTGGCGTACGCCGAGAAGGAGGGCATCGAGCCCGAGGTCCGTCACATCGCCAACTCCCCGGCCACGCTGACCCTTCCGGACACGCATTTCGACCTGGTGCGCACGGGCATCGCGATGTACGGCATCTCCCCGAGCCCCGCGCTGGGCGCTCCCGGCGACTTCGGCCTGCGGCCGGTGATGACGCTCAAGGCGTCCGTTGTGCTGGTCAAGCAGGTGCCCGAGGGGCATGGGGTCAGTTACGGGCATCACTACGTCACGGACCACGAGACCACCCTGGGCCTGATCCCCGTCGGATACGCGGACGGCATCCCCCGCCATGCCTCGGGCCGTGGCCCGGTGCTGCTCGGCGGTGAGTGGCGGCGCGTGGCCGGACGGGTCGCCATGGACCAGTTCGTGGTGGATCTCGGTCCGGACGGTGGCCGCACGGTCCAGGAGGGTGCCGAGGCGGTGCTGTTCGGACCGGGGGACCAGGGCGAGCCGACCGCGGAGGACTGGGCCGTGGCGGCGGGCACGATCGCCTACGAGATCGTCACCCGGATCGGCAAACGCGTCCCACGCGTCCATGTCGACGAGCGTTAACGAATCCCGGCGGTAACGAGACCACTAGGAGCGGGCACGGTGAGCGAGAGCAGCGCGGGGGACGTGGCGGCGGCAGTGACCGACGCCGCCACGGGCAACTGGCGCCGGGCGGGCTTCGCCGGTGCCGCCATAGGGGTGATCGCCGCCGGTGCGGCGGCGGGCGTCGCGATAGAGCGGATGACCGTGGGCCGCGGCATGCGGCGCAAGGCCCGGCTCGCTCTGGACGCTTCAGGCCCCTACGGATCGCTGCGTGGTACTCCGGGCCGGGCGACGTCCGACGACGGCACGGCGCTCTACTACGAGATCGATGAGGTCGACCCCGAGGCGGGCGGCGCGGGGCCGCGCAGACGGCGGCTCTTCGGGCGGAAGTCGCCCGCGCCGGTCACCGTCGTCTTCAGCCACGGCTACTGCCTCAGCCAGGACTCCTGGCACTTCCAGCGGGCCGCGCTGCGCGGTCTGATCCGCACCGTCCACTGGGACCAGCGCAGCCACGGCCGCTCGGGCCGCGGAGCGGCCCAGTCGGGGCCGGACGGCGTACCGGTCTCGATCGACCAGCTCGGTCGAGATCTGAAGGCGGTCATCGACGCGGCCGCGCCCGAGGGCCCGCTGGTGCTCGTCGGCCATTCGATGGGCGGCATGACGCTCATGGCCCTGGCCGACGCGTTCCCCGAGCTCATCCGTGAGCGTGTCGTCGGCGTGGCCTTCGTCGGGACGTCGGCGGGCAGGCTCGGTGAGGTGAACTACGGGCTGCCGGTGGCGGGCGTGAATGTGGTGCGGCGTGTGCTGCCGGGCGTGCTCAAAGCCCTGGGCTCGCAGGCCGAACTGGTCGAGCGGGGCCGCAGGGCAACGGCCGACCTGTTCGCGGGACTGATCAAGCGGTACTCGTTCAGTTCGAAGGACGTGGATCCCGCGGTGGCCCGGTTCGCCGAGCGGATGATCGAGGGCACCCCGATCGATGTGGTCGCCGAGTTCTATCCGGCGTTCGCCGAGCACGACAAGGCGGCGGCCCTGGAGGTCTTCCAGGAGGTCCCGGTGCTGGTGCTGGCCGGGGACAGGGATCTGGTCACGCCCAGTACGCATAGCGAGGCGATCGCGGATCTGCTGCCCGACTCGGAGCTGGTGATCGTGCCGGATGCCGGCCATCTGGTGATGCTGGAGCATCCTCTGGTGGTCACGGACCGGCTGGCGGACCTGCTGGCCCGGGTCGGGGCGGTCCCGGCAGCGGCTAACGTTGGCACGTATGGAAGCACCGCACAGCCCGGCGGCTGACACGGCCGCCCGCCTCACGCTCACGTCCCCGGAACAGATGCAGGAGCTGGGCCGCCGCCTCTCGAAGCTGCTGAGGCCCGGCGATCTGGTCATGCTCAGCGGTGAGCTGGGCGCGGGCAAGACGACACTGACGCGCGGGCTCGGCGAGGGTCTGGGCGTGCGCGGTGCCGTCACATCCCCGACCTTCGTCATCGCCCGGGTGCATCCCTCACTGGTCGGCGGGCCCGCGCTGGTCCATGTGGACGCGTACCGGCTGGGCGGCGGGCTGGACGAGATGGAGGACCTCGACCTCGATGTCTCGCTGCCCGAATCCGTGGTGGTTGTGGAGTGGGGCGACGGCAAGGTCGAGGAACTGTCCGACAACCGCCTGCATGTGGTGATCCACCGGGTCGTCGGCAACACGGACGACGAGCGCCGCACGGTCACGCTGACCGGTGTCGGTGCCCGCTGGGCCGATGCCGGTCTGGCCGGGCTGACCGCCTGACGGCCCGCTGACCGGGTCCGTCCGGCCCGTCCATTTGTGTATGTTCCGACAAGGCGTCGGCAAAATGTTGCGTCCGTTGCTCCAGGCGTGGTCACATGGATGACGACACCAAGTTAGGTCTACCTAACCAGCCTGCCCCCGGAGCAGCAGGAGGCATCCATGTCGGCGTCCGAGCACGAAGCGACGCAGCCGCGTCCGCGACCGAAGTCACCGTCACCGTCCGCCTTCTCGATGCGCGATCTGCTGGCTTCCTGCGCTGCCGCCAGCGCGGTCTCCACTCCACCACGGGTGCGCGATGCGCAGTCCGAGCTGCCCTCCGTCACCGGGGAGCCGGAGGAACGGCGCGACGCCGCGTAGCCCGTTCGGGTGAAATGGGGCGACGGAGGTCCGGGTGGCGCCCCGCACGGACGGCCCCCGGGAGCGCCCCTGCGCGCGGCCTCCGGCTCACGCCGTGCGTTCGCGCGGCGCACGAACGGTCCCGCTAAGGGACGACGACGACCTTGGAGCCGATCGTCGCGAACGTCCACATCGCGTCCCCGTCCGCGCGTGACATCCGCACACCGCCGGTCTTCCGGCCGGGAGCCGGGGACTGCATCGTCCCGTCCACAGCCGCGCTGAACCCGATGTTCACGTCGTCGACGGTCGCGAACCGCACGACGTGCTCGATCTGCGCCCCGTCCGAGCCGCGGATGCTGCCGCTCCGCGAGGTCACGGCATAGGAGCCGGGCCGCGGGCTGACGGTGCTCGGCATGACCTGGAAGGTTCGTGCGGAGCGGCCCCCCTTGTCCACCAGCCACACCCGACGCTCGGACAGCGAGTAGACGACCCGCATGCCCTTGCCGGAGGCCGCAGGCACGGTGAGCGGGTCCTTGCGCGTCCGGTCGGTGGCGCCTGCGGAGGGCCGGGCGGCGGGGGACTCGGCCGTGGCCGGCCCCTTCAGGTTCTCGGGAACGTTCGCCGAAGCCTGGTAGGCGAGGAAGGCGACCACGACGAGTGCTGCCGTGGTGAGCCCGGCCACCATTCCCGAGCTGCTCCTTGCCACGCTTGCTCCCCTTTCGGACGCACGTACCTGGGTGACGGTAGCAGCAGGGGCCGGGCGGTACGGGACGCCGTGCCCCGCCGCCGTGGCCGTAGGCTGTTTGCGTGCTCTTGCTCGCCGTTGATACCGCCACCCCTGCCGTCACCGTCGCCCTCCACGACGGTGAATCCGTCGTGGCCGAGGCCACCTCGACCGACGCGCGCCGGCATGGGGAGCTGCTGCTGCCCGCCGTCGACCGCGTCCTCGGGGACGCGGGTCTGAAACTCGATGCCGTCACGGATCTGGTGGTCGGTGTCGGCCCGGGCCCGTACACCGGGCTGCGCGTCGGTCTGGTGACGGCCGCGGCCTTCGGCTCGGCGCTCGGCGTCCCGGTCCACGGCCTGTGCACGCTCGACGGCCTCGCGTACGCGTCCGGCTTCGACGGGCCGTTCGTGGTGGCGACGGACGCCCGCCGCAAGGAGGTCTACTGGGCGCGGTACGACGGCTTCCGGACCCGGGTCGGGGAGCCCGCCGTCGACCGGCCCGCCGAGATCGCCGCGGAGGTCGCCGGGCTGCCGGTGGTGGGCGCGGGAGCGCTGCTCTACCCCGAGGCCTTCCCGGACGCCCGCGGCCCCGAGCACCAGTCGGCCGCCGCGCTGGCCTCGCTCGCCGCCGAGAGGCTGACCGCGGGTGCGGAGCTGCTGCCTCCGCAGCCGCTCTACATGCGCCGGCCGGATGCCCAGGTGCCCAAGAACTACAAGGTGGTCACGCCGTCGTGAGCCCCGCGCACGCGGCCGGACATCCGAAAGAGGAAGACACGGTGACCGCGATGACGGAAGCCGTCCTGCGCGAGATGCGCTGGTGGGACATCGAACCGGTGCTGAAGCTGGAGCACGAGCTGTTCCCCGAGGACGCCTGGTCACCGGGGATGTTCTGGTCCGAGCTCGCGCACGCGCGCGGCCCGCGGGCCACCCGCCGCTATGTCGTCGCGGAGACCCGCGCCGACGCTCGCACCAGCGGCTCCGCCGACGGCCGGTCGGGCAGGATCGTCGGCTACGCGGGCCTCGCGGCGGCGGGCGGGCTCGGCGACGTCCAGACCATCGCCGTCGCACGCGACCAGTGGGGCACGGGACTCGGCGCCCGGCTCCTCACCGATCTGCTCCAGCACGCCACCGCATTCGAATGCGACGAGGTGCTCCTCGAAGTGCGTGTCGACAACACCCGCGCGCAGAAGCTGTACGAGCGATTCGGCTTCGAACCCATCGGGTTCCGCCGCGGCTACTACCAGCCGGGCAATGCCGACGCCCTCGTCATGCGCCTGCACGTACACGACGCAGAAGTACAAGGAACCGATAACCATGGCTGACGAACCCCTCGTGCTCGGCATCGAGACGTCCTGCGACGAGACGGGTGTCGGCATCGTCCGCGGCACCACACTGCTCGCCGATGCCATCGCCTCCAGCGTCGACGAGCACGCGCGCTTCGGCGGTGTCGTGCCGGAGGTCGCCTCGCGTGCGCATCTGGAGGCCATGGTGCCGACCATCGAGCGCGCCCTGCAGGATGCCGGGGTCTCGGCGAAGGACCTGGACGGGATCGCGGTGACGGCCGGCCCCGGCCTCGCGGGCGCGCTGCTGGTGGGCGTGTCGGCGGCCAAGGCGTACGCGTACGCGCTGGGCAAGCCGCTGTACGGGGTGAACCACCTGGCCTCGCACATCTGCGTGGACCAGCTGGAGCACGGCCCGCTGCCGGAGCCCACGATGGCGCTGCTGGTGTCGGGCGGCCACTCCTCGCTGCTGCTCGCGCCCGACATCACCAGCGACGTGCGGCCGATGGGCGCGACGATCGACGACGCCGCGGGCGAGGCCTTCGACAAGATCGCACGCGTGCTCAATCTGGGCTTCCCCGGCGGCCCGGTCATCGACCGGCTGGCGAAGGAGGGCGACCCCACGGCGATTGCGTTCCCGCGCGGCCTGAGCGGTCCGCGCGACCCCGCGTACGACTTCTCCTTCTCCGGGCTGAAGACCGCCGTCGCCCGCTGGATCGAGGCCAAGCGGAACGCGGGCGAGGAGGTGCCCGTACGGGATGTGGCGGCGTCCTTCCAGGAAGCCGTCGTGGACGTCCTGACCAGGAAGGCCGTCCGGGCCTGCAAGGACGAGGGCGTCGACCATCTGATGATCGGCGGCGGTGTCGCGGCGAACTCCCGTCTGCGGGCGCTGGCGGAGGAGCGCTGCGAGCGGGCCGGGATCAGGCTCCGTGTGCCGCGGCCGAAGCTGTGCACGGACAACGGGGCGATGGTGGCTGCGCTCGGCGCCGAGATGGTGGCGCGGAACCGGCCGGCGTCGGACTGGGAACTCTCGGCGGACTCCTCGCTGCCGGTGACGGATCCGCATGTCCCGGGACAGCAGCACAACCACGACCACGATCATGTGCACGAGATCAGCAAGGACAATCTCTACTCATGACGGTCGTCACGCTGATGTGGGAGGCGCGGGCGGCCGACGGCCGGGGCGCGCAGCTGCTGGAGTGGGCCAGGGCGCAGCCCCTCGCCGCGGTCCCGCTGCGGCGTGAGACGTTCCGGGCTCCCGGCGAGCGGGTGCTGGTGCTGACCTGGTGGGAGGCCCCGGGCGCCGGCGCCTCACTGCCCGAACTGCCCGAGCCGGACGCGGATCTCATCACGCGTCCGGTGCACCGCTGGCGCTTCGAGTCCCTCGGGACAGAGGACCGGTGACGACCGCATCGGGCTGCTCGGCGATGTCGTGGGCATCGGCACTGCCCGACCAGCGGCCCGCGAGGGCCTTCCTGGGCGGCAGCCCGGCCGCGACCGCCTCGCGGAGTCGATGATCTGCCCGTCCCCGGTGCACCCCGATCCGTGAGATCGACCCGGACCGGCACTGCGGCCGGGCTCGCCTTCCTGCCGTTCCCGCGCAGCATCGCGGCGGGCTCCCTGCTCGCCCCCGCGCGCCCATGGCGCGGTACGGCGAGGAGCGGTGCCGGCTGCCGGGGCGGAGGACCGCCCTTCGGAGTCGCGGCGCTGCTCCTGACGGTGGCCTCCCCGGTGACCGTCCTGGTCGTGGGACGGCGCCCGGCACCCCTGCGGGAGAGGGAACCCCGGACGCCTGTTCGTCATCAAGCAGGAAGGAACGGCTGGGCGTCGGAGACGGACACGGGGGACACGGGTGGGCAAGCGAATCAGGGGCGGGGCGCTGGCCTGTGCCCTTCTCATGGCAGGGCTCGCATCGGGCTGTACCACGGAGGCCCCCGCGTCCTCCCGACCCGCCGCCCCCTCCGCCTCCGTACCTCGTGCGCAGCTGCCCCACGGCGGAGGCGACGCGAAGGCCGCCTCGGAGGCCGCGTACCGCAAATGGGGCCTCGAGCCGCTGGCGGCGCCGCCCGCACCGCCGACGACCAAGCCGGTGAAGCTGCGTCCGGGGGGCGAGGTGCCCGTCATCAGTGACATCCCGGTCAAGGACAAGGTCGTCTTCATCACCGTCGACGACGGGGCCGAGAAGGACCCCGAGTTCGTGGCGATGATGCAGGAGCTGAAGATCCCGTTCACGATGTTCCTGACGGACTCCGTGATCAACTCGGACTACGGCTACTTCCGGCGGCTCCAGAAGCTCGGCAATGGGGTGCACAACCACACGCTGACCCATCCGAACCTCCGCACCCTGGGCGCCGCAGCCCAGAAGCAGGAGATCTGCGGCCAGCAGGACAGGCTGAAGAATCGTTACGGCACCATGCCGCGGCTGCTCCGCCCACCCTTCGGCAACTGGAACGAGGACACCCGCGCCGCCGCCAGGTCCTGCGGTGTCGAGGCGATCGTGCTCTGGCGCGAGTCCATGCAGATCACCAACATGCAGTACCAGCGAGCCGACCGGAAGCTGCACCCCGGCGACATCATCCTGGCCCACTTCCGCGGGCCGTCCGACCTCAAGGGCACGACGATGACCGAGATGACGGCGAACATGCTGCGCCGCATACAGGAGCAGGGCTTCACCGTCGCGCGCCTCGAGGACTACATGTAGAAATTCCGGCCGCCGTGTCGATCGACGCCGATCCCGTTCGACGTAGAGGGTGAGAGGTGGGGAAAGGCCCCGCCGCCCGCACGAGGAGACACCATGCCGCGCTACATGACCATGGTCCGCATCAATGAGTCCGAGGTTCCCGCCGAGGGCCCCAGCCAGGAGCTCATGGAGCGGATGGGAAACCTCATCGAGGAGATGACCAAGGCGGGTGTCCTGCTCGACACCGCGGGACTCACCCCGACCTCCCAGGGCAAGCGCGTCACCTGGTCCGGCGGAAAGATCACCGTCACCGACGGGCCGTTCACCGAGTCCAAGGAGGTCATCGGCGGCTACGCGCTCATCCAGGCCAAGGACGAGGCCGAGGCGCTGGAGTGGACGAAGCGATTCCTGCAGATCCACGAGCCGCACTGGACCATCACCTCCGAGGTCCGGGAGATCGTCGAAGGCTGATTGCCGCAGCGCCCTGCGAGTGCTCTGATGGGTGTCCGTGAGGGCACGAAAAGCGGACGAGACCATCGAGACCGTGTTCCGGATCGAGTCCGCACGGATCATCGCCGCCGTGACCCGGATCGTCAGGGACCTCGGTGTGGCGGAGGAACTCGCGCAGGACGCGCTGGTCGCCGCGCTGGAGCAGTGGCCGGAGTCGGGTGTCCCGGACAACCCGGGAGCCTGGCTCATGGCCACCGCCAAGCACCGCGCGATCGACCTCGTGCGCCGCCGCGAGACCTACGCACGCAAGCTCACCGGGATGGGCCGCGACCTGGAGGCGGCCGCAGCGGCGTACCAACCCGACCCGGCCGACCTCGCCTCCGGCCCCGACGACATCGACGACGACCTGCTCCGGCTCGTCTTCACCGCCTGCCATCCGGTGCTCTCCGCCGAGGCGCGCATCGCGCTCACGCTGAGGCTGCTCGGCGGCCTGACGACGGATGAGATCGCCCGGGCATTTCTCGTGCCCGAGCCGACGGTCGCGCAGCGCATCGTGCGTGCCAAGCGGACGCTGGCGAAGGCGAGCGTGCCCTTCGAGGTGCCGTACGGCGACGAACGCGCCGTACGCCTCGCCTCGGTGCTCGAGGTTATCTACCTCGTCTTCAACGAGGGATACGCGGCCACCGCCGGCGACCACTGGCTGCGCCCGGCCCTGTGCGAGGACGCCCTGCGCCTCGCCCGCGTCCTCACCGGCCTCGTGCCGAAGGAGCCCGAGGCACACGGTCTCGCCGCGCTGCTGGAGCTCCAGGCCTCCCGCACGGCCGCCCGCACCGGTCCCGACGGCGAGCCCGTGCTCCTCGCCGACCAGAACCGCCGCCGCTGGGACCAGTTGCTGATCCGCCGAGGCTTCGCCGCCCTCGGCCGGGCGAACGCGTTGGGCCGCCCGCCCGGCCCGTACGCCCTCCAGGCAGCGATCGCGGCGTGCCACGCCCAGGCCGTGACCTACGAGGACACCGACTGGGCGACCATCGCCGCCCTGTACGCCCGGCTCGCGGCCGTCGCTCCTTCCCCCGTCGTCGAGTTGAACCGCGCGGTCGCCGTCTCGATGGCCGAAGGCCCGGAAGCGGGCCTCGCGATCGTGGACCTCCTCGCGGCCGAACCGGCCCTCAAGGACTACCACTTGCTCCCGAGCGTGCGCGGGGACCTGCTCTCCCGCCTCGGGCGTACGGCTCAGGCGCGGGTGGAGTTCGAGCGGGCCGCCTCCCTGACCCGCAATGCGCGGGAGCGTGAGCTGCTGCTGGCGAGGGCGTCGGCACCGGGTGCTCGAACTCCCGGGGTCCAGCGGCCATCGACCGGTCGCTAGCCTCGTGTGCATGTCCGCCCGCAAGCGCCCGCTTCCTCCGCCCCCGCCGCCCGAGGCCGTACGCACCTGGCCCGACCGCGATGCCCTCCTCTCCGACCGGGCGGCCGTACTGGCGGACCTCACCAAGCGGCTCGTCGGTGTGCCGGGGCTGCTGATGTTCCTGCTCATGGTGATGCTGCTGCAGCTGGGCTGGGGCATCGTGGGGACGGCACTCGTCTCCATGGGTCCACGCGTGGATGCGATGTCCGCGGTGGCTCTGGGGATCAGTGGGGTGATCGGTCTGTGCGTGCTCGTCCCTGCCGTCGTTCTCGTCACCTCCGGACTCCACCGCGACCGAAAGGTCCGCGAACTCGTCGTCCAGTGGGCCGTGCTGGACCGTGACCCGGCCGGTGATGCCCGGTTCCGCTGGCCGGGGCCCAGCCTGAGCTGGCTGCTGGTGTCGTTCCTGCTGAGCGCGTCCGGCCTGTGGATCTCTTTCGCCGCCCCGGCGACAGCCCGCCCGGGCAGCTGGACCTACGGCGACGTGGCGTACTTCATGGGCGTCGGCGTCATCCTCTGGGTGATGGGCCTGATCGGCATGGCCAAGGCAGTGGCCCACTACCGCTGGGCGGTGCGGCTCACCACCGCAGAGGCACCCGCGAAGAACCCCGCCGGCAGCCAGGAGGACTGACCGGCCCCGGGCACGGCGGGCCCACCGCCCACGCGGCAGTGCACCCGAAGCCCCCGGGCTCACCGATCGTCCCGTGCGAAAGCCCCGGCGTCTTCGGGCCGGGGACGACACCTATCCCGGGTTGCTCCGACCTGCGGGCCGGAGCGGATGTTGCCGCTCCCGGGGGCCCCTCCACACCGGACACCACTCCAACAGGCCGGGTTCTCGGGAGACTTCTCGTGCAGTGACCGGATGGGTTCGCCGGGAAGCTCGCGGCGTCCGGTGCATGGGGTCTCCCCGGCCCCTTGGGGCCGCAGGCATGGGGTCTCCCCCGGCCCCTTGGGGCCGAGGGCATGGGGTCTCCCCCGGCCCCTTGGGGCCGAGGGGACGTATCGCAAGGCCGGTGGGGGTGCTCCTCCTGGCTCCGCCCGGGGGTACCCCCACCGGCCGGAGGCCGGCGGAGTATCGCCCTCGTACCGGATGTACTCGGGAGATTCGACAACGCAGCGAGGGGGCACCTCCCGGCGAAGCCAGGGGGAGCGCCTTGCAGGGCGTCGCGAGCCGGTGAACCCATCCGGTCACAGCACTAGACGGCCGGCCGGCCGATCAGCATCGTCGGGGCGCCCGCCACCCGGGTCAGGAACACCGTCGCCGCGTTCGGGCCGCTGGGCTTCACCCTGCGGCGGAGTTCCTCCGGTTCGACGGCCGAGCCGCGCTTCTTCACCGTCAGGATGCCGACCTCGCGCTCGCGCAGCAGCGCTTTCAGCCTCTTGAGGTGGAAGGGCAGTTCGTCGGTGATCTCGTAGGCCGTGGCGTAGGGCGTCGGACGCAGCTCGTCCGCCGTGATGTACGCGATCGTCTCGTCGATCAGACCCCCCTCCAGCTCCTCGGCGACCTCGGCGACGAGATGGGCGCGGATGACGGCTCCGTCGGGCTCGTAGAGGAACCGGCCGACCTTGCGGACCCGGGGGTCGGGCAGGCCGCGGCCCGTCAGTGTCGCGCCGGACGGGAGGAGGGTGGCGCGCCGGGCGCCGGGGGTGACGGGGCTCGCGGACGGATTCCCGCCGTCGTGCCAGAGCACTGCCTCCTTCACATCGCCACCGTCCGAGATCCACTCGGCCTCGAAGTCGTCCGGGACCAACTCGTGCGGGACCCCCGGCGCGATCTTGATCGCGCCGGTGCCGACCTGGCGGACCTTCTCGATCGCCCAGGACAGCGGCGGCGAGTACGCCTCGGGGTCGAAGATGCGGCCGCGGCCGCCACGCCTCGCCGGATCGATGAAGAGGGACTCGCTGCCCGACAGGTCGTGGTCCATGACGTCCACGCAGGTGACCGTCATCAGCGGGGTGCCCTCCACCACCGTGTGCACATTGAGCAGAGCGGTCTCGGCGGTCAGCGGGTCCCGGTCGACGGCCTGCACGGTGAAGCCCTCGCGTGCGAACGCGATCGCATCGCCGCCGATGCCGCAGCACAGATCGGTGACCCCGGCCGGGCCGAGGTCCCGGAAGCGCCGGGCCCGGTAGGCGGCGACCGACGCCCGTGTGGCCTGCTCGATCCCGTGCGGCGTGAAGTACATCCGGAAAGCGTCCTCCGCCCCGAACTTGGCCACTGCCCGCTGCCGCAGCCGCGCCTGGGTGAGCGCTGCCGAGACCAGCTCGGCCGGGTGCTCGCGGCGCAGCCGGGTCGCGAGGGCCAGCTCCTGCGCCGGGTCGTGGTCGCGGAGTGCGGCGAGCAGGGCCTGCCCCTCGGCGGTGAGCAGAGGTGCGAGGAGCGGGAAGAGGACGTGATCGTTCACCCGGCCATTGTCGGCCAGGCGGGGGACCGTGCGCGCCGGGCGGCGGTGTCGGAGCCCTGTGGGGGAGTGGCGCTGACAGGATGCGGCGCCATGCAGACAGTGCGACAAAAGGAAAAAATGCGAAGAAGGGGGCGTAGTCGGCCCCTGCTGCTGACCGCCCTGCTCGTCGCCGCGATCGTGTCGGGCTGTGTGGCCGAGTCGCCCGGTACCGGGGGTGCGCGGCACCCCAGGCCCGCGCACGGCCAGCAGAAGCCCGCCGGTCCCGCGGGTGCGCTCGGCGCCTACGTGGAACGTACGAAGAAGACGCATGCCGCACGGGTCGCGGCCGCCAGGCGCTGGGGGCTCAGGAGGACCCCGCTGACCGCGCCCCCGCCGCCGGCCAGGAAGCCGAGGATCACCTTCCGCAAGGGCTTCGAGGTCCACGACGGCGACGGCCTGCCCCCCGTCTTCACCAGGGTGCCGACGAAGGAGAAGATCGTCTTCCTGACGATCGACGACGGGGCAGAGAAGGATCCCGAGCTGCTGGAGATGATGAGCGACCTGGGCATCCCGTACACCGCCTTCCTCAGCGACTACCTCGTGCGTGACGACTACCACTACTTCGAGGAGATGCAGGACCGGGGTGTCGCGCTGCAGAACCACACCCTCAACCACCGCTATCTGCCCGCGCTTTCGTACCGGCAGCAGAAGAAGGAGATCTGCGGGCAGCAGTCGAGGATGGAGAAGCGGTTCGGGAAGCGCCCGCCGCTCTTCCGCCCGCCGTACGGCAACTACGACAGGGACACGCTCAGGGCCGCGAAGTCGTGCGGGGTGAAGGCCGTACCGCTCTGGGCCGCGGAGGCGTTCCCGGATCACATGGAGTGGCGTGAGTGGGACCGGGATCTGCATCCGGGGGACATCATCCTCACTCACTTCCGCGGCGAGGAGCAGTGGAAGGGCAGCATGGCCGACATGATCCGCAACGTCATGAAGGTCGTCACGGGCAGGGGGTATGCCGTGGCCCGGCTGGAGGACTACGTGTGAGACGCCCGCGCCGGCCCGTGCCCCGGGGTGATCGAGGGCCGGTGCACCCTTCGCCGCCGTCGGGGGGGCGTCCTGCACCCGCCCGCGGCGCCCCTGCACCCGCCCGCGGCGCCGTGTTGCCCGTCCGCGCGCCATGTTGCCCGTCCGTGCGCGTCTGTGCAGCGTTCCGTCCCGGCCGGGACCGTCCGTCGGGTCCGGCCCTTCGTGCGCATGCGCGGAACACGCTTCGGTGTTCGGTCGTTGTCCGGATCGAGATCGAACCGCCACACCGGGCGGATTGGCACTCCGCTTGACCGAGTGCTAATCGCAGTCATAGTCTCGGGTCTGGCACTCCCCACCGGAGAGTGCCAACACAGCGACGGGCAGGTCCGGCACCCGCGACGACGGATCGACCTGGTCGCCACCTCAGACAGTAAACCCCGTGAGATCTCCGAAGGGGGAGGTCGGATCGTGACGACCACCAGCTCCAAGGTTGCCATCAAGCCGCTCGAGGACCGCATTGTGGTCCAGCCGCTCGACGCCGAGCAGACCACGGCCTCTGGCCTGGTCATTCCGGACACTGCCAAGGAGAAGCCCCAGGAGGGCGTCGTCCTGGCCGTGGGCCCGGGTCGCTTCGAGAACGGCGAGCGCCTGCCGCTCGACGTCAAGACCGGCGATGTCGTGCTCTACAGCAAGTACGGCGGCACCGAGGTGAAGTACAACGGCGAGGAGTACCTCGTCCTCTCGGCCCGCGACGTGCTCGCGATCGTCGAGAAGTAGGTCGGGGGTAACCGGGGAGCGATTCCCGGAAGACTCCGTACCAGGCAGATTTGCTTGAGCTGCGCCCCTGGCCCCCGCGTCGTAAGAAGCCGGGTGGCCCGGGGCGCGGTTCGTTTTGAGAGGACTTGAGAAGCTCCATGGCGAAGATCCTGAAGTTCGACGAGGACGCCCGTCGCGCCCTTGAGCGCGGCGTCAACAAGCTCGCCGACACGGTCAAGGTGACGATCGGCCCCAAGGGCCGCAACGTCGTGATCGACAAGAAGTTCGGCGCCCCCACCATCACCAACGACGGTGTCACGATCGCCCGCGAGGTCGAGATCGAGGACCCGTACGAGAACCTCGGTGCCCAGCTGGTGAAGGAGGTGGCGACCAAGACCAACGACATCGCAGGTGACGGCACCACCACCGCCACCGTGCTCGCCCAGGCCCTGGTCCGCGAGGGTCTGCGCAACGTCGCCGCCGGTGCCTCCCCGGCCGCCCTGAAGAAGGGCATCGACGCCGCGGTCAAGGCCGTCTCCGACGAGCTGATCGCCACCGCGCGTCCGATCGAGGAGAAGTCCGACATCGCGGCCGTCGCCGCGCTGTCCGCCCAGGACCAGCAGGTCGGCGAGCTCATCGCCGAGGCGATGGACAAGGTCGGCAAGGACGGTGTCATCACCGTCGAGGAGTCCAACACCTTCGGTCTGGAGCTGGACTTCACCGAGGGCATGGCCTTCGACAAGGGCTACCTGTCGCCGTACATGGTGACCGACCAGGAGCGTATGGAGGCCGTCCTCGACGACCCGTACATCCTGATCAACCAGGGCAAGATCTCCTCGATCCAGGACCTGCTGCCGCTGCTGGAGAAGGTCATCCAGGCCGGCAGCTCCAAGCCGCTGCTGATCATCGCCGAGGACGTCGAGGGCGAGGCCCTCTCGACCCTCGTCGTGAACAAGATCCGCGGCACCTTCAACGCGGTCGCGGTCAAGGCCCCCGGTTTCGGTGACCGCCGCAAGGCGATGCTGCAGGACATGGCCACCCTCACCGGTGCCACCGTCATCGCCGAGGAGGTCGGCCTCAAGCTCGACCAGGCCGGTCTGGACGTGCTGGGCAGCGCCCGCCGCGTGACCGTCTCCAAGGACGACACCACCATCGTCGACGGTGGCGGCAGCCACGAGGACGTCGTCGGTCGCGTCAACCAGATCAAGGCCGAGATCGAGTCCACGGACTCCGACTGGGACCGCGAGAAGCTCCAGGAGCGTCTTGCGAAGCTGGCCGGCGGCGTGTGTGTGATCAAGGTCGGCGCAGCCACCGAGGTGGAGCTGAAGGAGAAGAAGCACCGTCTGGAGGACGCCATCTCCGCGACCCGCGCCGCGGTCGAGGAGGGCATCGTCTCCGGTGGTGGCTCCGCGCTCGTCCACGCCGTGAAGGTGCTGGACGGCAACCTCGGCAAGGAGGGCGACGAGGCCACCGGTGTCGCGGTCGTCCGCCGCGCCGCCGTCGAGCCGCTGCGCTGGATCGCCGAGAACGCCGGCCTCGAGGGCTACGTCATCACCGCCAAGGTGGCGGAGCTGGAGAAGGGCAACGGCTTCAACGCCGCGACCGGTGAGTACGGCGACCTGGTGAAGGCCGGCGTCATCGACCCGGTCAAGGTCACGCGCTCCGCGCTGGAGAACGCCGCGTCGATCGCCTCCCTGCTGCTCACCACCGAGACCCTCGTGGTGGAGAAGAAGGAAGAGGAGCCGGCGGAGGCGGGCCACGGCCACGGCCACTCCCACTGAGCGGACGCACTCCCGCTCGGCGGCGCGTACACCCGCTGAGCCGCGTGCACGGAAGGGCCCCCGTTCCCGGAGAGGGAACAGGGGCCCTTCCCCGTGCCGTGTCGGGCTGCCCGCCTCCTGACGCGCGGGTGCGTGGCGATCTCTACATCTCGAGCACGCCGAGCTGGCCCATCAGGCCGAGCCTGTCGTACTGCCACCAGCTCTCGCAGATCAGGCCGTCGCGGAACCGCTGCGTGGTCGTACCCGTCATGGTGCACCGCTTGCCGCTCGGTTCGAGCCCCATGAACTCGCCCTTGTGCAGGCCGTTCCAGGTCCAGCGGGTGGTGACCCGGTCGCCTTCGGCGATCTGGTCCTCGAGGGTGAAGGTGAAGTCGAAGCCACTGCGCCACACACCGACCTCGTGCATCAGCGCTTCGATCCCGGTGAGGTCGTCCGGGTTGGACGGGTCGTGGTCGAGGTAGTCGTCGGCGAGCAGTTCGCGGAGGATCTCAGGGTTGCCGGCGGCGGCGTCCACGAAGAAACGGCGGCTCGCGTCCTTGTTCAGCTGCTCGTCCCGGACCACGTCCAGGTCGGTGAACGTCGGCATGCCGTCGCACAGCGCCACCATCTCCTGGAAGATCCGGTCGGTCTCGGGCAGGTGCGAGTTCTTCATCGCCTCTTCGTACGAGGGGAACTCGACGATCTCTATGACATGCGTCGCGTCCGACCGGTCCATGGCCATCAGGCTGTGGGTGGCGGTGCGCTTCCCCTTGGTCTGTTCGACCCAGGTGTCCATGAGCTGGTTGAGCTCGTCCACGCGATTCGTCTTACAGTCGATCAGTTGTACGAATGTCATGGCGTCTCCCCGGAGTGGGTGGGATACGCCCATTTTAGTGAAAATGCTAGGGTTCGCCGGTTGTCTGGAGAGATGCGGCGACTCCGGCCGTACGGGATCGGCGAACGGCAGCCCCCTCGCGAACCGCCCCGCCTCGTCCGGCGCCGGACCGGCCTCCGGTGCAGCCCGCCACCGCAGGCGAGCCCACCACATGCGGGGCGGCCCATCGGGCAGGCCGTACAACGGGGCGTCCGGCGGCGGGACTTCGGGCTCGGTCACTTCCGGCCCGGCATCCGGTCGACCGGACACCGCCTCGAAGCGGTGCCGCGTCGACGGCTGAATCGCGCGATGCGTCATCGGCGCCGCGCCGTACGGGCATCAGTGCGGCCGGCGGGAAAGTCGCGCTCCCCGTACGGCAGATGAGGCCACCGGGATCGACCGGCACCCGACCGTACCGGTGCCGCGACGGGCCGGAACGGGCGGGACGAGCAGGGCGGCCGTACTGCTCCGGGGCGGACTACTTCGGCCCGTACTTGCGGCCTGCCCGCGAACTGAAGCCGCCCAGCAGGCCCCTCGGCGCCAGCTTCACCACGCCCATCAGCGCCTTGTACCGCGGATCCGGGATGGACAGGGACTTCCCGCGCGAGAGGTCCGCCAGCGCCGTCGACACCAGTTTGTCTGCGTCCAGCCACATCCAGCCCGGGATGTTGTCCGTCCCCATCCCGGCCCGCTGGTGGAACTCCGTCCGTACGAACCCGGGGCACAGTGCCATCAACCGCACCCCCGTCCCCGCCAGATCGCGGGCGGCACCCTGGGTGAACTGCACGACCCAGGCCTTGGACGCGCCGTACGTCCCGCGCGGGACGAACGCGGCCACCGAGGCGACGTTCACCACTCCGCCCCTGCCCCGCTGCCGCATCGGCTCCGCCGCCGCGGACGTCAGCCGCAGCACCGCCTCGCAGTGCACCTTCAGCATCCGCAGCTCATCGGCCATGGACACCTCGAGGTACCGGCCCTTGTTGCCGAAACCGGCGTTGTTCACCAGCAGATCCACGGGGCGCCTTCGATCGGCGAACCGTGCCTCGACCGAGCGGATCCCGGCCTCCTCCGCCAGATCGGCGGCCAGTGCCTCGGCCTCGATGCCGTGCCTGTCGTGGAGCTCGGTGGCCTGCTCCTGAAGGCGCTTGATGTCGCGCGCCACCAGGACCAGATCGTGTCCGTCCGCCGCGAGCCGCCGGGCGAACGCGGCACCGATGCCCGCGGTCGCGCCCGTAATCAGTGCTGTCGTCATGGTCGGCACGTTAGTGCCCCGCGGACAGGTTGCACGTCGTGCCCCATGCCCTTCGGCGTGCGGTCGCCGCACGAACCCTCCCGGTCCGCCGTCCTAGCGGGAGCCGTGCCCGGCGACGTAGGACCGTGCCGTCCTCAGCAGCTCGGACTCCATCCATTCGGCGGCCACCAGGGTGCGCGGCAGCAGATGCCGCTCCAGCGTCGCGGCCCGGAACAGCAGCGTGACGGTGATGTCGTGGTCCGGCCGGTGCACGACCCGGACCGGGTCTCCGGCCCGGATCGTGCCGGGTTCGACGACGCGTAGCAGCGCTCCCGGTGCCGCTTCCCGGGTGAACCGCCTGACCCAACCCTTCTCGCCCACGTGCCCCTGGAACGTCCGGCACGGGATGCGGCCTCCGGTGACCTCGAGGACCACACCCGAGCCGATGCGCCAGCGCTCGCCGATGAGTGCCCCGTTCACATCGAGTCCGGTGGTGGTGAGGTTCTCGCCGAAGGCGCCGTCGGCGAGCGTCCGCCCGAGTTTCCGTTCCCACGCGTCGAGGTCCTCGCGCGCGAACGCGGTCACGGCCCGGTCGTCGCCTCCGTGGAAGCGCAGATTGCCGATCGTGTCCCCCTCGACACCGCTGGCGCCGACACCCTTGGGGCCGGGAGCGAAGACCCGTACGGGACCGTCCACGGGGCGCTTGTCCACGCCGGTGAGACCGTCGGCGGTATCGGTGTACTCGACTTTTCTGGGCCGGCCCGCATTGACAGACAGGAGCTTCATGACGAGGACGCTAGCCCAATTCCCTCAAAGCATCCATTGAGTACTGTGCTCGTACCCCAAGCGCACCTTATGCTCAAGAGGTGATCGAGGCTCGTCATCTCCGTGTCCTGCGTGCCGTCGCCGCCACCGGTTCCTTCTCCGCGGCGGCGCGGGAGCTGGGCTGCACCCAGCCGGCCGTCAGCCAGCAGATGAAGGCGCTCGAAACCTCCGTCGGCACACCGTTGTTGATCCGGACCGGCCGGGAGATGCGACTCACCCAGGCAGGCGAGGCCCTCGTGCGCCATGCCGCAGGAATCCTCGCCGGGCTGACCGCCGCCGAGGAGGAGGTCGCCGCCATCGCCGGGCTGCGCGCGGGCAGGGTGCGTCTGGTGTCGTTCTCCAGCGGCAGTTCCACCCTGGTGCCCGTCGCGCTCGCCGCTCTGCGCGCGGCGCACCCCGGCACACGTGTCTCGCTGGTGGAGGCCGAACCGCCGCGCTCGGTGGAGATGCTGCGCGAGGGCGACTGCGATGTGGCGCTTGCCTTCCGCTACGGCCCGGCAGGGGAGGAGTGGGAGGGCCTGGTCGTCCGGCCGCTGCTGAGCGACAGGCTCGTCGGTCTGGTGCCCGAGGGGCATCCGCTCGCCGGCGCAGGAGCGGTCTCCATGGTGGATCTGGCCGATGAGCCCTGGATCGCGGGCTGCCCGCGCTGCCGCCGCCAGCTCGTGGCGGTCTGCGAGGAAGCCGGCTTCACCCCCAGGATCGATTTCGCCACGGACGACTACCCGGCCGTGGTCGGACTCGTCGGCGCGGGTCTGGGCGTGGCCGTACTGCCGGAACTGGCGCTGGAGTCGGTGCTGCCCAAGAACGCGCGTTCGGTCACCGTCGAGCCGGCCGTGCATCGTGAGATCGTCGCCCTGACGCTCCCTGATCTGGCCCAGGTCCCGGCGGTCGCGGCCACCCTGGACCGGCTGGCTCTCGCCGCGGCCCGCTGACGGCACCAATGGCCCGCTGACGACGCCACGGCCGCCCGGCACCGTGCCGTGGTGCGCGACGGCGTACGTCGCCTCGATGTGAACGCACCCCGCGCCGGAGCGACGAGGGCACACCTCAGCGGCCCCGCCGTGGCCGGAAGGGGCGGCGCAGGAACGTTTCTTCCGAAGTTTTCGGCGGCGGGTCAGCCGTGGCCGGTGACACCACCTGTGCTGGACGCCGGGATCAACCGGTTCCGTGCCCGCCCCATCAGTTCCTCACGCTCGTCCTCCGTCAGTCCGCCCCACACCCCGTAGGGCTCCCGCACTGCCAGTGCGTGCGCCGCGCACTCCGCGCGTACCGGGCACCTCATGCAGACCTCTTTCGCTGAGTTCTCGCGCGCACTCCTTGCCGCGCCGCGCTCCCCCTCGGGGTGGAAGAAGAGCGAGCTGTCTACTCCACGGCACGCCGCGAGCAGCTGCCAGTCCCACAGATCGGCGTTCGGTCCGGGAAGGCGGGAGAAATCTGCCATAGCGCATGTCCCCTTGTAGCCGTGCTGAGTGGATGCCTGAAGCTCTGACCGTACATCTACGGTGTAAGTAGATGTAAATATGACTCATTGCGAATCTAGCCACAGACACCAGCAAAAGGGAAGAAAAGCCGCTAAATGGGGCATTAGCGTCCATGTGACGCGTCGTTGAGTCGTGTTGCTCTCTTCCGTATGTGGACCCTCACGTAGAGTGCCGAAGGTGCCCGTGGGACCCGTAACTCTTTCGAGTGACCGTCGTTGAGAGTGCGGAGGCGGTTGAGAGAACAAGCGCTCGGGCAGGTGTCCTGGAGCGTCAACCGCACAGGTGACGATACGTAACCAGCCTGGAGGCTCAAGGTGACGCGCATCAGCTGCGGAGGGCGGCCATGACATCCGTCCTCGTCTGCGACGACTCCCCGCTCGCCCGAGAGGCGCTCCGCCGCGCGGTCGCAACCGTGCCCGGCGTAGAGCGCGTGACGACCGCGGCCAACGGCGAGGAAGTCCTCCGCCGCTGGGGCGCCGACCGCTCGGACCTGATTCTGATGGACGTACGCATGCCCGGACTGGGCGGCGTCGAGACGGTCCGAAGGTTGCTCTCCGCCGACCCCGGCGCCCGGATCATCATGCTCACCGTCGCCGAGGACCTGGACGGTGTGGCGCTCGCGGTGGCCGCCGGGGCGCGCGGATACCTGCACAAGGACGCCTCGCGCGCCGAGCTGCGGGCCACCGTGACCCAGGCGCTCGCCGACCCGACCTGGCGGCTCGCCCCGCGTCGGCTGCGTTCGGCCGAGATGGGCGCGGCCCCCACGCTCACCGCACGTGAGATCCAGGTGCTGGAGGGCATGAGCCACGGCAGGTCCAACGCCGAGATCGGGCGTGAGCTGTTCCTCTCCGAGGACACGGTGAAGACGCACGCCAGGCGGCTGTTCAAAAAGCTGGGTGCATCGGACCGGGCGCACGCTGTCGCGCTCGGATTCCGCTGGGGCCTGGTGCGCTGAACGGTGCCTGGCCAGGCCGGGACCGCACCGGGTGGCTGCCCCGGAAGCGACCCGCGGAAGCGTGAGCGTCCCCCGCGCAGGGGGCGCGGCCGACGCGGTGCCGAGCGCATGGCCGTCCCCGCCCGCCGACCGGTGGGCGGGGCCACGGCAACCCGCGGGCACACGTTTCCCGCGCGATGCCGCATCCTTGAGATGTGGAGTTCCTCGGGGACAAGTCGGTCGAGCGCAAGGGGAGGGCGCAGGAGATGACTTCCGCCGCACCTGCTCATAACGCTTCGGTGCACAACTACGGACGCGGTGCCACGGACCAGCGGCAGTCAAGGCACCATGGACCGATGCGCAACGACGAGGCGGTGAATGCCCGCGGGGTGATCGGTGCACTCGTTCTCCGTGCCGTCGACGGCGATGAACAGGCCACGCACGATCTGCTGGCGCATGTGCATCCGCTCGCCCTGCGCTATTGCCGCACCCGGCTGAACCGGTTGCCCGGTGATGCTCGTCACTTCGTCGAGGACCTGGCGCAGGAAGTCTGCGTCGCCGTCCTCATGGCGCTGCCGCGCTACAAGGACACGGGACGCCCCTTCGAGGCGTTCGTCTTCGCCATCGCCGCGCACAAGGTCGCCGATCTGCAGCGGGCCGCCATGCGGCACCCCGGCTCGACGGCCGTTCCCTCCGACGAGATGCCGGAGCGGCCGGACGACTCGCTCGGTCCCGAGGAGCGCGCACTGCTCAGCGACGACGCCGAGTGGGCCAAGAAACTTCTGGCCAATCTCCCCGAGAACCAGCGGGAGCTGCTGGTGCTGCGGGTCGCCGTGGGGCTGACCGCCGAGGAGACCGGCCAGATGCTCGGGATGTCCCCCGGTGCGGTCCGGGTGGCCCAGCACCGGGCACTGATCAGGCTGCGTGCGCTGGCCGAACAGTGACCGCGCCGGGCGCCGGGCAGGGCTCCGGGCACGGACCGCGCCGGGTGCTGAACAGGGCGCCCCTCGCACACGTACGAACGCACAAAGCCATTGAGCGATCTTGATCGTGGAATGAGACACCCGCGGATCCCGTTAGCATGGACATCCGCACCGATCAAGGCCATCTGGGGAAGGTGTCATGACTGCCAACGTCGACGGAGTGCCCGAGAAATTCGCGACACTCGGGCTGACCTACGACGACGTGCTGCTGCTGCCCGGCGCGTCGGACATGGCGCCCGACCAGATCGACACCTCTTCGTTCATCTCGAGGAACGTCCGGGTCAACATCCCGCTGCTGTCCGCCGCCATGGACAAGGTCACCGAGTCCCGGATGGCCATTGCGATGGCCCGCCAGGGCGGCGTCGGCGTGCTGCACCGCAATCTCTCCATCGCCGACCAGGCCAATCAGGTCGACCTGGTGAAGCGCTCCGAGTCCGGCATGGTCACCGCTCCGATCACGGTGCACCCCGACGCGACGCTCGGTGAAGCCGACGCGATCTGTGCCAAGTTCCGGATCAGCGGTGTCCCCGTCACCGACGCCGCGGGCAAGCTCCTCGGCATCGTCACCAACCGTGACATGGCCTTCGAGTCGGACCGCAGCCGTCAGGTGCGCGAGGTCATGACCCCGATGCCGCTGGTCACCGGCAAGGTCGGCATCTCGGGTGTGGACGCGATGCAGCTGCTGCGCCGCCACAAGATCGAGAAGCTTCCCCTCGTCGACGACCAGGGCATTCTCAAGGGCCTCATCACGGTCAAGGACTTCGTCAAGGCGGAGAAGTACCCGAACGCGGCGAAGGACAAGGAAGGCCGGCTGCTCGTCGGCGCCGCCGTCGGTGTGGCGGGCGACGCCTTCGAGCGTGCCCAGGCCCTGATCGAGGCCGGTGTCGACTTCATCGTCGTCGACACCGCCCACGGCCACTCCAAGCTGGTCGGCGACATGGTCGCCAAGATCAAGTCGAACGCGTCCGTCGATGTCATCGGCGGCAACATCGCCACCCGCGACGGCGCCCAGGCGCTCATCGACTCCGGTGTCGACGGCATCAAGGTCGGTGTCGGCCCGGGCTCGATCTGTACGACGCGTGTCGTCGCAGGCATCGGCGTGCCGCAGGTCACCGCGATCTACGAGGCAGCCCTCGCGGCGAAGGCGGCCGGGGTCCCGGTCATCGGCGACGGCGGTCTGCAGTACAGCGGCGACATCGCGAAGGCCCTGGTCGCAGGCGCCGACACGGTGATGCTCGGTTCGCTGCTCGCGGGCTGCGAGGAGTCGCCGGGCGAGCTGCTCTTCATCAACGGCAAGCAGTTCAAGTCGTACCGGGGCATGGGCTCGCTCGGCGCGATGCAGTCGCGTGGCGAGCAGCGGTCCTTCTCCAAGGACCGCTACTTCCAGGAGGGCGTCGCCTCCGACGAGAAGCTCGTGCCCGAGGGCATCGAGGGCCAGGTTCCTTACCGTGGTCCACTCTCCGCGGTCGTTCACCAGCTGGTCGGCGGTCTGCGCCAGTCGATGTTCTACGTCGGCGGCCGGACGGTGCCGGAGCTGCAGGACCGCGGCAGGTTCGTACGGATCACGTCCGCGGGCCTCAAGGAGAGCCACCCGCACGACATCCAGATGACGGTCGAGGCGCCGAACTACAGCAGGAAGTAGCCGCACGCGTGTTTTGCGAGGGGCGGTTCCGGGGATTCCCGGGACCGCCCCCTCCCATGTGTCGGGGATACTGGTAGGCGCAGACGTAAAGGGAAAGGCCACACATCGTGACTGAGATCGAGATCGGGCGCGGCAAGCGCGGCCGCAGGGCGTACGCCTTCGACGACATCGCCGTCGTCCCGAGCCGGCGCACCCGGGACCCGAAGGAGGTCTCGATCGCGTGGCAGATCGACGCCTACCGGTTCGAGCTGCCGTTCCTGGCCGCCCCGATGGACTCCGTGGTGTCTCCGCAGACCGCGATCCGCATCGGTGAGCTCGGCGGCCTGGGTGTGCTGAACCTCGAGGGGCTCTGGACCCGGTACGAGGACCCGCAGCCCCTGCTCGACGAGATCGCCGACGAGCTGGACGAGGGCGCGGCGACCCGCCGCCTGCAGGAGATCTACGCGGCCCCGATCAAGGAAGAGCTGATCGGGCAGCGCCTCAAGGAGGTGCGCGACTCCGGAGTCGTCACCGCCGCAGCGCTGTCGCCGCAGCGCACAGCCCAGTTCTCGAAGGCCGTCGTCGACGCCGGCGTGGACATCTTCGTCATCCGTGGCACGACCGTGTCGGCCGAGCATGTGTCGGGTGCCGCCGAGCCGCTCAACCTGAAGCAGTTCATCTACGAGCTCGACGTCCCGGTCATCGTCGGCGGCTGCGCCACGTACACCGCAGCCCTGCATCTGATGCGCACGGGCGCTGCGGGCGTGCTGGTCGGCTTCGGGGGCGGCGCGGCGCACACCACCCGTAACGTCCTGGGCATCCAGGTGCCGATGGCGACGGCGGTGGCGGATGTGGCGGCGGCCCGCCGCGACTACATGGACGAGTCCGGCGGTCGTTACGTCCACGTCATCGCCGACGGCGGCGTCGGCTGGTCCGGCGACCTCCCGAAGGCCGTCGCCTGCGGTGCGGACGCCGTGATGATGGGTTCCCCGCTCGCCCGCGCGACGGATGCGCCCGGTCGCGGCCACCACTGGGGCATGGAGGCCGTCCACGAGGACGTTCCGCGCGGCAAGCTCGTCGACCTGGGCATCGTCGGCACGACGGAGGAGATCCTCACCGGCCCTTCGCACACCCCGGACGGTTCGATGAACTTCTTCGGTGCCCTGAAGCGGGCCATGGCGACGACGGGCTACAGCGAGCTCAAGGAGTTCCAGCGCGTCGAGGTGACGGTCGCGGACTCGCAGCACAAGCGCTGACGCGCATTGCTCCTGCGCACGAGGGGCCCGGCACCGTGGTGGTGCCGGGCCCCTCGTGCGGGTGTCCGTCGGCCAGGTCGCCGGAGGTGCGGGCGAGCCGGAGCCGAGGACAGCCTGTTGTGTACGTGCACCGGTCCCGATCGCGCCCTGCCGCAGGCCCGGCTGCGGCTGCGTCGGCCTGCCTGTCGTGACACCGGCCTGTCGTCCGGTGTCACGAAGCAGGAGCAGGAGCAGGAGCAGGAGCAGGAGCGCCCGAGCGGGAGCGGGCGCGGTGCGAAACCGGTCGTCCCTGTGAGCAGGGCTCGACAGCCGGCGGAATCTGCGGGCCGCACGGCTCGCCGAGTCCGCGGGCACCCCGGCGACCGGCGCCGGACCCCCCCCAGGAGCCGGGACCTACTCCGCGCCCTTCTTGGCACCACCGAATGCCGCGACGGCGGCCAGCGCGAAGAAGACGAAGGTCATGAAGTCCTTGCCTGCGTTCCAGGCATCCGTCAGCAGACCGAAGTGGTCGAGGAACATCTCGGTCGCGGAGACGTCCAGCTCCTTGGCCGCGATGATCGCGATGGCGACGAGCTGGCCGAGGTAGACCGCGCCCAGGGAGAACACTGCGCTCGCGACGGGCAGGACCGGGTTGCGCCCGCCGAGCTTGGCCGCCGCGAAGCCGGTCAGGAAGCCGACGCCGATGGCGGCCCAGCCGATCTCCCGCTCGATCCCGCCGGCGACACCGCCGTACACGCCGCCCGCGACGAGCGCGGCGACGAGGGCGGCCACCAGGCCGAGGGCGACATTGTTGCGGGCCGGAGCGGGCGCCGGAAGCGGAGCCTGGGCCGGGGCGGAACCGTCGGCGGGTGCGGCGCCCTCGGCGAACGGGTTGCCGGACGGTGGAACGGACTGGGACATGCTGAAGATCCCCCCATGGGACGTGGAAGCGCACGAGTGTGCGACAAGTGGCGCTGGACCCTAGCACTCCGGTCCGACGGCGCACATCTGCATTGCAGACCGGGCTCGCACGGCCAGGGGATGCGCCTCCCCGCGGGTGGGCTTCCCGGCCGGGCGGGCGTCACAGACGGTGGGCCGCGCCTGCTGGAGACGCTCCTCTCGTGTCCAGCAGCAGCTGAGCCTTCACCGCAAGTCCCTGCAGGTCGTAGGTGTGATGGTGCTGGAGCAGAACCGTCAGGTCGGCATTGGCCGCGGCCTCGTAGAGGGAGTCCGCGCGCGGCACGGGACGGTCCCGGACGCGCCAGTCGGGCACGTACGGGTCGTGGTAGCTGACCGACGCCCCCAGCTCCATCAGCCGCTCGGCGATCTCGGGTGCGGGAGAGCCCTCGAGGTCGGCGAGGTCCGGCTTGTAGGTGATGCCGAGAAGCAGGACGCGGGCCCCCCGCGCGGACTTGCCGTGCTCGTTGAGGAGGGTCGCGCAGCGCTGGATGACGTACTGCGGCATGCGCTCGTTGATCTGGCCCGCCAGCTCGACCAGCCGCAGCGGCCGGTGTGCGCCGACCGTGTCGACGGGGACGCCGTGGCCGCCGACGCCGGGGCCCGGGCGGAAGGCCTGGAAGCCGAACGGCTTGGTCTCGGCGCAGCGGATGACGTCCCAGAGGTCGACGCCGAGGTCGTGGCAGAGGGCCGCCATCTCATTGACGAGGGCGATGTTGACGTGCCGGAAGTTGGTTTCGAGCAGCTTCACGGTCTCGGCCTCGCGCGGTCCCCGCGCCCGGACCACCTTGTCCGTGACCCGTCCGTAGAAGGCCGCGGCGGCTTCGGTGCAGGCGGGGGTGAGGCCACCGATCACCTTCGGGGTGTTCGCGCAGCCATGGGTGCGGCTGCCGGGGTCGAGCCGGCTGGGCGAGTACGCGAGCGCGAAGTCCTGGCCTGCGCGCAGTCCCGATCCTTCCTCGAGGACGGGCAGCAGACAGTTCTCCGTGGTTCCCGGCGTGACCGCGGATTCCAGCACGACGGTGGTGCGCGGGCGCAGCCGGGCGGCCAGGGCGCGGGCTGCGTCGCCGACGGCGGTCAGGTCGAGTGTGCGGTCGGCGCCGAGCGGGGTGGGGGCGCAGATGACGGCGGTGCGGACACGGCCGAGCTCGGACGGGTCGGTCGTCGGCCGGAAACCGCCTGACAGCATCCGGCGGATTTCGGAGGCGCTGAGCGAGCCCTCGACCGGCGGGCGCCCGGCGGCGAGTTCGGCTACGGGGCGCGGGTCCGTGTCGTAGCCGATCGTCTCGATGCCGGAGGCTACGGCGGCCTGGGCGAGTGGCAGTCCGAGATGACCGAGTCCGATGACGGCGAGATCTGCGGGCATGGCGGTGAGCAGTCCTTCCCGGTAGCCGGAACTCCCTGTAGCCGAAGGGGATGCATCCCGCAAGTCCTGTGGGCAGGAGGAGCGGTGCGCAATGTCAGACTAGGCGTAAATATGACCGAAATATGGCATTGCGAGGTTCTGGCTGTCCGAGTGTTGTCCACAGGCGGTGGCTGAAGTGGGGGAGTGCGGACAGAATCAAGGTTGTGGGTCCGACCAACGGGGGCGACGGGAGGCAGCCGTGAGGACAGCGACACTGGGACCGACCCAGCGTGCCGAGGCACTTGCCGAGATGGCGGAGCGCGAGCTGGATGTGCTGGTGGTCGGCGCCGGCGTGGTCGGCGCGGGAACCGCGCTGGACGCCGCGACACGCGGACTTTCGACCGGCCTGGTCGAAGCCCGGGACTGGGCCTCGGGCACCTCGAGCAGATCGAGCAAGCTCATCCACGGCGGGCTGCGCTATCTGGAAATGCTGGACTTCGTGCTGGTCCGGGAGGCCCTCAAGGAGCGCGGACTGCTGCTGGAGCGGCTGGCCCCCCATCTGGTGCGTCCCGTGCCCTTCCTCTACCCGTTGAAGCACAAGGGCTGGGAGCGGCTGTACGCCGGATCGGGTGTGGCGCTGTACGACGCGATGTCGGTGTCCTCGGGCCACGGCCGCGGACTGCCCGTCCACCGTCACCTCTCGCGGCGGCACGCCCTGCGGGTTGCGCCCTGCCTCAAGAAGGACGCGCTGGTGGGCGCCCTGCAGTACTACGACGCCCAGATGGACGATGCCCGCTATGTGGCGACCCTCGTGCGCACGGCCGCGAGCTATGGCGCACATGTCGCCAGCCGGGCACGGGTGGTCGGGTTTCTGCGTGAGGGCGAGCGTGTCGTGGGTGCCCGTGTCCAGGACGTGGAGGCCGGTGGGGAGTACGAAGTCCGGGCCAAGCAGATCGTCAACGCCACGGGGGTGTGGACGGACGACACCCAGGCCCTGATAGGCGAGCGTGGCCAGTTCCATGTCAGGGCGTCCAAGGGAATCCATCTGGTCGTGCCCAAGGACCGGATCCATTCCACCACCGGGCTCATCCTGCGCACCGAGAAGTCCGTGCTTTTCGTCATCCCCTGGGGCCGTCACTGGATCGTGGGGACCACGGACACCGACTGGGATCTGGACAAGGCCCATCCGGCGGCTTCGAGCGCCGACATCGACTATCTCCTGGAGCACGTCAACTCCGTGCTGGCAGTGCCGCTCAGCCGCGACGACGTCCAGGGTGTGTACGCAGGTCTGCGTCCCCTCCTCGCGGGGGAGTCGGAGGCGACGAGCAAGCTCAGCCGCGAGCACACGGTCGCCCATCCGGTGCCCGGGCTCGTCGTCGTCGCCGGTGGCAAATACACGACGTACCGGGTGATGGCCAAGGACGCCGTGGATGCGGCGGTGCATGGACTGGACCAGCGAGTCGCGGCGTGCGTCACGGAGGATGTGCCCCTGATGGGGGCCGAGGGCTACCGAGCACTGTGGAACTCGCGGGCAAGGATCGCGGCACGCACGGGTATCCATGTCGCCCGGGTGGAGCATCTGCTCAACCGCTACGGCTCCATGATCGAGGAACTGCTGAGCCTCATCGAGGCCGACCCGGGCCTCGGTGAGCCGCTGTCCGCCGCCGACGACTATCTGCGGGCGGAAATCGTCTACGCCGCCTCGCACGAAGGAGCCCGTCATCTCGACGACGTCCTCACGCGACGCACCCGGATCTCCATCGAGACCTTCGACCGGGGGGCCCGCAGCGCCCGTGAATGCGCCGAGCTGATGGCGCCGGTACTCGGCTGGGACAAGAAGCAGATCGAGAAGGAGGTCGAGCACTACGAGAAGCGGGTGGAGGCCGAGCGCGAGTCGCAGCGTCAGCCGGACGACCTGACGGCGGACGCGGCGCGCCTGGGCGCGCCCGACATCGTGCCGATCTGACGAGACACCTCCTTCCCCTTGTCGGCTGGTGTGGAACTCGCCATTTCGTGCGGCTGGTTCCAGAGCTCCGATGTCCGGCCGGTCGTACGAACAGGGCGATGACCAGTACGGGTTGGGTGCCCGACCGGAACGTCCGGCCCAGGAGGAACCTCCCTCTGCGGGCCTGTCCTGACACACGGCGGACCCGGGAGAGTCGCCGGTCCTGGAGTGAGAGAGAATGGGAGCTCTTCCAGGGCGGGTTACCGCATCGCGCGGAAGCGGCAGGCGCGGGCGAGGATCAGGGATCGCAGAGGGGACGCATGTCGGAGGCGGAGCAGTCGCGGGACACGACACCAGAGCCCCTGCGGGACACTGACCGGAGCGTCGAGGGCGCCGCGGCGAAGAGCTCTGACGGGGGCTCGGCGGCGGATGCGGACAAGACGGAAGCCGCGGATTCCGCGGCGGAGTCGGAGCCCGCTGCGGAGACGGGCCAGACGGCCGAGGCGCACACGAGTACCGACAGCGCGAGCGCGGGTGCGGTGAAGGACTCGAAGCCCAAGCCGGGCGTGGATGCGGAGTCGAAGTCGGGTTCGGGTGAACGTGGCGTGGTGAAGGACTCGAAGTCCGAGGCGGGCACGGGTGCGGAGTCGAAGTCGGGTTCGGGTGAACGTGATGCGGTGAAGGACTCGAAGTCCGAGGCGGGCACGGGTGCGGAGTCGAAGTCGGGTTCGGGTGAACGTGATGCGGTGAAGGACTCGAAGTCCGAGGCGGG